>NZ_JAJTHI010000058.1 GCF_021298855.1 Gemmatimonas sp.
CTCAACGACATCAACCCGGCGGACATCGAGTCGATCGAGGTGATCAAGGGGCCCGCGGCGGCCACGCTCTACGGCACCGAGGCCTCCAACGGCGTCATTCAGATCATCACCAAATCCGGCCGCGCCGGGGAGAAGGCCCGCTTCACCCTGACGGCGGATCAGGGGACGAACGAGTTCGCGGACCCGGCCGGACGCATCCCCACCAATTATGCGCGCTCGCCGCAGGGGCAGATCCTGTCCTTCAATGCCGTGGACAACGAACGCACACTGGGGAACAGCATCTGGCGGACCGGCCAGTTCCAGCGGTACGCGCTCGGCATCGATGGCGGCTCGGGGCCGGTCAGCTATCGCGTGGGCGGCGTGCTGCAGGATGACGAAGGGATCGACCTCAACAACCGGCAGCAGCAGTCGTCGCTCCGCGCCAACCTGCAGTTCCTTCCGCGCCCCTCGCTGACGGCCCGTCTCGACCTGGGCGTGGTGACCGGCAAGACCAGCTTCGCCCCGCAGGAAGGGGCCGGCGCCCCGCTGTTCAGCGCCCTCAACGCCAACCCGCTGACCGCGGGCTCCCCCAGCCGCGGCTTCTTTGCCGCACCTCCCGAGGTGCTTTACGGCGTCAACGACGTCTTCCAGCTGCTGCAGCGTACCACCGTCTCCGCGCAGCTGCAGCACCAGTTGGGCAGCCGCTTCACCCAGCGGCTCAACATCGGCTCTGACATGGTGCAGGAGAACAACCAGAACATCGTGCGTCGCATGATCCCGGAGCAGGCGCGCTTCTACAGCCCGGCGGTCGCAGCGGGACGCAAGGATGTGCAGCTGCGCGACGCGCGTACCAACACGCTGGACTACAGCGCCACCTACAACGCCACGCTCCGCGACGGGCTCTCCAGCCAGACCAGCGTGGGCGCCCAGTACTTCGGCCGCCTCACGCGTCTCACCACGGTCAGCGGCCAGCAGTTCCCCGCACCAGGGCTCAGTACCATCCTGGGCACCTCAGTGCGCACCGGCGGCGACGACTTCATCGAGAACACCACGATCGGGACGTACGCCCAGCAGCAGCTGGGCTGGCGCAACCGGCTCTTCGTGACTGGCGCGGTCCGCGTGGACAACAACAGCGCGTTCGGCACCGACTTCCAGGCGGCCACCTACCCCAAGATCAGCGGCAGCTGGGTGGCCAGTGAGGAAGGGTGGTGGAAGGGGAGCATGGTCAACACCCTCAAGCTGCGCGCCGCCTACGGCGCCGCCGGTCAACAGCCGGACGCCTTCGCGGCACTGCGCACGCTGGGGCCCGTGACCGGCCCCGGTGACCAGCCGGCCCTCACCACCCAGGCGGTGGGCAACCCCGATCTCAAGCCCGAGCTGGGCACCGAGCTGGAGCTGGGCTTCGACGCCGGGTTCTTTCAGGACCGCGTGGCCATGGAGTTCACCTGGTTCCGGCAGAATCGTAGCGACGCCATCGTCCTGGCGCCCGTCTCCCCCTCGAGCGGGTTCATCGGCACCCGTTTCACCAATCTGGGCGCCATCCGCAACGATGGGTTCGAGCTACGCACCACGGTGGCGGTGCTCACGGGCGAACGGCTTGGCTGGGACCTGACGGCCACGCTCAACTCGAACGAAAACGAGATCACCGATCTGGGTGGGCAGCCGCCGATCTTCGTGGGCACCTTCCCCCGCGCCCAGCAGCACCGCGTCGGCTACCCCGTCGCCGCCTTCTTCGGGCAGCGGCTGACCAGCGCCACGCTGGATGCCAACGGGCAGGCCACCAACCTCCAGTGCGAAACGCCCAGCGGCCCCGCGCCCTGCGCCACCGCGCCGCTCACCTTCCTGGGCCGCTCCACCCCCAGGTACGAGGGCGCGGTGACCTCCACCGTGCGCCTTGGCCAGCGACTCCGGCTCTACACCATGGTCGATTTCCGCCAGGGCATGCGCCGCTTCGACACCAACCTCTGGGCGCGCTGCACCGTGTTCCGCCTCTGCCGCCAGAACTACTATCCGCAGGAGTTCGATCCGCGCGACGTGGCCTACGCGCAGCGCGGCAGTGCGCTGGTGCTCACCAGCGGCTTCATCAACGACGCCTCCTTCGCCAAGCTGCGTGAGGTCTCGGTGTCGTACGACCTTCCCGACGCCCTCGCCCGCCAGGTGCGCGCCTCGCGCGCCTCGCTGCTGCTGGCCGGCCGCAACCTCATTACCTGGACCCGCTGGTCGGGGCTGGACCCGGAGACGGAACAGCCGGGTGGCTTCGGCGAGCTGACCGCCAGCGAGCAGGCCAACCTTCCGCTGCCGCGGCAGATGCGGTTCTCCCTCAACCTGACTTTCTGAGGCGCCCGGTGCCTATCTCCATGATTCCCCGTACCCGCGCCGCGCGCGCCGTCGTGCGCGCCAGTACTCTCGCGCTCCTTGCCGTCACGGCCGCGTGCGGCTCCCTGTTGGACGTGGACATTCCCAGCCGCGTTCCGGCCAGCGACGCCGTCGTGCCCGCCAACGCCGCCATTCTCATGAACTCGGTCATTGGCGATTTCGAGTGCGCTTTCGGCGGCGCCGTCGTGAGCGGCGGCACGCTGGGCGACGAATTGGCCAACTCGTCCACCGGCAACACCACGTGGCAGGTGGACCGCCGCGACATCGCCACCAGCTCCACCATCAGTACCGGCGGGTGCGGCGGGCTCGGTCCTTTCGGTGCCCTCAACGTCACGCTCTGGCTTTCCAGCGAGTTGCAGAAGGGGCTCGAAACGTGGTCCGATGCCCAGGTCACCAATCGCCGCCAACTGCTCGCCACCAACGCCGCTTATGCCGGGTATGCGCTCCTCCTGATGGGTGAGCAGATGTGCACCGCCACCATCGCCACGGGCCCGGAACTCCCCAAGGCGCAGGTGTGGACACGGGCCGAGGAGCGTTTCACGGCCGCGATCGCTGAGGCGCAGGCCAGCAATGCTGCCGATATCCTCTCCATGGCGTATCTGGGGCGTGCGCGTGCGCGCCTCAACCTGATGCGCCTCCCCGAGGCGGCTGCCGACGCCCGGCAGGTCCCCGCCAACTTCGTGCGAAACGCCACATTTTCCAGCGCGGACCCCCGCCGCTTCAACCCGGTGTTCAATATCAACAACCAGACCGCGGGGCTCACGGTGGGCCCGGTGTACCGGGCCATGACCTTTGCGGGCGTGCGCGATCCACGGGTGCCGGTCACCAACGCCAACCGCACGGGGGCGAACAACTCGGATTCGCTGTTCGTGCAGACCAAGTACACGAGCTTCGCCGCCCCCATCCCCATCGCCAAGTGGGCGGAGGCGCAGCTGATCATTGCTGAAGCCGAGTTGGCGGCCGGCAACGTGGCGGCGGCCGTGGCGATCATCAACACGCTGCACGCCCGGACCACCCCCGCCCTGCCCCCGTTCGCCTCCACCTCGGCGGCCGAAGTGCGGGCCCAGCTCACGTACGAGCGCCGGGCCGAGCTGTTCCTCGAGTCCCAGCATCTTGGCGACTTCCAACGTCTCTCCCTACCATTCGTGCCCGCCACGGGCGCACCGTTCCCCTTCGGCGGCGGCTTCTACGGGACCAATCGCTGCTTCCCGCTCCCCGATCTGGAGCGCACCACCAATCCCAACCTGATCGGCCGGTAATGGCCTTCCCTACACGCTCCGGGGCGCTCGCCACCTCCTGTCTCCTTCTGGCGGTTGCCCTGCCGACGGCGCTATCGCCGGCCCGGGCCGAGGCGCAAGGGCGCGGACGGGCGCGGGCCCCCGGAAGCGTGGCCACGGGGGACAGCGCCCGCATCACCGCCATTGCCGATGCCCTGTGGGGGCGCATAGTTGCCACGACGGCGGGGGTACGCCTGCGCACGGGGTTACCGGTGCAGCGCCTGCCGGTTCCATCTCAGGAAGACGCCGAGGAAGATGCCGCGTTCGGGCGGCGCATCCTGGCGCAGCTGGACAGCATCGGGGCGCTTCCCGTTGGGAGCGAGGCGTGGAGCCTGGCGGCCGTTACGCGGGCGCGCGCCATGGAGATGGCCGACGAGGCGGACGCCTTCTGGTTCCGCAACCCGGTTTCCCCCTATGGCAACGGGTTCGTCGGCGTACATGCGATCCTGGGAGCCCAGCGTTTTGCGGCCCCCGCAGACTTGACTCGCTACCTCGACCTGGCCGGGCAGTATGCCGGGGTCGTGGATGCGGTGCACGGGTATCTGCGGGGGCAGGTGCGGCACGGGTACCGGATGCCGAAGCCCGAGGTGGTGGCGGCCGTCACACTGCTGCGGCAGTTCCGCACCGAGCCCGCGCGCAGCCCGCTGGCGGTGGCCGACGCACGGTTGCAGAAGGTCCGGGGACAGGACAGCGCGGCCGTGGCGCGCTTTCAGGAGCAGCTGGCCGCCGAGGTGGTCGAGCGGGTGAACCCGGCGTTCGACCGGCTCCTCGCGTGGCTGGAGGGGCCGTATCTGGCGCAGGCGCCCGTTACCGTGGGGCTCGCGCAGTATCCCGGGGGAGAGGCCCACTATCGTCGGCTGGTGCGCGCGTCGCTCACCTTCGACCGGACCCCCGAGCAGATCCACGAGCTGGGGCTCCGCGAGATCGCGCGCATCACCGCCGAATTGGATTCGATCCGCCAGGCGCTCGGGCGTGCGGCGGGAGAGGCGGCGGAGCATACGCGCACCCGCGAGGCATTCCATCAGTACCTGCGCACGGCCCCGCGCTTCGTGCCCTCCTCCCCCGACGTCATGCGCGACAAGATGCTGGGACATTTGGCCGCACTGCGCCCGCGGTTGGGGGAGCAGTTCGCCGACCTGGCCCGCGCCCCGTACGATGTGCGACGGCTGGACCCGGCGCTGGAGGCGGGGATGACGTACGGCTACTACCGCCAGCCATCGGCCGCCGACTCCACCGGGGTGTACTTCTTCAACGGCGGACAGCTCGCGCAGAAAACCACGGTGTGGTTCGAGGGGCTGGCGTACCACGAGATCCACCCCGGGCACCACTTCCACCTGGCGCTGGTGCAGGAGGTGCTGGCGAACAAGCACCCGCTGCGGCGCAACTATGCCAGCACCGCCTACACCGAAGGGTGGGGGGAATACGCCGCCGCGCTGGCCGAGCTGATGGGAGGCTATCGCGATCCGTTCGACCTCTACGGGCGCCGCATCATGGAGCTCTACAGCGCCGCTCGTCTGGTGCTCGACACGGGGCTCAACCTGCTCGGGTGGAGCCACGAGCGTGCCCTCGCCTACCTGCGCGCCAACTCGGTGATCTCCGACGCCGAAGTGGCGTCGGAAGTGCTGCGCTACTGCTGCGACATCCCCGGCCAGGCGCTGGGCTACCGCATGGGGATGCTGACGTTTCAGCGCCTGCGCACGCGCGCCGAGCAGGCATTGGGGCCGCGCTTCGACCCGCGCGCCTTTCACCGGGTGATTCTGGCCGACGGTCCGCTGCCCTTCTTCGCCCTCGAGCAGCGGGTGGACGCGTGGCTGGCGCAGCAGCAGGGCGTGCGCTGATTCCCGGGAGGCCCAGCCGGCCCTCACACTTTCCACCGGTCGTGTCCGTGTCACCGTTTCCCCATTGTCCTGCAGGACCCTCCGCGCGTGCTGCCGCCATACTCGCGGGCGCCCTCGTTGCCTCCGCATCGCTGGCGGCACCACTCGTTGCCCAGTCGGCCCCGATCAGCCCGGCGCGTCGCGCCGTCTACGACGCCTACCTCGACTTTGACCAGCTCGTCCAGGGCGGGCGGGTGGTGCCGGGGTGGATCCCCGGCGGCACCAGTCTCTGGTACGCTGGAGGCGGCCCCAACGACCGGGTGCTGCAGCGCGTGGAGCTGGCCACCGGACGCACGACGCCGCTGCTGGATGCCGAGCGGCTGCGCCGCGCCCTCGTCGAACGGCTGGGGCACGAGCCCGCCGGGCGCGGGGTGCCGTTTGCCCAGGTGGTGTTCACCGCGCCGCAGCAGCTGCGCTTCGAGCTGGAGGGAGACAACTGGCAGCTGGACCTCGTCACCTATGCGCTGACGCGGCTGCCGCGCCCCACGGCCAACGAGGGCGATCGTCTGGCCACCAGCGAACTCACCCGGCAGCGGCCGCAGCCCTTCTGGCAGGAGTCGTTCACCGGCGGCGGCGAAACGCGCAATCTCGAGCGCCGCTCTCCCGACGGCCGCTGGTACCTCGGCGTGCAGGGACACGACATCGCCCTGCGCTCGGCGACCGACGGGCGAACCCTCATGCGTACCACCGACGGCACCGCCGATTCGCTGTGGACCGTGGAGACGCGCCGCTGGGAGCCCTGGTCCCCGAGCGGGACGCGCTTCGTGGCGCAGCGCCACGATGTGCGCGGCATGCAGAAGATGCTGGGCGCGCAATGGCTCAAGATGTTCGTGGAGCCGCTGGAGACGCGGTGGACGCGGGCGGGCGGCGTGCTGCAGGCGTCCTCGCTGTACGTGCTCGACGTGGTGTGGGGGCGCCCGGTGGCGTTGAACCTGGGAGACACGCGCGACAGCTATCTCCAGGTCATGGGGTGGCTGCCCGACGAATCGCGCGTGCTGGTGGCCAAGTACGACCGCCTGCTGCACAGCGTCGAGGTGTGGGCGGCGGACCCGTCCACCGGCGAGGGCCGCGTCATCATGAGCGAGCGCTCCCCCACCTTCCTCACCAACCACCACGAGGTGGTGTGGGGCGACGATTTCCCGTGGACGATGCTTCCCGACGGCACCGGGTTTCTCTGGCGCTCGGAGCGGGACGGATGGGATCACCTGTACCGCTACGACCTGAACGGCCGCATGGTGGCGCGCCTCACGCAGGGCAGCTTCCCCGTGACGTCGGTGGTGCGCGTGGACCAGCAGCGCGGGTGGGTGTACTTCATGGCACAGGGTGACCCGGCACGCCCGTATGATCGGCATCTGTATCGGGTGCCGCTCGCGGGCGGGGGCACGGCCCAGCGGCTCAGCGAAGGGGCGGGCGTGCACGAGGTGACGATGTGCCCGCTGGCCGACTGCTTCGTGGACAGCTGGTCCTCCCCTGCCGGTCCGCCGCACACGGTGCTGCGCCGCAGCGACGGCGCACAGGTGACCGCGCTGGGCGAGGCCAGCATCGACCGGCTGCGTCGTGTGGGGTGGACCCCGCCGCGCGAGTACGTCGTGAAGGCCGCCGACGGGAGTACCGACCTGTGGGTCACCATGTACCTCCCCTTCGACTTCGACAGCACGCGCTCGTATCCCGTGGTGGAGTTCCTCTACGCGGGGCCGCAGGTCGCGGTGCGTCCGACCACCTTCGCGGAACCCGGACCGGCGCAATACAACCGCGCGCTCGCCAATCTGGGCTTCGTGGTGGTCACGCTCGACGCCCGCGGGACCCCGGGACGATCGAAGGCATTCCACGATGTCGTGTTCCGGAAGTGGGGCACCTTCGAGATCGCCGACCATGCGGGCGCCATTCGCCAGCTGGGAGCGCGACTCCCCTTCATGGATCTCACCCGCGTGGGCATCTGGGGGCGCTCGTGGGGCGGGCATTACGCGCTGCGCGCGCTCGCCCAGGCCCCGGACGTCTATTCGGCCGCCTCGGTGGAGGTCCCCGGCTTCGATCCTGTGGGGAACCAGCTGTACGAGACGTATCTTGGATTGCCGCAGCAGAACGCGGCGCTGTACGATCAGGCCAACGCCATCCTGCTGGCCCCCAAGGTGCGCGGCCATCTGCGACTCATGAGTGCCCTCAGCGATGTGGCCACCTTCCCCGAGACGATGCGCATGTCCGAGGAGCTGGTGCGGCTGGGGTTCCAGCACGAGCTGTCGATCTTCGCCAATTCGGGCCATGGTCAGGTTGGCCAGACGGCCCGCTACAACGACGAACAGCGCACGCAGTTCTTCGTGCGCCACCTGCGCCCGTGACCCTTCAATGACTCGCTCATGACTGTCGTCCGCCGCGTGCGTCGCACGCTTCCGCTCGTCGCCCTCGTGGCATCCATCGCGCCCGCCTCGTCACCCGGGCAGGTGCCCGACGCCACCCATCTGGTGGCGCAGCACACCGTCACCATCGAACGCACGGCGATGACGGTGTGGCCGCACATCGTGGAGCCGTCGGCGTGGAAACAGGGCAACCGGCTCACGCACGCCGGAGGACCGTGGGGCGCTGCCGGTGAGGTGTTCGCCGCACGTCCGGCGGCCGGGGGCGCCCCCGACTACTACCTGGTGAACGCGGAACTCGTGCCGTACCGCCGTCGCACCATGAAGCTGGTGGGGACGGATGGAACGCTCATGGGGTTCGCGACCTATTCGCTCGAGGAGCAGGATGGGCGCACCACGGTGCGCTACGATGTGTTCGCGGAAACGCGACTGCCGGCGGGGCTGACGCCCGGGGCGGCGGACACCGCGCGGGCGCGCGCCGCGGCGGGACTGCGCGCTTCGGCGCAGCGCTTCGACGCGGAGCTGGCGACACTCAAGCGGCTGGTGGAGGCGGGCCCGCCGGAGCGCACGGGATACGCCACGACCCCCGACGGCGTGCGGCTCTGGTACCGCGAAGTGGGGCGCGGCCCCGACGTCGTCCTGGTGAACGCCGCCAACTATTTTGCCGCCAGCCTGGACGCCCTGGCCTCCGACACGCGGCGTGTGGTGACGTATGACATCCGCGGACGCGGACGCACCGACTCGGTGCCCCCGGACAAGATGGGAATTCTCGAGTTCGATGCGGTGGATCCCGAGGTGATTCGCCGGGCCGTGGGCGCGGACAAGGTGACCATGGTGGGGTGGTCGGGCGGCGCGCTGGCGGCTTATCGCTACGCCGAGCAGTTCCCGACGCGCGTCTCGCGGCTCGTGCTGCTGACCCCGGTGGGGCCGCGCTTCTCCCCGTGGTGGGAGGACATGCGGAAGAACTCGGCGCCCAAGCTTGATCCCGCGTTGCAGCGGCGCATGGCCGCCCGGGTCGCCGCTGGCGAGTTCGCGGGAGACGAGGTGGGGCGGTGTCGGGCCGGGGCGTGGATGGGGCTGCGGACCAACTGGCCCGACTCCACCCAGTGGTATCGCGCCCCCGATGTGTGCGATTCCCCCAACGAGATCGGGTCGCGCTACAACGATTTCGTGCCTCGGCTCATTGCCAAGCTGGGATTGTTCGACTTCCGCGAGGGACTCTCCCGCTTCGGGCTCCCCCTGCTGGTCGTGCACGGCGACCGCGACAACCCGCCGCTGGGGGGAAGCCGGGAGTGGGTGGCCGGCATGGCGCAGGGGCGCCTGCTGGTGATGCCCGGCATGGGGCACTGGCCGCAGTATGAGCGACCCGCCGAGCTGCTCGCGGCGCTGCGCGCCTTTCTCGACGGTGGGTGGCCTACGGGCGCGGTGGCGGTGCCAAAGGCGCCGGCAGCGAAGGCCCCATGATCACGTCCCGGAACACGTGGGTACGGGTTGCCGCCGCCACTGGCCTGGCCGTGGCAACGCTGGGGGGCGCGCCCCTCACCGCCCTGCCGGCGCAGGGGACGGCCAGCGACGACGCGCCACTGCGCCGCGCGCAGGCGCTCCTGCGCGAGGTGGGGCTGGTGGACACCCACAACGACCTGCCATGGGTGCTGCGCCTCGACCCCACGCATCCCATGGACCTCACCGCGCGCGACCTGCGCGCGCGCGGCGCCGGTGACACGGACCTGCCGAAGCTGCGGGACGGCGGGGTGGGCACGCAGTTCTGGTCGGTCTACGTGCCGAGTGACCTCTCGCCGCTGAACGCCATGCGCGCCCAGCTGGAACAGATCGACCTGACCCGGCGCCTCATCGCCCGCTATCCGCGCGATCTCGGGTTCGCCGCGAGTACGGCCGACATTCGCCGTGTGCGCGCCAGCGGACGGATCGCCTCGCTGCTCGGGATCGAAGGCGGGCACGTCATCGCCAACTCCCTGGGAGCGCTTCGCGCGTACTACGACCTTGGGGTGCGCTACATGACGCTCACCCACTTCCACTCCACCGACTGGGCCGACGCGGCGACGGAGCTGCCGCGCCACGGAGGGCTCACTCCCTTCGGCCGCGAGGTGGTGCGCGAGATGAACCGCCTCGGCATGCTGGTGGACATTTCGCATGTGTCACCCGCGGCGATGAGCGCCGTGCTGGACGTGACGGAGGCCCCGGTGATCTTCTCGCACTCGTCGGCGCGCGCGCTCACCGACCACGTGCGCAACGTCCCCGATTCCATCCTGCAGCGCATGGCGCGCAACGGTGGCGTGGTGCAGGTGAACTTCGTCACGGTATTCGTGTCCGAGCCGCTGCGGCGCTGGTCGGAGGCGCTCATTCCGCGCCTGCAGCGGGCCACGAGCGACAGCGCGGCCGAGCGCCTCCTGCGCGAGTGGGTCGCGACGCACGGGCCGATGCCGCGCGCCACCCTGAAGGACGTGGCGGACCACGTGGAACACATTCGCCGCGTGGCGGGGGTCGATCACGTGGGAATCGGCGCGGACTTCTACGGCGCGACCGGGCCGATGAACGTGGTGGAGGGCATCGAGGACGTGTCGCGCTACCCGGCGCTCTTTGCCGAGCTGATTCGCCGTGGCTGGAGCGACGCGGACCTGCGCAAGCTCGCCGGCGGAAATGTCCTGCGGGTGTTCGCCGAGGCGGAGCGGGTGGCGGCGCGGCTGCAGCGCACGCGTGAGCCCTCCACCGCCACCATCGAGGCGCTGGACGGGGCGAAGAGTCCCGCCACGCCGCCGGGAGGCCACTGATGCTGAACGGGCTCTATACGCTACTGTCGCAGCCGTTTGGTGGAGCACTGCTGGGCGGCGTCCTGTTGGTGCTGGGAGGGCTGGTAGCGCTGGCAACCCGTCGCCTCGGTCGGGCGCTGCGACTGGTGGCGCTGGCTCCCGCGCTGATCGGGGTGGTGCTCACCGCCATGGGCATCAAGGGTGGCCTCGACCAGCAGCGCGCCATGGCGGCGGTGCCACCGCCGGGGAGGCTGGTGGATGTGGGAGGGTACCGACTGCACCTGCTTGCCGAAGGGAACGCGCGCGGCGGCGCGACGGTGGTGTGGATCCCTGGTGCTCATGAGCAGGGGAACGCACTGTACCACCTGCATCGGGCCATGCGCGGCGAGACGCGATCGCTCCTCTTCGATCGGGCGGGTACGGGGTGGAGCGATCCCGGCCCCTTTCCCCGGCGCACGCGGGTGGAGGCGGAGGAGCTGGAGACACTGCTCCGTCGTGCGGGCGAGCCGGGACCCTTCGTCCTCGTCGGGCATTCGTACGGCGGCCTGTTGGCGGCCAATTACGCGCGCCGCTATCCCACCCGGACGGCAGCGGTGGTGCTGCTGGACGCCACGCCCCCCGATGCGTTCGTCTACGCCCCGGTGTTCGGGGCCGCGGCGGCGCAGGGGCTGGTGATGCAGGGACGCCTGACGGGCATGCGCGCTGCGTTCGGCCTCTGGACGCCGCGACCGCGCCCTGGCCCCAACGCCCCGCCCTTCGTGCGCGCGCGCGACACGCTGCTGGCCGACGTGCGCGAGGCGATGAACGGCGGCATGGCACGCGCCGCCAATGCCTTCGCGAGCGCGTCGATCTTCGAGGAGTTCACCGCCCCCGTGGTGGGGCGTGAGGCCCCCGACCTGGTGGTGTACGACGGGGAGCTGGACAGCCTGCCGGTATTCGTGGTGATCCCGCGCGGGGGGGTAGACGAGGAGATCCGGCCGCTGCGCCTGCCCGCTGCCCTCGAGCGGCGCGCGCTCGGTTTCTTCCCGCGATCCCGCGTGCGCTATCTCGCGGTCTCGAACCGGGCGGAACTGATCCATCCGCCCGCGGGCGCGTCGCATAACTTTCCGTACGAGTATCCGGACACCGTGATCGGGGCCGTGCGCCGCGCCCTCGGTTACGCCCTGCCGCGCGACACCACCCGTTAACCCCGCCGTGGAACACGCCTTTTGCAATCCGCCCGTCCTGTGGCGCCACCACGAGCCGCGCGCTCACTACGACATCATCGTGGTGGGCGGAGGGCTGCACGGGCTTTCCACCGCCTACCATCTCGCAAGCGAGCACGGCCTGACCAACGTGGCCGTGGTGGAACGCAGCTGGCTGGGCAACGGCAACGCGGTGCGCAACACCACGATCATCCGCTCGAATTACCTGCGCGAAGAGAGCATGCCGCTCTATGAGTTCTGCGTGCAGCGGTGGGAGCAGTGGCCCGAGGAGCTGGGCCCAGAGATCCTCTTCGACCAGCGCTCGCTGCTCACCCTCGCCCACTCGCAGGCGGAAGCGGCGGCGGCGCAACGCGTGGTCTACGCGAACCGCATGGCCGGCATTGACGCCGACTGGGTGACGCGTGAGGATCTTCCCCGTCTCTGCCCGATCCTGGATATCTCCGACGCGCCGCGCTATCCGGTCTATGGCGCGGCGCTGCAACCGCGTGGGGGGATCGCGCGTCACGATGCGGTCGTCTTCCACCTGGCGCGCGCCTGCGATGCCGCGGGGATACACCTCCTGCAGGGGTGCGCGGTCACCGGGTTCCTGCGCAGCGGCAACCGCGTCACCGGGGTGCGGACCACACGCGGCGACATCGGCGCCGGCCGCGTCGGGCTCGTGGGCGCGGGGCGCACCCCGCTGCTGGCCCGCCTCGCGGGGCTGGACATCCCGGTGCAGAGCTATCCGCTGCAGGCGCTCGTCTCGGACATACACGAGCCCTTCCTGCCCTGCGTCGCGCTCTCCGGGCGCCTGCACATGTACGTGAGCCAGGCGCACAAGGGGGAGCTGGTCATGGGCGCCGCCCGTGATCCCTATCGGTCGTACGCACAGCGTGGCTCCTCGCACATTCTCGAACAGCAACTCCAGGCGGCCATGGAGCTGTACCCCATCATGGCGCGCGCGCACCTGCTGCGCGTGTGGGCCGGAACTGTGGACGTCTCTCCCGATGCGGCCCCCATCATCGGCGCCACGCCGCTGGACGGGCTCTTTCTCAATTGCGGCTGGGGGACCGGTGGCTTCAAGGCCACGCCCGGCTCGGGGGTGGTCTTCGCGCATACACTTGCCACGGGCACTCCGCATCCGTTGAGCATCGCCTTCGGACTCGAACGCTTCACGACCGGTGCCCTGGTGGACGAGCACGGCGCTGCCGGCGTGGCGCACTGACATGCTGCGCATTCCCTGCCCCCACTGCGGCCCGCGCGACGAAGTGGAGTTCCGCCACGCGGGCTCCGGCGTGCCCCTCCCCGCCCACGCGACCGATGAGGAGTGGGCGCGTGTGCTGTACGTGCGCGAAACCCCGCTGGGCCCCCTGACCGAACAGTGGGTACATGTGCACGGCTGTCGGCAATGGATCCACGTGGTACGCGATACCCGTACGCACGCCATTCTGGACACGCGCCCCCTGCTCCCCCCCCGCGCGGAGCCCACCGCATGAAGCGCCTGGCTACGGGAGGACTCGGGATCGACCGCACCCAGCCGCTGTCGTTCAGTTGGAACGGCACGGCGCTTCGCGGCTTCGCCGGCGATACGCTGGCGTCGGCGCTGCTCGGAGCCGGTGTGCGCGTCCTTGGCACGAGCGTGTCGGCGGGGCGCCCGCGC
>NZ_JAJTHI010000067.1 GCF_021298855.1 Gemmatimonas sp.
CAGATTTGCCGTCTTTCGATGACTTTTCCCGAGAGCGAGGCATCAAGTAAAGCTGGGTTTCCGGTGGTCAGTCTCCTCGGTGGACACCTCAAATCCGGCCACTGATCGACACTTCAAAACCGGCCACCACGCTGACGGGCTGAGGCTGGTTATCGGGTCGGCGTGACGGAGGTGTCGGTCGCCGCGTGGAGTTTGGTCCGCCAGCTCCGGGGGCCGCAAGTGATCACGTGGGCATGGTGGAGCAGGCGGTCGAGGAGCGCGGTGACGGCGGCGGTGTCGCCGAGCAGCTTGCCCCAGTCGTCGACGGGGCGATTGGAGGTGAGGATCGTGGACGCCCGCTCGTAGCGCCGCATGATCAGTTCGAGCAGATCCTCGGCGGCCGTCGGTGGCAGCTTCCGCATCCCGAGATCGTCGATGATCAGCAGGGGCACCGTGCTGAGCTCCGTGAAGACCTCCTTGCGTGTGCCGTCGAGCGTGGCGTCCGTGAGCTCCTCGAGCAGGAGGTGCGCTTCGCGATACAGGACGCGATGGCCCTGCTGGATCGCCGCCTGGCCGAGCGCCTGCGCCAGGTGACTCTTGCCCGTACCGGGTGGACCGACGAGCAATAGATCTTCGCGTTGCGTGATGAAGCGGCCCGTCGCGAGCTCGAAGAGCAGCGCGCGGTTCATCTTCTTGTTGAAGGTGAAATCGAAGGAGTCCAGCGAGCGACTCGGGTCGCGGAAGCGCGCCTGGACGCGCCGCCGTTCGAGCAGGCGATCCTGCCGCCGCTGCAGTTCATCGTTGACGAGCATGGCGATGAGATCGAGCGGCGGCAGCCGCTCGGCCTGCGCATGGCGGAGGCGTGTTTCCAGGACGTCGGCCATGCCGGAGAGGCGGAGTTTCCGGAGGGCGCGATCCAGTTCGGTGACGTTCATACGGCGGCAGCTCGCTGTTCGATGAGGGCGCGGTAGTCGGTGAGATGGCGGATGAGCGGGTCGATCTGTTTGAGCGCCGTGGCCGGCAGCTTCACGCGCTCGAGATAGCGGCGGAGGAAGCGGTACGACGGCGCCCCCGCTTCGAGGGCGAAGTGGGCGGCGTCTTCGGTCAGGGCCGGGCCATGCTTGCGCGCCAGCGCGAGCACCCCGAGGATACGGCGCGGGGCGAGCACGCCCTCGGTCCGATGGATGTGGTCACACACCGCGCCGATGGACGGCCCCGCTTTGCGGGCCTGATCCAGCAGCGCCAGCGTCTTGGTCGGTGTCCGGGTGGGGCGATCTGCGTCCGCCACGCGATGGTGGCCGCGCCGCGTGCGGAGGTGTTCGCGCAGCAGGCCGCTCGTCTTGGGATCGAGCACGCGGACATGGAGATCATCCCACTGCACGACGACCTGCTGCCCGATCCAGCCGGGCGGCACACTGTAGTAGGCCGCCTCCACTTCGACACAGCCGTCGAGATGCACGACGCGCGTGCCGTGGCGATAGTAGCGAAAGGGCTCGAGGGGGAGCGGCTGCAGATGCGGCCGCTCCTCGGCAAACATCACGCTGACCTGGCGCTTCGTCGTGCCATGGATGCGCGTGTCCGCCCAGCGCACTTCCCACTGATCGAGGTAGGCTTGCGCCGCCTCAATCGTCTCAAAGCGGAGCCCTTTGAGCGGCGTGCGCTGTGTGTGGCCGATGCCCGACTCCACTTTGCCTTTGCGATCCGGATCGCGCACGCGACACGGCAGTGCCACCACCCCGTAGTGCGCGAGCACATCGCGATAGAGCGGATTGAGCTGGGCGTCGTACACGTCGGGCGTGAGCACGCCTTCGCGCAGATTGTCGAGGACGATCACGCGGGGCGTGCCGCCGAGTCGGCGAAACGCCTCCTCGTGCAGCGCCGCCCAGCGCTGGCTACTCGACCGCCACGTGAGCAGCCGCACGGACTTCCGCGAGTACCCGAGCGTCAGCACGAACAGCCGCGTGCGTTTGTACTTGCCGCTGGCCGGATCGCGGACCATCGGCCCCTCGCCATAATCGACCTGGGCCTCCTCCCCCGGGGCGGTCTCGATGATGCCCGCCGGCTCGGGGGTCGTCACGCGCAGGCGCCCGACGAAGCGGCGCACACTCGCATAGCGGCCGTCGAAGCCATGCTGGTCGACGAGGTCCTGCCAGATCGCCATCGCGTTCCGGCCGCGGCGGACGGCGTCTACGACCAGTTCGCGATACGGCTCACACGCGCTCGCCGTCGGTGCCCGGCCCGGCCGCACCGGGGCGGCCACCACCGCATCGGTGGTCACCGAGTCGGTGGACACCTCGCCCGTGGTGGCCGGATTTGGCGGCGGCCACTGCGTCGGCCGGCCCCCACGGCGCCGCACGGCGACGCCAGCCGCCCTGAGATACCCGCTGATCGTCTCGCGGCGCACGCCGGTCGCCGCCTCGATGCGCCGCAGCGACCACCCCAGTCGCCCCAGCGCGATCACCTGCTGCTGTTTGGTCTCGTCCAAGACGTTGCTCATGGCGGTGAACGCCCCTGTCGGGGCGTCCCGCCGGGCTACGCCTCAGCTCGCCTGTGGTGGCCGGTTTTCAGGTGTCCACTGGTGGCCGGATTTGGGTGTCCACCGAAGGTAACTAGAGGGAAACCACTGAAACGCCCAAGGACATACCCACGCGAAAGTCTACTTGTAACCTCGCACGGCAGCGTGACGCCAAGAAAGGTCAGCCC
>NZ_JAJTHI010000064.1 GCF_021298855.1 Gemmatimonas sp.
CGCCTGCGGCGCCTGCCGGCCCCCCGGCCGACCTGTCGGCGGCTGCGGGCAGCCCGCCCCCCGCGCCGTCAGCCCCGCCCTCGCCCTCGCCTCTCCCGTCATGAACGACGTGCGCGGTCCGCGTACCGGCATGAAGCGCTCCGTCATGCGCGTCGTGCGACAGATCCCCTCCTACCTCCGGCTCCTGATCGGGCTGGTGGGAGATCGTCGCGTGTCGCGTCTCGACCGCGTGTTCGTCGTTGCCGCGCTCGCGTACATCGTGTCGCCGCTCGACTTCATCCCCGATCTCATCCCGTTTCTGGGCCAGGTCGACGACGTCTTCCTGCTCATGACGGCGTTGCAGCGCATGGTGGAGAACGCCGGTCGCGGGGTGCTGCGCGACCATTGGCGGGGCGCGCCGGACGAGCTCGAGCATCTCGACGTGGTCCGGGTGCTGCAGGCGGCGGCGTTCTTTCTGCCTGTGGGGTTGCGCCGGCGGTTGCGGCGCTTCGGTGGGGCGCGGTAAGGGCGGTTCTCCGTCCTCGGGCTGAGACGGCCTCTGGAATCCCCCAAGGGCCCGTTTTACCTTGCGAGATGGCACCCTCAACTCGCTCCGCCCGTGTTCGTGACGACGTCGCGCTGACCTTCGATGACGTCCTGCTCGCCCCCCGGCACTCGCTCACGCATCCTCGTGAGGTGAGTCTCGTGTCCCGCTTCACGCGGGGCATCGCGCTCAACGTGCCGCTGGTGTCGGCGGCCATGGATACGGTCACCGAAAGCGAAATGGCGATCGCCATGGCCCGCTACGGCGCGATCGGCGTGCTGCACAAGAACATGTCCGTCGACCGGCAGGCGGCCGAGGTCGATCGCGTCAAGCGCAGCGAGAGCGGAATGATCCTCAACCCGATCACGCTCTCCCCGACGGCGTCGCTCCGTGAGGCCGTGGCGCTCATGATGCGCTTCAAGATCTCGGGGGTGCCCATCGTCGATGCCACGGGCAAGCTGGTGGGCATTCTCACCAACCGTGACCTGCAGTTCGAGCGCGACCTCGACCGTCCACTCGCCGAGGTCATGACCAGCGAGGACCTGGTGACGGCGCCCATGGGGACCGGGCTCGATGAGGCCGAGAAGATTCTGGCCAAGCATCGCATCGAGAAGCTGCCGGTCACCGACGACCAGGGCAATCTGAAGGGCCTCATCACCGTCAAGGACATTCACAAGCGCCGCCAGTACCCCGACGCCAACAAGGACCAGTACGGGCGCCTTCGGGTGGCGGCGGCCATCGGGGCTGGCGGGGATTACCTCGACCGGGCCCGGGCGCTCATTCAGGCGGGCGTCGATGTGCTCATCATTGATACCGCCCACGGGCACAGCGAAGGGGTGCTGCAGGCCACGGCGCGAGTCCGCGAGGCCTTCCCCGATGTGCAGCTCATTGCGGGCAACGTGGCCACGAAGGCCGGGGCGGCGGCGCTGGTGGACCGTGGCGTGGATGCCGTGAAGGTGGGGGTTGGCCCGGGCTCCATCTGCACCACCCGCGTGGTCACCGGGGTGGGCGTGCCGCAGATCGCGGCCATCATGGACGCCGTTGAAGGGGCCGGTGATGTCCCGGTCATCGCCGATGGTGGCATCAAGTACTCGGGGGACATCGTCAAGGCGCTGGCCGCCGGCGCCTCGAGCGTCATGATGGGAAGCATGCTCGCCGGTACGGAGGAGAGCCCCGGTGAATCGTTCCTCCTCGAGGGGCGCCGCTTCAAGATGATTCGCGGCATGGGCTCGCTCTCCGCGATGCAGGACGGCTCGGCCGACCGCTACTTCCAGGATGGGGAAATGTCCCCCAAGAAGCTGGTCCCCGAGGGGATCGAGGGGCGCGTTCCCTACAAGGGCCCCGTGGGTGACGTGCTCTTCCAGATGATCGGCGGCCTGCGCAGCGGGATGGGGTACGTAGGGTGCGGCACCATTGAGGCGTTACGCACCGAGGCGGAGTTCGTGCGCATCACCACGGCGGGGCTCCGGGAATCGCATCCGCACGATGTGACGATTACCCGGGAAGCACCGAACTACTCGCTGTAACCACCCGGCAGGGTGAACCCGACACCCGGGACCCGATACTCCCCCGGCCCACGCGATTTTGGACGGGCATCGCGTGAGCCGCGGGAGTATCGGGTGGCGGGTTGCGGGTGCCGCCGGCCAGCTACTCGGCCCGCGACTGCGTAGCTTCCGGGCAACTGAACCCGCCCGCCTACTGTCCGAACGCCGTGCGGACGCCCACATTAGGCGCCGTACGGTCCGGCAGTCGCGGACCGCATGCTGCCACCCCGCGGGCCACCCCGTCTCTCCCCGGCCCGCTCCACCCAGACCACACCGCTGATGGGCATCTGGTCCAAGAAATCGATCACGGCGCTTCGCGCCGAGGCCGCCAGCTCGGAGGGCGGCCTCAAGCGAACGCTGGGCGCGCTCAACCTCACCATGCTTGGAATCGGTGCCATCATTGGCGCCGGCATCTTCGTGCTCACCGGAACGGCAGCGGCCAACTTCGCCGGCCCCGGCGTGTCGCTCTCCTTCGTGCTCGCCGGCCTGGCCTGTCTCTTCGCCGGACTGTGCTACGCCGAGTTCGCGTCGATGATTCCCATCGCCGGTTCCGCGTATACCTACAGCTACGCCACCATGGGGGAAGGCGTGGCCTGGTTCATCGGCTGGAATCTGGTCCTCGAGTACCTGTTTGCCGCCGCCACGGTGTCGGTGGGGTGGTCGGGCTACTTCAGTGCCATGCTGAACGAAGTGGGGGTGCACATCCCCGCCGCCTTCGCCTCGGCGCCGCTCACGGTGATCAACGGGCATGAGGTCGTTCGCGCCTTCACCTGCGTCGACGGGACCGGCGCCACCCTCATGGACGCGACCACCTCGGCCGCGTTCGTGGTGCGCGACGCGTGCACGGCGGCCGGCGGCACGCCGGTGGAAGGGCTCATCAACCTCCCGGCCGTGCTGCTCATCCTCGCGCTCACGTTCCTGCTGGTGCGCGGCGTGCAGGAATCGGCGACGTTCAACAACATCGTCGTGGCCATCAAGATGACCATCGTGCTGCTGGTCATCGGCTTCGGCTTCATGTACGTGAACACCGACAACTGGTCACCGTTCATTCCGGAGATGGTCACCAACCCCGACGGCAGCACCAAGTACGGCATGTCGGGCGTGCTGCGCGCGGCCCCCGTGGTGTTCTTCTCGTACATCGGCTTCGACGCCGTGTCGACCGCCGCGCAGGAAGCGAAGAACCCGCAGCGTGACCTGCCCATCGGCATGATCGCCTCGCTGCTCATCTGCACGGTGCTCTACATCCTGATGTCGCTGGTCATGACCGGGCTTGCCCCCTACACGGCCCTTGGGGTGCCGCACCCGGTGTCGGCCGCGCTCGAGGCAGTGCCGCAGCTCAAGTGGCTCGAGTACCTCGTGAACATCGGCGCCGTGGCCGGGCTCTCCTCGGTGGTGCTGGTGATGCTCATGGGCCAGCCGCGCATCTTCTACACCATGTCGCGCGACGGCCTGCTCCCCAAGATCTTTGCCAAGGTGCACCCGACGTACCAGACGCCGGCCGCCTCCACCTGGATCGTGGGCATCATCGCCATTCTCATTGCCGGCTTCTTCCCGCTCGGCCTGCTTGGCGAGTTGGTGTCGGGTGGTACGCTCGCTGCCTTCGCCACGGTGTGCATTGGCGTGTGGGTGCTGCGCGCGCGCTCGCCCGAGCTCGAGCGGCCCTTCCGCACGCCGCTCGTGCCGCTCGTGCCGATCCTTGGCGCTGGGGCCACGATCTACATGATGCTGCAACTGCCCGGCCTGACGTGGGCGCTGCTCGGTGCCTGGACCGCGATCGGCATGACCACGTACTTCCTCTACGGCATGCGCAATTCCACCATCGGCAAGCAGGAAGCCGGACGGCAATGAACGACGCGGTGGCCGATGGGCTGCTGCACGCCTCCGAGGCGCGACAGGCGGCGATCCACACGTGGTTCGCCGCCCTCCGCCCGGGCATGACGATCGCCCTGTCCACGCACATCAATGCCGATGGTGACGGGTGCGGCAGCGAAACCGCGCTGGCGAGATTGCTCGCCCAGTGCGGCATACGCTGCCGCATCGTCAATCCCACCCCGTGGCCGTCGATGTTCGACTTCCTGCTCGGGAACGACGTGGAGGAGGCGAGCGCACACGGGGCTGCCGCGCTCGCCGATGTCGATGCGTTCGTGGTCCTCGACATCAACGACGTGCGGCGGCTCGGACAGCTGGCGGAGACCGTGCGCGGACTCACGGTACCCATCTCGGTCATCGATCACCATGTGGCCGGCGACGAGCCGGTCGGCACGCTGGAGGTTGCCGACACGGCGGCCTGTGCGACCGCCGAGCTGGTGTACGACATCGCCGTGACGCTCGGGCTGGAGATCACCCCGGCCATTGCCCAGTCGTTGTACGTGGCCATTCTCACCGATACCGGCAGCTTCCGCTTCAGCAACACCTCGCCGCGCGCGCACGGTATTGCCGCGGCGCTGCTGGCCGCCGGGGTCAATCCGGAAGAGATGTACCGGCGCATCTACGCGCAGGTGAGTCTTGGCCGGCTGCAGCTGTTGCGCGAGGCGCTCGGCACGCTGGTCAACGAGCCCGATCTTGGCCTCTCACACATTGCGGTGGATGCCAGCGCCACCGAGCGCTACGACGTGACCAGCGAGGAGCTCGACGGCATCGTGGAGCATCCGCGCAGTATTGCGGGCACGCGCATGGCGCTCTTCTTCCGTGACCTGGGCTACGGCAAGGTCAAGGTGAGTTTGCGCAGCACCGGCGATGTCGACGTGCAGCGGTTCGCGCGTCGCTATGGCGGGGGCGGTCACCGCAAGGCGTCGGGAGCCATGCTGACCGGGTCGCTCGATGCGGTCCGCACCCAGGTGGTGGCCGAGGCCCGCGCGTACCTGCGCGGCGAGCTCACGGACGAGTAGCGGCAGCGCAGTTCCGCCGCCGCCCGGGTGGCTCTAGCTTTCGGGATCGCAATTCCGAACCCGTTACTTCCCTATGCAGCCACTCATGGAACGGATCACCGGCGCCCTCGCCGCGGTCCGGAATCCGCGCACCGGCGCCGACGTCATGGCCGCCGAGCAAGTGCGCGATATCGCCACCACCCGCGACGGCAAGGTCCGCCTCACGCTGCTGCTGGCCCCGGAAGACGACGCCACGCTCGTGCGTGATGTCCGGCAGGCCATTGAAGCGCTCGAGGGCGTGAGCGATGTGCGGGTGGATGTGCGCGATCCAGCCCAGAGCGACCCCACTCCGGCGCGGCGTGCGCCGGCGACACCAGCTCCCAACATGAATCAACCCAAGGCTCCCGCCGCGGGCGGCATGGGCCGCGCGCTTCCGGTCATGGATGCGACGCCGCAGAAGGCCCCGCCCAAGGTGCCCGATCCCGTGCAGTACCCCAACCTGGGGCGCATCATTGCCATCTCCTCGGGGAAGGGCGGGGTGGGCAAGAGCACGGTCGCGGTGAATCTCGCCATCTCGCTGGCCAAGGCCGGCAAGCGGGTCGGCATCATGGACGCCGACATCTACGGCCCCAACATGCCGCTCATGCTGGGCGTGGATGCGGCACCGGCGGTGCGCGACGAAAAGATCATCCCGCTCGAGGCGCATGGCATCAAGGTCATCTCGCTGGGCTTCCTCATCGAGAAGGATCAGCCGGCGATCTGGCGCGGCCCCATCGTGATGAAGATCATCACGCAGTTCCTGCGTGATGTGAACTGGGGGCAGCTGGACTACTTCCTCGTGGACATGCCACCGGGCACCGGTGATGCGCAGCTCTCGCTCGTGCAGGCCACGCAGGTGCACGGTGCCGTGGTCGTGACCACGCCGCAGCAGGTGGCCGTGGGCGACGCCCTGCGCGGCGTGAAGATGTTCGAGCGCACCGCAGTGCCCGTGCTCGGCATCGTCGAGAACATGTCGTACTTCGAGAACCCGGAGACCGGCAAGCCCATCGCGCTCTTCGGCAGCGGCGGCGGCGAACGGTTGGCCGCGGAGTGCGACCTGCCGCTGCTGGGGCAGGTGCCCATCGACCCGCGCATTCAGGAAGGCGGCGATACCGGCCGGCCCATCGTGTCGGCCGAACCGGAATCGAAGGCGGCCAAGGCGTTCAGCGCCATTGCCGACCGCGTGATGCAGCGCGTTGCCGAACGCTACGGCTGACGCCACGTCCGCAGCGTTGCCCCGCGGCGAACTCGTCGGCGAACCACTCTCGCTGACGATTCGCCGCGTGGCGCTTCCGGCCGTCATCGCGAACCTGCTGATGACGGCCTTTCACAACGTCGATACCTTCTGGATCGGGCGCTCGCTGGGCGCGGAGTCGCTGGCAGCGGTCACGGGCGCCGTGTTCTGGGTGTGGCTGGTGATCTCCGTGGGCGAGATGGTGAGCATCGGCCTCGATGCCGTGGCCGCGCGCCGCCATGGGGAGCGACGACCGCAGGACGCGGCGCGTACGGTGGGCGACGGGTTCGTGCTGGCCTTGCTGCTTGGCGCCGCCATCGCGATGGCCACGCCGTTCATTCTCGCGTTGCTCTTCGACCTGCTGGGCACCTCCGAGCGGGTCAGCGGCATCGGCCGCGAGTACCTGGGCATGTACTTCCTCGGCATGCCGCTCATCTTCGGCTTCTTCGCCGTCGATGCGGCCTTTCGCGCCCGGGGCGACACCCGTACGCCGCTCTGGATTCTGGCGGTCACCACGGTGCTGGGACTGGCGCTCGACCCGGTCCTCATTCGCGGCCTCGGTCCGTTTCCGGCGCTCGGGGTGCGCGGCGCCGCGTTGGCCACGCTGGTCCCGCGTGGACTTGCCTGCATTGCGGGAGTCATTGTCCTGCGGCGCCGCGGCATGCTCGCCTGGGGGTGGCCGCGCTGGCCGGTGCTGGGCACGATCGTGCGCGTCGGTGCGCCGGCGGCCGCCACGGGCGTGGTGTTCAGCTTCATCTACGTCCTGCTCACGCGCCTCACCACGCAGTTCGGTACGCCTGCGCTGGCGGCGCTCGGCCTCGGATTCCGCATGGAGGGCGTGGTGTACGTGGCCAGTGTGGGCATGGGCGCCGCCGTGGCCGCCATCGTGGGGCAGAGTCTGGGGGCCGGCGATGCTGCCCGGGCCGCGCGTGCCGGCTGGATGTCCACCGCCATCGTGAGCGTGGTGGGGGCGGCCATGGCGGTGGCCAGTCTGCTCTTCGCCGAAGAGTTCGCGGGCATCTTCTCCGACGATCCGGCCGTCATAGCGGAGGCGGCGCGTTACCTGCGCATCTCCGCGTTCTCGCAGCTGTTCCTCGGTGCCGAAGTCGTGCTCGAAAGCGCCATGGCCGGCGCGGGGTGGACGCTCGTGCCCATGCTGCTCAGTACGAGCATCACCGCGTTGCGGCTGCCGCTGGGAGCCTGGGCTGCCGGGGTGTGGGGCACGTCGGGGTTGTGGTGGACCATTGCCCTCACCGCGGCGGCGCGTGGCGTGCTCATGGTGCTGCTCTGGGGCTCGGGGCGGTGGCGCGGCGTGCGCGTGTAGCACACGTTTGGCGTATGACCACTCCGGCCATTACCCTCCTTACCGACTTCGGCACCGCCGACGGCTACGTGGCCGAACTGAAGGGCGTACTGGTCTCCCTGTCCCCTTCGGTGCCCATCGTGGATCTGTCGCACGACATCCCGCCGCAGGACATTGCCTTCGGCCGGCTGACGGTGGCGCGCTACTGGCGACGCTTTCCGGCGGGGACGGTGCACCTGGTGGTGGTCGATCCCGGTGTGGGTACGGCGCGCGCGGCCATCGCCATTGCCAGCGAGGGACGCTATCTCGTGGGGCCGGACAATGGCGTGCTCTCTCCGGCGC
Organism: Gemmatimonas sp.; assembly: GCF_021298855.1. Taxonomy (GTDB): domain Bacteria; phylum Gemmatimonadota; class Gemmatimonadetes; order Gemmatimonadales; family Gemmatimonadaceae; genus Gemmatimonas. The sequence continues at coordinate 7,853 of NZ_JAJTHI010000064.1, forward strand.
TCTTTGCGCTCGACGCCCGCGTGGTGCAGCTCCCCGTGGATCCGGCGGCCTCGGCGACCTTTCACGGACGCGATGTGTTTGCCCCGGTGGCCGCGCGGCTGGCGCTGGGCGCGTCGCTGGAGGAGCTCGGCGAGTCGTATGCGAACCCCGTGCGCCTGCGCACGCCCCCTCCCCATCGCGACGCCCACGGACTGCTGCACGGCGAGGTGCTCACCATCGATCGCTTCGGCAACATCATCACGAACCTGCTGACGCGCGACAGCAGCGGGATGGTGAAGATTGGCGGTCGTGCGGCCCGGCTGGTGCGCACCTACGGTGAAGCGTCGCGCGGCGAGCTGGTGGCGCTCATTGGGTCGAGCGGGTTCGTGGAGGTGGCGGTGCGGGAGGGGAACGCGGCCGCGACGCTTGGCGTCGAGCGGGGGGCGGCGGTCGTGCTGGGGTGATGGTGCCGGGGGTGGGTGGGCTCAACGGCAGACGGCAGACGGCAGGAACGACAGACAGGAGACGGCAGGAATTCGGTAGAACCATACGGCGGCGTGCGCTGCGCGCCGCCGCCGATAACCCTC
>NZ_JAJTHI010000032.1 GCF_021298855.1 Gemmatimonas sp.
AGTGAATCGACCATGGGCCCGCGTGCGGAAAGTCGCCCGGAGCCCCGCACGGAGCGCGCCGCGGAGCACCGCACGGAACCGCCCGCCGAACCGCGGGTGGAGCGCTATCAGCCTCCGGTCTATGACCCCGCCGAACGCGTCACCACCGACCGCCACGAAACGGAAAACCGGTACGACCGCGCGTTCAATCGGACGGATGGGCCGGAGCGCACGGAGCGGCCCGACCGCCCCGAGCGGCCGGATCGCCCGGAGCGCCCCTTCGACAATCGCCGCGAACGTGGTGGCCGCCGTCGTGGGCGGCACCGTAACCGCGACCGTGGTGAGCGGGTGGGTTCCGACCGGCCCGGCGCACCGCCGGGGGAGCGGCCGGAGCGCGTGGAGCGACCCGCCCCCGAACAGGGGGGCGAGCGGCCCGATCGGTTCGAGGGGGGCGAGGGGAGCTTCCGTCGCAACGGGCGCCGCGGACGCAACCGCTTCCGCCGCGGGGGCGGCGGCGGTGGTGGTGGCGGAGGAGGCGGTGGTGGTGGAGCCCCGGTGGAAGGTGGCATCGATCGGGTACCGCCGACCCCGGTAGCGGTCGAAGGCACGATGGGCGGATGGTTCGACGCCTCACGCGACGGGGGGTTCCTGCGGCGCGGGGTAAACAGCTACCTGCCGGACCCCACCGATCCCTTCGTGCCCCCTGCCCTGGTGCGATTGCACCAGTTGCGTCGCGGGGACAAGCTCGAGGTCACCTATGGTCGCGACCCGCGCGGACGGTACGTGGTCGTGGAAGTGCAGCAACTGAACGATGGGTCGCCGGTGGTGCTGGAAAAGCGCCCCGATTTCAACACGCTCATCGCCAGCTACCCGGATAGGAAGTTGACGTTGGAGACCGGGCGCCCGGCGAAGACCGGCCCCGAGCTGACGCGTCGCGCCATCGACCTCATCGCGCCGATCGGCTACGGCCAGCGGGCACTCATCGTCGCCCCGGCGCGCGCCGGCAAGACCACCTTGCTGCAGGCCATTGTCGAAGGGGTGGCCATCAACCATCCCCAGGCAGCGCTGCTCGTGCTGCTCGTGGACGAACGTCCCGAGGAAGTGAGCGAGATGATCACCTGGGGCTACGGCGAAGTGGTCGCCTCCAGCTTCGACATGCCGCCCAAGCGGCATGTGGAAGTGGCGGAGATGACGCTCGAACGCGCCCGCCGCCTTGTGGAGCAGGGGAAGGATGTGGTGATCGTGCTCGATTCGATCACCCGCCTGGCTCGCGCGCACAACACGGTCGACCGCGGCACGGGGCGCACCATGTCCGGCGGCCTCGACGCCACCGCCATGCAGAAACCGAAGGCGTTCTTCGGCTCGGCGCGCATGATTGCCCCGCAGCATGGGGGCGGATCACTCACGATCATCGCCACGGCGCTGGTGGAAACCGGTTCGCGCATGGACGACGTGATCTTCGAGGAGTTCAAGGGCACCGGCAACTGCGAGATCAAGCTCGATCGCTCGCTGGCAGATCGGCGCATCTTCCCGGCCTTCGACATCGCCACCAGCGGCACCCGGCGCGAGGAGAAGCTGTACCGCCCGGATCAGCTCGACAAGGTGCACCTGCTGCGCCGCGGTCTGCACCAGTTGCCACCGCAGGCGGGTATGGAATGGCTCATCAAGCGCATTGCCGCCACCAGCAACAACGACTCACTGCTCGACGGACTGTAGTTGACCGCTGGGGCGCCGTCGTCCGAGCTGTCCGCACACGCCCCCCGAAACCGCGCGGTTTCGGGGGGCGTGTGCGGAGGCGGTGGTGAAGCCTCAGCGAGGGCGTTTGCCGTACGCGTCGTACAGCACTGCCGCCGCGCGCATGCCCAGACGGAAGTTCTCCTCGCTCATCCACTCGTCGGGAGCATGCGCGTTTTCTCCCGGCAGGCCGAAGCCCATGAGCAGGACGGGCGCACCCAGGATGCGTTCGAAGTCGCCCACGACGGGAATACTCCCCCCTTCCCCCGTGACGACCGGCTCACGGCCGAACGCCGCCTGCAGCGCGGCGCGACCGGCATCGATAATGGGCCCCTGCAGGTCGGCGCGCCACGGGCGCCCCCCGTGCAGATATGCCACCGTCACCGTGACCCCCGCCGGTGCCACCTGCACCAGATGCTGCTCCACCAGCGCGGCGATGCGATGCGGATCCTGGTCCGGCACAAGGCGGAAGCTCACCTTGGCCATGCTTTCGGCGGGGAGCACCGTCTTGGCGCCTTCGCCGGTGTAGCCGCTCAGCAGGCCGTTCACTTCGCAGGTGGGACGGGTCCAGAGTCGCTCGAGCGTGGTGTAGCCCGGCTCCCCCCCCAGCGCCGTCACCCCCACCTCGTGCATCAGCTGCTCGTCGCGGAACGGGAGGGCGCGCATCTGCGCGCGCACGTGGTCGGGGAACGGGCGCACGTCGTCGTAGAAGCCCGGAATGGCAATCCGGCCCTGCGCATCGTGCATGGTGCTGAGCATGCGGGCGAGGGCCATGGCCGGGTTCACCACGGCGCCGCCGTACATGCCGCTGTGCAGGTCGCCGCTGGCTCCGCGCACGGTGATCTCGAGATACGCCATGCCGCGCAGGCTGGAGAGAATGCTGGGGATGCCGGGCGCGAACATCGTGCTGTCGGAAATCACGACGGCGTCGCAGGCCAGACGCGTGCGCTCCCGCTCGAGAAACGCCTCCAGGTTCTCGCTCCCCACTTCCTCTTCGCCTTCGGCCAGCACGATCACGTTCACGGGCAGCGTGCCGCGTGTCGCGAGGTGCGCCTCGAGCGCCTTGATGTGGAGATAGAGCTGCCCCTTGTCATCCACGGCGCCGCGCGCATAGATGCGACCGTCACGCAGCGTGGGCTCGAACGGCGGCGAGGTCCACAGCGCGAGCGGCTCCGCAGGCTGCACGTCGTAGTGGCCGTAAATGAGCAGCGTGGGCGCGCCAGCCGGTGCGCCGCGCCATTCACCGAGCACGATGGGATGTCCCGGTGTGGGTTCGATGCTGGTGGTGAAGCCGATCCGCGCCAGGGCGTCGGCGAGGAACTGCGCCGCGGCCGCACAGTCACCGGCGTGCTCGGTGCGCGCCGACACCGAGGGAATGCGCAGCAGCGCGAACAGTTCCTCACGCGCGCGCGCGTCGTTGGCATCGCACCACGCACGCAGGTCGGCGGGAATGGACGTGACGGTCATGGCATCAGGCTCGGGGTAAGTCGGGGGAGTTGGCGTCATGCACGGGGGCGTCCCAGCACGAGACCGAGGGCGGCCGCGCCCAGCCCGAGCGCGAGACTGAGCGCCACGTAGGCAATGGCGCGGGCGCCCTTTCCCTGCTGTACCAGCTGCAGCGTCTCGGCACTGAAGGTGGAGAACGTGGTGAATCCGCCACAGAACCCGGTGGTAAGCGCCAGACGAACCACGTCCTGCGTGGCGTCACCCGTGAAGAACCGGGCAAACCATCCAATGAGAAACGAGCCCACGACGTTCACGACCAGCGTACCGGCGGGGAAGGCGCCCGTCGCCGGCACGAGGGCGAGCGTCGCGAGGTAGCGCGCCACCGATCCAACCGCGCCGCCAGCGGCGACCGCGAGGAGCGACGCGGCGGAGACGGCGCCGTTCACGGGATCTCCGGGTGTGTGGGACTCGTCCGGGGTACCTGCTGCGCGATGCGATACAGCCAGAGGCGGCGCGTCGTCACGGTCCCGCCGTTTCGCCGAAGCGGAACCAGGGCTCCCGGCCGCATGGCCTTGAACCAGGTACCGACCACGCGGGCCAGGGAATCCCCCTTGGCATCAGCGTCGAAGGCCACGATGAGTCCGTCGCCCGGGCGCACGCGCTGCCAGGCGTTTGGCCACACGTCGTAGTGATTGGTGCGCCCACCGAGATTGAGCGAGAACACCGTGGGCTGATCGGGGAGATGGAAGGCCAGTTCCGAAGCGTCCTGATAGCGATCGGCGGCGACCCAGCGGTCCACCGTACCGTCCAGGAACGGGTCCCGCCGCGCTGCGGCCACTGAATCCGCGAGTGCGCGCCAGCCGTGGGCGCGGGCAATGGGGTCTCGCCTGGGCGCAAGGGGCAAGATGGGGGTGGCCGCCTGCACCGTCACGACAGCCAGGAGCGCCGCGGCGAGCCACGCGCCGCGGCGCCACCACACGCCCTGCACCACGGGCAGGGGGCTCGTGGCCAGCAGCGTCATGGCGGCGGGATAGATCATGGCCGGCCAGTTGGCTTCGACCGGTCGCCGCCAGGCACTGATGGCGAAGAAGCCGAGCGGTACGACCGCCACCACCGCCAGCGCGAAACGCCGCGCCGAGAGGTCGGTGGGCTGGGCGGTGCGGCGGGTACGCCAGCCGTCTCGCAGCGCCACCCACACGACAATGGTGAGGAGCCCGAACAGGATGGGGGAGGCGAGCCCGGCCTGGGCACCGAGCATCTCGAGTTCGCGCGATACGGGGTTGCCGCGACTCACGGCGTTGAATCCGTGCCCCAACTGGAAGCGGAAGGAGATCCAGTTGTTGAACAGGTTCCACGCCACCACCGGGGCGAACAGGGCAAGGGCGACGGCTCCGGCCACCCATGGCCCGGCCTCGGCATAGCGCCGGCGCAGCGCCGGGTGCACCAGACAGGCGATCACGAGCCCCATGGGGAGCAGTACGGCCGTGTACTTGGCCACGAAGGCGCCACCAAGGGCCACCCCGGCCAGCAGCCACCAGAGGAAGCTGGCCCAACTGCGCACCGGGGTGGCCAGCGCCCGTTCGACGGCCAGCAGCGCAATCATGGCGGTCGCGAAGAGCGCGGCATCGGGGGTGGCCAGCACGAGGCCCAGCGTGGCGATGGGCAGCAGGGTCACCAGCATGGCTGCGCGACGGGCGGCCAGTCGTCCGGCATTACCACGTCCGGCCAGTTGCCACGCGCACGCGATGGCCGCCAGGTGGGTGCCAAGGGCCGCCAGCGCCGGTCCAGCCCGCACACCGGCCGTGCTGTTGCCAAACAGCAGGGTTCCGGTACGAATGAGCAGGGCGATGCCGGGCGGGTGGTCGAAGTAGCCGGCCTCGAGGCGCCGGGACCACTCCCAGTAGTAGGTCTCGTCGGGGAGCAGCGGCACGAGCGCCGAGAGGACCCCGCGCAGGAGCGCTGCGGCCAGGACCCAGCCCCCCACCTGCACCCAAGGGGTAGCCCGCTCCCGTGCGGGGGCGACGTGCGTTCCGGTGGAATGAGAGGGGGTCGGCATCAGGGGCGAAAGTTGACCGATCATGCCGGTGATGGCTACGGCGCGCCGTTGACACCGCTTGCTGCGGAATGCCCGTCCGGTCAGGTTGCAGGGGAGCGTACGCCCCCGGTGAGCCGGAATTGTGACGGTTACGGCGTTCCGAGACCGGGCGTCTTGTGTAGTAGTTCCCGGTGTGTGCCGTATCGGCACCGTCGTATTCCACTCCTTTTGTTCCAGGACGGACCTGCATGCGGGTCGCAGAGCACATTGTGTCGTTCTCCCGTGGTGCCCGCCGACTGAGCGCCGCCGCCCTGGTGGCCGCGCTGGGCACCACCGCCGCCTGTCTCGATCTGCGGCCGCCCAGCGCCTGCACGATCAGCGTGGCGCCGGCGACCCTCACGCTGCCGGTGAACGGCTCGGCGACAATCGTGGGTACCGCGTTCAACTGCGATGGCAATACGATCGCCGACAAGCGGATCAACTATTCGTCGAGCAACACGGCCGTGGCCACGGTGACCGCCGAGGGCAATGTCATTGCCGTGTCGGTGGGAACGGCCACGGTGTCAGCCGTGGCCGATGGCAAGAGCGCCGCCGTGGCGGTCACGGTGACCCCCGAAGCGGCGGCCAACGTGACCATCAACCCGGCCGCGATCACCCTGCGGCGCACGAATACGCGCCAGCTGGCGGCCACGGCACGCAACGCCGCGAACCTGATCATTCAGGGGCGCACCTTCCGATGGACGTCGAGCAATACGGCGATCGCCTCGGTGGACCAGGCGGGCCTCGTCACCGCCGTCGGCACCGGCACGGCGGTCATCACCGCGGAGACCGATCAGACGGTGGGCCAGGCGCAGGTCATCGTCACGGAGATTCCGATTGGATCGTGCGCGTTGTCGCCGACGAGTTTCCGGGTCACGACCGGCCAGGGCGTGCAGCCGACACTGACGCTGCGCGACACCGCCAACAACATCATGCCCACTCTCGGCCGCGCCGTGGCGTGGTCGAGCAGCAATGAAAACGTGGCCGCCGTGTCGGCGACCGGATTCGCGACCACCCGTCGCGCGGGAACCGCGACCATCACCGCGTCATCCGTCGAGTTCCCGGCGGTCACCTGCAGCGCCACTGTGGAGGCGGTTGATCCGCGCATTGCCCAGGTGGTGATTGCGCCGCGCATCGGCTCACTGCGGCTGGGCGTCCCGCGCGCCTTCCAGGCCACACTCTTCGACTCGGCCAACACGGCCATCACCGGCCGGGCGCCGGTGTGGAGCACCAACACGCCCACGGTCATCCAGGTCACGCAGGCCGGGATCGTCACCGGCCTCTCGCTCGGCACGGCGCGCATCATCGCCCGCGCCGACGACGTGGCCGACACGGTGACGCTGCAGGTGACGCGCATTCCGGTGGCTACCGTGCAGGTCACGCCCTTGCAGGCCAGCGTGATCGAAGGGCAGACCGTGCAGTTCCGGGCCACGGTCACCGACTCGGCGGGCACGGAGGTGACCGATCGGCCCGTGGAATGGCTCAGCTCCGACCCCACGCGTGCCAGCGTGAACCAGAGCGGGTTTGTCACCACTGTGTCCGCTGGCGTCGTCAACATCTTTGCCACCTCGGAGAATCGGTCGGCCCAGGCGTCGCTGCTCATTCAGCAGATTGCCGTGGACACGATCGTGGCCCCGCTCTCCTTCTCGCTCCCGCGGGGGGCGACGCTGCCCTTTGCCATCGAGGTGCGCGATGCCCAGGGGAACGTGCTGCGCAACCGCACCGTCGAGATCCGCAGCGACAATCCGGCGGTGGCCAATGCGCAGTCGGTCACGACCACGGCGCAGGTGTCGGTGGCAGGACTGCAGGTCGGTACGGCCACGCTGACACTGCAGGCGCTGAACGCGAACGGGCAGGCGCAGGGCAAGGCCACGCGGGTGAACGTCACGGTGACGCTGCCCGTGGCCGCGCCGGTACGGCGCGAGTAGGGAGTCGCGGCCGCGGCCCCACCCGGGCCCGGTACCATGCAGTAGCTTTCGCACCGGGGTCGCCACGGCAGGTGGCGGCCCCGGTGTGCTTTCCTCCGGGCTTTCCCATGACCACCACTGCTGCCACACCGTCGTTCCTGCGCGATCTGTTCGCCGGTGACATCAACGAATCCCTGCTCTTCCCGTATCCGGTCACGTTGGATGTCCGCGATCCGGAGGAGGCGCGCACGGTGCATCGGCTGGTGGACGCGGTGAATGGGATGGTGGCGTCGGGGCTCATCGACCCGCGGCGCTTCGATGAGCAGGAGGGGATCGACGAAGAGGTGATCCGGGCCTTTGCTGCCGAGGGGCTGCTGGCACTCACGATTCCCACGGCCTACGGTGGGCTGGGGCTGTCGGCGAGCGCCTATGCGCGGGTGTTCGGCGCCGTGGCGTCCATCGATGCGTCGCTCGGGGTACTCATTGGCGTGCACTGCGGCCTGGGGAGCAAGGCGCTGGTCATTGCGGGCAACGAATCCCAGAAGGCGCGATATCTCCCGGCGCTCGCGCGCGGCGAGACGCTGGCCGCGTATGCGCTCACCGAACCGGAAACCGGATCGGATGCGCAGCACATCGTGACACGCGCCGAACGGCACCCCGACGGCACCGGCTGGGTCCTGAACGGGCGCAAGCACTGGATCGGCAACGGCCAGCGGGCAGGCGTGGTGGCCACCTTTGCCCAGACCCCGCTCGAGCGGAACGGCGAAACGGTGCGGCGGCCCACCGCCTTCATCGTGCGTCCCGACATGCCCGGCTTTCGCGTCGATGGCACCATCCGCAAGCTTGGCATTCGCGGGTCCACGCAGGCAGAGCTCGTGTTCGAGGATCTCTTCGTGCCCGACGACCACGTCCTCGGAGAGGTGGGCAAGGGCTTCCGGGTGGCGGTGAACGCCCTCAATGCCGGTCGTCTGTCGCTGGCATCGGGGTGCACGGCGGCATGCAAGAAGCTGCTGGGAGAATTCACCCGCTACGCCGAGGCGCGCACGCAGTTCGGCGGTCCGCTGGCGAGCTTCGAGATCACGCAGCGCAAGATGGCCACCATGGCCAGCGAGACGTACGCCGCCGATGCGATGGTGGGCGCACTCGCCGCAGCGCTGGACAGCACGACCGTGGACGCGTCGCTGGAGGCCGCCTGCGTGAAGGTGTTTGCGAGTGAGCTGGTGTGGCGCAGCTCCGACGAGCTGGTGCAGCTGGCCGGCGGCCGAGGCTTCGTGAAGCCCTGGCCATACGAGCGGTACCTGCGTGATGCCCGCATCAATCGCATCTTCGAAGGCGCCAACGAGATCCTGCGCCTGTTCGTGGGACTCAACGGCATCCAGGGGCCGGCCGAGGAGCTCAAGGAGCTTGCCGGTGCGCTCAAGAACCCCATCCAGAACTGGGTGCTGGTGTCGGGCTATGCGGCCGACAAGGTGGCAAGCGCGTTCGGCCGACGTGATCGCTTCCAGGCCACGCTGCACGCCTCACTGCGCACGCATGCCACCTATGTGGAACGGCACGTCGCCGAGCTCGCCAAGGCCACGCAACAGGCCATCACGACGCACCGCAAGGAGATACTGCAGCGGCAGCTGGTGGTGGAGCGCCTGGCCGACATGGCCATCGAACTGTACGCGCGCTGCGCCACCATCTCGCGCACGCAGCAGCTGATCGAGGAGCGCGGGGTGGATGCGTGCGCACGCGAGATCGCCCTGACGGAGCTGTTCTGCCTGCAGAGCGGCCGTCGCTTCAGCGCCCATCGCGATGAACTCGACGGCAAGACCGGTGAGGGGATCGACGACCTGCGCCGCCGCATCGCCGCGCGCGTGCGCGACGAGCGCGGCTACGCGTCCAATGATGCGCTGATGGATGTCGCCGTACCGCCGCTCCCGGCGTGGAGTCTCACCCGCGACGCCCAGCAGCGCGCGGTCGAGCACCTTCCGGACTGACCACGCGCGACGATCAGGCGTCGTTCTTGAGCAACCCCAGCTTGAGCGCGAACTTCACGTAGTCGGTGCGATGCGTGAGGCCCAGCTTTTCGCCGATGCGCTGCTTGTACGTATCGACCGTCTTGGGCGAGATGGTGAGGTGCTCGCCGATTTCCGGCGCCGTGTACCCCTCGGCGACCATGCGCAGCACCACCTGCTCGCGATCGGTGAGCTTCTCGAAGCGCGTCCGCTCCTCGGCGTTGCCGTCGCGCTTGGCCAGCCCGCGCGCGAGCGCCCGCGCTGCGGTGGGCTGCACGTAGACATCGCCCGCGGCAACGGTGCGCACGGCATCCACGAGTTCGCGATCGGCGACCGACTTGAGCAGATACCCCCCGGCGCCGGCTTCGAGCAACGCCACGAGGTGCTCGTCTTCGGTGTGCATGGTGAGCACGAGCACACGTCGGGTGACTGGCTCGTCGGGGCTCGGCGTCCGCGCGGCGTTGGCTTTCTGCAGTTCGCGCGTGGCGGTCAGGCCGTCCATGTCGGGCATGGACAGATCCATGACGATGACGTGCGGATTGAGCCGTTCGGCCAGGACCAGCGCATCCTTGCCGGTCCCGCCTTCGCCCACGACGATGATGTCCTTGGCCGTGGAGAGCACGGCCTTGAGTCCCGAGCGGACGATCTGGTGGTCGTCGACGAGGACCACGCGAATGAGGTCTGGGCGCATGGGCGGCAAGTTACGGCCGCCCCCGGAGTTCCGGGAAGACCCGTCGTGCCGGGGGGTCAGGGCTGATCAGCGCCAAAGACCGTTTCGCCGCTTTTGAAAACGCGGAACAGATACACGAAGCTCGGCAGCAGGATGGCGGTGCCAACGCCCAAGGCCCCGAGGGTGAGCTGCAGCGTGATGCGAGGCGCGGCGAGCGCGGTGATGGTGCGATCGGGAGGGAGCAACCAGGGGAATTGCGTCCATGCCCAGCCCCAGAGGATGAAGCTTGCCTGGGCGGCCGCGGCGAGGCGCGCCAGCTGGAATCGACGGGCCGCGAGCGCCCAGAGCGTGGTGGCGGCGGCCAGCGCCGTGGTGCCGAGCATGGCCAGCGCGGTGCTTCCGCGCGTGAGCCCGGCGAACAGCCGGGGGTCCTCCGCCCGTGCCACCAGCAGCGTCGCGACCGCCGTGATGAGCAGCGCCACCTGTGATTGTCGCGCACGGCGACAGAAGAGGTCCCGCAGCGGGCCTTCCGGTGCCTCCACGGTGAGATACGCGGCGGCCAGAAAGGCGAACAAGAGCAGGGTCAGCAATCCGACGGCCCAGGGGAACGGCGACAGGAACCAGGGGTTCACGAAGCGGTCTACGAAGGTCAGTGTGGCGGCTTCCGATGCCGGACGCATGGGGACCAGCCCTCCCGCCACGGCGCCGAGACAGACGCCGAGGACAACGGGCGTAAGCAGGCTGGCGATGGAGAAGATGCGCCCCCAGCGGCGCTGGACCGTGTCGCGCTTGCTGTCGTACGTGCGGAAGGTGAAGGCCGACCCGCGCAGCACGACCCCCACCAGCATGATGGTGATGGGGACGTGGAGTGCAGTTGCCAGATGCGCGAAGGCTTTGGGAAAGCAGGTGAAGAGCAGCACCACCACGAGGATGAGCCACACATGATTGGCCTCCCAGATGGGGCCGATGGCCTCGGCGATCAGGGCCCGCTGCTCGTCGCGTCGGTTGCCGCGAGCGAAGAAGTCCCAGACCCCGCCGCCGAAATCCGCTCCGCCCAGCAGCACATAGGCGTTGAGGGAGAGCACCATGACCCCGGCCACGATGTGCGGCAGCGTCCAGGTGAGTTCGGCGGGGTGCATCACGGACGCGGGGTGGGATGCGTGCCCGAAAGCCGCGAGGGCAACGGGAGCTCGCTCGTGACGCCCAACGGGACGGGGGTGACGCCCGTCTTGAGGATCTGTCGCCAGAGCAGGAACACTACCGCGACCGCCAGCCCGATGTACAGCACGGTGAAGAGGGCAAAGGTCACCCCGAGTCCCGGCATGGGCGTGACGGCATCGGCGGTGCGCAGGATGCCCTGCACGATCCACGGCTGCCGCCCCACCTCGGTGACCGTCCACCCGGCTTCCAGCGCAATGAACCCCAAGGGCGCGGCCAGCATGATGGCCAGGAGGAAACGCCGATCGTCGGGCAGCGCCACCCCGCGGCCGCGGCGCCGCTGCCACCAGCGCCAGGCACCCCACAGCGCGAGCATCGCCATGAGGGTACCGCAGCCCACCATGATCTGAAAGGCGAGGTGCACGATGGCGAGCGGCGGCCGCTCCTCGGCCGGCACGCTGTCGACCCCGGGCACAACCGCGGCCGGATCGCCGTGCAGCAGCCACGAGAGCGCACCGGGGATCTCGATGGCCCCGCGGTGCTCGAGGGTTTGGGGATTGGGCCAGCCCCCGATCACGAACGCCGCCGGCCCGGTACGCAGGTGCCCCTCCATGGCGGCGAGCTTCACTGGCTGGCGCTCGGCGACGCCGCGGGCGCTCCAGTCTCCGCTGAGCGGCTGGACGAGCGCCGTCGGCAAGCCGATCAGGAGCGCGATCTGCAGCGCAGCACGATGAAAGGCCCGATGCAACGTGCCACGCCAGAGCGCGAAGGCGTGAATGCCGGCGACCGCAAAGCCCGTGGCAGCAAAGGCGGCGAGCGTCATGTGCACGATCTGGGCAGGCGCCGCCGCGTTGAACATGGCGGCGATGGGATCGACGCTGGTGACCTCACCGTTCACCATCTCGAAGCCCGCCGGCGCGTTCATCCAGGCGTTGGCGCACACCACGAAGGCCCCACTGAGCGCGCCGCTCACGGCCACCACGACGCCGGCGGCGAGGTGCGCCCGCGGGGGAATCCGCTTCCACGCGTACAGGTAGATGCCGAGGAAGATGGCTTCGGTGAAGAACGCGAACCCCTCGAGGGAGAACGGCATGCCGATCACGGCACCGGCGTGCTCCATGAAGGTGGGCCAGAGCAGCCCCAACTCGAAACTGAGTACGGTGCCGGAGACCGCGCCCACGGCGAAGAGGATGGCGGTCCCCTTGGCCCAGCGCTTGGCCAATTCGAGCATCACGGTGTCGCGCGTGCGAAGCCACCGCCATTCGGCCACGACCATGAGTGCCGGCATGCCGATGCCCACCACGGCAAAGACGATGTGGAAGGCGAGCGACATCGCCATTTGCGAACGCGCGAACATCAGATCGGACGGCATGCCTCACTAATGCCCGGTGCCGGGGACGCGTTCCGCCCTGCGGGCCGGGCAACGCATCCCGCAGGGCGGCGGTTGGGCCTCACGCGCTGGCGGCTCGCACCTCGCCGGTACACTGCCCGAAGCCGATGCGAGGCACCCCCTCACGTTCGGCATACGCGGTGAGCGTCAGTTCGTCGCCATCTTCGAGGAAGGCGCGCGTCTCCCCATTGGGAAGGGTCAAGGGCTCGGCTCCGCGCCAGGTCAACTCGAGCAGGCACCCGCGGCTGTCGCGCGTGGGACCGGAAATCGTGCCACTGCCCAGCAGATCCCCCGGTCGCATGTTGCAGCCGCCGCTGGCGTGGTGGGCCAGCATCTGCGCGAAGCTCCAGTACAGATCGAGCGAGGACCCGCGGGAGAGGCGGTGCGACGGGGCGCCGTCGGCGCGCATGCGCGCCGTGCGCAGCCACGCCTCCACCGTGATCGCAAAGCCCCCATGCAGGCGATCCTGCTCGCTGGCGAGATACGGCAACGGCGCGGGATCATTGGCAGCACGCGCGGCCAGCGGGGCGCGAAAGGGCTCGAGGGCCTCGAGCGTCACCACCCACGCGCCGAGTGTGCTGGCGAAGTTCTTGGCCAGGAAGGGGCCCAACGGCTGGTACTCCCAGGCCTGCAGGTCACGCGCCGACCAGTCGTTGAGCAGGCACAGTCCCCAGAGATGGTCTTCGGCCTGATGGACGTCGATGGAGCGCCCGAGCGGGTTGCCGGTGCCCACGACGGCACCGAGCTCCAGTTCGTAATCGAGTGAGCGGGAGGGGCCCACGGTGGGCTCGGCGTCGGCCGGCCCTTTGCGTTGTCCGCGCGGGCGCACCACGGGGGTACCGGACGACACCAGGCTCGAGGCCCGGCCGTGATAGCCGATGGGGATCCACTTGTAGTTGGGCAGCAGCGGCTGATCGGGGCGGAACATGCTCCCCACGTTGGTCGCATGATGCACCGAGGCGTAGAAGTCGGTGTAGTCACCGACCTGCACCGGCAGCAGGAGCTCGGCCTCCCGCTGCGGCACGAGCGCATGCCGCGCGGTGAGCTGACGATGCCCCGCGGTGTTCACGTCCAGCAGGTCGAGCAGCGCCCGGCGCAGAGCGCGGCGGGCTGCCGTGCCCATGGCCAGGAGGGCGTTGAGCGCCGGCGACGCGCAGGCGCGCATCGCTTCCCGGGCCAGCGGCTCGGCCTCATCGCAGCATCCGGCGGCCAGACACGCCGACACGTCGAGGATCTCGTCGCCAATGGCGACGCCCACGCGCGGGAGTTCCGTGGTGCCGGCACGGCGAAAGACGCCGAAGGGGAGATTCTGCAGCGGAAAGTCGGCGTGACCGTTGGCCGACGCCACCCAACTGGCGGCACTATCGTGGTGCTCTGCGTTCATGCTGATCCTGGAGGCGGGGTGTCGCGGCGCGACGAACGGCGTGGCGCAGGGCGTCGCGTGACGAGGGCCACCGCCGTGCCCGTGCATGCGCCCGGCAGCACGCCGGAGGGGGGAGAGTGTGTGCGGTGGTGAACGTCACGTCACACCCACCCGAGGGTGCGACTCTCGTCCACCGGCTCGGTGAAGGAACAGGAGCCGATGCTGGCGATCATGCGCTCGCGCACCTGTTGCAGGGTGGCGCGCGTCATGGTCAGCGTGTCGTCGGGGCCATGCCAGGTGAGATGCGTGTCGTTGACCTGCAGCGCGGCCGGGTCGCTCTCTTCGAGCACTTGCTGCGCCACGACATCGCGAGCCCCGTCCGCCATGACGGCGGCGGCCAGGAGGACGTTGAGAAAGCCGAACATGCGGCAGGTGGGCGCATCGGGTTCGTACGTCAGCCGATACGCGCCGCGCACCGGATGATGCAATCCGGCCGTGGCCTTGGCGACCACGTTGCAGGTGAGGAGCGCCCGGAGAAACGTCACGATGCCGGCCGACGTGGGAAACGCCTCCGGTGTCACGCCACCCGCTCGCATCTTGGCACGGCGACCGGTGCGCGCGATGGTTTCCACATACTGTCCGCACTGCTCGTCGAGCGGGACTTCCATCCACGTGGTGAGCGTGGTCGGCAGCTGGTGATGCAGCGCGACGATCTCTTCCACGCTGGACACCCGCACCTCGTAGCTGTCGGCCGTCGCCCCGCACTCGTCGAAGCAGACGCGATGCCGTTCGTTGAAGGCCCGAATGGCCTCGAGATCCGCCTCCACGTGACCGCTGCCGGTGACCGTGAGGCGCCACGGTATGGCGCCCGCGTCGCGCGGCAGCAGGGGATCGGCGGCCGCGGAGAACTCGGGCAACCGCGCGGCGGGGCAGACGAAGCGCCCCAGCATCCAGCCGGTGCCGCCGGCGCGATAATGCGCGAAGTTGCGCACGGCCTTCGTCATCCCGAGCCCTGCGGGAGGAAAGAGGCCGGCGTAGTCCACGATGCCCTCGAGCAGCAGGCGGGCAGGGCGTTCGGTGAGCGGCAGGAGGCGAACAGGCATAGGAGAAGGGACAACAGGGATGCGCGTGGTCAGAGCCCGTCGAAATCGAGGCCGAGGTCGAGTGCCGGTGCCGAATGCGTGAGCGCGCCCACGGAGATGCGCTGCACCCCCGTTTCGGCGATGGCGCGTACGGTATCCAGCGTCACCCCGCCGGAGGCTTCGGTGATGACGCGTCCCTCGCAGATGCCGACCGCCTGGCGCAACGCGTCGAGCGTCATGTTGTCGAGCAGCACCCCGTCGGCACCGGCGGCAACGGCTGCCTCGACCTGCACCAGGGTGTCGCATTCGACCTGCACGGGCGTGCCCGGCATCGCGAGCTGCCGCGCGCGCAGCACCGCCAGGGCGATATCGCCCCCGATGGCGGCCAGATGGTTGTCCTTGATCAGCACGCCGCTGCGCAGATCGAAACGGTGGTTGGTACCACCGCCCGCGCGGACGGCGTACTTCTCGAGCGTGCGCCATCCCGGCGTCGTCTTGCGGGTGTCGAGGATCCGTGCTCCCGTGCCCTGCACCGCGTCGACGAAGCGACGCGTCACCGTGGCAATCCCCGACAGGCGCTGCAGGTAGTTGAGGGCCGTGCGCTCGGCCGAGAGCATGCCGCGCGCGTGGCCGGTGAGCGCCAGCACCGTGCCGCCCGCACCGATGCGCGTGCCATCTTCGGCCTCGACGCGGATGGTGACGCCGGCGTCGAGCTGCCGGAACGCCTCGATGGCGAGCGGCACACCGGCCACGACGCCGCCCCGGCGAGCCACGATGGCACTGCGCACGTGCCGGGTGCTCACCACCGTGGCGAGCGTGGACACGTCGTTGAACGCTTCGTCTTCCAGCAGCGCCTGGCGTACCCGCGCCGCCGTGTCGGTGGCGTCGAGCGGAAACGCCAACGGCGACGCAGGGACCCCGGGCGTGTCGAGCGGGGTGATCGTGCGCGGGGCAATCGGCGCCTGCGACGCCGGCGGTGTGGGACGCAGTGGTGGGTGAAAGGCGCTCATTCGCCCGGATCCTCCGGTCCGAAGGGGCTGACGGCCGCCGTGCCACCGATACGGACCATGCGCTCGATGGCGGTCCGGGCACGCGCCGCGACGTCGTCGGGCACCGTGATGCGATGCTGCAGGTCGCGCAGCGCGTCGCGTACCTTCGGCAGCGTGGTGACCTTCATGTACGAGCACTGCGCACGATCATTGGCGGCGATGAAGTGCTTGCGCGGGTTTTCGCGCCGCAACCGGTGCAGGATGCCGATTTCCGTGGCCACGATGAACGTATCCTGCGCGGTTTGCGCGGGGCGCCGGATCATCCCTTCCGTGGAGAGGATGTGCACGTTGTGCGGGTCCACGGCGCCGGCGCTGATCGCCTCCACGACGGGGGTGGCACAGCCGCATTCGGGATGAATGAGGAACTCCGCTCCCGGGTGCTGCGCGCGCGTGCGGGCAATGTGCTCCGGGTCGATCCCCGCGTGCACATGACACTCGCCCATCCACACGTGGATGTTGTCGCGCCCCGTTTCGCGACGCACGTGCGCGCCCAGGAACATGTCGGGAAGAAAGAGAATCTCGCGATCGGCGGGGATGGCATTGATCACCTCGACCGCGTTGCCGGACGTGCAGCAGTAGTCGCTCTCGGCCTTCACTTCGGCGGTGGTGTTCACATACGCGACGACGACGGCGCCGGGGTGTTCGGCCTTCCAGACGCGCAGCTGTTCGGCGTCGATCGTGGCGGCCAGCGAGCACCCGGCCGCCAGATCGGGGAGCAGGACGGTCTTCCGGGGCGACAGGATCGCCGCCGTCTCGGCCATGAAGTGCACGCCGCAGAAGACGATCACGTCGGCATCGGTACGCGCGGCTTCACGCGAGAGCCCCAGGGAGTCGCCCACATAGTCGGCCACGTCCTGGACTTCCGGGCGCTCGTAGTTGTGCGCGAGGATCACCGCGTTCCTCGCCTTGGCGAGATCGCGGATTTCGGCGGCGAGAGCGGGATCGTAGTGCGCTTCGAGGATGGTCATGCTGCGGCCGGCCGCCTGTTGGGTTGTCGTTACCAGGTGATGTGTCGCCCCTGCCACTTCCGGCGGGTGCGTGGAAAATCGCTCCGGAAGTGCCCTCCCCGCGACTCCTTGCGCAGCAGCGCGGCTTCCGTGACGAGAAGCGCCGTGGTGTGAAGATTGCGCTCCTCGGTGGCCCCGGGAGGCAGACGGTCGCCGACCCGCTGCAGTGCGGCGAGACAGCGCCGCAACCCGGCCGCCGTGCGGGAGATGCTGGCGTGGTCCCACATGAGCTGCCGGATCTCGTCGGCGGCCACCTGAGCCGCTCCGCGGTCGGCGAGCGGCGGCACATCCCACGGGTCCGGCGCAGGGACCGGGAGATCTTCGGGAGTCTGGTTGAGGTCGCGGGCCACCCGTTCAGCGAACACCAGCCCTTCGAGGAGCGAGTTGGAGGCCAACCGGTTGGCCCCGTGCACGCCGGTGCGCGCCACCTCGCCCACCGCGTAGAGACGAGGCAGGCTGGAGCGGCCGGCCAGATCGGTGACGACCCCCCCCATCATGTAGTGGGCCGCCGGGGTCACCGGAATGGGTTCGCTGCTGGGGTCGATACCGCGAGCCCGGCACAGGGCAAAAATGCCCGGGAAACGGGCGGCGAAGCCCGCACCGAGCTTCGTGGCGTCGAGAAAGACGCGACCGTGGGCCTGCTGCTCCCGGAAGATTTCCCGGGCCACGACGTCACGCGGTGCCAACTCGGCCAGCCGGTGCCGCGCGGGCATGAACCGCTGGCCGCGGGCGTTGAGCAGAATGGCCCCTTCGCCGCGGACCGCCTCCGACACCAGCGCGAGCGGGTTCTCGGGGGTATCGAGCGCCGTGGGGTGGAACTGCACGAACTCCATATCGGCCAGGCGCGCACCGGCCCGGTGCGCCATGGCGAACCCATCCCCTGTCGCCACCTGCGGGTTGGTGGTGTAGCGGAAGATCTGCCCGCAGCCGCCCGTGGCGAGGACCGTGGCATCGGCCACGATCTCGACCGCGCGGCCGGACAGCGAGGCACGAACGCCGGCCACCTGCACGCCGTCGCCCTCGTCCACGAGCAGCAGATCGAGCACCCGGGCGGTCTCCCGCACGTCGATGGCGGCAGACTCCCGCACCTTGGCCACGAGCGCCCGGGCCACCTCGGCGCCGGTCTGGTCGCCGCGGGCGTGCACGATGCGGTGACGGGAGTGGGCGGCTTCCCGGCCCAGCTTGAAGTCGCCGTCGGGATCGAGGTCGAAGCGGGCACCGGCCGCCTGCAGCTCACGCACGCGCGCGGGCCCCTCCGCCACGAGCACCTGGACGGCCTCCCGGTCGCACAGTGCGGCCCCGGCGGCCAACGTATCCTCCCGGTGCAAGTCGGGACTGTCGCCGGCGCCGAGCGCAGCGGCGATGCCTCCTTGTGCGTAGGCAGTCGCCGAGTCGAAGAGGGTGCGCTTGGTGAGCACCGTCACCGATCCGTGGGCGGAGGCCCGCCAGGCCGTGTGCAATCCCGCCACTCCGCTGCCAATCACCAGGAACCGGGTGCGGATCCGTTCGGTCATAGTAGTTTCAATCAAAGGACATCTGGTCCCCAACTGAACCCCTGGCCGGGACCCCGGCCGGACTCCCCTGCTCTCTCGCTTTCAGGAGACGTCATGCGTTTGACGTTCATCGCTGGTGCTGCGGCCGCGGCGTCGCTCACCACTGCTGTCCCCGCGACGGCCGTCGCCCAGCCGGGCGGCGTATCGGCGTCGTGCAACATCGATGTGAACCAGCCCAAGGAGCTGGCGATGCTGTCGCTGTCGTACCAGCAGGCCAAGTCGTCCCAGAACGCCGAGCAGCGCAAGAAGCTGCTGGCGACCATGGCGAAGGAGCTCGACACCAAGCCGGAGCGGTACGCCAAGAACCTGACCGGCTACCACTTCATGCTCAGTGAAGTGTACAAGATGTGGGCCCTCGAGCCCGGCCAGTCGGCGGTGCCGGTGCGCAGCAGCATCGGGCTGGTCAGCAACCCCACGGAAACGATCGATCTCGTGACGGCGGTGGACGCGGCCTACAAGGCCATCGTTGCCGCCTCGCCGGCCTGCGAAGCCGACATCAAGGCGCAGCGCCAGAACGAGCTGTGGCTGGCCCAGACACAGGCGGCGCTGACGGCCTCGAGCGCCGGGAAGCTCGACTCGGCCGAGTACTATGCCAAGCGGTCGATGCTGCTGAGCGATGGCCCGTACGCGCACTATGTGCTGGCGAACGTGTCCAACCAGAAGAACGACAAGAAGGCGGCCATCATGCACTGGCGCCACGTCATCGAGCGGGCGGGCACCGATACGTCGTACCGGGACCTCAAGAGCGGCTCCATGTACTACGTGGCCATGACGCAGCTCGAGCTGGCGGGAAGTGCCCAGGGCGCCGACCAGGTTGCCTTGGCCAAGGACGCGGCCGGGTCGTTCAAGGCGCTCATCGCCAATGCGCCCGACAGCCCGGACGTGCCGAACCACTACAACAACTGGGCCGAAGCGCTCACGCTGTCGAAGGACACGGCGAGCATGGGGCAGGTGTACGCCGAGATGCTCGCCAATCCCGACAAGCAGAGCGACATGACGCTCGCCGTGGGCGGGGTGATCGCCACGCGGGCGAACAAGAGCGACGACGCGCTCAAGCTGTTCGAGGCGTCGGTGAAGAAGAATCCGAACAGCCGTGACGGCCTGCGCAATTTCGCCGCCTCCCTGTACGGCAAGGATCGCTTCAAGGACATGTTCGAGCCGAGCCGCAAGCTGGTGGCACTGGACCCCAACAACTACGACGCCTGGATGTTCTTCGCCTATGCGTCTCAGGGGATGGGGAAGTCGGCCAAGCTGCCGGCCGAGAAGAAGGCCTGGACCGATTCGCTCGTGAAGTACCAGACGTACGCCGAAAACCTGCCGGTCAAGGTGGAGGTGGCGGGCTTCTCGCGCGGGGCCGAGCAGGCCACGCTGACGCTGGCCCTCGAGCAGGTAGCCGCAACCGGTTCCTACACGGTGACGGCGGAGTTCCTCGATGAAGCCGGCACCCTGGTGGCCAGCGCCACCGCGGAAACGGGGGCCTTGAAGAAGGGCGACCGGAAGAACGTGGAACTCAAGGCGACCGGGCAGAAGATCTACGCCTACCGGTACAAGCCGATCAAGTAGGCGGCCGCCCTCGCCGGTTGGGCGCCACGAGCACGGGCCACGGGTATCCCCCGTGGCCCGTTCTCGTGGTGGCAAGGGCTTCCGGCGGGAGCACCGGACGGCGAACCTTCGGGGCCATGCGCCGCACCCTCTCTCTGATCGGGGCGCTCCTCCTCGCCCACCTCGCGCTGCTCACCATCCGGCCGGCCGGTGCCACGGTGGCCGACACGACCGATGGCCTCGATGTCGGCATCGTATTCGACGTGGGCGGCCGCGGGGACAAGTCCTTCAACGATGGCGCCTACCTGGGCGGCGAGCGCGCCGAGCGTGAGCTGGGCGCCCGCGTGACGTATATCGAGCCCGGCGAAGGATCCGACCGCGAAGCCGGACTGCGCCTGCTGGCCGCCGAGGGAATGGACCTCGTGATCGGCGTGGGCTTCATCTTCACCGACGACGTGCTCGCACTGGCGCGCGAGTATCCCAACGTGCGCTTCGCGAACGTGGACATGTCGGTGCCGCTGGATTCCACCGGCAGCCCGCTGCCGCTGCCGGCCAACCTGCGCGCGCTCAAGTTCCGCGAGGAAGAAGGGTCGTTCCTCGTGGGCGCGCTCGCGGCGCTGGTGGGGAAGAGCAAGCAGGTGGGCTTCGTGGGCGGCATGGACATCGCCCTCATCCACAAGTTCGAGGCCGGCTATCGCGCGGGCGTCCGGCACGTGTGCCCCGACTGCACGGTCATCGCCAACTACGCCGGCGTCACCCCCGAAGCGTTCCGCAATCCTGGCCGCGGCAAGGAGATGGCGTTGGCAATGTACAACCAGGGCGTGAACGTGATCTTCCATGCCTCCGGCTCCACCGGCCTCGGCGTCTTCGAAGCCGCGCGCACCACCCGCAAGCTCGCCATCGGGGTCGATGCGGATCAGTACACCGAAGCCCCGGGCTTCATCCTGACCAGCATGATCAAGGGGATCGACGCGTCGGTGGTCGCGGCGGTGCAATCGGTCAAGGACGGCACGTTTACCGGGGGCGTACAGCAATTCGGCCTGGCCGAACGCGGCGTGGGGTACATCTACGACGACAACAATCGCGCGCTGATCCCTCCCGCCGTGCGGGCGCGACTCGATTCGCTCACCGCGGACATCGTGGCGGGACGCATCGCCGTGCCGTCCAGCCGCGCGGAGTCGCGATGAGTACCGCACGCCATGGCACACCAGCCATCCGCATGGCCGGCGTGATCAAGACGTTCGGTGCGGTGGTGGCCAACCGGGATGCGTCGCTCGAGGTGGCGAGCGGCGAAATTCATGCGCTGGTGGGCGAGAACGGCGCCGGCAAGAGTACCCTCATGCGCGTGCTGGCGGGACTGTACCAGCCCGACGGCGGCACCGTGGAAGTGAATGGGCGCAACGTCACCGGGTGGAAGACCACCCAGGCGATTGCGGCCGGCGTGGGCATGGTGCATCAGCACTTCATGCTCGTGCCCACCCTCACGGTGGCGGAGAACGTGGTGTTGGGGAGCGAGCCACTCAAGGGAATGACGATCGACCTGCACCGGGCCGTGGTCGAGGTGGACGCGTTGTGCCGCCGCTGCGGACTGCACGTGGATCCACGGGCACGCATTGCCGATCTCAGCGTGGGTGAGGCACAGCGCGTCGAGATTCTCAAGGCGCTCTATCGCGGAGCGCGCGTGCTCATTCTCGACGAGCCCACCGCCGTCCTGTCGCCGCCGGAGGTCCAGGAGCTTTGGGGCGTGTTGCGCACCCTGCGCGAGGACGGTGGCACCGTGGTGCTCATCACGCACAAGCTCGATGAAGTCGTTGCCGTGTCCGATCACATCACCGTCATGCGCGCCGGGACGACCGTCTCGCGCTTTGCCACGAAGGGGGTAACGCCGCGTGACATTGCGCGCGCGATGGTGGGGCGCGACGTGAACCTGCATCTCGATGCCGTTGGCGCCGTGCGCGACAGCTCGGCGCACGGTGCCGCGGCCACCGGCAGCGCGGCGGCCGAGCCGGTGCTGCAGGTCCGCGGCCTGCGGGTACGCAGCGACCGCGGCACCCCGGCCGTGCTCGACCTGTCGTTCGACCTGCGCGCGGGGGAAATCCTGGGGATTGCCGGCGTGGAGGGCAACGGACAGACGGAGTTGCTCGAGGCCATCGCCGGCCTGCGTGAGCCGCAGGCGGGACAGGTGCGCCTGGGGACGCACGATCTGACCCGCCTGTCGGTGCGTGAGCGCGCCGATTGCGGCCTGTCGCATATCCCGGAGGACCGCCATCGGCGAGGGCTGGTGCTCGACTATTCCATCGCGGACAACCTCATTCTGGGTCGACAGCATCACTTCGGCGGCCGCGGTGGACTCGATCAGGCACGCATCGCCATGCACGCGGCCGAGCAGGTGCAGCGCTTCGATATCCGACCGCCGCTGGCAACGCTGCCGGCGCGCGCGCTCTCGGGTGGCAACCAGCAGAAGATCGTGATTGCGCGGGAAATGGGACGCGCCTTCAGCGTCCTGCTGGCCGCGCAGCCCACGCGCGGAGTGGACGTGGGCGCCATCGAATTCATCCACGCACAGCTGCGCGCGGCGCGTGACGCCGGCAAGGGGATCCTGCTGGTGAGTGCCGACCTGCCGGAGGTGCTGGCGCTCTCCGATCGCATCGCCGTGATGTATGGCGGCCGCTTCGTGGCGGTGCAGCCGGCCGCCGGCTGCACGGCCGAGCAGCTCGGCCCCTTCATGACCGGAGCGGCAGCATGAGCGATACGGCCACACCATCGTTGCGCGGCGCCCGTGTGCTGGAGGCCGTGTTGCCCGCCGTGGTGGCCCTTGGCCTCGCCGCGGTGCTGGGGGACCTGCTCATTCTCTCCTTCGGCGAATCCCCGGCGGCGGTGTGGGCGCTGCTCGTGAAGGGGACGTGGGGCAACGCCTATGGCATTGGCCAGGTGCTCTACAAGGCCACGACCCTCACCTGCACCGGTCTGGCGTTCGCGGTAGCAGGGCGCGCTGGCCTCTTCAACGTGGGGGCCGAGGGACAGCTCGCGGCCGGCGGATTCGGTGCCGCCGTGGTGGGGCTGGTACTGCCTGCCGCGACCCCCGCGGTTGTGGCCGTTCCCCTGTGCGTCGGGGCCGCCATGCTGGTGGGCGGTGCCACGGGCGCCGTGCCGGGGGCCCTGCGCGCGCGGTTCGGCGCCAGTGAAGTGATCGTCACGATCATGCTCAACTTCATCGTGCTGGCCCTGCTCAACTGGATCGTGTCCGCCAAGCTGCACCTGCCGGAAACGCTGCGCACTCCCGATATCGCGGCGGGCACCGTGCCCCGACTGGCCGACGCCTTCCCGATGTTTCGCGGCAGTGCCGTCAACTTCACGCTGCTGCTTGCCCTTGGCGCCGCCGCGGTGAGCTGGTGGTATCTCTTCCGCACGCAGCGTGGCTATGAACTGCGCGCCGTCGGCTTGCAGCCGGACGCGGCAGAGTACGGCGGGGTTCGGGTACCGCGCGTGTGGCTCGTAAGTCTGGTCGTGTCCGGCGCGCTGGCCGGGTTGGGCGGCGTCAATTTCGTGCTGGGCTACAAGGGCTACTACGAAGAAGGGTTTGCGGGGGGCGCCGGATTTCTCGGCATTGCCGTGGCGCTGGTGGGGCGGAATCATCCGTTCGGCATTCTCGCGGCGGCGCTGCTGTTCGCCACGCTCTCGCAGGGCGGATTGGCCGTGAACGCCGTGGTGCCCAAGCAGCTCACCGACATTCTCACCGCGGCCGTCATCCTGTCGGTGGCCACCGCCGTGCCCGAAGTGCAGCAGCAGATCCGTGCGGCGGCCGCGAGCGTCACGGCCTCGCTGGCCCGCCGAGACCCGTCCGGCGCCACGAGGGCCGGCGCATGATCCTGCTCGCCTTTCTGCTGCAGACCATTCGCATTGCCGTCCCCTACCTGCTTGCGGCGGCGGGCGGTGTGATGTCGGAACGGGTGGGGATCATCGCCCTGGGGCTCGAGGGGCTCATGCTGTCGGGCGCCTTCGGCGCGGCACTCGGGAGCTACTATGGCAACAGCCCGTGGGCCGGGCTGCTGGGCGCGCTCGTTGCCGGTGGCATCATCACCAGCCTGCTCGCCGTCTCCACGATTCGGTTCCGGGCGAACCAGGTGGTGGTGGGGGTGGCCATCAACCTTATCGTGGCCGCCAGCACGCGGTACTTCCTGCGCCTGGTGTTCGACAGTTCGAGCAACTCCCCGCGCGTACCGGGCTTTGGCGGCGAGGGAGTGGGGAACGCCATGTTCGCGAGCTTCCTCAATCCGGTCGTCTGGATCGGTCTGGCTGTACTGCCGGCGCTGGCCTGGCTCCTGTATCGCACGCCGTTCGGACTGCGCGCGCGGGCCGTGGGGGAGAAGCCTGAGGCGGCGGCCACGTTGGGCGTGGCCGTGAACCCCATGCGCCTGAAGGGGCTCTACCTGGCCGGTGCGCTGGCGAGTCTCGGGGGCGCCTATCTGGCGCTCGACCAGCATCAGTTCACCGACGGCATGACGGCGGGCCGCGGCTTCATTGCCCTCGCCGCCGTGATCTTCGGTCGTTGGGAGCCGGTCCGCGTGGGCGCGGCCTGCCTGCTGTTCGCCGCTGCCGAGACATTGCAGATTCAGCTGCAGGGGGCGCAGCTGGTGCCAAGCCAGTTCGTGGAAATGATCCCCTACCTGCTGACCATCGTGGCTCTGGCGGGTGTGGTGGGGCGCAGCGTGGCCCCGGCCGCTCTTGGCAAGACCGACTGACCCCGCCTCGTGAGCCAGCGCAGCGCACCGCATTCCCACACCGACGAACACCCCATCGACGACGGCAAGTCGGCGTTCGGCAAACTCGCGGTCCTGATGGTGACGGCGTTCATCGACATGCTGGGCCTGTTGATGATCCTGCCGCTGCTCCCTTTCTACGCCAAGACGCTCGGTGCGGGCGGTGCCGTGGTCGGGCTGCTGGTGAGTTCATTCAGTGTGGCGCAGCTGCTGAGCGCGCCGGTGTGGGGGCGCTTCAGCGACAAGTACGGGCGCCGCCCGGCGCTCATGGTGGGGCTCGGGGCCAGCGCGGTGGCTTACGTGGTGTTCGCGTACGCGGACAGTCTGTGGCTGCTGTTTCTCTCCCGCATCGTGCAGGGCGCGGGGGGCGGGACCGTAAGCGTCATTCAGGCGTACGTCGCCGATGCGACACGCCCCGAGGACCGCGCGAAGAGTCTTGGCTGGCTTTCCGCGGCCACCAATGCCGGCGTGGCGCTGGGTCCGGTGATCGGTTCGTGGGTGCAGCTCTGGAGCAAGAACACCCCCGGGCTGGTGGCTGCCGGGTTGTGTGTGGTGAACATGATCTTCGCATCGAAGTACCTGACCGAGATTCGCAAACCGGGCGGTGACGGGACCAAGGCCAAACCGAAGGGGTCGCGCGAAGCGGTCATGCGGGTGGTGAGCCATCCCAGCGAGCCGGCGTCACGACTCATCCTGATCTACGCGCTGGCGATCGGTGCCTTTCAGGGCACCACGGCAATTCTCGCCCTGTTTCTTGCCGACCGCTTCGGCGTCACGGAAGCCACGATCGGCTACTTCTTCATGTACATCGGCGTGCTGAGTGTGGTGGTGCGCGCGCTCATGCTGGGACGCCTCGTGGACAAGGTGGGCGAGCCGCAGCTCAGTCGCATCGGCCTGTTGCTGCTGGCCAGCGGCCTGGTGGGGCTTTCGTTCGCGCCCAACCTCTCCCTGCTGGCGCTGGCGGTGGGCATGCTCCCGCTCGGCACGGCGTTCACGTTCCCGTGTGTGACAGCCATGCTGTCGCGCATCGTGAGCAGCGCCGAGCGTGGCCTCTACATGGGGGTGCAGCAGACCTTCGGCGGAGTCACCCGCGTGGCGTTTCCGGTGATCCTTGGCGTGGCCTTCGATACCTTCGGCAAGCAGAGCCCGTTTTGGATCAGCGCCAGCGTCGTGCTGGCCACGTTGCTCATGGGGCGCGATCTCGAGTTGTATGCACCGCGCGTGACGCCCGCCAAGCCCTGACAGGAATCGCCACGCGCCCTGCGGTATCGCGCGCGGTTGGTGTCCGCGTGACCGTGACGTTCAGCTGGGCGGGGTCAGGGCGGCGTTGGCGTGGTTCGGGCCACGCGAATCCGTGCACCGGCCTGCAATCGGTCTCCGGGAAACAGGACCACGGTGTCCCCTGGCTGGAGTCCGGCCCGCACTTCAACCTGGTCCGTTCCCCGTTCACCGAGTTGCACGAGGCGACGGTCGGCTCGGCCGCGCGCAACCACCCAGGTGTTCCATGCTGCGCCATCGCGCGTGAGTGCGCTCGCCGGTACCCGCAGCACACGAGCTGCCTCCCGGACGGTAATCCGGACATCGGCGCGAAAACGGTCACCAACGTGTACGGCAGTGGCGGGCACACTGACGACCACATTGACGCGCTGTTCCTCGACGCCGAGTGCAGACATGCGGGTGTAGGCCGACGGTTCGATGCGCACGACCCGGCCGGCCACGGTATCGGTGCGCTGCCCATCCGAAGCCGACACCGCAGTGCCGAAGGACAGGTGGGCGCTCGCGCCTTCCTGTACGCGCAGCGCGTCGGCGGTGAGTAGCGGAACGACCACCTCGATGTCACGCGGCTCGCCGATCTCGAGCAGGCGTGCTCCCGCCGGCACGACACGCTCGTGTCCTTCCGCAATGGCCAGGATGGCCCCGTTCATGGGCGCGAACAGGGCGAGGCCGCTGGAGGCACCGGTGGCCCCCTCGAGCGCCGCGCGCGCCACGGTGAGGTCATAGCGCGCCACGCGGAGTCGCTCGTCAGCGGCCCGGACGTCGCTCTCCCTCAGCACGACGGCGTCGCGCGCCCGCTCGATATCCTGCGGCGCGATGGCGCCGGCGGTGCCCAGCGCCTCGGCGCGGCCCTGTGCGCGGCGCGCCTCTTCCAGCGCCGTGCGGGCAGCGGTCCGCCTCGACTCGGCCTCGGCGACGGACGCGCCCGCACTTCCCACGCGCGCCGTGGCCTGCTGCCGCGCCGATGCATCCAGCGGTGCCGGATAGAGTATGCCAAGGCGGGTCCCGGCGCTCACCACATCGCCTTCCTTCACAGGGGCCGGGACCCAGCGTCCGCCAACCGGGGCATTCACGTCGGTATGGGCGCGCACCCGCGTGGTCCCCGTCTCCTCGATCGTGACCCGAAGTGGCCCCACGCTCGCCAGCGCGATCTCGACGGTGAGGACCGGTGGGCGCCGCACCCACCACCACGTCGCGGCGCCAAGCACCACCGCACCGCTGAGCACCAATACGCGTCGCTTCTTCACCATGCACACCCTCCAGGGGATCGCTGTTGCGTGGTCATTCGCGGGTCTTCAAAACGGCGACGAGGTCGAGGTGATCCAGACGCCGTCGCACCAGGAGAGAGGAGGCCACGCCGGCAATGACCAGCACCACCACCGACCAGCCATAGGTACGCGGTGACAGCGTGAACGGCAGCCGGAAGAGCTCGGAACTCATGCCGGCTGCCATGGCCGCGGCAAGCGCCGCACCGAGGGCGAAGCCGAGTGGTATGGCGAGCACGCCAAGGACGGCCAGTTCACCGAACAGCATGGTGGCCACTTCCTGTCGCGAGAATCCGAGCACGCGAAGGCTGGCAAGCTCTCGCCCCCGTTCGGAGAGCGAGATGCGCGCCGTGTTGTAAACCACGCCCATGGAGAGCACGACGGCGAACCCTAGCAAGGCGAGCAACGTTACCCCGAAGCTGTCGCGCATCACCTTGTCGAAGCTCGCGAGGACATCGGCGCGCTCGCCGACGCTGGCCACGCCGGGGGTGCGCCGCAGCTGCGCGATGAGCCGGTCCGTTTGCGTCGGGTCCACGGCAAGCACGGCGCCGTCGTACGCGGTGCCGCCGGCCAGCAGCACCATCCCCTCCCGCCCCATCCACACGCCGGTGCCGATCAGATCGTTCACCAGCGCCCCGATCGTCAGCGTACGAACGCGCCGCTCACCGGTCAGCACCTGCACCTGCACCGAATCGCCGGCGCCGACCGCGAGGAGTTCAGCGAGCGCGGTGGACATCAGCAGTCCTTCGCCTGGTATCGTTCTCTCGCGCCGCGCGCCGTCCACCACGCGCCGCAACCGGGCTCGTGGCGTGAGTGCCGTGATGGCGGCACGCCGTTCGCGGGGACCGTGCCGGAGCGTTACCGGCAGGGACCAGAGTGGCTCCACCCGGAGCACCCCGGGCAGGTGCGCCAATTCACGAAGTGCCTCGTCACCCTCGCTTCGCGCAAAGGTGACCGCTACGTCTTCCCGCTGTATTTCGGTGAAATGCACATCGCGCATGACCGCAATGGCATCGTACGCGTACCCGCCAACCATGACCACGGCGACGCCGAGCGCCATGCCCAGGGTGGCCAGCGCCGCCCGCGCGGGACGACGGAGCATGCTGCGTACGGTGAGTCGTGCCATGGGGGAGAGACGTCGATGCACCCACGACCCGTCGAACCAGCTGTGCCGGAAGCGCAGCGGTGCCTCCGGCCGCATGGCCTCCGCCGCGGGCAGTCGTACGACCCGTCGGACGGCCCCCACGGTACCGATCAGCGCCGAAAGACCGGTCACGAGAAACGCGACCGCGATGGTACCCGCACGCGGGGTGAACGTCGCGTCGGGCATGCGATAGTACTGCGAATACAGTTCCGCGAGCACGCCGGCGAACCACAGGCCAAGCCCGGTGCCGACGACGGCACCGAGCAGCACCGGCGTGAAGGCGATCAGCGCGTAATGGCGCATCAACATCCCGTTGGAGATGCCGAAGGCCTTCATCATGCCGATCTGCTCACGCTGGGCCGCGACCACGCGAGCCAGAACGAGATTCACGAGGAAGGCGGCGACCCCGAGAAAGATCAGGGGCGCGGCGGTACCGAACGCCGCCGCCTGTCGGATTTCGTCCGTCAGGTATCGGTGGGAGAGCTGCTCGTTGCGCCCGTGCGCGCCGAGTGAGCCGTACCGCGCCAGCAGAGCATCTACGGTCTCGATCACGGCGGCTTCGGAGGTCGTCCGGTCGAGGGTGAGCGTGGCCTCGTTCCACGCGTCCTGAAGTCCGAAGGCGGCTTGGGCAGCCCTCTCGGCAATCCAGAGCACACCATAGCGCTGGTTGTCGGGAAAGAAGGCGCCGGGTTGCACTTCCATGACGTATTCCGGCGTGAGGGCAACGCCCACCACCTCGAGACGGCGCCAGCGCCCGTTGAGTACGGCTCCGAGCGTGTCCCCCGTGGCGAGGCCGTTGGCCGTCGCAAACCCGTCGCTGATCACGACCTCGTCATCGCGCAGGGAGGACATGAGCCGCCCGGTGCGCAGGCGCAGCCGATTCACCGCCAGCTCACGACCGGCGGGGTGACTCATCACGCGACCTGTGGCGGGGCCGGGAAGTCCGGGCACCTCGAGCACCACATCTTCGGCCACGCGCGTTTCCACGGCGTCCACACCGGGGATGGCGCGCAAGTCGGCGGCGAGCGCGTCGGGAGCCCGCGAGACCGACACCCACAGATCCGCGAAGTGCGCCTGTTGGTAGTAGCGCTGCTGCGAGCCGCGCAGATGCGGCACCATGGACTGCATGGCCACGAAGCTCGCCACGCCAACCATGACCACGATGGCGATCGCAATGGAGGGGCCGCGCTGATGCCAGACGTCACGCCACGCCTTGCGCGTGAGCATCGAGATCCTGGACGGAGGCGGCGGGCGCGACACGGTCGTTACCACGAGAGTTGCGCCGGTTCACACGGCGACGCGTTCACGGACGTTTCGATCACGGCGCCACTGCGCATGCGAAGCACGCGGTCGGCCATGGCGGCAATGCCCACGTTGTGGGTAATCACCACCGCGCTGGTTCCCAGTTCGCGATTGGCCCGGCGCAGGGCATCGAGCACCAGTTTGCCGGTCTCGAAGTCGAGAGCACCGGTTGGCTCGTCACACAGGAGTACGTCGGGGCGTTTGGCCACGGCGCGGGCAATGGCCACCCGCTGCTGCTCCCCGCCCGACAGTTGGGCCGGAAAAAAATCGAGCCGGTCACCCAAGCCGACGAGACGGAGCGCCTCGGCGGGATCTTCGGCGCCACGCCCATGCGGGTCATTCCGGGTGAGGTCCGTGACCAGCTGCACGTTCTCGAGCGCCGTGAGTCCGGGGATGAGATTGTAGAACTGAAAGACGAAACCCACGTGCTCGCGGCGATACTGCGTGAGGGCGTCTTCAGAGGCGCCGGTCAGCACATGATCGCGGAAAGTCACGTCCCCGGCACTCGGGACATCGAGGCCGCCGAGGATGTTGAGCAGGGTGGACTTCCCGCTCCCCGAGGGCCCGAGGATGACGACGAACTCGCCGGCGACGAGGTCCAGATCGACGGCGCGCAACGCCACGACTTGGGCGGTACCGGTCCCATAGACCTTGGTCAGCCCCCTGGCGCGGAATAGGGTGTCGGCGGCCATGAGACAACGCTACGGGCACGTGGCGTGGCCGGCCATGGGCAGAACCCGGACAGCCGTGTGCGCGATATCTTTGCCACGGTTGCGGCCGCCGGTCGTCGCTCTCCGTCCTTTCCGGAACCCCCAATGCGCCATACGCTCTCGCTCTCGCTGGGACTCGCCCTGTTCGCCTCGCTCGCGATCGCGGGCGTGCCGACCATTGCCCACGGGCAGGCACCCTCGCCGTCGACGCTCCCCCGCCCCCTGCGCTCCACCGATCTCTACCGCCTGCGTGACGTAGGCGCCGGCCGCATCTCCCCCGACGGGCAGTGGATCGCCTACACCGTCGTGACGGTGGACTCGGCGAAGGATCGGAGTGACAGCGATGTGTGGATGGTGAATTGGGAGGGGACCCGCACCATCAAGATGGCCGGCTCGCCGGAGGGGGAAAGCAACCCCCGCTGGAGCCCGGACAATCGCTACCTGTCGTTCGTCTCGGGGCGGTACGAGTCGAAAGGCGGGCAGATCTGGCTGCTCGATCGCGCCGGCGGTGAGGCCGTGCGGCTCACCGAGCTCAAGGGTGGGGTCAGCGAGTACGAGTGGTCGCCCGACGGCACGCGCATCGCGCTGGTGTCACATGATCCGGATCCCGACGACGGCAAGCCGGATTCGCTGCGGTCGCGCACCCCCAAGCCCATCGTGATCGATCGGTACGCGTTCAAGCGCGACGGCGATGGCTATCTGGATCGCCGCCGTGACCACATTCACGTGGTGCACGTGGCCACGAAGCAGGTGGTGCAGATCACCAGCGGCGACTTCGACGATCGCCAGGTGCGCTGGTCACCCGATGGCACACGGTTGGTGTTCACGAGTGAACGCACCGAGGGCGACCCTGATCGCTCCAACAACAGCGACCTGTTCGTGGTGGACGCCGTGGCCGGCGCCACGCCGCGCACGCTGACCACGTGGCGCGGGCCGGATGCTGGTGCGGTGTGGAGCCCCGATGGTACCCGGATCGCCTACCTGCAGGCCAGTGAGCCCGAACTCTCGGCGTACACGCAGAACACCATCGCGGTGGTCTCCGCCGACGGTGGTGCGCCGCGCCTGCTGACGACCGCGCTCGATCGGGACGTGAGTCAACTGTCCTGGTCGGCAGATGGCACGTCGCTGCGGTTCCTCGTGGGTGACGATCGTGCCCAGCACCTCGCCCAGGTGGATGTCGGCACGGGCGCGGTGACCCGGTTGGCGGACGGACGGCGCGTAGTCACGTCGTACGATGTCGCCTCCAGCGGGCGCACCGTGTTGAACACCGGAACGGCGCAACGCTCGGCCGAAGTGTTTGCGTGGGCCAACGGTGCCCTGCGCGCACTGACGCACGTGAACGACAGCGCCTTCGCGGCGCTGCAGCTGGGCACCACCGAGGACGTGCAGTTTCGCAACCGGGACGGGCTCACCGTGGGGGCACTGCTCACCAAGCCCGTTGGCTTCGACGCCACGAAGAAGTATCCGCTGCTCTTGCGCATTCACGGCGGACCGAATGGCCAGGACCAGCACCTGTTCCAGTTCGAACGCGAGCTGTTCGCCGCCAACGGCTACGTGGTGCTGCAGGTGAACTACCGCGGCAGCAGTGGACGTGGTCAGGCGTGGAAGAAGGCCATCTTTGCCGACTGGGGCAACAAGGAAGTGCAGGACCTGCTGGCCGGCGTGGATCACGTGCTGTCGCTTGGCTTCGTGGACCCGAACCGGTTGGGGATCGGCGGGTGGAGCTACGGGGGGATTCTCACCGACTACACCATTGCCACCACCACGCGGTTCAAGGCGGCCACCAGCGGTGCGGGCAGCGCGCTGCAGACGAGCATGTACGGCAGTGACCAGTACATCTTCCAGTACGAGAACGAACTCGGTGCCCCGTGGAAGAACCCGAAGGTGTGGGAAAAGGTGAGCTACCCCTTCTACAAGGCGGATCGCATCCGGACGCCCACGCTCTTCATGGGCGGGGAAAGGGACTTCAACGTGCCGATTGCCGGCAGTGAGCAGATGTATCAGGCCCTCAAGTCGCTGGGTGTCCCCACGCAGCTGATCGTGTACCCGGGGCAGTTCCACGGCATCTCGCGGCCGAGCTTCGTGCGTGACCGGTACGACCGCTATCTCGCGTGGTACGACAAGTACCTCGCCGTGGTTACGCCATGACGCCCGCCGCACGGTGACCGGCGAGGTCGGCGGCCTGCGCATCCGGGTGGTAGCGGCCGTCATTCGCCGTGGCGAGGAGTTCCTGGTGTGCCAGCGCCCGGTGACGAAGCGTCATGGCGGCCTGTGGGAGTTTCCCGGCGGCAAGTGCGAGCCTGGCGAGTCGGATCATCACGCCATCGGGCGCGAGCTGCAGGAGGAGCTGGGCGTGGCGGTGGTTCACGTCGATGCGCCGGCAATGGTGATTGCCGATCCGGACTCACCCTACGATATCGTCTTCCTGCCAACGCGCATCGCGGGAGAGCCGCGCGCACTGGAACACGAGGCGCTCACGTGGGGCACACTGGTGACATTGGCCGCACTCCCGCTGGCGCCCAGCGATGCACGATTCGTGGCGTCGCTGCTGGTGACCTGAACAGCCACGCATCGCCACGCGCGGGGGCTCCGCCCGGTGCGGAGCACGCGACGTGCGCTCCGCACCGGTACGGCAATACCGCGCATTCAATGGCACAACATCGGCGTCATTCGGGAGGCTTGCGCTGCAGCAGTTCGTCGTACGCCTTCTTGCCGCGCCGCTGATTGTAGGTGCGCTGCAGCTGGTACTTGGCGTCCATTTCCGAGTACGTGCGCTGTGCGTATTTCTCGGCCAATGCGGCCATGTCGGCAGCCTGCGCCGCAAGGTTGGCGCCGAACTGCGGATGGATGGCCAGGGCGCTGTTGATGAGATCGGCTTCGGCCGTGCGCATCACCAACGTGGCCTCGTCGGCCTTCCCCTCGCGCTGGTGTTGCGCGGCCGTCTCGCGCGCCTTGGCCGCCCGGGCCAGCAGGATGGCGAATTCGACGTCGGGTTCGAGATGACGCTGCCCCTCCAGTGACGAGGCAATGGGCAGTCGCGTGATGCGGCGTTCCACGCTCCCGCTGGCGGTGAGCACGTCGGCACTCACCTGTACCGTGGCGATGGCGGCACGATGTAACGCATGCCTCGCGAGGCGGTCCTGCGGGACGAACAGTTCGAGCAGCAGAGGCTTGGGTTCTGCCGCATAGAGATCACCCAGGTCGAACACCGCGGTGCCTGGCGCTGAATGGGAGGTGCTCCAATCGGAGTGCACCACGACCACCGCGACGGCGTCTTCCAGCGAGAGCTGCACGACCACACCCTGGGCACAGATCGAGAGGAGATTGCCCAGCTCCTCCGCCAGCACATCCTGCGACTGGTCGGGTCGTTCGATGTACCAGGCGTTGCCGCCTCCGGCATCGGCCATGGCGCGCAGCAGCGCGTCGTCGTAGCCCTCGCCGATCCCCACCGTGGTCGTCGTGATCCCCAGACTGCGGGCGGCGCGGGCCAGTTCCACCAGCGTGCTCACCTCGGTGATGCCGGCGTTGGCGTGACCGTCGGTGAGCAGCAGGATGCGACGTGAGGAGCCCGGCAGGTTGCCGATCATGCCCAGCGCATGCTGCATGTGCTCGCGCCCGCGCAGCCAGCCGCCGCTGAGGTTCGTGGAGCCGCGCGCGTCGATCTGCTGCAGCATGGCCGCCAGCTGCTGATGGCGCGCGCGCCGATCGGGGATGGCAACGGTCTCGATGAGATCATCGAAGGCCACCACGGAGACGACATCATCGGGGTGCAGGCGTTCAACGGCGCGGGCAGCGGCAGAGCGCGCCGCCTCGATCCGTTCGCCGCCCATGGAGCCGCTGCGGTCGATGACGAACGAGAGCCCGATGGGCGGGCGCGCCGCATGTTGCGGTGCCGTGCCGCTGATGGTGAGCAAGACCCGGACGATGACACCGGGGTTGCCATTGGGTGATTGTGACCCGTCGACCGCGAAGTGGTCGAGCTGCAATACAGTATCCATGCACAAGCTCCACGTTGGAGGGTGCACGGAATGTCGCGGCGGGGTCTGACAATCCCGCGAGGCGCAAACCTTTGCCGGACTTACACTTGTCCTTCGGTTTCGATTCGGGTGCCGTCGTGCCGCGCCATCGCTCGTGCGGTGCGACCTTCCGCGACAGGGTGAGCACCCCCCCGTTGGTCCATGCCACGCCGTCCTGTATCGGGTAGTCGCCGCCCCCTGCCCGCTTCGAGAGATCCCTCACGTCGTCGACGTTCGCCTCCGCGGATACGACCGGGCATGGTGGTCGGGACACAGGCGATCAGGCGGCCGTCACCCGTGCCTTGCGCACCGACACGAAGGCGCACGCCACGGCGGCGCACCCCAGCAAGGCCCCGGCGAGGCGAATCACATTGGCGGGATTGCCGCCAAGCAGCGTGTCGTAGAACAGCGGCAGCGTGAGGTTCTGGATGAGCATGGGGATGACGATGAACATGTTGAATACCCCCATGTACACCCCCACCCGCTCCTTGGGAATGGAATCGGACAGCATCACATACGGGTTGCCCATCATGCTCCCCCACGCGAGTCCGATGCCGAGCATGGGGACGAACAGCAGCGCCCGACTTTCAATGGCCGGCAGGGCGAGCATCGCCAGGGAGGCGGCACTCAGCGCAATCACATGCATCCACTTGGCGCCAAGGCGTCGGGTGACGGGCACCATGGCAAACGCCGACACGAAGGCGACGAAGTTGTAGAAAGCGCCCACCTGACCGGTCACGAGGCCGGCTTCACGGAAGCCGGCCGAGGCGGGATCCTTGGTGTCGAAGAGCGTGAGTGCGAGCGCGGGGGCGATGTAGATCCAATAGCAGAACATCGCGTACCACTGGAAGAACTTCATTGCCACCATCTGCCGCATGGTCGTGGGCATCTCCCGCAGGGCATCGAGGATCTCCTTCAACGTATGGCCGACCCCCCGCGGCATGCGCTCGATCCGCTGGCGCTCCTCAACCGTGAGCGGCAACTCGGGGACCCGACGGAGAGACCAGAGGATGGACGCCGTGGAGAAGACGGCGCCCATCAGAAAGGCCAGCATGGTGATATCGGGAATACCGCGGTCGTTCACGGCATCCCGGTTCATGCCAAGGAACACCAGCAGCGATGGCGTGATGTACGACAGGGTCTGGCCAAGTCCCGTGAAGGCGCTTTGGGTGAGAAACCCGAGCGAGGTCTGGGCATCATCCAGTCGATCGGAGACGTAGGCGCGGTACGGCTCCATGGTGATGTTGTTGGCGGCATCGAGAATCCACAGAATGCCGGCAGCCATCCACAAGGTCCGACTGAAGGGCATGGCCAACAGCGACAGCGAGCAGAGAAAGGCGCCGATGAGGAAGTACGGGGTGCGCCGCCCTCGGGGACTGAGCGTGCGATCGCTCATGGCCCCGATGATGGGCTGCACGATGAGTCCCGTGACCGGGCCGGCCAGATAGAGGAGCGGCAGGCTCGCCTCGTCGGCCCCCAGATACCGGTAGATCGGGCTCATGTTGCTCTGTTGCAACCCGAAGCTGTACTGGATTCCGAAGAAGCCGACGTTCATGTTCACGATCGACAGGAACGACAGATGCGGCTTCCTCGGCGCGGTGGAGGCCGCCGTCGGCGTCGGCGCTGCAGTCACGGTACTTGCCATCGATTCTCCATGAAGGATCAACTTCCTTTCGACGAATCCATCGTCCTGCTGCGTGCACTGGCCACGCCGCAGGGCATCCTCGCGTCACGCAGCGCCGTGGCCAACTATGCGGCGGTATTTGCGCGCGACGCGATCATGGCGGGCGTCGCCGGCCTGGCGGTCGGTGACGAGCAGATCGTGACCGGCTTGCGGCGCACGCTCGAACAGTTGCGGACCTTGCAGGGACCGCAGGGTCAGATCGCGTCCAACTTCCGCACGGGACCGGACGGGCGCCAGCAGGTGAGCTTCGGCACCCTCGCGCCACGCTTCGATTCCGCCACCTGGTATCTGGTGGGGGTAGCGCTGCTGTGTGCGCGAGGCCACGCCCGCTACGAGGACTTCGCCGAGTCGGTAGAGGGGGTCGTGGCCCTGCTCGAAGGCATCGAGTACAATGGCCGCCACCTGGTGTACGTCCCGGCCGGTGGCAACTGGGCCGACGAGTATCCGTTCGATGGCTACATCCTGTACGACCAGGTTCTGCGCGCTTGGGGGTTGCGCCTGCTGGCGCCGCTGGCCGGCAGGCCAGCCTGGGCCGAGAAGGCGGCGGCCATTGCCCGTGTCATCGACGAGCGGTACTGGCCGTCCACCGACTGGCAGTGCGGCGGGCCTCGCCGGTTTCCGGTTGCTGCCACCTCGCCGGTGCGTACCGACGAACACCTCGACCTCGCGGCGTGCGCCCTGCTCGCCATCGCCGACCTGCTGCCGCACCGCAGCGCAAGCATACTCGACGGGATGGAGCAGGGATTCCTCGCGCACGGCGCGCTGGTCCCGGCGTTCTCGCCGGTCATTCACGAAGGGGATCGTGATTGGGACGCGCTGGCAGGCTACCATCTGCATGGATTTCGCAACCGTCCCCACGAATACCATAACGGCGGCATCTGGCCCGTGTGGCTGGGATGGCTGGGGGTGGCGTTCGCGCGTCATGGGCGCGTGACCGCCAGCGGCACCCTGCACGCGCTCACGGTTGCTCACCTCCTCCGCCTTACGCATTTCGACTTCGAGGAGTACTTCCACGGCGAAACGGGCGAAGCGCTGGGCACGGCCGGCATGGCGTACACCGCGACCGGCTTCGTGCTGCTCGATCTCGCGCGGCAGCGCGGCCCGGAGGCGTGGACATGGATGGCCTGAGCACCACCGCGGTTACCCGGCTCGTCCAGGCACTCGACGCGGATGGCGCGTTCGACGGACATCGGCTCGTGATTGGCGTGGCGGGGGAGTCGGGCAGTGGAAAGAGTACGACGGCCACCCAGCTGGCCGATGCGCTCAATGCCCGCGGCATTCCCACGGCGTTCCTCAACCAGGACAACTACTTCATCCGGCCACCGCGCACGAACCACGCCTTCCGGCTGGCCGACCTCGGCGCCGTGGGGCCGCACGAGGTGCAGCTGTCGCTCATTGACGAGCACATTGCCGCGTTTCGGGCGGGGCACCACGAGGTACGCGCGCCGCTGGTGAACTACCCCGGCAACCGCTTCGATGAGGAAGTCCGCGATTTTTCGGCGTTGCAGGTGCTGGTGGTGGAGGGCACCTATGTGCTGATGCTCGACGGCCTGGACGTGCGCGTGTTCCTCGAAGCCACGCACCGGGACACGCACGAACGGCGTCTCGCCCGCAACCGAGACGCCTGGGAGCCGATCATCGACACCATCCTGGGCATCGAGCATCGCCTGATCGCGCCGCAGGGCGCAACAGCACATTGGCTGATCGATGCCGCGTTCGGCCTGCGACGCGGCCCGGCCTGACGACACGGACGACGGCCCCTCGCTCAACGCCTGGCCGCGCGCCGGGCCAGCGCGAGGAACAGGGCGCCGAAGGCCAGCATGACCCCGCCCCAGACGAGGTTGATGTTCACGCCGGCGCTCCGCTCGTACATGGCCGTATCGCCGTTGGTCATGATGCCGTAGGTGCCGAGGATGACGCCCAGCACCACGAAGAGCCCGCCGATCGGCAGGCGAAGATCCATCCCTGCGCCACCACTCATGGTCGTCGCTC
This sequence comes from Gemmatimonas sp., assembly GCF_021298855.1. Taxonomy (GTDB): domain Bacteria; phylum Gemmatimonadota; class Gemmatimonadetes; order Gemmatimonadales; family Gemmatimonadaceae; genus Gemmatimonas. The sequence continues at coordinate 38,103 of NZ_JAJTHI010000032.1, forward strand.
CCGGTCAGTAGAACATCACGTTGAGCGCCACCATGGCCAGCATGACGGCCACGGCGAAGACACTGGGTTTCTCGTACCACGCCTTCACATCGTCCACCGGCCGCGGTGTCAGCGAGTACACCAGCCCCTCCAGCTCCGCCGCGTGCCGTGCCCGGGTGGCGAGGCTCACCACGATCGTCACGACAAAGCAGGTCGTGAACGCCGCCACCGCGGTCCAGAAGGTCTGCGCCATCTCACTGGGATACCTGAGGACCACACCGAAGAAGCCCCCCTTCACGCCCGGGGTGGCGCCATTGGCCAACGAGATCCCATGGTGGATGGCTGGCGCGACCGTGCCCGCCACCAGCCCCCAGAACGCACCATGCCCGGTGCTGCGCTTCCAGAACATGCCCAGCGCGAACGTGGCAAAGAGCGGCGCATTCACGAATGCGAAGACCAGCTGCAGCAACTCCATGATGTTGTTGAAGGCGCCCGCCACGTAGGCGGCCGCCACCGACAGCGCGATCCCACCCACGGTGGCCACGCGCCCCATCCACAGGTAGTGCTCGTCAGTGCCGTGCTTCTTGATGTGCGCCTGGTAGATGTCGTAGGTCCACACGGTATTGAACGCCGTGACATTGCCGGCCATGCCCGACATGAATGACGCAATGAGGGCCGTGAGCCCCAGGCCCAGCATGCCGGTGGGGAAGAGCTTCACCAGCATCATTGGAGTGGCCAGATCGTAGTCCAGCACCACGTTGCCGTTCGTGTCCAGCAGCGGCGTTCCCGCGGCCGTCAGCTTGGCGGGAATGATGTTGTCCCCCATGGCCAGCGCGATCATGCCGGGCACGATCACGAGGAACGGGAAGAACATCTTCGGCACTGCGGCAATGAGGGGAGTGCGCCGTGCCGCCGTCATGGAATCGGCGGCCATGGCGCGCTGCACCACGAGGAAGTCGGTGCACCAGTAGCCGAACGAGAGCACGAAGCCGAGCCCCATGACCATGCCGAACCATTCGATGCCGATGGAATTGGTCGTGGCCGAGCCCATGCCTTGCCACACGTTGGTGTAGGCGTACTCGGGGAGGCCACGCTGCACCGCGGCGGCAGACAGCTTGCTCGTCATGCCGTCCCAGCCGCCGACCTGCTTGAGCCCCACCCACACCAGAGGGGCGAAGCCGAAGACGATCATGAAGAACTGCAGCACTTCGTTGTAGATGGCGCTGGTGAGTCCGCCCAGGGTCACATACGCCAGTACGATGACTGCCGACACCAGCACGCTGGTATTGAAATCCCACCCGAGCAGCAGGTTGAGCAGCTTCCCCATGGCGTACATGGAGATGCCGCTCGAGAAGATCGTCATGGCTGCGAAACCGAGCGCGTTGAAGGTGCGCGTCTTCTCATCGAAACGCAGCTTGAGGTACTCGGGGACGGAGCGCGCCTTCGAGCCATAGTAGAACGGCATCATGAAGATGCCGACGAATACCATCGCCGGGATGGCGCCGATCCAGTAGAAGTGACTGGTCGCAATGCCGTATTTGGCGCCGGAGGCGCCCATGCCGATGACTTCCTGGGCGCCAAGGTTGGCCGAGAGAAATGCCAGTCCGGTCACCCACGGGGGCAACGACCGACCCGACAGGAAGAAGTCGGTGGATGTGCGCATCATGCGCCGCAGTGCCCAGCCGATGCCGAGCACCACGACGAAGTAGATGGCCATCACGACGTAGTCGAGTGTGGTCAGCCGGGTCATTGGGCGTGTGTCTGGAGAAAGGAGCGCGGAAACGTCAGTAGCTGCAGGGGAGCGCCGTTTCGCGCGACGGCCATCCATGGGGGCTTGCCCGCGCGCCGCACGGGAGCGAGCGCGCGCACCTGCCCGTCAATGGTCGGGGACACCGTCGCCTCGGCGGGGCGAAACCCACCGGCCCCGTCGCCGTGCAGCAGGACACCGCGCGACGCGTCGTAGCGACCGATCACCGGCGGCACGCCGTACGCGTTGCCGGCCAGGAAGATGTCCTGATGGCCGTCGCCATTCGCGTCGGTGATGAGGGTGGCGAACGTCATCGACAGCTGCGCGGCTACGGGCAGGGGGCGCAGCGTGAAGCGCCCCCGTCCATCGTTGATGGCCACTGCGCTCTCGAAGGTGGTCGCTTCCTTGACCTCGGCCTTCGCGATCTCGGCCGGGTCGAAGATCTCCTCGAGGCGACTCGCGCCGAAGGCCGTGAAGGTAGGATACTTCCCACGGATGGCCGGCATGAGCTTCACGAGCTCGTCGCGGCCAGCCAGGGGATACGCCACGCCCTGCACGAAGCGGGTGATGATCTGCTTGGTGCTGCCGGTGCCGGTGAAGTCGTGCACGTACATGCGCACCGGCTCCCTGGCCGAGGCCCGGAGAACACCGTTGGTGCCGGCATTGCCGAGCACGAGATCCGGTGCGCCATCACCATTGAGGTCGGCCACGGAGAGGCTGTTCCACCAGCCGCTGGCCGCAGCGAGTCCGCCGGCGGCGGCCTGCTCCTCGAGCCGATCACCACGATTGATCCAGATGCGCACCGGCATCCACTCGCCCACCACCACGAGATCGGGGCGCGCGTCGCCGTTCACGTCGGCCCACTGTGCCGAAGTCACCAGCCCCGCTCGTGCCAGGCCGGGAGCCACGGACTCGGTGACGTCGGTGAATTGCCCCGCACCGTTGTTCCGCAGCAGGTGGCTGGTGGGGGTCCGACCGTATTCACGGGCCACCACGCGACTGCCGACAAAGAGATCCTGATCGCCATCGCCATCGAAATCGGCAGCGGTCACGGTGCTGCCGTTTTCGCGCACACCGGCCGGCAGGGCGTTCACGGCGCGGGTGAAGGCGCCTCGGCCGTCGTTCAGGTAGAGCCGGTCGTCCAACTCCGCGAACTCACTCCAGAACTCGTTGCCCGCGCTCACCACATAGAGATCGAGATCCCCATCGCCATCGGCATCGAAGAAGGTGGCGTCCACATCCTCTGCGGTACTGTCGACAGCGAAGGTGGCCGCACTCGATTCGGCGAAGCGGCCCGTGCGCTGCTGCAGCAACAGCGTGCCGCGCTGCCACTTGGCACCGCCGACATACAGGTCATCGCGCCCGTCGCCGTTCACATCCCCCACTGCGAGGGCGGGCCCTTCCGCTGACACCACGTGCGGCATGAGCGGTTCGCGGTTGTAGTCGAGAAAGTCGTTCTCGAGGTGCGGCACCGCCGCGTCGACGGCGGGCGCATCGTCCGCCGTCCGCTGCAGGCGGATGGGGGCATACCGCCATTGGCCGGCGCTGCTGTCCTGATGCAGCGTGATGGAGCGGTCTGCCGCCACGTTGGTACGAATTTCGTACCGTGCATCGGGCCAGACGACGATGAGCGAATCGACGACGGCCGACGCACCCAACCCGAAGTGCAAGCGCCGATCGACGCTCGACTGAAAGCCGCGTACCGGTTGCTGCTCGAGCAGCTGGCGATGCGCGCCGGTCACGGCCGTGATCTTGGCGCCGATGCCGTCGGTGTTGCGGCCACTGCCGGCGAGTCGCACCTGCAGCCAGTGCGTGGTGTTGCCGTTGGCGCGCGCCGTGTTGCGATAGACGGCGACTGGCGCGTTGATGCGGTTGATGATCAGGTCGAGCGCACCGTCGTCATCGAGGTCCACGTACGCCGATCCGTTGCTGAACCCCTTCTCGCCGAGCCCCCACCGTTCGGCCATGTCGGTGAATCGCAGATCTCCGTCGTTGCGATAGGCATGATTGGCCAGGGGAATCTGCGGCATGCGCTGCAGCAGTTCCCGGTTCTCGGCGCGGGTCACCCCACGCGCGAGCGCCGCCTGCGCCGCTTCGTTGCCGACATAGTTGATGTAGTCCAGATCGTTCGGACGGCGATAGATGCCGTTGGTGATGAACAGATCCTTGCGTCCGTCATTGTCGAGGTCGGCGAAGAGGGGCCCCCAGCTCCAGTCACTCGCGGCAACACCGGCGAGCAGCGCCACCTCGGCGAATGTTCCGTCTCCCCGATTGAGCTGCAGCGCATTGCGCGGGTACTGCACACTGTACCCGGCGCGGAGACGCATGTCGAAGAGATTCCACCCTTCGTAGCTCGCGGAGGTCTTGAAGATGGACTCCTGCTCGGGCAGCATGTCCACCGTCATGATGTCGGGACGCCCATCGTCGTTCATGTCGGCCGCATCGGCGCCCATGGAGAAGCGACTCGTATGGCTGAAGGCCTGCGTGCCCACTTCGGTGAAGCGGCCACGGCAGTCGTTCAGGTAGAGGAAGTCGTTTTCCTGAAAGTCATTGGCCACGTACACGTCGAGGCAGCCATCGAGGTTCACATCGCTGGCCACCACTCCCAGACCGAATCCCTCGACCCCCCCGAAAATGCCCGCCGCCGCGCTCACATCGGTGAATCGCGCGCCGTCGTTGCGATAGAGACGGTCGCCGGCCTGCGGGTGTCGCTGATCGCGACGGGCCGCCACACCGATCTGTCGCTCCGTATGGACGGAGTGATTGAGCAGAAACAGGTCGAGGTCGCCGTCGCGATCATAGTCGAAAAACAGCGAGTGCGTGGAGAAACCGGAGAAGGCGAGGCCGTAGGCGTCGGTACGGTCGGTGAACACGCCGGTGCCGTCGTTGATGTACAGCACGTTGCGTCCGGCCATGGTGAGGTAGTTCACCGCCGACACATAGAGATCGAGCGCGCCATCCCCATTGACGTCGGCCATCGAGACGCCGGTCTTCCATCCTGGCGGGCCGGCCACACCGGCGCGCGCGGTGATGTCTTCGAAGGTGAAGTCGCCGCGATTCCGGTAGAGACGGTTCGACTCGAGGTTGGATGAGAGGTAGACGTCCTGTCGTCCGTCGCCATCCACATCGCCGACCGCGACGCCGCCGCCGTTGTAGTAGTACAGGTAGTTCAGGATGCTGAACTCAGGCGCCTCCGGCAGCGTGTTGACGAAGGCCATGCCGGTACGGGACGCGGGCAGCGACTCGAAAAGCGGCAGCCCCTCAGCCGCCGAGTCGGCCGCCGTGGGGCGATCTCCGCCGGGCGGCGCACCGCACGCGGCGAAGGCCGCGACCGCAGCCACGACGCCAGTCCACCGGCGCCACGAAGGCCCAGCGCCGCTGTTCACCGGGCAGCGACGGCGGCGCCGGGTTTGGTCACGAGGCGCGCCACCACGTGCTGCCCCACCCGACGCCCCTGCTTCTGGCCTTCTTCGATGGCCTGCCGGTAGTGAATGCCGCCGTACAGCCGGCTGATGGCCGCCTCGTTGGCGGCCGCCTCGAAGCTCGGGAAAGAGCGCACCGGCAATCCGAACGGCACTTCGACGGAGTCGGTAAAGGCGAAGTTCGCGCCGAAGATGCTGGTGAGCACTTCTGCCGCCGAGGTGGAGATGACGCTGTGGCCGCTGGGATACTCCGGGAAGGGCGGCGTCTGCAACAGCGGCGTCCACTGCTCGTCCACGTAGTTGTTGATCACCGTCTCCGGGCGAATGACGCCCGACCGGAACTTCTCCTCCCACGCGGCGATGAAGCCGTCGGCCAGCGCGAGGGCCGTGCGCGCGTAGACGTCGGCGCTTTCCACCAGGGAGGCCTTGGCCTGTCGCGAAGCCTGGCCGGCAATGCCCATCCAGTGGCCACCCGGCGAGATCTTCTTGGTGGCAAACATGGTGTGCCCCTGCACGTTCATGGTGTACGGATTGCAGTCCCAGAACGACGCAATGAGGCGCTCTTCCTCGGTGAGGGTCTTGCCCTTCTCGTACACCTCGAGCGCCTGCGTATGGAAGGGCGTGCCCTTGAGCGTGTCGAAGGGAATGGCGGGGGCCGGGCGGAACTGACTGGCCGAATCCATCACGAACGGGATGAGCGTGCCCCAGTTGGGCTCCACGGCATCCATGTAGGCTGGCGGGGTGGGACGCCAGCGCCCCGGATCCCGCGTGATGCTGTACTTGGGCAACCCGCGCGATTCCTTGAATCGATCCGTGCCGGCCCAGGCCAGCACGAACCGCGCTACGGTATCCCCGTAGGCGACACTGCGTTCGTATACGTCGTCGGGGAGCGCGTCGGCGTACCGGCTGGTGATCGCCGTGCGCACGGAGTCCATGCGCTCGCGGGAGAAGGTGAGCTGGTGACTCACGGTGAGGAAGGCGCGCACGCCCGCGAGCGCGAACGAGTAGTTCCGGGTCCGATCGGGAGCCGGCACGGCGGGCATGTCGCGCACCTGTCCGGCCAGGGACCGCCAGGCCGTGTCGCCCTGACGGATGGCCTCGTAGGCGGCAATGCTGGCATAGCTGTAGACGCGACTGGCCTGCGGCGGACTGAAGATGTCGTACACCATCGTGCCGGTGAGCTGCTGCATGGCTTCGTGCAGCGGCTCGGTGGAACGCGGCAGCTCGGAGGCCGCCGGACGGCGCGACTCACACGCGACGAGGCCCATGGACGCGGCCGCCACGGCGACCGCCTGAAAGAAGTGCCGAGGGCGCATCATGGACGTGCAACCGAGAAGACGAGCGGCGCCGCGTTGTTGCGTGCCACGAGGACGCGCTGGCCGGAACGGCTCTTCAGGCGCGCCAAGGCGCGCGCCTGTCCGGGAACGCGAAAGCCGCTGTCGGCCGGGCGAACCGCGGTGAACGTGCCAGATTCCTCAGCAAGGAGCACGAGCCCCTCACTGGCCGCCATGCGCCCCAGCTCCGGCTTCACGCCATCGAAGTTCCCGGCCAGCAGTACGTCGAGCCGGCCATCACCGTTCACATCCGTGGTGGTGATGCCGTACACGGGGGCCAGTTGTGCCTCCAGCGGCAGGTCGGTGAACGTGAACCGGCCGTCGGCGCCGCGGCGCAGCACGGCACTCGCCAGACGGCGGGCCTGCTTCACGATGGCGCGCTGCCGCTCGGCTACCGGGACCACGTCATCGAGTGTCTGAAGCGCGTAGTCCTTGTAGTTCAGGAAGCGCGCCTTCCAGGGCGGCACGGTCTTGATCAGGTCGTCGCGCAAGACCAGCGGATAGGGCTTGCCGCCGTTGTACATGCCGATGAGTTGCTCCACGTACCCATTGTTGTCGAAATCCTTCACGATCAGCAGGAGCGGTTCATCGGGCGTGGCCCGCAGTCGCGTGTTGCGGCCGAGATTGCCAAGCAGATATTCGTCGCGCCCGTCGCGGTCGAGATCGACGGCCACGATGCGGTTCCACCACCCGTCGCTGGCGCCCAACACGTCGTCGACCATCCGCTCGAATCGTCCGCCGCCGCGGTTGCGGAACACCGTCACCGGCATCCACTCGCCCACCAGTACCAGATCGACGCGGCGGTCACCGTCCGCATCACTCCATACGGCATCGGTCACCATGCCCACGGTCTGCAGCCCCGGCGCATTGGCCACGGCGTCCGTGAAGGTGCCGCGACCGTTGTTGAGCAGCAGTTGACTCCGGGGGTCGGCGCCGTACTTCCACGGGACACTGCGCCCGCCCACGAAGAGATCGATGTCCCCGTCACCATCCACGTCGGCGGGCGCGACGACGCTGCCGCTGATGAGCGCAACGGGCAGTCGTCCCTCGGCCTTGCTGAAGCGCCCGCGTCCATCGTTGAAGTACAGTCGATCCTGCAGCGCGGGGCTGTCTTCACTGTACTCGTTGCCTCCGCTCACCACGTACAGATCGCGGTCGCCGTCACCGTCGGCGTCGAAGAAGGCGGCACTCACGTCTTCGGAGATGGCGTCCAGCGCAAACGCCGGGGTCGGCACCAGCGTGAAGGCGCCGCTCGCATTCTGCACATGAAGCGCCCCGGCCTGTTCCTTGGCACCACCCAGGTACACGTCGTCGAGTCCGTCGCCGTTGACGTCGCCCACCGCGAGTGCGGGGCCTTCGGTGCTCAGCATCTTCGGAATCAACCGCTCGCGGTCGAAGTCGACGAACTCGTTTTCGGTGTGCGTGAAACCGAGCCCGGACCGCGCCGTGATGTCGGCCAGCAGTGCCGGTGCCCGGCTCGGTGCAAACGGAGCGGCGGGTAACGCGTCGGCTGCCTGCGCAATGACGAGCGCGCGATCGGCCGCCCCACCGGCCGCGAGCGTCCGGGTCCCGTCGGGCCAGAGCACCACGATGGAATCGACCGTGGTGTGCGCCCCCAATCCGAACGTGAGCGCGTAGTCCACGCTCGACTGGAACCCACGCGCCGGATAGAGCTCCTGCACGTAGCGGTCGACGCCCGCATGGACCGTGACATGGGCACCGACGGCGAACGGGTTGCGACCGCGGCCGGTCAGCCGCAGCTGCAGCCAGTGCCGGTCCGTGAGCAACGTCCGGGCATTGTTGCGGTACACGAAGCTTTCGGCGTTGACGTTGCTGACCACCAGATCGAGTGCCCCGTCGCCGTCGAGATCACCGTACGCCGCGCCGCTCGAGATGTTGGGCGTGGCCAGCCCCCAGGCATCGGCCTGATTGCTGAAGCTCCAGGCGCCGTCGTTGCGGAAGGCATAGTCGGCAATGGGGGTGGAGCTCATGGCATTGATGAGGCGCATGTAGTCCACGCGCTTCGCGCTCGCTTCGCGTTCCATGGTGGTCCGGTCGGCCAGGAACGCCACATAGTCCTGCGAGGTGACGTCCCGGGCGAGGCCGTTGGTCACGTAGACATCCTTGCGGCCATCCTGATCGAGGTCCGCGAGGAGGGCGCTCCAGCTCCAATCGGTCTCGGCGGTGCGCGTCAGATAGCCCACGTCGCTGAAGGTCCCGTCGCCATTGTTGCGCTGCAGCATGTTGCGCATGAGCTGGTGGCCATACCCATCGCGCACCTTGGCCATGTAGACATCCCATCCTTCGTACATGGCCGTGGTTTTGATGCGATACTCGTCCTCCGGCATCATGTCGGTGGTGTAGACGTCCGGCCAGCCGTCGTTGTCCACGTCAGCGATGTCCATGCCCATGGAGAAGTAGCTCGTAAGCGGCATGGCCGTGTCCAGCACATCCTTGAAGGTGCCGTCCTTCTGATTGAGATAGAGGTAGTCGCGCTCGTGGAAGTCGTTGGCCACGTAGATGTCGGGCCACCCGTCGCGATTCACGTCGCCGACACCGACCCCAAGCCCGAACGCGATTTCGGTGCTCCAGATACCGGCGCGCTCGGTGATGTCGGTGAAGGTGTCGCCGTCATTGCGATAGAAGTGGTCACCGCCGTACGGGTGCCGCTCGTCGCGCGTGTTGCGCACCCCGAAGCTGTTGACCGGGCGCGGCGAATTGTTGATCACGAACAGGTCGAGATCCCCGTCGCGATCGAAGTCGACAAAAGCGGCGTGCGTGGACCAGCCCTCGTCGGCTATCCCGTACCGGCGCGCCTGCTCCACGAAGGTGGGCACGGAGTCGGCGCCGAGACCTTGATTGATCCAGAGGGTATTGGCGCGCGTGGCCGGTTCGCCATCGCCGGCATGGCTGATGTAGATGTCGAGCCGTCCGTCGCCATTGACGTCGGCCAGGGTGACACCGGTGGTCCATGGCCGATCCGGCTGCACGCCGGCCGCCGCCGTGATGTCGCGAAAACGGAACGCCCCTTCATTCAGGTAGAGGCGGGGCCCGTCCTGATTGGACGTAAGGACGATCTCGGGCCGGCCGTCACCGGTCAGGTCGCCAATGGCGACCCCGCCACCGTTGTAGAAGTTGCGGTACGTGAACACGTTGCGCTCTTGCGAGTCCACCACCCGATTGGTGAACGCCACGCCCGTGTAGGCCGAGGGCATGAGCGTGAAGAGCGTGCTGTCGACCGACGGCGCGTCAGCCAGTCGGGGAGCGCCACGTTCGCCACAGGCGGCGAGCATGAGTGCCGCCGAGCCGATGACGAGGGGCTGAAGCGCCACGATCGGGCGCGGGATGAACGAAGTCACGTCTCGAGGGGGAAACTGCCATGAAAGCCACGGCCTGCGTTCGGTTCGTGAACGCAGGCCGTGGCGACCTTCGGAACCCTTCCCTACAGCTTAGTAGCCGGGGTTCTGCTTGAGCAGCGGGTTGGTTTCGATCTGGTTCTGCGGGATGGGCATGAGGATGCGGTACGGCGCCGACGCCTGCTTGAAGAGACGGGCGTTGGTGTACGTGCCGGCACGGATCATGTCCTGACGACGCTTGGCTTCGCCGATGAACTCGAAGAGGCGCTCATCGAAGATCGCCTGTCGCACCTGGGCCTGCGACAGGTTTGCCGCCAGGGGACGGGCCGGGTTGAAGGCACGGGCACGCACCTGATTGATGAGCTGAATGGCCGATGCCGTCTGCCCCAGCTCGTTCTGCGCCTCCGCCTTGACCATCATCATCTCGGCCAGACGGAAGTACACGAAGTCGTTGCCGTGGTTGCCGCCCTCGGTGGCCGCGGGGTCGATCGGGTACTTGTAGACGCGCGCGCCTTCGCCCTCGCCCGCCTGCGTCACATCGCGGATTTCCGGCGTGAAGACGAGCGGGTTACCGGCGCGGTCGCGGATGGGCTGACCGGTCTTGAGGTCGACCTGCGGCCCCACGAGGAACACCCTCTTGCGATCGTCCGCGTCGTCGAAGGTGTTGTACGTGGTGGCGATGGTGGCGAAGCCGTTCCACGGCGACAGGTTGAACGAGTTGTAGTGCAACCCGCGCATCTGGAACGACATGCCGAGGCCACCCGGGCTGCTGGTGTGGCGCACGACGAAGATGTTCTCCGGCGAATTCTCGTTGGTGGGCGAGAAGTTGGTGCGCCAGTCGGCGGGCAGGCTGAAGCGGCCCGAGTTGAGCACGCGATCGGCGGCCACGATGGCTTCGTTCCACTTGGCCGGACCGCGGGTGAGCCCCGTGGCCGTGACCGTGCCGGTGAACACCTGGGCGTTGAGGTACATGTTCGCCAGGATGGCGTCCGCCGCCGACTTGGTCACGCGGCCGTACTGGTTGGCCGGCCACGCATCGGGGAGCGCGGCGCGCGACTCGGTGAGTTCCTTTTCGATGAAGGCGAACACCTGGGCACGGGTCGCCTGTTCACGCGGCTTGACTTCGGTCGTCGTGACAATGGGCACGCCGCCGAAGAAGTCCATCAGGAGGTAGTAGTAGAACGCGCGCAGGGTGCGCATTTCGCCCACGATGGCGGCCTTGTTGGGCACCTCGGTGGTTTCGAGCGCGCTCAGCAGCACGTTGGCACGCGCCACGCCACCGAACAGGTCGTTCCAGACGCCCGAGATGTCCTCGAGGCCGGAGCCCGAGGTGGGCGTCCAGGTGTGACGGTACAGATCGAGCCAACGGCCGTTGTCGAACCAGTCGGAGCCGCGCGTGGGCACGACGGTTTCGTCCGATGACACCTGGCTGAGGTTGTAATAGCCCCACATGGTGGAGCGGAGCTGCGCGTACACCGACGCCACGCCACCGATCACTTCATCGGCGTTCTTGTAGAAGTTGTCGGGCGTGATGGCGCTGACGGGGGTTTCGTCGAGGTCGGTGCAGCCCTGCATCGTGAACACGGCGGCGGGCGCCGCCAGCAGGGCGGCGCTGACACGGCCGGCGCGCCAGAGCGACGCGAGTCGGGAAGTGCGGGTGTTTCGCATGGTCAGTTGGGAATCGTCCGGAGTGATCAGAACTGGACGCGGAGTCCCGACGTCAGTGTGCGGGCACGCGGGTAAACGAGGTAGTCGACGCCACGCGACGCGAGGCCGGCATCGACGAACACCTCTGGATCGTAACCGGTGTACGGCGTGAACAGCAGGAGGTTGTCACCCGACACGTAGAAGCGGGCGGTGTTGGCCCGGGTTCCCGGGATCTTGAAGGTGTAGCCCACCGTGACGTTCTGGAGGCGGAAGAACGTGCCGTCCTCGATCCAGCGCGACGAGTAGATGGCCGGCTCCGTGAGGCCGTCGGTCTGGCTGAGCGCGCTGCGCAGGAAGTTGCGGCCCTGCAGCACGGCCGACTGGGTCGAGTAGACCAGCGCCGTGTTGTTGAACACGTCGCGGCCGAACTCGCCACGCCAGAGGTAGCTCATGTCGAACTTGCCCCAGCGAAGCCGCCCGTTCCAGCCCAGGCTGAACGCCGGGTTCGCGTCGCCGATGACCCCGAAGTCGTCACCGTCGGGCGACGTGGTCGTACCGTCGCGGGTGCGGCTGGTGATCTGGCCGTTGGCGTCGCGCGTCACGCGATAGTTGTTGAAGACCTGCTTGCCCTGGGCGTCCACGTTCACGAATTCCGGACCCCAGAAGGTGCCGAGCGGGCGGCCCGGGATGATGCGCTGCGCGGTGTTGCCCGACTGGCCCTGCCCCGATATGCCGGAGGTGGTGATGAACGACCGGCCACCCAGGTCATCGACCTGGTTGCGTTCGATCGAGGCCACGATGCCGGTGTTGAACGAGCGGTCCTTCTTTTCGATCAGGTTGGCATCGAAGGTGAACTCGACACCGGTGTTGTGCAGGCTGCCCACGTTCTCGAGACGGGTCGGCACGAGCGCCGGCTGCGGCACGGCGACCGTCAGCAGCAGGTCGGTGGTGTTCTTGCGGTAGTACTCGATGGAGCCGGTGTACTTGTTGTCCTTGAAGCCGTACTCCGCAGCGATGTTGTACTGCGCCGTCTGCTCCCACTTGAGATTCGGATTCTCGTTGCGCGTGGGCACGACACCCGTCACCACGTCGTTGCCGAACGGATAGCGCGCACCGTTGTTCGGCTCGAGCAGGATGAGCGACGAGTACGGCGACACGGCCTGGTTGCCCTGGAGCCCATAGCCCGCGCGCAGACGCAGGTTGGAGAAGCCCTTGCCCTGCATCCAGCTTTCGTCGCTCACCTTCCAGCCCACGGAGAAGGCGGGGAAGACGGCCCACTTGTTGCCGGCACCGAATCGCGACGACCCGTCACGACGGATCACGCCGGTGAGGAAGTAGCGATCCTTGAAGCTGTAGTTGGCCTTGCCGAAGAAGGAGACCAGGCGGCTCTGCTCGCGGAAGGAGAAGGGCGCCTCGAGTGTGGCCCCACCGCCAAGGTTGTTGTAGCTGAAGGCGTCGGTCAGGAAGTTGCGCCCTTCCGCGCCGAACTCGCCATTGTCGAAATCGCTGTACTCGTAGCCACCCACCACTTCGAGTTCCTGCGTATCGGAGATGCGCGGGGCGAAGGTGAGGAGCGTCTGCAGCGTGTTGTTGGAGAGGTTGCGGTTCACCTGACGCGCCCGGCCATTCCACTCGGCGCCAACCGCGCTGGCGCGCGGCAGGTACGTGCGACGCACGCCGCTGGTGCGGTCGGTGCCGACGTTCACGGAGGCCGTGAGGAAGCTGGTCACGCTGTAGGTGGCCTGCAGGTTGCCGAGCGTACGGTTGGTGGTGGCGTCATCGGCCACCTGCTCCGCCACGCCCACCGGGTTGCGCACCGACTGGCGCCCCGGACCGATTTCGTAAAACGCCGACTGACCGCCCGTGGTGGTCCGGATGGGCTGCGTGGGGTTGAAGATCACCATGTTGGTGAACACGCCACCCTCGAAGCCACCCGTGTTCTCGAACGGGAGGTAATCGTTGTCGACCTTCGACGAGGTCAGGTTGAAGTTCATGCGCAGCTTGCCGTCCACGGCCGTGTGGTTCGCGTTGAGGCGCCCCTGGAAGCGGCGGAAGCCGTTCGAGATGACCACACCGTTCTGATCGAGGAAATTGACCGACGCCCGGTACTGCGTGGTCGCCGTGCCGCCCGAGAACGCGAGGTTGTGGTTGATCGTGGAACTGTTGCGCATGAGCGCGTCTTCCCAGTCCGTGTTGGCGGAGCCGAGGTTGGCGAGGGCGCTTTGCTGCAGCCGCCCGGCCGTCACGAGCCCTCGCACGAAGTCGCGATACTCGTTGCCGGAGAGCACGTCGAGGCGGTTCGAGGGCGCCGAGGCCGCCACGAACGTTTCGTACTCCATGGTCGAGACGCCGCCGGCGCCACGCTTGGTTTCGATGAGCACCACGCCGTTGGCGCCGCGGGAGCCGTAGATGGCCGTGGCCGAGGCGTCCTTGAGGACGGTGATGTTCGCGATGTCGCTCGGGTTGAGCATGTTGAGCGGATTACGCGCCAGCGCGGGGCCGCCGCCAATGCCGATACCCGAGGCTTCCGTCTGGTCGTTCTGAATCGGCACACCGTCGATCACGTAGAGCGGATCGTTGGAGGCCGAAATGGACGTGCCGCCACGAATGCGGATCTGGGCGCCGCCGCCCGGCTCACCGTTGTTGGCGATCACGTTCACGCCTGCCACGCGGCCGGTGAGCAGGCCGGTCGCGTTGGGCTGCACCCCCACGTTCGCATCGTCGCCCTTGATCGTGGCGACCGCGCCGGTGATGGCTTCCTTGCGCTGTTGGCCGTAGCCGGTGGTGACGATCGCCGTGAGCTGCGCGGCGATGGCGGTCAGCGGGACTTCCACGCTGGCCTGCCCGTTGGCCGTTACCGTGACCGACACCTCCTTCGCGGAGTAGCCGATGCGCGTGACGCGCAGACGCTGCTGCCCGGCCGGCACTGCCGGCAACAGGAAGCCACCGTCGTTACGCGTGTAGGTGCCGATCTGTGTCCCGACGACCTGGACCGATGCGTTCGCAAGAACGCCGGCCGTCGCGGAGTCAACCACGCGGCCAGAGACTCTGCCCGTTTGCTGGGCACTGACCTGGCTTGCCGTGAGCAGCGTACCCGCTGCTGCTGCGGCCAACCAACGGACGCCTACCGCCATAAACCGATGCCTCCATGGGGCTGGAAAGGACCTGCGACCGGGTGGGGAATCACTGTCGATACAATTCGGACCCATGGGTCCGGACTCCATCTATAATGAGAGGGTGGTCGCCAAGTGTGGTGGGTGAGCCCTCGCGGGCTCGATCGCTCACGCCCGTGACCGCCACCGGCGGCACGACCATGAGCGAGAGGAGAACATGTTCGACCCGCGACCCGGGATGGGGGTGAGTCGCGTGTAGGAAGGGATGTGAAACGCCATGAAACAACGATGCACAAGAACTGTCAAGATTGAATCGTGGGAACTTTTGCTTTTCGCGTCCCCAGAACGGGTGCTGGCGCCCGTTCGGTCCACACGCAAGTTTCCCCCGCACGTCTGCGTTTCATCCGTTACATCCCGCCTGCCGACATCCGGCGCGCCCCTCTCGCGCTCCTGCCCACCCACCCCCGGTCCTGGCGCTTCCACACGAGGCGCCGGCCCTGCAACTTATCTAAAAGGTTGCAGTGAAACACTTTCCATTGTCCAATACCCTTCGCCTGCGCCTGTGAGCCTGCTCGCGCTCTCCCTCGTCGCACAGCTGGCGGCCGCCGCCCGCCCGTCGCCGCCCGTGCTCGCGTTTCCGGAAGCCGGCCTCGATGACAGCAGCGCCTACGCCGGCTATGTCACCCGATTCCACCGGGACGTCGACGGCAACACCGTGCAGCTGTATCTCGATCGCCGGCAGGGGCGCATCGTGCAGTTGCTTGCCAACGGGGAAAACGAGAGCGTGGGGTTCTCCGCGCGCTCCGCCAACGGGACCCCGGCGCCCGTTCGCTGGCATTCCACCGACGCGCGGGTCTGGCGGGAGGGGCGGCGGCGGCTGTTTCAGTACGACCTCGAGGTACCGGAGTCCGAAGTCCACGTGGGGCGCTTCGTGCTGGGGAGCATGCGCGTCGAGCGCGACGTGCAGTACTTCAAGGAGCATCTCAAGCCGTTCACCGACTCCGCGTACGCGCTCGCCGAGTACCCGGCGCTGGCCGCCGCTCTGGACGCACAGCCAGTCCCCGTGCGCCGCGCCGCGCTCGCGGCGCTGCGGGCCAGTTCCCTGGCGCAGCTGCGCGCCCGCTTCCTCCCCCGCCTCGCACGGCGCACTCCCGGCGACAGCGTGGTACTCATCGAGCAGTTGGCCCTCGACGGCCTCGACACACTGCGCCTGCGGCTCTCGGCCCTCGACGGCGGGCGCGTTGTGGCGTCCGATGCGCGCGTGGTGACGCTGCAGGCAGCCCACGGACACCCGCTCCGTTTCCGCGTGACCATAAGTACGACCGGCCGGGCGCTCACCCCCCTCACGCGCCAGGAGATCTTCACGGAGGATTTCCTGGCGTGGACCCGCGACCTGCAGACGCGCGGCGACGCGACGCGCGCCCGCTGGATTGAACGGCAGGTCACGGGCGTCGAGCTTCTCGCCTCGCGCGAGAAGCTCATGGCCGGACTCCCCACCTACGCCACGTACTTCGGGCGGGACATGCTGCTGTCGGCACTCATGATGCAGCCGATCTGGCGGCCCGAAATGAGTGAATTCGTCATCGCCGCCGCGCTCCGCAAGCTGTCCCCCACGGGCGAAGTGAGCCACGAGGAGGCGCTCGGCGGGCAGGCCATCCGCGAAGCGGCCGCCGACGCCACCCACCTGCTGCGCGCCGCCGACAGTGCCGCGGTCGCGCCCGGTGGGCGGTCACGGGCCGAGGCGCTGCGGGCGCGCGCAGTGCGCGTGCTGCAGGCGCGACGCATGACGCGAGAGAACTACCACATGGTCGACGACGAGTACCAGCTGCCGCTGCTGGCGGCGCGGTATCTCGCCGACCGCCGGGTGAGCGCCGCGCGCAAGCGCACCTGGCTCACCGGTCGCGAAGGCGCGCAGACCCGTCTGGCGTTGCTGCTGGCGGAACTCGCGGTGCTCGCCGATCGCAGCGCCCCGTACGTGGCGCACCCGGTGACCTCGAACTTCGTGCCCTTCGCCCCCCGCGAAGCGACGGCGACCGCCTACGAGGGCGTGCCGCGCTGGTTCGCGCAAAGCTGGCGCGACAGTGGCGCCGGCTATGGCAATGGCAAGTACGCCATGGATGTGAACGCGGTGTATATCCCGCATGCGCTCGCGGCCACCCAGCAGATCCTGCAGGCGCTGCGGGATCTCGGCCTCCTGTCGCCCGCCACGTGGTCCGCCGTGCCGGCGCTGCGAGCCGACACTCCGCTGGGTCGCTACGCGCGCGATGCGGCGACGCTGTCGAACGCCATCCGCATCTGGCGTGGTGCCATCGAGGCGTTCGTCGTACGCCGTACACCCGCCGAGGTGCAGCAGCAGGTGGAGGCGCGGATTGCCGTGATGCCGGCGGACGAACGCCGCTACTGGCGCGCGTTTCCGCGCACCGGCGAGGGAATCGAATTCTTGGCTCTCGCGCTGAACGATCGCGGCGAACCGATCGGCGTGGTGAACAGCGATCCCGCCACGCGCCTGTTTCTCGACGGACTCATGGCGCCGGCCGCCGACAGCCCGGTGAACCGGGCCGCCCTGCGCCGCGATGCGTCGCTCTTCGCCCGGGAGTATCCGGAAGGGCTGCTCGTCCCGGCGGTGGGCGCGGTCGTGGCCAACGACGCGTACGCGACACCACCGATCTGGCAGGCCTTTCTCGATGATCCCTATCACGGGCCGCGCGTCGTGTGGGGACGGGAAGTGAACCTGTTCCTGCTTGGCGTCGCGAGTCACCTGCCGCTCGTGCGGGACGATCGCACCGCCACGGAGTTGCTGCACACGGCGGCCACGCGGGTCCGCGAGGCCGTGGCGGCCTCCGGGTTCCGCAGCGAGCTGTGGAGCTATGCGTTTCCCAATGGGCGGCCCCACCCCACGCGCTACGGTAGCGGTGGCGATGTGCAGTTGTGGAGCACGACCGACCTCGCCGTGCAGTACGTGTGGGCGAGAATGCCGCAGTAGTCCGCCGACCCCCCTTCTCCCACCTTCGCATGTCGTTTGCTCGCGCAGCAGGATTGCTGCTGCACCCCACCTCGCTCCCCGGCCCCAGCGGGATCGGCGACTTCGGTCCCGATGCGCACCGGTTCGTCCAGTGGCTCGCCGACGCCGGCCTGAAGATCTGGCAGGTGCTGCCCCTCGGCCCCACGGGGTATGGCGATTCGCCGTATCAGTGCTTCTCGGCGTTCGCCGGCAATCCGCTGCTCATCCACGTCCCCGGGTTCAACGGCCCGTCCGGGGGGAGCGACCGCACGGTCGATTTCGGCGCCGTCATTCCGGCCAAGCAGGCGGCGCTGGCGCAGTGGCTCGACACGATCCCCTTTGACGACCGCATCCGCCACTTCGTGCACGAGCACGAGGGGTGGCTCCCCGATTACGCCCTGTTCATGGCGCTCAAGCAGGCGCACGGCGGGGTATCATGGACCGAGTGGGAGGCCGGCGCGCGGCGGCGGGATCCGCAGGCACTCGAAGACTGGCGCCGGCGACTCGCGGCCCCGATCGAGCGCCTCTACAAGGAACAGTGCGTCTTCTACGCACAGTTTCACGCCTTGCGGCATGCGTGTCGGGAGCGTGGCATTCGGCTCATGGGCGATGTCCCCATTTATGTGGCGCACGACTCGGCCGACGTGTGGGCGAACCCCTCACTGTTCCGGCTGCGCGACGACGGCACGCTGACGGTGCAGGCAGGCGTGCCTCCCGACTACTTCAGCGAGACCGGACAGCTCTGGGGCAACCCGCTGTACGACTGGGAGCGGATGGCGGCGGAGGGGTATCGGTGGTGGATCGCGCGCATGCGCGCGGGTCTGGCCCTCTTCGATCTGGTCCGCCTCGATCACTTCCGCGGTTTCGAGGCGTACTGGGAGGTGCCAGGCGACGCGCCCACCGCCGTGAACGGACGCTGGGTGCAGGGCCCCGGGGCGGCGCTGTTCCATACGCTCACCGCCGCGCTGGGCACACTGCCCATCATCGCCGAGAACCTTGGCCTCATCACGCCCGAGGTGGAAGCGTTGCGGGCGCAATTCGGGTACCCGGGCATGGCCATCCTGCAGTTCGCCTTCGACGGCCAGGACTCGAACTTCATCCCGCACCGGTATGTGCGCGATCTCGTCGTCTACACCGGGACCCACGACAACGACACGACGATGGGCTGGTGGCACTCCACCGGCGAAGGCGACAGCACGCGGTCGGCCGACGCCGTGGCTCGCGAAAAGGCCTTCGCGCGACGCTATCTCGATACGGACGGCACCGACATGCACTGGACGCTCATTCGCGCCACGCTCGCGTCGGTGGCCAACACGGTGCTCGTACCCATGCAGGATGTCCTCGGGCTGGGCAGCGAGGCGCGCATGAATCTGCCCGGACGTCAGTCGGGCAACTGGGGTTTCCGCTTCACGTGGGCGCAACTCACGCCTGCGATCACCGAGCGTCTACACGAGCTCACTTCGGTCTACGAACGATGAGCGCATCCACCGGTTCCGCCGCCACGGCGGCTACCCGTCCGGTCGCACAGGCGGGCGCCGCAACGAACTTCTGGGCCATCTGGAACATGAGCTTCGGCTTTCTCGGCATCCAGTTCGGCTGGGGGCTGCAGATGGCCAACATGAGCGCCATCTACGAGTACCTGGGGGCGAAACCCGACGAGGTCCCCATGCTGTGGCTCGCCGCGCCGCTCACGGGGCTCATCGTGCAGCCGATCATCGGCCACATCAGCGATCGTACATGGTCGCCGCGCTGGGGACGTCGCCGTCCGTTCTTCATGATCGGTGCGGTGCTCAGCTCGCTCGCGCTGATCGCGATGCCCAACAGCAGCGCCCTCTGGATGGCCGCCGGCCTGCTGTGGGTGCTCGATGCCTCGATCAACATCTCCATGGAGCCGTTTCGCGCCTTCGTGGCCGACCTGCTGCCGGTGAAGGAGCGCACGCGCGGTTTCGCCATGCAGTCGCTGTTCATCGGTCTGGGCGCGGTCATCGCCTCCGCGATGCCGTGGATGCTCACCAACTGGTTCGGCGTGGCGGCCAGCGCGCCGGGGACCATTCCCAGTACGGTGAAGCTGTCGTTCTATGTCGGAGCCGTCGCGTTCTTCGGCGCCGTGATGTACACGGTGCTCACCACGAGGGAGCAGCCCCCCGCCGATCTCGCGGCCTTCGAACGGGAGAAGGCGCAGAGCGCCGGCTTCCTCGCGGGAGCGCGCGAGATCCTCACCGCCGCGCGCGCGATGCCCGCCACGATGCGCCAGCTCGCGCTCGTGCAGATGTGCACGTGGTTCGGGCTCTTCTGCATGTGGCTGTACTTCGGCACGGCGGTCGCCACCAACGTGTTCGGCGCCACCGACCCGAGCGATCCACGCTACCAGCAGGGTATCGAGTGGGGCGGCGTGTGCTTCGGCGTGTACTCGGCCGTGACGTTCGTCTTCTCGTTCTTCCTGCCACCGCTCGCGAAGTCGCGGGGGCCGCGCGCAACACATGCGCTCTGCCTGCTTGCCGGTGCCGCCGGCCTGGCGAGCGTGTCCATCATCGAGACGCCTGCGTTGCTGCTGCTGTCCATGGTGGGCGTGGGCATCGCCTGGGCCAGCACGATCTCCATGCCGTACGTGATGCTCTCCACGTCCCTTCCGGCCGGCAAGACCGGCGTGTACATGGGGCTCTTCAACTTCTTCATCGTGATTCCGGAGATCGTGGCGTCGCTTGGCTTCGGCTGGGTGATGAACAACTGGCTCGACAACAACCGCATGGCCGCCGTGGTGGCCGGCGGCGTGTTCATGGTGCTGGCGGCGTTGCTGGTGATGCGCGTCCAGGTACCCACAGAGGTCACCGCGTGACGGACGGGCGACGCGTATGCGGCCACCTGCTCGTGGCCGCCCTGCTGCTGTTGCCGACCATGGCGGCGGCGCAGGCGCCGGTGGTGAGCAAGGTGGAACCGCCCAACTGGTGGGCGAACCACAGCATCAACCCCGTGCGGCTGCTCATTCGCGGCGCCAACCTCGCGGGGGCGCGCGTCACGTGCCCGCGGCTCGCCTGCGGAGCCGTCGCGGTCAACGCGGCCGGGACGTATGCCTTCGTGGACGTGCGCATTGCGCCGACCGCCCGCCCGGGTGACTACCCGCTCACGCTGCGCACGGCGCAGGGCACGGCACGGATCCCGTTCACGATCTCGCCGCAACTGCCGGTGATGGGCCGCTTTCAGGGCTTCGGCCCTGATGATGTGGTGTATCTGCTCATGCCGGATCGCTTCGCGAACGGCGACACCACCAACGACCGCACGCCCAAGTCCCCGGCGATCCTCGATCGCGGCAAGCCGCGCTTCTATCACGGCGGTGACCTGGCGGGTGTGCGTGAGAAGCTGCCCTATCTCCAGCAGCTCGGCATCACGGCGATCTGGATGAACCCCATCTACGACAACAACGACGGGGTCGATACGCTCGAGGTGTACGACCGGCAGCCGACTACCGGATACCACGGTTACGGCGCGACCGACTTCTACGCGGTGGACGAGCACCTCGGCACGATGGCCGAGTTCAAGGCGCTGGTGGACGACGCGCACAAGGCGGGGATCAAGGTCATCCTCGACATGGTGGCCAATCACAGCGGCCCGTATCACCCGTGGGTGAAGGATGCCCCCACGCCCACGTGGTACCACGGCACGCAGGCGAAACATCCGAACAACACGTGGCAGACGTGGACGCTCGCCAACGCCTACGCGCACGACTCGCTGCGGCGCGCCACGCTGGACGGGTGGTTCATCAACATTCTGCCGGACTTCAACCAGGACGATCCGGAGGTGGCCCGCTATCTCATCCAGAACACGCTCTGGTGGGTGGGGATGAGCGGCATGGATGGGATTCGCCAGGACACGTGGCCGTATGTGCCGGTCCGCTTCTGGCGCGACTGGATGACGGCCATCAAGCGGCAGTATCCGACGCTGCGGGTGGTCGGTGAAGTGTTCGATGGCGATCCGGCGATGATCCGGTTTTTCGAAGGCTCGAACCCCACGCACGAGGGGGTCAAGACCGGCGTGGACTATCTGTTCGACTTCCCGCTGTATTACCCCATCCGCGACGCGTTCATTGGTGGCAAGCCGATCAGGGCCGTCGCGCAGATGCTCATGCGGGACCACCTCTATGATCGACCCGACGCACTCATGCCGTTCCTGGGCTTGCACGACGTGTCGCGGTTCATGGGGGAACAAGGCGCGACCATCGAGGGGCTCAAGCTGGCATTCACCACGGTGCTGACCACGCGGGGCACCCCGCTCGTGTACTACGGCGATGAAATCGCCATTCCGGGAGGGCCGGATCCGGACAACCGCCGGGATTTCCCGGGTGGGTGGCGCAGCGACACGGTGAATGCGTTCGACGCCGCCGGTCGGACCCCGCCGCAGCAGGCGGTGTGGCGGCACGTCAATACCCTGCTGCGTACGCGTGCAGCGCAGCCGGATCTGCGCCGCGCCCGCACCGAGCACCTGGTCGTGACCGACCAGCAGTTCGTCTATCGTCGCGGACGCGTCGTGGTGGCCATGAACAACGATACCACCGCCGCGACCGTCGTCGTGCCGTCGGTCGTGCGTGGCACCGACGTGTTGCGCGCCTGTCCGCCGCCGGTGGTGGCGAATGGCCAGACGACATTCCGCCTGCTGGCTCGCAGCAGCTGCGTGTTCACGCCCTGATCGCCTGACATCCCGAGGCCACGGTCAGGACGCGCCCGGCGACTCCGCGTCGGGCGCTTCGTATGCCCAGTTCATGATCATCGAGACGACCCAACCGATCATCGTCCACCCGGTGAGCACGTTCACCGCAATGATCTTCCACTTGCGCCGCTTGCCCCCGGCCAGCGCCAGCATGCTGGGCAGGAAGTAGAGGAGCACCAGAGCCACGATGATGACGGCACCCTTGGGCAAGCCGCCGCCGGTATAGCGCGTTGGCGGCTCGGCACGCTGCAACAGCGAAAGCAGGGGGATGAGCATGCCGGCAATCTAGCGCACGACGCTTCGACCGATCCGCAGCCGCCGGACTCCCGGCAACAGGTCCACCACGCGACGCCGTCCCGTTCCGCCACAGGGACCGGTCAGTCGCGGAGTGGACGCGCGCGGGGTAACGGTGCGATTTTTCCCTGTTCCTTTTCTCTCTTTCTCCGGAGCCCGCATGTCGTCTCACGCGCGCCGCACGTTTCTCAGGCAGGCCGGTCTCACCGCCGCATCGCTGATGGCGCTGCCCGGCGCGGCACACGCCGCGCCTCCTTCCCGTGACGGGGTGCCCGCCAGCACGCTCCTGTCGGCGGCGGCGGAATGGGACGAGCTGCAGCAGGCCGAGCCGTGGGACGTGTCGTGGCCGAAGAAGCTCACCGGCAAGCACAAGGCGATGTTCGACGTGCCGGAGGTCGAGGGAGGCGTGGGCGTGTTGCGGGCCGGCATCTGGCAGCGGCAGTACACCGACGTCCTCAAGACACTGCCAGGTGACCTGTCCACGGTGATCGTCGTGCGGCACAACGGCATCTTCCTGGGGATGAACCAGGAGTTCTGGACGACCTATCAGGTGGGGAAGGCGGAAAAGCTGAAGGGGGACGACGGCAAGACGCTCAAGCACAATCCGGTGTTGCCGGCTCCCGGGCAGGATGCGCCCGCGTCCATGCGCGCGCTCATGCTGGACAAGCAGATCGAGAACGGGGCCATCGTGCTGGGGTGCGGCCTGGCCTACCGGAGCGTGGTGGGGATGATTCAGCAGCGGGACAAGCTCGACGCGGCCGAGGCGCGCAAGAAGGCCAACAGCATGCTGGTGCCGGGGGTGATCATGCAACCCAGCGGCATCTTCGCCAACGTGATGGCCGAAGAAGCTGGCTGCGCGTTCGTCTACGCCGTGTGACTTGCGCATGAGAAGACGAAGCGGTCAGGCTCCATGCGGGGCCTGACCGCTTTGTCGTACCGACGAACCCGCCTGGTCAGACCGCGTCGCTGAGGCTCGAGAAGGTGAAATCGCGCACCTTGATGGCCGGCATGAACACCGCACCGCCGGCGCCGAGGTTTTCGCTGGCGTTGATCCGGACCGAGGGCCCCATCGCTTCCAGGTTGTTCAGGAAGAAGATGGGGCTTTCGTTGTAACGGAAGTTCTTGATCGGGCGCGTCACCTTGCCGTTCTCGATCAGGAAGGTGCCGTCGCGCGTGAGGCCGGTGTACAGGATCGTGCGCGCATCCACCGGCCGGATGTACCAGAAGCGCGTGACCAGCACACCGCGTTCGGTGCTCTTGACCATGTCGGCCACACTCGAGGTGCCGCCCATCATGCGCAACGATCGGCCGGCACCGCGAAACCCGCCGCCGCCGGCTCGTGTGGGCTGCACCCCCTGCTTCTGCGCCCAGTAGCGGTCGTAGTTGAGGTTCTTCACCACGCCGTTCTCGATCCACACGACCTTCTGCAGCGGCATGCCGTCGTCGTCGAAGCCACCGCCGGTGCTCGGGTTGTCGTCGGGATCGGAGAGCAGCGTGACGCGTTCATCCACCACCTTGAGCCCGATCTTGTTGCCGCCGCCGGGCTTGGTGAAGAATGACCGCCCTTCGTCGGCCGCACGTGCCTGCATGGCCCCGGCGATGAGCTGCACGAGATTGCCGGTGGCCGTGGGCTCGAGGATCGTGGTATAGCGACCGGGCTCGATCGCCACCGGACTGCGCGAGTCACGTGCCTTCTGCACGGCCGTGGCGGCGAGGGTGGCGGGATCGAGCTCGTCGAAGCTGTTGCCATCGCTGCATGCCCATCCCGAGCCGGTCCCGTCTGGTGAGCGCACCGTGCTGGTCATGGTGACGCTGCTGCTCGAGTCGTAGGCGAACAGCCCCTTGCTGTTGGCCAGCGCGCTCGCGCCCGCACGGCACTCGATGAAGCCGGTGGCGATGAGTTCGTTCGTGCGGGCAAGCTCCGTCACGATCTTGGCCGCTGCCGCGCGCTCGGCCGGTGTGGGGAGCGACAGCACGCGCTCCTTGAGCGCCGGAAAGCTCTGCGCGCCCAGCTCCGGCATGCGCTCCGGATTGGGCGGGACGAGCTTGGCGATCTCGTACGCCTGTTTCGCGGCGGCGGCGAGCGACGCCTCGTCGAGGCGATTGGTGTTCACGCTGGCCGCACGATTGCCGTCGTAGGCCGTGATGGTGACCTGCGTGTCGCTGTTCTCGCCCGAGGTGGTGACCTGATTGAGCGCGAAGCGCGTGTCGGCGCGTGCGCTGCTGTTGATGCTCACACGCGTTTCGGGCGCCGGCGAGTTCCTGAGCGCACGCTGCGCGATTTCCTGCGCCTCGGCACGCGACAGGATCGTGGCTGGGGCGAAGAGTGAACGGGGGGCGAATTCGCTCATGCCGTCCTCCCGGTGTTGATGATGTTGACCTGCTGGAAGAGCGACGGCACGCAGCCGTGGCTGACGGAGTTGGACTGGCCGGGCTGCCCCTTGGCGTCGCCGAACGCCCCGCCGAGGTGGTAGCTGCGCGGACCACCGATGGCCTTGAGCGACTTCCAGAACTCCGGCGTGCGGAACTGGTATGCCACGTCCTTGAGCTGCCCCACGATCTTGCCGCCCTTCACCTCGTAGAACACCTGGCCGGCGAACTGGCCGTTGTAGCGCTGCTGGTCGATGGAGAAGGAGCCGTCGCCCACGATGGCGATCCCCTTGTCCATCTTCGCGATCATGCTCTCCCAGGTGTCGTCGTTGTTGCCGGGCACCATGCTCACGTTGGGCATGCGCTGGAACTGCACGTCGGCCCAGCTCTGGGCGTAGGAGCAGCCGTAGCTGCGCACGGGCTTGCCGATACTCCGGTAGTAGTCGGCCATCATGGTGGCCTGCTCGCGCGTGGTCTGATAGTCCACGAACACGCCGTTCTTGATGATGTCGAACTTGACCGGCTTCACCGCCTCGTCGTCCCAGCCGATGGCGCCGAGGGACCCCTTCTGTTCGCGGTCCCCGACGATGTTGAGCAGGTCGGTGCCGATCCGCAGCTTGCCCAGCACATCCTTGGGTGGGGCGATGAAGCTGGTGCCGGCGTAGTTGGCCTCGAAACCGAGCGCGCGATCGAGCTCGGTCGGGTGCGCGATGACTTCGTGCACCGTGAGCCAGAGATTGCTCGGATGCAGCAGCAGGTCGTAGCGCCCCGGTTCCACGGGCTTGGCACTCAGTTTCTGCACGGCGAGCTCGGCCCAGCGCGGCGCATGCTCGGCGAGCTTGCTGTTCACCACGTGCTCGTAGCCGAGACCCATCGGCGCGATCTCGTTGCCCTGTACCGACTGGAAGTCACGGAAGTCGGGGCTCACGGCCGTCACCGTCAAGCTGGGTGACGTGCGATAGATGGTCTGCACGATATACGAGCCATCGCTCGTCATGAGCGACTTCTCCTCCCGCAGGAAGAACATGCTCGAGTTGACGTTGCGGATGCCCTTCACCTTGAGCGCGGCTTCATTGGCCGCCAGCAGGTACGCCACCTTGTCGGTGATGGCTACCGTGAACGGGTCGACTTCAATGGGGCTCGTCCACGTGCCCACCTGATTGCCGGGGGTGGGCGCCAGTTCCACCGGCCTGAGCTGCGACGCGCGGTTGGCGCGGGCCTGCCCCAGCGCCGCCCTGGCGGCATTGGCCACGCTGTCCTTGTCGAGGCGACTGGTGGCCGCGAACCCCCACGCCCCGTCGACGAGCGTTCGCACACCGAGCCCGTAGGTGTCGGTGTCGCTCACCCCCTGCACGATGCGATCGCGCGTGTTCACGTTCTGCTGGCGGCGGGCGGCGACCCGCACGTCGGCATAGGATGCCCCGCCGCTCTTCGCGGTGTCGATCGCGACCTGCATGAGCGCCTTGATGACCGGGTCATCGGCGGCGGCCAGGTCGGAAACGGGCGTGACCAAACGTGACGGGTCCGCGAGCAGCGGACTCGAGACCACGAGGGAGCCGGCAGCGACGGTGGCGCCTGCCTTGAGAAAGTCACGACGGGAGCGTGTCATGATCTGGGCATGATCGGGACGGGGGGAAGAGCGACGGAAATCCGCGGGGAACGCGGCCTGATAACGTACGCCCGGCACGCAGGTCCTGTTGAGCCCCGGGAGGCCGCGGGCACGGCGACAGCGGGCGCGCTGAGACACCAGCGGGCGAGTTGCGCGTGGAGACTTCCAGGCGGAGCGTTGAGCCCGGATAGCCGTGAAGCGGAGGGTTCTCAGGGTGAGACTCGAGCGTGGCCACCCTCAATTTCCACCGCGAGCCAACGCATTGCTCACCGCCATTCCGGCTCACGTCTCTGCCTGACCGCTGGCCGCTCCCCCGCACTTCTCAGATCTCCGTGCCGGGAGGTAACGTTGGGGCTCACCTCCGCCCGTCTCCCATGTCTCCTCGTCTCTCGCTCGCTCTCGCGCTGTCGGCGGTCGTCTCGGTGCCCGCGGCCGCCCAGCCCATCCTGCGTCCCGCCCCCGGAGCCCCCACGTCGCTCACGCCCCAGCAGCAGGAGGCGCGCGCGATCTACAAGGAGATGGTGGAGATCAACACCGCCGACTCGGTGGGCAGCGTGACCAAGGCCGCCGAGGCGGTCGCGGCGCGCTTCCGGGCCGCCGGGTTCCCGGCCGCCGACATTCACCTCGTCGGCCCGGCCGACAAACCGGCCAAGCAGAATCTCATCGTACGCTATCGCGGCAAGGGCCAGGGCAAGCCGATCCTGCTGCTGGCCCACCTCGACGTCGTTCAGGCCAAACGCAGCGACTGGGCCAGCGACCCGTTCGAGATGCGGGAGGAGAGCGGCTACTTCATTGGCCGCGGCGTGGCCGACGACAAGAGCATGGCGGCCATTCTCACGGCCAACCTGCTGCGTTACAAGCAGGAAGGGTGGGTGCCGGAACGCGATCTCATTCTGGCCCTCACGGCCGATGAGGAAGGCGGCAACGCCAATGGGGTATCGTGGCTCATCGAGCACCGCCGCGAGCTCATTGACGCCGAGTATGCCATCAACGAGGGTGGCGGAGGTACCCTGGGCCCGACTGACGGACCGTTGTTTCACAGCATTCAGGCGGCCGAGAAGGTGTACCACGACTTCACCCTCACCGTGCGCAACACTGGTGGACATTCGAGCGTCCCGCGCAAGGACAACGCCATTTACTCGCTGGCGGCCGCGCTGCTCAAGATTCAGCAGCACACCTTCCCGGTCGAATTGAACGACGTGACACGTCCGTTCTTCGAGCAGACCGCCAAGGTGGAGATCCCGTCCCTGGCGGCCGCCATGCGCGCCATCGTTGCCAATCCCGGGGACACCGCCGCGGCGCGCATCATCAGTACCGACCCGCGCTACGCCAGCATGTTGCGCACCACCTGCGTGGCGACGATGCTCGAGGGCGGACACGCCCCCAACGCCCTGCCGCAGTTCGTGAAGGCCAACGTGAACTGCCGCATTGCGCCCACCAGCACCGGCTCGCAGGTGAAGGCCGTGCTGCAACGCCTCGTGAACGACAGCAGCGTCGCGATCGCGACCGACCGTCCCGATCGTCGGGACGGGGCGCCAACGCCCATCAATGCCTCGCTGCTGCGCGCCACCACCCAGCTCACGGCGGCGATGTTCAAGGGCGTGCCCGTCATCCCCACCATGAGCACCGGGGCGACGGACGGCTACCGGTTGCGGGCCGCCGGCATTCCCACTTATGGCGTGAGTGGCATCTTCTCGGCGGCCGGCGAGACCAACGCGCACGGCCGCGACGAGAAGCTGCGCGTCAAGTCATTCTACGACGGTCTCGAGTTTCTCTATCAGCTCGTGAAGCAGGTGAGCGGACCAGCGAAACCCCTCTCCTGACAGCCGGTGCGTCAGGCCTTCGTGCGGGATTCCCCATCGATGACGGCCCGCGCGCGCTGCCCCCGTGCCGGGTGGCGCCGCGCCCATCCGGTTACCTTTGGCTCATGTCCCAGTTCAAGAGCACCCTGCTGCGGGTCCTCGTCATTCAGGTCGTGACGCTCGTCCTGCTGTGGCTCCTGCAGTCCCGATACACCCCCTGAGCTTCGCATGCACTGGATCAACTGGGTGATCGTGGTGGTGTACCTGCTCGTCGTCGTCGTGGACGGCCTGCGCCGCACGCGTGGCACAACGAGCATCGAGGGCTATTTCCTCGCCTCGCGGCGCCTCCCGTGGTGGGCCGTCGGCCTCAGCGTCATGGCCACGCAGCTGTCGGCCATCACCCTCATCGGGACCACCGGGCAGGGGGCGACAGACGGCCTGCGCTTCGTGCAGTTCTACTTCGGGCTTCCCGTGGCCATGGTGCTGCTGGGAGTCACGCTCGTGCCCTTCCTGCACGGCGCCAAGGTCTACACCGCGTACGAGTACCTCGAGCGGCGCTTCGACGCGCGGACCCGGTCGCTCACGAGCTTCCTGTTTCTCCTCTCCCGGGGCATGTCGGCCGGCACGATCATCGCGGCACCCAGCGTGGTGCTGAGCGCGATCTTCGGGTGGGATCTCACGTGGTGCGTACTGCTCATTGGCGTCCCCACGATCGTCTACACCGTGCTCGGGGGGGTGGAAGCGGTCGCCTGGGCCGACGTGAAGCAGATGGTGGTCATTGTCGGGGCGCTACTGGCGCTGGTGGCCGTACTCGTTTGGCGCCTGCCGGTTCCACTGGACGATGCCTTCCGCCTTGCCGGCGCCACCGGAAGGCTGCGCGTCTTCGACTTCTCGTTTTCGCTGACCGAGACATACACGTTCTGGTCCGGCATCCTCGGCGGCACGTTTCTCATGCTGAGCTACTTCGGCACCGACCAGAGCCAGGTGCAGCGCTACCTGGCGGCACGCTCGGTAGACGAGGCCCGGAGTTCGCTGCTCATGAGTGCCTATTGGAAGATTCCCCTGCAGGCGCTCATCCTCGTCATCGGCGTGCTGGTGTTCCTCTTCTACACCTTCGCGCCGTCGCCCATGCTCTTCAATCCACGGCACGACGGCATCCTGCGCGAGAGGCAACCGGCGGTGTACGCGGAGCTCGAGTCGCGGCATGCTGCGGCGCTGGCGGGGCGCGAACAGGCAGCGCGTGAGGCGGCGGCTGCCCCCGGCGGCGGGTCGCTGGCCACCTTCAAGGCGCAGAACGACGCTCTGGAGACGGTGCGCAAGGACGCGCTGGCGGCTGCGGCCGTCGCCAGCGGCGAAAGCGCCCGCGACGTGAACTACATCATTCCGCGCTTCGTGCTCGACAACCTGCCGCTCGGCTTCGCGGGGGTGTTCCTCGCAGCCGTACTGGCCGCGGCCATGTCATCGATTGCCGCCGAGCTCAATTCGCTGGCCACGGCGACCGTCGTCGACTTCTATCAGCGATGGTATAGAAAGGAAGACACCGATCTGCATTTCCTTACCGTCGGTCGCATTGCCACCGCGCTCTGGGGCGTCTTTGCCATGGTCGTGGCCACCTACGCGGCCACGCTCGGCTCGCTCATTGAAGTGGTGAACCGGTTCGGCTCGTTCTTCTACGGCTCCATTCTCGGCGTCTTCCTGCTGGCGATGGTGAAGCGCGCTACCGCGCTGGGGGCGTTCGCGGGGCTCATCGCCGGCATGAGCGCCGTGGCGGCGGTCTCGTTCGGCCTGCCCACGGTGAGTTTTCTCTGGCACAACGTGATTGGTGCCGTGGTGGTGTTCTCGGTGGGGCTGCTGCTGTCGGTGGGAGGAAAGCGCGAGGCCTTGGCGTGACTGCGCCGAGGAACGACGCGCGATCGATGACGCGTTGGCAACTACGCGTTGGCAACTACGCGTTGGCAACTACGCGTTGGCGAGAACGCATGAACACGCGGGCACCAACGGAGGCGAAAACGCGGAGTAACTTGGATGCGACCCGGTCGCCCCGCGTCAGCGCCCGCGTCAGTGCCCGCGTCAGTGCCCGCGTCAGTGCCCGCGTCAGCGCCCGCGTCAGCGCCCGCGTCAGCGCCCGCGTCAGTGCCCGCGCCCCCGTGCGTAGTTGCCAACGCGTTCCTGCCAACGCGTAGTTGCCAACGCGTAGGCGCCAACGCGTCGTCGATCGCGCGTAGTCCCCCGCGCAGTTTCCCCGCCTACATCTTCGGCGGTATCGCCAGCGCCTGCCCCGCCACCAGATTCGCCAGCAGCCGCGCCGCCCCCGGCACGCCCGCCGGCAGCTGCCGGAACAGGGCCAGGGTCACGTACACATACCGTCCCTTCCCGAGCGGCGCCGCAAGCAGCGCTCCATCGTTGGCCGGCTCTTCGGGATCATTCATGCGCAGCAGGGACGCGTAGCGCGAATCGATGGTACTGGGCATGTACGTGGCCCGCTCCTGCACCCAACCGGCCCAATCATCGGGACCGATGCGGTTGGGCGATGTCAGCAACGGATGCGCCGGCTGCCGCACGGTCACCGGCGCGTCTTCCATGGTCACGCGCGCCGCCCGCGGCGCCCACTGCAGCGGATAGGGCGTGATTCCGGGGAAGGCGTTCATGTTCTGCGCGCCGTACTGCACCACCAGCGTACCACCGCGTCTGGCATACTCCAGCAGCCGCGCGTTGTTCTTCACCAGGAGCTCGCGTGTTTCGTACGCGCGCGGCCCGATCACGATGCTGGTGAAGCGCGAGAGGTCCGTACTGCCGAGCATGGCCGGCTCGAGCCTTTCCACCGTGATGTCGAGCTGCTCCAGCGCCTTGACGCCGGCATCACCGACCCCTTCCACGTAGCCCACGCGTGCGCGCGGGGGCCGCTTCACCTCGACGGCCGACAAGTACATGCCGGAGGCGCCATACAGGCGCATGGGCGTGATGTGATCGTACGCCACCAGGTACGGGCCGCTCGTGCTCATGGTGCCCTCGTGGAGTGCCATGGCCCCGAGCTCGTGACGCCCGGCCTTGATGGTGCCGCGCACACGGAACGTCACGAGGACACTACCCTGTGCCTCCAGAGTGCGTTCACGCTCGACCGTGTCGGCCGTGAGACCATCGGGGAGCAGGATGCGCACCGCCACCTTGGCCTCGTGCGGATACGACGAGGTGACGCGGACCGGGACGTCGCGATCCACTGGCACCCCCGCGCGCATGTACTCCATGGTGCTGCCGAGATTCACCGAGATGCCCGGCACCGCACTCACCGGAATCTGCAGGTCGCCCTTGACCGGGTCGGCATAGCGGTACACGACCGGCGTGGTGATCGTCACCGGTTCTCCGGCGATCTGCACGAACGCCTGCAGCACCGTGGACACCTTCTCCTGCTGAGCAACCTCATCGCGCGAATCGATGGGCTGCTGGAACCAGTCCTGCTGCTGGCGCCCCTTGGCGCGCCACCAGGGGGAGTTGCTCGCGAAGGCCACCGCCCAGCGCGGCATCACGTGCGCGCTGTCGGGCGCTATGGTGACATCGCCCTGGTCGGTGCCACGCATGCCGATGCCCGCCACGCCGGCATTGCGCAGGAAGATCGGTGCGCGCCCGCGGTTGAATACGGTCACCGTGACCGGCAACGTATCGTTCACGTCCACCTTCACCGGCTCACGAACCGGAAACGTGCCGCGTGGGGCCGTGGCCTCCACCACCACGCCAGCCGCAAGCACGAGCGCCTGCTCCGTGCGCGCCACGGTCGTGGCAATGGCCGCCCAGAGCGCTGGGTCCGCCTCGTCCTGTGCGCGCCGCGCATTGGGGCTGTTGCCACCACCCAACCCGTCGTTGATGTACACGAAGGGCCCGCTCCCGAGCGTGTGGCGCACACGCCGGAACTGTCCGAGTATCCGTGCCAGGGGCTGGACGACGCCTGCGGGATTGGCCGCGCGATACTCGGCGCGAAGAAACGTGAGCGTCTGGAGCGCCGAGTCCAACACCGGCTGCGCCGCCACCGGTACCCGGTTGCGAATCGCCACCCACGTGGTATCGATGCCGTCGAACAGCGAGCGTTCGGCGCGCGCATCAGCGGGACCGGTACGCGTGGCTTCTCGCGAGAGATAGCCCCAGATCACTCCCTTCCGCTGCAGCACGCCAAACCCCTGACTCTTGTGCTGCGAGCGACTCTCGGCGGCGATCTCGAAATAGCTGCGCCCCAGCAGGGGGTCGTACTCGCCGGTGTTGACGCGCAGCGTGGCGCTGTCGGGCGCCTGGCGAGCGCTGCGATAGAACTTCTGCGGAGTCCAAGGCAACCCGAAGTCCCGGCTCGGGAAGCGCACGGTATCCCCGGCCAGCTCGTAGGCCTCGCGGGCCAGCAGGCCGCTCACCTGATGGTGCCCATGGCCATCGCGGGGCGTGCCGCTGAAGAAGGCGATCATCACGTGCGGCCGGAATGCCCGCACCACGCGCACCACGTCGCCAAGGATGCTGTCCTTGGGCCAATGCTGGTAGGTCTCCTCGGCGTTCTTGCTGAACCCGAAGTCATACGCGCGCGTGAAGTACTGCGTGCCGCCGTCGATGCGCCGGGCGGCGAGCAGCTCCTGCGTGCGAATGGCGCCGAGGGCTTCGCCGAGTTCGTTGCCGATGAGATTCTGCCCCCCGTCACCGCGGGTGAGCGAGAGATACGCCGTCTCCACGTGGCGCCCGCGGGCGAGCCACGCGATGATGGGCGTGTCTTCGTCATCGGGATGCGCGGCCACGGTGAGGACGCGCCCGGTGGTGCCGATCCCGGCCAGGGCAGACCCGAGCGCGGCCGCACCCCGTTCGGGGGCGACCTGCGCCGTGAGCGATGCGCCCGGAACGACGAGCGCCGCGGCAAGTGCCGCGGCGCTGATCGTTCGCGTCGATGGAGCGACCGGAAGCCTGGTCATCAGGAGATGGCGGTCATGACCGGGCGCCCCTCGAGCACCTCGCCCGTGTCCATCACCATCGCCACGATGCGGGCCTGCTCCGCCTGATGCGCATCGGCAAACCCTTCCGCCGGACTTGCCCGCTCCGGCCGTCCCACATAGCGCACGCCGAGTGCCGCCCCGGCGCTCGCCCGCAGGCGCGGCTGCACGTAGGTCCACGCGCCCTGATTCTTCGGCTCTTCCTGCGCCCACACCACCTGCTCGAGAGCCGGATAGCGATCCACCACCTGCTGGATCTCCTCGTGCGGCCAGGGATACAGCTCTTCCACCCGCACGAGCGCCACGTGCGGATTGCGTGACGGCGCGAGCGCGAGGTCGAAATACAGCTTCCCCGAGCAGAACACGATGCGACGCACGTCGTCGCGCTGCTGCGAGGCCATGGGATCGTCGATGACGGCCTGGAAGCCACCCTGCACGAGATCGGCGAGGCGCGATGCCGCCTGTGGCAGACGCAGCAGCGACTTGGGCTGCATGCACACGAGCGGCCGACGATCCTTGCGCAAGGCCTGCCGCCGCAGCAGGTGGAAGTACTGGGCCGGCGTACTGCAGTAGGCCACGGTCATGTTCCCTTCGGCGCACAGCTGCAGGAACCGCTCGAGTCGGGCGCTCGAGTGTTCGGGCCCCTGGCCTTCGTAGCCATGCGGCAGCAGCAGCACGAGACCGCTGTCCTGCCCCCACTTCGCCCGGTCGGCCACGATGAACTGGTCGATGATGGGCTGCGCCACGTTCACGAAATCCCCGAACTGGGCTTCCCAGAGCGTGAGGGTGTCGGTGGCGATGACGCTGTAGCCGTACTCGAAGGCCATGATGGCGGTTTCGGAGAGCGCCGAGTTGTACACCTCGAACGCGCCCGTGGCACCGGGAAGATGGGCGAGCGGCGCGTACTTGCGCCCGCTGTTCACGTCGTTGAGCACCGCGTGACGGTGCGAGAAGGTGCCGCGCTCCGCATCCTGCCCCGTGAGGCGCACCGACAGGCCGTCGAGCAGCAGCGAGCCGAAGGCCAGCGCCTCCGCGTGGCCCCACTCGATCCCCCCCTGGTCGCCCATGGTGTCTCGACGTCGTTCAAGCTGCTTGGCGAGGCGCGGATTGGCCGCAAAGTCGGCGGGCCACTGCAGGAGCGACTCGTTGATGAAGTGCAACCGTTCCGGCGCGACCCGGGTGGCCACCGGCCGCGGCGTCTCGGCCGGTTCCGCCGGCCACGGCGCATGCTTCTCGCTGCCCAGCAGCGACTGCTTGAAGCGCGCGTGCATCTCGGCGTAGCGCTGCGACACCTCCTTTTCCACGTTCGCCGCCTCCTCGGCGGTCATCACCCCTTCGGCGATGAGACGGCTGGCCCACACCTGCGGCACGGTGGGGTGCTGGCGAATGGCCGCCGTACGCGTGGGCTGCGTGTACATGGGCTCGTCGCCTTCGTTGTGCCCGTGGCGACGATAGCCCACCAGATCGATGAGCACGTCCTTCTTGAACGTGGCGCGGTAGGCGCAGGCCAGGCGCATCGCGATGACGCACGCCTCCGCGTCATCCGCGTTCACGTGGAAGATGGGAATCTCGAAGCCCTTGGCCAGATCGGAGGCGTAGTACGTGGAGCGGGCATCCGACGGATCGGTGGTGAAGCCCACCTGATTGTTCACGATGATGTGAATCGTGCCGCCCGTCCGGTACGCATTGAGATGCGAGATGTTGAGCGTCTCCGCCACGATGCCCTCGCCGGGGAAGGCCGCGTCACCGTGAATGGCCACCGGCACCACCACGTGCTCATTGCGGCGTCCGGGTTTGCCCGGCTCGCGCTGCAGCGCGCGCACGACGCCTTCGATCACGGGGTTCACCACCTCGAGGTGCGACGGGTTGGGCATGAGGCGCAGCTTCACCTCGCGCCCGTCCACGGTGCGCGAGCCCACATAGCCCATGTGGTACTTCACGTCGCCGGTGGCGTTCTCGTCGGCGGCATCATGATGCCCCTCGAATTCGGCGAACAGCGCCTCGAAGGGCTTGCCCATCACGTTGGTGAGGACATTGAGCCGGCCGCGGTGCGCCATGCCGATCACCAGCTCGTGCGCCCCCGCGCGGCCGAGCGCGTCCACCATGGCATCCAGCAGCGGAATGAGCGAATCGGTGCCTTCAACGGAGAAGCGCTTGTATCCCTGATACGCGCGGCCGAGGAAGCGCTCGAGTCCGTCGACCTCGTTGAGACGGCGCAACACCTGCTTCTTTTCGTCGGCCGTGAGCGGGCGCGTGATGACTCCGTCGCGGAATGCCTTGCGGAACCAATTCCGCTCTTCGTTCACTTCGAGGTGCCACACCTCGTAGCCGATGCGCCCCGAGTACACACGGCGCTTGCGTTCGATGACGTCCTTGGCCGTGGCGAAGCGCTCGTCACCGAGCGCCGCGCCCGGGATCTGCGCCAGATCGGCGTCGGTGAGACCGTGAAACTCGGGGTGCAGTTCGTCGGCGCCCGGCGGCGGGGAGCCCAGCGGATCGAGCTGCACGGCGTAATGCCCGTACATGCGGATGGCCTGCTGCAGCGACGCGGCCGCCGCCACCTTGGCCAGCAGGGCCGTATCCCCGACGCCGGCCGCCTGGCTCGCCGGTGACGCCGCCGCGGAACCGCCAAACAGCGACTCGGCGATACGGAAGTATTGACGCCACGTCTCGTCGACGCTGGCAGGATCGCGACGGTACCGCTCGAACTGCTCGGCAAACACCCCGTCGTTGAAGACACTCGTGATGGCAGACATGGGCGGAAATCTAGCGGAGCGACATCGGCGCGCGGCACATCAGGGGGAGGTGGTGAACTGTTGCGGCAGGACCAGCGTGAAGGTCGACCCCTCCCCG
Organism: Gemmatimonas sp.; assembly: GCF_021298855.1. Classification (GTDB taxonomy): domain Bacteria; phylum Gemmatimonadota; class Gemmatimonadetes; order Gemmatimonadales; family Gemmatimonadaceae; genus Gemmatimonas. Next base: position 74,286 of record NZ_JAJTHI010000032.1, read on the forward strand.
GGGCGCGAGACCAACTCGATGCGCCCGCCCAGGAGGGTGGCAAGACGCCTGGCGATGTACAGACCGAGGCCGGTGCCCCGCGCACGGCGCGTCGCGGAGTCCTCCAACTGGGAAAAGGGGCGAAAGAGCCGTTGCATGTCCGTGGCGGCGATCCCCACGCCGGTATCCCGCACGGCGAACCGCGTGGTGGGCGATCCATCGGCGGCGGGGGACCCGCGGGACACGCGCACGGTCACGGCACCGATCTCCGTGAACTTGATGGCGTTCTGGCAGAGGTTGAGCAGGATCTGCCGCAGGCGCGCCTCGTCGGTGACGAGCAGCGGCAAGGCGGCTTCGAGCTCGATGGCGAACGCGATCCCCTTCTCCCGGGCCAACGGCTCGAGGAAGGGGTGGAGCGAATCCATGAGCTCGTCCACCCGCAGCGGCGCCGTGCGCGCCGTCAGACGGTCCGCCTCGAGCGAGGCGTAGGTGAGGATGTCCTCGATGAGGCTGCCGAGGTGGCGCCCGACGGTGCGCAGGCGCACGATCACATCGCGCTGTTCGGCGGTGAGCGGGCCCAGGATCTCGTCTTCCAGCAGCTCGCCGTAGCCTTCCAGTGCGGTCAGGGGGGTGCGCAGCTCGTGCGACAACATGGCCAGCAGGCTGGTCTTGGCCGCATCGGCCGAACGCGCCTCCTCGAGCAGGCGGGCCTTCCAGATCGCCAGGGCGGCCAGGTCGGCCATGACCCCCAGGCGCTCTTCATCAACGTCATCGAAGAGCGGATGCCCCGCGTCTCTGGTGATGGACAGGACGCCGAACAGCTGCTGGTTGGCGAGCAGCGGCAGCAGCAGAATGGGTCCCACACCCAGGGCTGGCAGCAGCGTGAAAAAGAAGGGCGAGCTCTCGCTGGGGTTGGCAAGGGAGAGGGTACGATGCTCACGCGCCACGCGGCCGGTCATCGTGCCCTCGAGCGGGAAGGAGATATCGAGGAGCGCTTGGGCCTTGCCAGATACTGCCACATACACGCCATTATCACCACTTAATTGAGCCACAGCAGCGCCACTTGCCCTCCCTCTGACCATGGAGAGTTCACACAGCGTCTCCAGCACCTTTTGCGAATCGGTCTCGGCGGCGAGTGCGCGGGCCACCTGTCGCAAGGTGCCGAGCTCCTCCGTCTTCCTATAGTCGGAATACAGGAGGTCCTGGTTGCTCGCCGGAAAGTCGGCGGGGTCGATAGCGGCGTGTCCCCCCGAGAGCCGCGGCGGCGGAGATGGCGAGTGCATGTGGGAACAGTGTACCGGCCTACGCCGCTTGGGGAGGCATGGCGTCCTCTCGCAAGACCACCGGCAAGCGGCCGGGGGCGGTAAACGGGCACCCCGACAAGCTGTGCGCGCGCTGTGGCCGGCCGTTCTCGTGGCGCAAGAAATGGGAGCGCGACTGGGAGAGCGTGCGCTACTGCTCGGACCGGTGCCGCATGGGGAAGAGCGCCGGCTGACGACCGACGATCGTGCCCATGCGCGCCGCCCCCGTGGTCAGGAGCGCGGGCCCCACTCGCGTCCCAGCCCCACCATGAGCTCCGTCATGAGCGCTACGGCATCCCAGAGGTTGCCAACCCGCAGGTTTTCGTTGGGGGCATGCTGACTGTTGTCGGCATTGACCGTGGGGATCGTGATGACGGTGGCGCCCAGCTGCTCCACGAAATGAAACAGCGGCAGTGACCCCCCGAGGATGGGGAGGGTGAACGGCTCTCGTCCATAGCTCCGCGTCATGACCCGCTTGACGGCCTGTACGCTGGCCAGCGTGCTCGGCACCCGCACCGCCGTGTAGCCGCTGTCGTACGTGACGAGCGCGAGTCGACTCCGGTCGGTGCTCCGGGCCGCAGCCCCGGCGTCGCTCGTGACGGTATACCCGAGGGTGGCCAGATGCTGCTCGAGCATGGCCCGGATGCGTGCCGGCCGCTGGTCCGGGACGAGGCGGAAGTCGATGCTCACGCTCGCACTGGTCGGCACGGCGTTGCTGGCGCCGGTCCCCACGTTGCCTCCACGAATGCCACGCACGTTCAACGCGGGCAGCATGATGCGCGCCCCCAGCGGGGCGTTGTCCGCCTCGGTGCGGGCAAGCCCGAGCGAGCGACGTACGCTGTCATCGGTGGCACTGAGGGCGTTCACGAGCGCACGCTCTCCGTCGGACATGGGCGGCACATCGTCGTAGAAGCCGGGCAGCAGGATGCGGCCGTCAGTGCTGCGCAGTCCGGCCACGAAATGCGCGGCGGCCACGGCGGGGTTGGGCGACCAGTTGCCGTAATGGCCGCTGTGCAGCGCCCGGTTGGCGCCGTAGAAGGTGACCTCCGCCCCCATGACACCGCGCACGCCGAGGACGATCTGCGGCGCGCCGCTCACGTGTACTGGCCCATCGAAAAAGAGCCACGCGTCGGCGCCCAGCAGCGCGCGGTGCGTGCGCAGGATGTCGCCGAGATGATTCGACCCCGCCTCCTCCTCCCCTTCGAGGAAGAACTTCACGTTCACGCTCGCCCGTTGCCGCAGCGCCGTCATGGCGTCGAGTGCCGCCAGCATGGCCACGATGGGCCCCTTGTCATCACTGGCGGAGCGCGCGCGGATGCGCACCTCGGGATCGATGGTATCGCCTGGCGCCGGCAGTGGCACATCATCGGTGGGAGCGCTGTGGCGATAGCGACTCAGCTTGGGCGCAAAAGGGTCGCTCTCCCAGCCGCCACCCGCCACGGGCTGCCCGTCGTAGTGCGCGTAGAACACCACCGTGCGCGTGGCCCCCGGCGTCTTGATCTCACCGAAGAGCGCCGGGCTGCCGCCCGTGGGTGCCCGCAGCGGCGTGAGGGCGACCCCGCGCTTCGCGAACGCCTGCGTGAGGAACGCGACGTTCTTCGCGATATCGTCCTGGTTGCTCGCCACATTGGGAATGGCGAGCAGGGCGAACGCTTCGTCCAGGATCCGGCGTTCATGCTGCTTGCGCCACGCGTCCACCTGCGGGCGAAGCGGCTGCGCGGCGGCGATGGCGGGCGCGAGGAGCGCGGCGGCGGCGAGAACCGTGAATGGAGAGTGCATGCTGCTCACGCTACCGGGGCTTTCGGGTATCGGCTAGTGCGGGGCGTGAACAGCTCGTCGGAGGTACGGAGTCGTGGAGACACGGACAACGGCAGAATTTCACTGCTGATCTCCGTACCTCCGTTGCCCCGTGCGCTCCGACGAGCGGTTACGCCTCACCTGTCAGGTCAGAACTCGTACGCCGCCGTCAGGAACACCGCGCGCGCGGGAAGAATGAAGTAGCGCACGCGCCCGCTGCTGCTCACGGCGCCACTGCCGAACTTGCGCGTATCCCCCAGGTTCTGGCCGCGCAGCGTGAGGCTCGTCCGCCCCACCATCAGGCGCGCCGCGGCATCGACCGTGTAGAAGTCGGGAAGCACGCGATCGGGGCTGCTGGTGTTGTCGAGAAAGGCGCGACTCTGGTAGCGCCCCTCCACGCTCACCCACAGCCGCGACACCGGCGTGACTTCCAGCCGATGCGCGCTCGTGAAGCGCGGGGTGAGCAGCGGCTCCACGTGGCGACGCACCACCGGCGTGCCCCGCGACGAATCGGTGAACTGCCGGATGCGGTTGGTACTCCAGTTGGCGTTGCCGGCCAGCACCACGCGATCGATGCCGCGATACGCCCAGTCCACTTCGAGACCACGACGGTAACTGCTCCCCACGTTGCGACGAAGGATGGACCCGCTGGCCGTGGGCGCGCCGATGCGCGCGATGTCGTTGCGGAAGTCCATGCTGTACACATTGGCCGACAGGTCGACCGTGCGCCGCACGAGGTTGACCCCCGCTTCGAAGTCACGGAGCTGTTCGGGGCGCACGCGCGTGAAGTCGCCGAAGGCCGCCACGTTGCCGCGGTTGAGATCATCCTCGCCGCCGAACAGGTCGTTGCGCGCCGGCTCGCGGCTGGTCATGCCGTAGCTGGTGAAGGCCGACACGCCGCGCGAGAGGGCGTAGGTCACCCCCGCCTTGGGGTTGAAGAAGGCCCAGTCGATGTGGCGCCCCGTGATGCCGGCGTTGTCCGACGGCGCGTACCGGAACCGCGCCCACCGCCCCTGCACGTCGCCGAACCAGGTGGCCTTGCCCCGGGTGTACGACAGTTTCACGAAGCCGCTCGCGTCCTGCTTGTGCCCCGTATTGTCGTAGAGTTCGGTATCGGGCTGGAAGTAGCCACGATGCGCGCGCTGATACGTGTTCGCGTTCACCCCCGTGTTGATGGCCAGGGCCCCCCGCTCCACGGTGTAGACGCTGGTCACACCGTACCAGGTGTGCGCGAGGTTGAAGCGGTAGCGATCGGGGAGCTCGAAGTAGTCGTAGTTGCCGCTGGCCGAGTTGCGGTAGACGGTGGTGTTCACCGCGCCCCCGTTCGCCAGCGCGCGTGACCAGGCCAGCGACACCATCTGCTGCCCGAACTTGTCCCGCTCGTTGGGAGCCAGCGGATTGAAGCGCCAGTTCTGCTGCAGCTGTTCGCGCGTGGCGCCGGTGTAGCTGAGCGTGTCGTACAGCTGCCCCACCAGGGCGGTGAGCTTCACGATGTCGCGCTGGCCGAACCAGCCGGCGCCAAGAAAGCCGGTGCGCCCCGCCACGCCGCTGTGGTCGCGGTAGCCGTTGGTGCGCAGCGCACTCACGCGGCCATAGGCTGCAAACCCATTCTGCAGGCCGCTGTTGAAGCCGGCCGTGACACGCTGGGCGCCGAAGCTGCCCACCTGCACCTGCACATCACCGCCGGCCTGCTTCCGCGCCACCGGCATCGTTTCGAAGTTGATCGATCCCGCGTACGACGCCGTCCCGGCGGTGCTCGTACCCACGCCACGCTGCACCTGCACGGACTGGACGTTGGACATCAGGTCGGCAAAGTTCGCGAAATAGAGGACCTGGTCCTCCATGTCGTTGAGGGGCACGCCATCGATCGTGATGTTGATGCGCGTCTGATCGAGCCCGCGCAGGCGCAGGTAACTGTAGCCCCACGGCGTGCCGGTTTCGGTGTGGGCCATGAGGCTGGGCGCGGCATTCATGAGCAGCATGGGCACATCCTGTCCGAACTGCCGCTGCGCGATGGCGTCCCGCTCGATGGTCTTTTGCGCGATGGGCGCGGTACTGCCGGCACGAATGGCCTGCACCGAGACGCCCTCGATGCGCCGGGCCGCGCTGTCGGATCGCGCGGAATCGGGGCGCGCCTGTGCGCGCAGAATGGTGGCGGGCGCGGCCGTGACCAGCAACACGGTCGCGGCCAGAACGCCAAGCGGGGCGAATCCCGGCAACGGCGTGTGCGCGCATGCGCGACGCACAGCGACCACGGGCCGCCCGGCGCGCCCACGGCGCGCGAGGATGCGACGAGACACGGTGGACTCCCTACGCCGGTATGAACCGGATCAGGTTCGACGGGTGTTATCTCAGCCGGACACGCACAGGCGGCGCCGGCACCCCGGTCATGTGGCCGGTACGCTAATTAGCTTTGCGTCACATGACCAGTGGTGATCCCGCCGCCGCCCTGAACGCCTGCCGCTGGCTGTCGGCACACGGTTCCTCGTGCGCCGAGGTGTTCGGTTTCGCCACCGGCGTCGCCAACGTGTGGCTCGTCACGCGCGAAAGCCTCTGGTGCTGGCCGCTCGGCGTACTCAATGCCGTCTTCTACATGATCGTGTTCGCGCGGACGGGGCTGTACAGCGACACGGGGCTGCAGGGGGTGTATTTCACGTTGTCGCTGTACGGGTGGTGGCACTGGTGGCGTGGTGGCGCGCAGGCCGCGGCGGTCCTCGTCACGCGCACCCCGCTGCGGTTGCGCGCGCGGCTGGCCGGTGTCGTGCTCGTGACGTGGGTGGTGCTGGCCGTGATCACCTCGCGCATCCCCGGCGCGGCCCTCCCGTGGCTCGACGCCATCCTCGTGGCCGTCAGTCTCGTGGCGCAGTGGATGATGACGCGCAAGCTGCTCGAGAACTGGCTGCTGTGGATTGGCGTTGACGTTGTGTACATCGGGCTGTTCATCAGCCGTGGCCTCCCGCTCACCGCGTTGCTCTACACGGTGTTTCTGGGGCTCGCCATGCTGGGGTATGTGCAGTGGCGGCGCTCGGCCCGCGGCCACGAGACCCTCGCATGACCGCACCCGTCCGGCGTGTGGTCGTCACGGGATCGGAGTGCACGGGCAAGACCACCCTCGCCGACCGGCTGGGGCGGCAGTACGGCGCACCGGTCGTGCCGGAATTCGCCCGGGCGTACGCGGCGCGCAAGGGCGCCGCCATCGGCGTGGACGACCACTGGCCGATCGTGCGGGGACAGGTCACGGCGGAAGCCGAGGCCCTGGCGCGACCGCTGGCAGCGGCTCGATCGCTGATCGTGCTCGACACGGACCTCCTGAGCACCGTCGCCTACGCCCAGCACTACACCGGTCAGTGCGACCCCGACATCGAGGCCTTGGCCAGGGAACGGATCGCCGACCACTATCTGCTGCTCGACATTGACGTGCCGTGGACCGCCGACGGCATCCGCGACCGGGGTGACCGGCGTGAGGCGCTCCACGCCCTCTTCATCGAGACCCTCGAGCGCTTCGGGGCACCGTACACTCTCGTGCGCGGTTCATTTGACGAACGGCTGTTCCTCGCACAGCGCGCCACCGACGCGGTACTCACCCGCTGATCCTCGTCCCTCACCACACCCGACCATGTCCGGCACCACGCAGAGCTACGCCAACCACGCCCAGTACAATCCGCTCTTTCATTTTTTCACGAGCCCACTGGCGCTCATCTTCCTGGTCTGGAGCCTCACGCGGTTCTTCGGGGATCCGTCGTTCGACACCGGGTACTTCCTGGTGGGCGCGCTGGCGCTGTTCGGCGTGGTATCCGTCTCGCGGTTCTCTCCGCTGCGCGCGCAGGATCGCCTCATCCGGCTCGAGGAACAGCTGCGCTATCGGCGCATTCTGCCTGCCGCCCTGGCCGAGCAGGCCATAGCCACGCTCTCGCCGCGCCATTACATCGCGTTGCGCTTCGCCAGCGACGCCGAACTGGCCGGGCTGGTGGAGCAGGTGATCGCCAATCCCGCCCTCAAGAGCAAGGAGATCAAGCAGCAGATCCGGAACTGGCGACCCGACACCTTCCGCGTGTAAGCCCGGAGGCGCCGCCAGAGCCCCCCGAGCACGGCGCTCCGGCGGCGCGCCGTGGCGCCGCGCGGGCCTCAGCCCGTGGCTCCCCGGGGCCTGCGCGGTGGAACGGTGGCCAGCAACTCCACCGGCACCCCCCCGTTGGCCGTTCGCAGCACCGGTTCCAGCGTGAGCCGCAACTGCCCCGCCAACGCGCGATCGGGGGGCACCAGCATTCCCAGGTGCCAACCGCGCCCACCGGCCCGCAGGACATCGCCCAGGCGGGCGTACAGCCCGCGCAGGTCGGCGCCGCCGCTCACCCGCTGGCCATACGGCGGATTCGTGAGCAGCAGGCCATGACTGCCGATGGCCGCAAGGTCCGTGTCGGAGAGCGCCCCCTGCTCGATGACCAGATCGTCCAGGACACCGGCGCGCGCCGCATTGGCGCGTGCCGCCGCAATGGCCCCGGCGTCGCGATCGCGCAGGACGATCGCCACCCCGGCGTGCGGCTTCGCCTTCGCGCGCGCCGCCTCGCGCTCGGCCGCATACATGGCCGTTGACGCGTGTGGCCACTCCTCCAGCGCGAAGCGGCGGGCAAGCCCGGGCGCCATGTCACGGGCACGCAGCGCCGCCTCGATACCGATGGTCCCCGAGCCGCAGAACGGATCCACCAGCGGAACCGCGCCGTCCCAGCGCATTGCCGCCAGCATACCCGCCGCCAGCGTTTCGCGCAGCGGCGCCTTGGCCACGGCAAGACGCCACCCCCGGCGATGCAGCAGCGCTCCTGAGCTGTCCGCGCTGATCGTGCAGCGGTCGTGATCGACGCGCACGACGATGAGCTGCGCGCCCCCCGCAGCGTCCTCGTCGTCCGCCTCGTCGTCACGCGCGCGCGCCACGACCTGTGCTCCGCGAATCGCGCCCACGATGCCCCGCGCGACCCGTTCGGCCACGGCATCGGAGTGATACAGCCGCGACTTGCGGCAGGTGACGCGCAAGCGCACGGAGGCCCCGGCGCAGACCACACGCGCCCACGGCACGCGGCCGGCGGCCTTCTCGAGCGTGGCAAAATCGCGCGCCTCGAAACTCGCCAGTCGTACGAGCACCCGGCTCGCGCAGCGCGACCAGCAATTGAGGCGAAAGAGCTCCGGCAGCGTCAGCGCCAGCGACACGCCGGCCGCGCTCACTTCGCCGACCGGCAGCCCGAGTGACGCACATTCGGCCGCCACCAGCGGCGCGATCCCCGGGGCACACACGGCAAACGCGGCAATCCGCTCGGGCCACGACGAATCGGTCGGCGTGGCGCGTGGCGCCGCAGCGGGCGATGCCGACGGCGATGCCGACGGCGATGCCGACGGCGATGCCGACTGCTGCGTCGGGCGCTGGCGCGGTGCGCGGCCCTTACGCGGCGCTGGCACTCACCGCACGACAACGCACGCTGCCGAGCGACGACCGCGCACCACGGGCGAGGAGCAGTTGCCAGTACTCCTCGGCATCCAGCGGGGGCGCGAACAGGTAGCCCTGCCCCAGCTCGCACCCGAGCTGGAGCAGCGCGCCGCGCTGCGCCTCCGTTTCGATACCCTCCGCCACGGTTCGCATCCGCAGCGTTTCCCCGAGTGCCACGATCGCCTGTGCCAGCACCGGCCCTTCGTCCCCCTGTGCGATGACCTCCACGAACGCCTTGTCGATCTTGAGAATGTCGATCGGATAGCGCTGGAGATAGCTGAGGGAAGAATAACCGGTACCGAAGTCGTCGATGGCCAGCGACACCCCCAGCGCCTTGAGCGCCTCGAGCCGTTCCATGGACACGTCGGTGCTGTGCATCAGCATGCTCTCGGTGATTTCGAGCACCAGCTGCGCCGGGTCGAGCCCGGATTCCTCGAGCGCGTGGCGCACGTCGTCCACGATCTGCGCGTCCTGGAGTTGACGCCCCGAGAGGTTCACGGTGATGCGACAGGGGAGGCCGCGATCCCGCATCCACCGCTGCGCCTCCCGACAGGCACGGCGCAGCACCCACCGGCCGATCGGGACGATGAGCCCGGTTTCCTCGGCAATGGGGATGAACACCCCCGGGGGCACCGTCCCGCGATCGCGGCAGTTCCAGCGCACCAGGGCCTCGGCCCCGATGATGTCGCCGGTGGCCAACACCACGATCGGCTGGAACTGCAGGCAGAACTCCTCCTGATCGATGGCGCGCCGCAGGTCACCCTCCACCACGAGTCGCTCGAGAGCGGCCTGGTGCATCTGCGGTTCGAAGAGCACACGCTGGCCCTTGCCGCGCGTCTTGGCCACGTACATCGCCACGTCGGCGTTGCGCACCAACTCGTCCGCCCCTTCGCCGCGCGCCGATCGGGCAATGCCGATGCTGGCGTTCACGAACACTTCCTTGCCGGCCAGCATGAAGGGGCGCGTGAGCGCCTCGACGATCCGCGTGGCCATCACCAGCACCTCATCCACCGATTCGGCGTCCTCCACGAGCACGGCGAACTCGTCGCCGCCAAGGCGCGCGATGAGGTCGTTCGACCGCACACAGCGGGCGAGTCGTCGTGCCGCCTCCACGAGCAGGCGGTCGCCTTCGGCATGGCCCAGTGAGTCGTTGACCGTCTTGAAGTTGTCCAGGTCGAGGAAGAGCACCGTGACCGGGTGGGTCTGCCGCGAATGGCGCGCCAGCGCGTGCCCCACCTGATACAGGAACAGCGATCGGTTCGCGAGATCGGTGAGCGGGTCGTGGAAGGCCTGGTGCATGTACTGCTGCTTGATCACGCTCTGCTCGGTCACGTCACGCGTGTTGAGCACCAGCCCGCCGATCACCGGTTCCCGCAACAGATTGGTGCCGACGTTGTCGACCGTGAGCCATTGGCCCTGCGCGTCGCGCAGGCGCCACTCGCACTTGAGGACGCCCGGCGACGTCGCGCCCGTCTGGTCCGTGATACCGGAGAGCTCGTCGAGGAAGCCGGTCGCGGCGTGCACATCGTCGGGGTGCAGCAGGTGCAGGAGGTTCGTGCCGACCAACCGGGACGGGTCGTGCCCGAACACGGTGGCCATGGACGGACTCGCATAGCGAATGGTGCCGTCGGCATCGACGATCGTGATGACGTCGCTCGAGTGCTGCACCAGCGCCCGGAAGCGGGCTTCATTCTGGCGCGCCGCCGATTCCGCGAGCGCCACGACGGCTTCGCGGGACGACACGCCTTGACGCGCGAACGCGAGCAGCGCGAGCGCCACCGCTCCGACCGCCAGTCCGGCCAGCGGCTGGGCGTCCTGTTCGAAGGCCACCTTGAGCAGCAGGACGAACCCCGGCAGCGTGGCGGCGTAGGGCAGGACACTCGAGGATGGGGCGCGTCGCTCCCAGGGCGGGCGGGCATCGCGATGCCGCAGGCGCCCGCGACTCATCCACGCGGCCGCACCGATGAGGGCAATCGCGATGGGGTTCACGATGTGCATCACGTCGGGATGCGGCGCGCCGCCGAGCATCTGCACGACGGCAGCGGTGTGACCGAGAAAGTGCACGAGCAGGGCAGCCCCGACCACCACAAGGGTGTTGGGCCGATGCTGGGGCGCCGTGCGACGCCATACCACGGAGGCCACGAGCACCAGCATGAGGTCGAGCACCCCCTGCGCGTGCAGCAGCACGAACCACAGGCGACGGGCGCCGTCCAGGAATACGGCGACCGTCGTGACATTGAACCAGGCAAGCAGCGCGCCGCCGATCGCCACCGTCGCCATGTCCAGATACAGCTTGAGGCGGTCGACCCAGGCGCGCGGGGCGCTGGGCAGTTGCATGAGCGCCACGAAGGTGACCCCAGGAACGGCGAGCGTGGCCCCCATCAGCAACAGGTCGCGCACCCGTGGGTCAATGGCTTCGGGGAGCCACCCCGCCAGTTGTTCTGCCGGGACGAACGCCAGCGCCAGTATCATGACGCGCCAAAAACGGCGGGTGCCCGGATCGAGCGTCTGGTCGCGTGCGGCCCGCCACGCGAGCAGGAGCGATACGGCGGCCACCGGCATCGGCAGCAGCAGCTGCGCGGGGAGCCCAGGCGTGCCCGGGTTCGCGCCGGCCGCGAACCACGCGGTGATGGCCATGGCGTAGGCGACGAGCAGGGCGAGCACGACCTGCTCCCACCGCTCCCCCCCCGCCAGGGGTGACACGGCGGCTGGGCCCGGGAGTACGCTCCCGTCGAAGGAGCCACGGGCGGATGGGGGGCGACGATGGGGATGGCGCCGATGTTCGACGCCGCGGGGTGCACTCATGAACCGGAGCGAGGGGGGGATCGTTCTCGGAGGACGTCCCACCCGGCACGACCGTCACGCCGTGCGGGCCCCTGCCTTCCGCAGTACCCGGACCGCCAGCAGGACGGCCGCCAGGCCGCCGTAGAGGATGGGCTCCAGCAGGTCCTTCTTGACCGCCCAGGCGAAGTGCAGGCAGGCGGCGATGACCGCTACGTAGACCAGAGAGTGCAGCCGGGTCCAGCGCGCCCCCCCCAACCGGCGAATGGCCCCCTTGGTGGAGGTGAGGGCCAGGGGCACCATGAGCAGGAAGGCCGCCATCCCGAGGGTGATGTACAAGTGCTCGGTGACGTCCTTGATGATTTCCTGCCAGTCGAAGAACCAGTCGAGCACCGTGTACACGGCAAGGTGCCCGACCGTCCAGCAGAAGGCGGCCAGCCCCAGGAACCGGCGCTGCGCCACCAGCCACCCCCACCCGGTCACCCACAGGAGCGGAGTGACCGCCAGCGAGGCAATGAGGAAGCGCAGGGCCCACTCGCCGGTGAGCCGTTCCAGCCGGTCGATCGGGTCAGCGCCAAGCTGGTCGAGCAGCAGCTGGGCGATGAGCAGGGGCGCCGGCGCCAGCACCAGCGCCCACAGGGCCGGACGGATGAAACGACGGACCGTCCGTTCGGCGCGAGAGGCGTCCGGACGCAACGGCTCAGTAGTTCCGGCGGAGGTCCATGCCGGCGTACAGCGACGCCACCTGGTCGGCGTAGCCGTTGAACATGAGCGTGGGGCGACGCAGGAACTCGCCGATGCGGCGCTCCTTGGCCTGGCTCCAGCGCGGATGATCCACCTGCGGGTTCACATTGGCGTAGAAGCCATACTCGGACGGAATGGCATCACTCCACGTGGTGAAGGGCAAGCTGTCGGTGAAGCGGATCTTCACGATGCTCTTGATGCCCTTGAAGCCGTACTTCCACGGCACGACCAGGCGCAGGGGCGCGCCGTTCTGATTGGGGAGCGGCGCCTTGCCATACATGCCGGTGGCCAGCAGCGTCAGCGGGTGCATGGCTTCGTCGAGGCGCAGTCCCTCCTTGTACGGCCACTGCAGCACGGGGTACTTCTGCCCGGGCATGCGCCGCGGGTCGTACAGCGTGGTGAACTGCACGAACTTGGCGCTGGGCAGCGGTTCGAGGCGGTTGAGCACGTCCCGCAACTGCACTCCGCGCCACGGGATCACCATGGACCACCCTTCCACGCACCGCATGCGGTAGGTGCGATCGTAGAGGGTGAGCTTGGCCAGCAGATCATTGAGATCCCAGGCCGTGTTGGGATTCTTCACCAACCCTTCCACCGTCACCGTCCACGGCGTGGTCTTGAACCCCTTGGCGTTTTCCGCCGGATCCTCCTTGCCGGTCCCGAACTCGTAGAAGTTGTTGTAGGTGGTGGCGTCCTCCTCGGGCGTCACCTTGTCCTCCTGCACGCCGCCGGTTGCCGCGAGCGCCTGCAGCGCCGACGGGGTGAGCGCCGTGCCCAGGGCGAGCGCCCCGGCCGTCCCCATGAACTGCCGTCGGTTCTGGTAGACGGACTCCGGTGTGATTTCGGAGGACGGAATGTCGTCGGGTCGGCGGATGAGCATGGGCGGATTCGTCGGAAGTGGGAGACCTGTATCTTAGCGTTGAGGCGCGCGAAGGGTTCCCGAAACCCCGCCCCGGCCCTGAATTCCCGGATTTGTGCCCTTTCCCCCGGTCTTCCTCCCATGCGCTACACCTCGCTCGGCACCACTGGCCTGTCGGTTTCCCGCCTCTGCCTGGGCTGCATGAGCTATGGGGCGTCGGCCTGGCGCCCCTGGGTGCTGGATGAAGACGCCGCCCGCCCGTTCTTCCGCCGGGCCATCGAGGCGGGGATCAACTTCTTCGATACCGCCGACATGTACTCGCTGGGGGTGAGCGAGGAGGTCACGGGGCGCGCCTTGCGCGACTACGGCCGCCCCGACGAGCTGGTGATTGCCACCAAGGTGTTCTTCCCCCTGTCGGACCGTCCCAACATGGGCGGGCTGTCGCGCAAGCACATCGTGCAGGGGTGTGAGGCGAGTCTGCGCCGGTTGGGCGTGGAGACGATCGACCTCTACCAGATTCACCGCTTCGACCCGGTCGTGCCCATCGAGGAAACGCTCGCCGCGCTCGACCACCTCGTACACAGCGGCAAGGTGCGCTACATCGGCGCCAGCTCGGGGTTTGCCTGGCAGTTCGCGCAGGCGCTCAGCGCCAGTGAACGCCACGGGTGGGCCCGGTTCGTGAGCATGCAGAACCACTACAACCTGCTGTACCGCGAAGAGGAGCGGGAGATGATTCCGCTGTGTGCCAAGACGGGGGTGGGGCTCATGCCGTGGTCCCCGCTGGCCCGGGGGTTGTTGGCAGGGGCGCGCCGCGGCGTCACCGACCGCGAGTCGACGGTGCGGGCCGCCACCGACAGCTACGGACACGGGCTGTACGATGACCAGGTGAACTGGGACATCGTGGACGCGGTGCGTCGGGTGGCCGACGGCCGCGGGGTACCCATGGCGCAGATCGCGTTGGCGTGGCTGCTGTCCCGGCCGCAGGTGGCCGCGCCCATCGTGGGCGCGACGAAACTGCCTCAGCTCGAGGACGCGCTGGGGGCGGTCTCGCTCGAGTTGTCGGCAGAAGAGGTCGCCCTGCTGGAAGCGCCGTATCGGCCGCAGCCGGTGCGAGGGATTGTCTGACGGGGGTGGCGTGGCGAGATCGTCAACTGCAGACGGCAGACGGCAGGAACCACAGACGGCAGTTGGGCAGGGATGCGGTACAACAACACGGGCGCGTCCGCTTCGCGGCGCGCCCGATTTCCTTGGCGGGTGGGATATCGGGGCCACGCGCAGCGTCGGCCCCGCATTGTTCTTCCGCCTGCCTGCCCAACTGCCGTCTGTGGTTCCTGCCGTCTGCCGTCTGCTGCAGCCCCCCGCCACGTTCCCGCCGGCACAACCCGCCAACACCCTAGTCCAGCGTCTTCGAGAACCGCCGCACACTCACCGTGAACAGCGTCCCCGCCAGCACGCACAGCGCGCCCAGCTGCACCAGCAGGTCCCGCCCGCCCACCCCCTTCAACAGCACCCCGCGCAGAATGTCGAGAAAGAACGTGAGCGGGAGCAGCAGCCCAAGCCACTGTGCCGGCTCGGGCATGGCGGCGCGCGGGAAGATGTAGCCGCTCAGCAGGATGTTGGGGAGCATGAAGAAGAAGCTGAGCTGCATGGCCTGCGCCTGGCTGCGCGCCACGGTGCTGATGAGCAACCCCACACCGAGCGATGCCACGATGAACACCAGCGCGAGCGCGTAGAGCAGCGCGAGATTGCCACGCACCGGGATGCCGAAGAACAGCACGCCCAGCAGCAGGATGACGCTCATCTGCACGTACCCCACCATGACGAAGGGCACGAGCTTGCCGAGCATGAGGCTCGACTTGCCGATGGGGGTGACGATCAGCTGTTCGAGCGTGCCGCGTTCGCGTTCGCGCACGATGGCCGTGCTCGTGATGAGCGTCATGGTGATGGTGAGCAGGATGCCCACGATCCCCGGCACGATGAACGTGGCGCTCCGCTGCGCGGGATTGTACCAGGGACGTACCCGGATCTCCACCGGCGAGCGCAGTTGGTATCGTTGCGCGAGCAGCTGCGCCCCGCGCGCCTGCGCCGCCAGCTGCGCGCCGGCAATGGCGGCCCCGCTCGACTGCGGGTCGGCCGCGTCAATGAGCAGCTGCGCCACGCCGGTATGCCCACCACGGATGTTGCGCTGGTAGTCGGGGGGAATCACGAGCGCCACGCGGGCCGCACCGCGCTCGATCCAGCGCTTGGCGTCGGCGCGGTCCGAGACCCGCGTGATGACCCGGAAGTTGTCGGTGTTCTGCAGCACCTGCACCAGCGCCCGGCTCTCGCTGGTGCGCGATTCGTCCACCACCACGGTGGGGAGCCGACGCACGTCCGTCTGGATGGCATAGCCGAAGAGCACGAGCTGAATGGCCGGCAGCCCCGTCATGAGCGCGAACGTGAGACGGTCGCGCCGCAGTTGGAGGAACTCCTTCCACAGCATGGGCCACACCGTCCATCGGCGCAGGCGATCCAGCCACGCGCTCACGGCAACCCGCCCGCGTGCGCCGCGGCCTCATCACGCTGTTGCAGCATCACGAACACGTCTTCCACCGTTTCCGCGCCGAACTGCTGCACCACCTCCGCCGGCGTCCCCAGGCCGATGAGATGACCGCGTGACAGGAAGGCGAGCCGCATGCACCGCTCGGCCTCGTCCATGTAATGGGTGGTCACGAGCACGGTGGTGCCGGTGTTCGCGAGATCGTAGATGGTCTGCCAGAACGTGCGCCGCGCGGCGGGATCCACACCGGCGGTGGGTTCGTCGAGGAACACCAGGTCGGGGTGGTGCGCCGTCGCGCACGCCAGCGCGAGCCGTTGCTTCCAGCCGCCGCTGAGCGTGCCGGCGCGCTGCCGCAGACGCTCGCCCAACCCCAGCAGCGCGATGTGCTCGGCCAGCCGCTCGTCACGCGCACGACCAACCAGCCCGTACACGGAGGCGTAAAAGCGCAGGTTCTCCGCCACGGTGAGTTCGTCGTAGAGGCCGTAGCGCTGCGACATGTAGCCAATGCGGCGGCGCACCTGCTCGGGCTGGGTGGTGATGTCGAACCCGGCCACCTCCGCAGTGCCGCTCGTGGGGAGCACCAGACCGCACAGCATGCGAATGGTGGTCGTCTTGCCGGAACCGTTGGGCCCCAGCAGGCCGAACACCTCGCCACGCCGGATCTCCAGGTCGAGGCCATGCACGGCCACGAGCGTCCCGAAGCGCTTGTGCAACGCGTGGGTGCGCACCACGAGCGGCGCGTTCACTGCGCGGGCGGCAGCGTCACCGTGATGGGCATGCCGGCCCGCAGCCGGTCACCGGCCTCCGCAAACTCCACCTTCACACCAAAGAGCAGATCCTCCCGTTCCTGCTCGGTGAGCGCCACCCGCGGCGTGAATTCCGCGCGCGTGGCAATGGCCGTGATGCGCCCCCGAAAGGTCGTGGTGTCGCCGTCGAGGCGCGCCGACAGCGTGTCCCCGGCCTTGAGCCGCGGCAGCACGAACTGCGACACGTAGATGCGCGCCCACGGACGGCTGGGCTGCCCTACGGTCAGGGCACTCTGGCCCGCGGCGAGCACTTCGCCAGGCTCCACGTTGCGGCTCGAGATCACGCCGTCCACCGGCGAGACAAGTACGAGATCGCTGGCCGTCGCCTTCCACGCGTCCACCGCCGCTTGCGCCCCGCGCGCCTCGGCGGCAGCCGCGCGGCGCCGCTCGACGCGCGCCCCATCCCGCACCAGCCGCAGCGCCTCGCGGGCCGCGTCGCGACGGCTGGCCGTGCTCCGTGCGGCGGCGCGTGCGGCATCAAGGGTGGCGCGACTCACGTCGCCCTGTGCGGCGAGCGGCTCGAGGCGCGCCAGATCGGCCGCCGCGCGCGTCGCGTCGGCATCGGCCACCGCCAGCTCCTGGTCGGCCCGGGCGATCTCCGCCGGCCGCGGACCGTTGGCCAACTCCTGTGCGGCCGCATCGGTCGCAGCCGCCCGCGCCTCCGCCTGGGCAACCGAGGCCGTGAGGGTCGGGGTGGAGAAGACCGCCAGCGTGTCTCCGGCCCGCACCGGGTCCCCCTCCTGCACCAGCACGCGAACCGCCCGTGCCACCTGCAGGGGACCCACGTTCACTTCCACCATCTCGAGAGTGCCGACCGCGGTCTCCAGCCCCGAGTTCGGCGAGCAGGCCGTAACGAGGGCCGGGAGCAGACACCGTAGCCCGATCTGGCGTACGCAGCGATTGGTCATCCCCCAAATCAGCACGCCCGCGCCACCCGCGGCCAGACCCGCCACCCCTCCCCCGTCCTGCTACCTTTCAATGTCATGTCCGATGCCCTCCTCGATCTGCCCCCCGCGCTGGCCCGCACCCTGAAGCAGTTTCGACTGCTGGAGCGGGAGGACAAGATGCAGGCGCTGCTTGCGTGGTCGAAGAAGCTCGAGCCGCTCCCCGCGCGCTTCGCCGCTCTCGACCGTGCCGCGTTCACCGTGCCCGAGTGCCAGACACGCGTGGACATCTTCCCCGAGTACCGGGACGACGGCACGCTGCACTTCTACGCCGATGTGAATGCCCGCCAGTCTCCCACGGTGGCGGCCGTGCTGGCGATCGTGTTCGCGGGGGTGAACGACCAGCCACCCGCCGTCACCCTCGCGCTCCCCGCCGACGTCGTGCGCCTGCTCATGCAGGACATTGGCCTTGGCGCGCGCGAAAGCGGCCTCAATGCCATGATTGCCCGTCTCAAACGGTTCGCGACGACGGACTGACGCTCCGGAGGCAGGAAGAAGGTTCTCAGGATGAAGGAGTCAGGCTCCTTCGCCCTTCCCCCTGATCCCCTTCCCCCTGCCCCCTCCCTTGTCATAACCCCCTTCCATTTTCCCCATGCCCATCACCATCACCGTCCGCAAGAATGGCTCGCTCGGCATCAGCGCCGAAGATGCCGCCCAGATCGTCCTCGTCGACCACGAAGGGAACGTCATCCCGCCGCGCGCCGAAGGGCGCCCCATGTCGCTCTGCCGCTGCGGCGCGTCCAAGGTGAAGCCCTTCTGTGACGGCGCACACAAGGAGGCCGGCTTCTGTGATCCCCTCGATGCCGTGGCGCCCACCGAGTCCACGCCCGCGCAGGGCTGAGGCACGACGATGCTGGGAACGGTGCTGAACTGGTGGGCGTGGGTGGAAACCGTCCTGGTCGTGATTCTCGGGACGCCCGTGGTCGCGCTCATCTGGCTGTTCACCGCACCGTTCGACAAGGGGCGCTACGCCGCCGGGCGGGCCTTCCGCCTGGTCGGCGTCACCGCCATGCGGCTCAACGGCCTCTGGCGATTCCGCACGCGCGGGACGCTGGCGGATCCGCGCCGGCCGTACGTGGTGGTGGCCAACCACGAGAGCTATGCCGATGTGTTCCTGATCAGCTGCTTCCCGTGGGAAATGAAGTGGCTCAGCAAGGACACCATGTTCAAGATCCCCTGCATGGGGTGGATGATGCAGATGGCGGGAGACATCAGGCTCGTGCGTGGGGATCGGGACAGCACGATCAACGCCATCGCGCAGTGCCGCGATCGGCTGGCCAAGCGCGTCAGCGTGATGATCTTTCCCGAGGGCACCCGCTCCAAGACGCAGGAAATGCTCCCGTTCAAGGACGGCGCCTTCCGCCTGGCCATCGAGAGCCAGGCACCGGTCCTCCCCATTGCGGTGGCCGGCACCCGCAACGCGATGGCCAAGGGCACGTTCCGCTTCCTGCGCGCCACCGCCCTGGCGCAGGTCCTCGAGCCCATCGACACCGCGGGGATGACGCTCGATGACATCGGCCGGCTCAAGCAGATGGCGCGTGAGCGCATTGACGCCGGACGTCGGGCACTGGCCGCGGAACTCGGCATCGCGATGCCCCCCGTGGCGACGGAGTCGGCGGCCACGGTGTAGCTGGTATACCGTCTTGTCCGTGTCATCCGTGGCTTTCTGATCTCCCATCTCTCCGGGAATGTCCGCCATCGACAGCGCCCCCACCACCGAAGACTCGCTCGAGGCCCGCCTCGCCGCTCCCGACGAGGAAACCATTGCGGCCCTCGAGCAGCTCGACGGCGACATCGTCATTCTGGGTGCTGGCGGCAAAATGGGCCCCACGGTTGCACACATGGCCCGCCGTGCTCTCCACGATCGCACACGGCGCGTGATCGCGGTGTCCCGGTTCAGCGATGCCACCGCCGCCGCCCAGCTCGAGGCGCACGGTGTGGAGGTCATCCGCGCCGACCTCGCCGATCCGCGCGCCGTGGCGATGCTTCCCGACGCACCGAACATGATCTGGATGGCCGGGCAGAAGTTCGGCACTGCCGGTGATCCGGTGGGCACATGGACGCACAACGTGGTGGCCAGCGTGCACGCGGCCGAGCGGTATGCACAGAGCCGCATCGTCTGCTTCTCCACCGGCAACGTGTATGGCCGGTCACTGGTGGCGCGCGGCGGGTCGCAGGAGGGTGATGCGCTGGTGCCCGACGGCGAGTACGCCGCCAGCACCATCGGCCGCGAGCGCGCATTCGAGAGTGTCGCGCGACGCAGTGGCTCACCGTTGCTGCTGTATCGTCTCTTCTACGCGTGCGACCTGCGCTACGGGGTGGTCACCGAAATCGCGCGCCGCGTGCTCGAGGGTGAACCCGTGGACGTGACGACGGGTTGGGTGAACGTGATCTGGCAGGGGGACGCCAATCGTCTCGCCTTGCGCGGGCTGCTGGTGGCCAACAATCCGGCGCTGGCGCTCAACGTGTCCGGCCCCATGGTGCGCGTACGGGAGTTGGCCGAGCGTATCGGCCGGCGCGCTGGTATCGCGCCCCGGCTCGTCGGCGAAGAGCAACCGGATGCGCTCATCGGCAACGTGGACCGGCTCGCCGAGTACCTGCCGTACACCGCGCTGCCGCTCGACACCCTCTGTGCCTGGGCGGTTGCGTGGGTACGGCAGGGCGGGCGTCTGCTGGCCAAACCCACGAAGTTCGAGGTGCGCGATGGCCGCTTCTGAAAGCGCCGGGTTCAACGTGCGCGCGCACCTGCAGGCCGGGCACGTGATTCCGGCGCACCCGCTGGCGCTCACGCCCGCACGAGACATGGACGAGCGGCATCAGCAGGCGCTCACCCGCTACTACGTGGCGGCGGGGGCCGGCGGCATGGCGGTGGGAGTACACACCACGGGCTTCCCCATTCACGACGCGAAGATCGGGCTTTATCGCCCGGTGCTCGAACTCGCCGCCGCCACCGCCGACGCCGCCTTGGCCACCGCGCCGCGCCCGTTCGTACGCGTGGCGGGGCTCATTGGTGATACCGCGCAGGCGCTGCGCGAGGCCCAGATCGCGCTGGCCCTGGGCTATCACTGCGGCCTGCTCTCGCTGGGGGCGTGGCGTGACGCCAGCGACGACGCCATCCTCGCGCACTGCCGGCGCGTGGCCGACGCCATCCCGCTGTTCGGCTTCTACCTGCAGCCGGCGGTGGGCGGGCGGCGGCTGGGCTACGCCTTCTGGCGCGAGTTCGCGGAGATTGCCAACGTGGTGGCCATCAAGGTGGCCCCGTTCGATCGCTACGCCACGCTCGACGTGGTGCGCGCACTCGCCGACGCCGGGCGCGACGACATCGCGCTGTACACCGGCAACGACGACGCCATCGTGGCCGATCTCGTGACCGACATCCCCGTCACGAGTGGTGGCCGCGCCTACACGCGGCACTTCGTGGGTGGACTACTGGGCCAATGGGCGGTGTGGACCCGCACGGCGGTCACGATGCTTGCGGAGATCAAGGCGTGGCGTGCGAGTGGGAGTAATGCCATGCCGCGTGAGTGGCTCACCCGCGGCGCGGCGCTCACCATGGCGAATGCCGTGATCTTCGATGCGGCGAACGGCTATACCGGCTGCCTGCCGGGCATTCTGGACATCCTGCGACGGCAGGGGCTCGTGCGCGGCACCTGGACGTACGACACGCACGAACGGCTGTCACCGGGGCAGGCGGAGATGCTGGCGCGATTGCCCGTGCTGTATCCCGAACTCACGGACGATGCGTTCGTGGCCGAGCATCGGGATAGCTGGCTGGGTTAGGGAGACTGCTCGTCGGAGGCGCAGAGCCGCGGAGGCACGAAGAACAGTAGTGGTTGTCTCCGTGCCTCCGAGGCTCCGAGGCCTCCCCCGAGTTGCTCAACCCACCTGAGGCAGCAGCCGAGCGTGCCAGCTGGCACCGGCCGGCTTCTCGAACTCGCGGCGCCAAGCACCGACGGTGACCACCGTGGGATCGAACACGTGGGTATCGGCGTGAATCGTGCCCGCCGCGCCAGCCGCGCGGAAGGCGGGCCGACCGGCCATCGCCACGGCGCCGTACGCGTCACGCCAATACACCGCGCCAGTGCCCACCATCGAGGTACCGAGCTGCGCCTCGAGCGCGCGCAATGCGTGAAAGAGGGCATCGATGGAGCAGCCGGAGGCGTTGCTGGCGGCTTCGTCCACGCCTATGGCGAGGAAGCGATCGTCGCGCCAGTCGCGCGCGCAGACCAGCGGCACCCCGTGTGCCCGCCACTGCTGCAGATGGGCGTCCACGCTCGACAACAGCACAGCGGCGGCGGCCCCCGTGATGGGAGCCGCCGCCGCAAAGACCCACACGCGCGCCTCGTCCGGCAGCGCGTCGAACGGAATGATCGGCATGCCGCAGTTTACGGGTTCTTCGTCGTCCCCGGCAACTGCATCATGGGCATCGCCCCACCCGTCACCTGCGGCATCTGCCCGTTCCACCGCTTCGCCATTTCGTACTGCACCAGCGTGTTGGTGATGCTGCGCGAGAGCAGGTCGTTGGCCTTGGCCTGCGCTTCGGCCTCGGTGAGAATGGCCTTGGCACGCCCCGCCGCCTTGATGCTGTCGCCCTGCGCCTGGAACGTGTTCTTCTGCAGTTCGTTCTGGGCCGTGAGCGCCTGTTGCGACATGACGTTCTTGAGCGAGATGGCGTCCATGACGGCCTTGGGCGCCCGGAACTCGTTGAGCGTGAACTGCCGCACGGCAATGCCATAGGGGTCCAGCCGCTTCTGCAGCGCCGCCTGCGTCCGCGTGACCGTCTCGGCCTTCTTGGGGCCGAGAATGTCGGCGATCATCTCCTGCCCCACCGTTTCCTGCAGCGACTGCCGGATGGCCTGCTTGATGAAGCCATGGGAAATGGTCTGCACGTCGGTGCGGAACGTCTGGTAGAGTGCCGGCACCTTGGCCCCTTCCAGCTCGAACGACATGGACACGTCGAGCGACAACGGCTGCCCCTCGATGGAATTCACGTTGATCTCGTCGTTCCCCGGTGAGCCCTCGGTGCTTTCCCGCGTGAGCACCAGCGTCTGCATGAACGTGGGATACTCCTGAATGGCCGTGAAGAGCGGATTGCGCAGGTGGAACCCCGGGCCGAGCGGCTTGGGATCCACGCCACCGCCGGCCCGGTTGATCACGATGCCCACGTGCCCCGGCTCGATGTAGGCGATGGTCGGGCGCAGCAGCAGGATCGCGGCCAGCAGTGCCGCCGCCGCGAGGCCGAGCTTCTTGAACACACCGCCGCCCTCACCGCCGCCGCCCGACTGCAGCGAATTGCGCACGGAGTTCTCGAACGAGTACTTCAACTCTTCGATCTTGTCGTCAACCGATCTGGCCATGGACTGCTTCCTTGTAGCAATGAGGACACAGGGATTCGCCCGTGGGAAGTCGCACGAGATCGGCTTCCGGTTGGAGCCCGTGCACGGGACAGGTCAACTCCGCCTGCTTGTCGATGCGCTTGCGGTTGGCCGACTGACGGAGGCGCCGGCCTACCGGGGTGATCCCCAGCGCGGTGACGAAAATCGTCCCCACCACCGCCACCAGGGCGATGAAGAGGACGGTCTCGAGGATGATCACGTTCATGTACTAGAACCTACGATTGACGCGCGAAAAGGTGTCAAAGTGCGACACGCGCCGGCAAAGTTTCCAACAACGAGAACGTTCAGCCAGCCAGCGCACCCAGTTCGAAGCGCAGCATGGACTCCAGCGAGGGGTGCCGCCAGCGGAAACCGTGGCGCTGCAGCACCCCCGGCACCACACGCTGGCTCGCGAGCACGGTGCTGTCGGCCATCTCGCGTCCCAGAGCGATCCGCAGCGCAAAGGCCGGGGCCGGGGCCAGCGCCGGACGCGACAGCACACGGGCCAGCACCCGCGTGAACTCGGCGTTGGTGACCGCCTCCGGCGCCACGAGGTTCACGGGGCCGGCAATGTCATCGCGCATGAGGCAGAAATGCATGGCGCCGATGTGGTCGTCGAGGGCGATGGGGCTCACCCACTGGGAGCCGTCGCCCAGCGGCCCGCCAAGCCCCAGCCGGAAGAGCGGGGCCTGCTTGGCCAGCGCGCCGCCAGCCGCGCCCTGCACGATACCGGTACGCAGGTGCACAACCCGAATGCCGGCCCCGGCGGCCGGTTCGGTAGCCCCCTCCCACGCGCGGCCAACTTCAGCCAGATAGTCGCTGCCGAAGCGGCTCTGTTCGTCGAGCACATCGTTGCCGCGCGAGCCGTACACCCCAACGGCCGACCCACTCAGCAGCACGCGCGGCTTGCGCGACAATCCGGCCAGAGTGTGCGCCAGCAGCGACGTGCCCTCCACCCGGCTGTCGCGAATGGCCCGCCGGTGCGCGTCGCTCCAGCGCTCGGCGATGCTCGCGCCCGCGAGATGAATGACGGCGTCGACCCCTTCGAGGGCCGCCGGGTCGAGCGTCCCGCGCGCGGGATTCCAGCTGATGTCCACCACCCCCGGCTGTACGGGGCCGCGCCCGATGCGCAGCACCTCGTGCCCGCCGGTGCTGAGGAACGCGGCCAGCTGGGAGCCAATGAAGCCGGTCGCCCCGGTAATCGCGACGCGCAGGCGCGGCCGCGCCGCGAATTCGGCATGACGCTCGAGGTCGCCAACCGTGACCGCGTGACGGTAGGCGAAGACCCGGGCCAGCGTGCTGTCGGCGAAGCGGCCGGCGATCGCGTCGCCGAGGGCACCCAACGGCAGCTCGTAGCGGATGTGGTCATCGAGCACACTCGCGTGCTCACCGTCCGGTTCGAACGCGTGCGTATGCACCCACGAGCGAAACGGCCCCTCGAGCATCACGTCACGAAACTGCCGGTTCTCGAGGTAATCCCGGTGTTCGAGGTGCCACGTGGTGGGCACTGGTCCGGTGTGCACCCGGAGTTCCACACGGGCGCCATCACGAATGCCGCCCACGTGCGACACCACCTCGGGGCGATCCCATGGTGGTGACAGTCGCAGGAACGCACCCGGGCGCTCGTGCCATGCGAACAGTTGCGTCACCGGCACCGGCACGCGTACCCGCTTGCGAAACTCCGCCATCACCAGCCTCCGGCATCCTCCAGATCCAGCACACGCCAACAGTACCAACTGGCAACGCTCGCCCACGGACGCCAGTTCCGCGCCAGGCGGGTGAGTCGCGCCGCGTCCGGGAGGGTGCGCGTGCGGTAGATGCGCTGCGCCCCCTTTCGTACCCCCAGGTCGAGCACCGGGAGCACATCGGGCCGGCCGAGGCGGAACATGAGGAACATCTGCGCGGTCCACGGACCGATGCCTCGCACGGGCACGAGCGCATCGATCACCGCCTCGTCAGCCATGGTGTCCAGCGCGTCGAGGGGCAGGCGTCCATCCACCACGTGCGTGGCAAGGTCGCGTATCGCCCGTTGCTTGGCCGTGGACAGCCCGCAGCCACGCAGCGCGTCCTCGTGGAGTGCCAGCACGGAGTGCGGGTCGGGCGCTTGCGCGTCACCGCCCACCAGCGCGGCAAAACGGCCGTGAATCGTGGCGGCGGCGCTGCCGCTCAACTGCTGGTAGATGATGTTTCGGACGAGGTGCCCGAAGTGCGAGCCTTCGCGCCGCGGCAGCAGGGTGCAGGCGCCCACGGCGTCAATGGCGGCTGCCATGCGCGGATCCTGGGCGGCCAGCTCCCGTTCCGCCTGCCGCAGCCGCGCGCGGGTCAGCGCGCTGACACCGACCCGTGATGATGCGGGCACGTCACATGCTCGCGCTGAACATGATGTGCGCCTTGGGCGTACCCGGCAGCATGAGCCACGGTTTCGAGTCCGACGGCACGGTGCTCAACCCCGTCGTCGCCGCCGTGGCGAAGGGCACGTACACCACGAACAGCGTGCGACCGCCCTTCACCGTGCCCGTCGCGGCGTCGTAGCTCTGCGCGAAGATCTGATACAGCGCCGCTGGTGCGGTGGGCATCTTGATCTTTCCGCCCTTCACCTCGGCAAAGCGCACCGTATCCACCTGCGCCCCCTTCACCCCCTGCGCGCGCAGGGCGCGTCCGCGCGCCATGAACGGCTCCATCGTGTCGGCATAGCAGGAGACGTGGAACTGCTCTTCCGCCGGGTCATCGGCGAGGCACAACATGCCGTTCTTCACCGGACGGAGCAGTTCCAGCTTGCCCGCCGTGCGGTAGCCCATGACGCCGGCCCCGTCGCGCATCTCCTTGGGGAGGGGCAGGACCGCCGCCGCGAGCTGTTCGGTCACAGCCGGCGTTGGCTGGGCCGCCAGCGAGCTGACCATGGTCACGAGGCCCACCAACGCGGCGGGGAGGGAGCGAACGTACATCGGGCGTCTCCAGTGGAGGGGCAGCGGGCCTCACGTTCCGGCGCGGGTGTTCGCCGCAAACGCCGAGGGCGCGAGCGTGGAACAGACTGCCCCCAAGATGGGGCTCCGCCAGGCGGGTGTCACGCCTGCCACGCGATTCGCGCCGTGGCCGCTGCGCTGCCGGCGTCAGCGGAGTGACAGGGGCAGCTGGAGGATGAACGTCGCCCCCTTGCCCGCCACCGACCTGATGTCGACGCGGCCATGCAGGGCCTCGAGGTTCCGGCGCACCACATCCAGCCCGACGCCACGGCCGGAGATGTCGGTGACCTGCTCGGCCGTGGAAAAGCCCGGCGCGAAGATGAGGTTGAAGACCCCGACGTCCCCCAGACGCGACTCGCTGTCCAGCAGCCCACGCTCGATGGCCCGCCGGACAATGCGTTCCCGTTGCAGGCCACGACCGTCGTCGCTGAGCTCCAACCCGATGTGGCCGGGCGTCCGATAGGCGCGCAGGCGTATCACGCCGGGGAGCGGTTTGCCATGCGCCATACGCTCGGCGGGCGGCTCGATCCCGTGGTCCACCGCATTCCGCACCATGTGGACCAGCAGCGCGCCGAGCCGGTCCACCATCGTGCGATGGATCTCGACCTCATCGCCCTCGGCGACGAACTTCACCGGCTTCCCGACCTTCGTGGCGGTGTCGCGCACCACGCGGGCGAGCTTCTGGAACACCGGCCCCAGTGGCACCATGCGCAGCGACCGCGACAGATCCTGCAACTCGCGGACGATCGTACTGGTGTGCGTGACCTTGCGGAGCAGCGCGTACTGGGGACTGTCGCCAACCGCCCCCTCGCCGGCGATCAGGGATTGCGCGATCATGGACTGTGCGGTCACCAGCTCGTCCACGAGGTCGGTGAGGCGGTCGAACCGATCGATCCGGATGCGGATCGTGGATTCCTCGGCCTCCGCCCCCGCCTCGGCAACGTCGCCCGCGATTACGGCCGGAAAAACCCCGTCGGCGGGACCGTGCAGCGGTACCGGTTCGGTGTCGACCGCCCGCAGCGGCACGTAACTGGCGAGCGCCTCGAGCAGCGCGAAGTAGCCCTCCGGAACCGGCAGACGCCCGTCGCCATGGAGGGCGCGCGCGACCACCGCGAAGAGCGACTTGAGCATGTCAGCGGACTGCAGCGCCAGGTCGGCGCACCCCCGCGAGAAGGCGATCTCCCGGTCGCGCACGCGGCTCAGCAGCGACTCGGCGTCATGTGCGCACGCGGTAATGCGCGCCAACCCCAAGAAGCCCGACGTCCCCTTCACGGTGTGAAAGGCGCGGAACACCCGGTTCACCGCCTCCGTATCCGACGGGTTCCCCTCGAGAGCCAGCAACGCCGCTTCCGCGTGTGCGACGCACTCGCGGCCTTCTTCGAGGAACTCAGCGAGCAGGTCGCGATCGATGTCGTCGGCCAGGCATTCGATCACCGCGCTGCCGTCGCGATCGGCGAGGTGGGGGGCGTGAGGCAGCTCCGGACCGGCAACCTCCGGCGGCATCGGCCGCGTGGCCGCGTCGTCGAGAGGGTGAGGCGGCATTGGCTGTGACAGCGCGAAGACGGGCATTGGGCGGCGGCGGGGGCAAACGGGGTCCGTGGGGAGTATCGGCTCCTCCCGCGCCCATGTTTACTGAAACGGCACGTCAGGGCCGCCGTGCGGCATGGTGGGGTCCAGCGTGCGCATCGCCGGCGGTGGACCCGACGCGATCAGGCGGCGGGTGCCTTCACCTTCGTGAAGATCGTGTCGGCCAGTTGCTGACGCGCCTCCGCGTTGCGTGTCGTGGCGTTCGGATCGTAGGTCCTCGGGTCCGGCGTGGCCCCCATGGTGGCCAATGGCGGCTCAGACGCGATGGTCGCGTCGAAGAGGGCGGCGATCTCCGTGAGGCGCGTTTCCATTTCCACGAGCACGGCCGAGGCGTGCGCCAACTGCTGCGCCGTGATGTCCTGGAACTGCAGCGCGCCCATCATCATGAACAGTTCGTCCCGCAAGGTCGCACGAAGCCTCTGCGCCTTGCCCCGATCCGGCGACGGGACGGCGTCGATCGCGTCCAGTTCATCGACGATGTGGCTGGCGCGGTCGCAGGCGTCGAGGATGTCGATCGCGGCGTCCTCCGTGGCCACGGTCACTTCCTGGATCTTCGCGTGCGTGTTCCGGAGCATGGTGAAGGAGGTGCACTGCAGCACCTGCCTGGTGTCGCGCATTTGGGACAACACGGCGTGGATCTGGCCGTTCGCGCGCTCGAGAATGACCGGCAGGTCGGAGACGCGCACGGCGTCGAGGCGCGGGTCGTCCGCTGCGGGGCCATCACGGAGCTGGTCGAGCTCCTGGTCGACGAGGCGCAGGGCGGCCTCGGATTCGTAGTACGCCGCGTGGGCGCGGGAATCGGTCACGGGCTCCCCTCAGGCCGCCGCCGCAGGCAGGAGCGCATCGATCTTCTCCTTGAGCGCCTGGGGGGTGAATGGTTTGACGAGGTAGTTGCTCACGCCGGCCGCCATGGCGACCAGAATGTCTTCCTTGGCCGAGCGGGCGGTGACCATGAGCACAGGCACCTGTCGGCCGTCGTCACGCAAGCGCAGGGCTTTCGTGAACTCCATGCCGGACATGTTGGGCATGTTCCAGTCTGTAATGACGAAACGCACCGAACTGTCGAATCGGGCGAGGGCTTCCAGCCCGTCGCCCGCCTCCACGGTGTCGTGAAAGCCGATCCGCTGCAGCGAGTTGACGACGATACGGCGCATGGTTGCCGAGTCGTCCACCACGAGGAACTTCATGGGGGCCGGTCTCCAGGGTCTGGCGGGGTATAGCGGGCTCCGACGGCGTCAGAGATCGCCGCGTGAGAGAATGCGCCGGGCGACCTGATCCACCACATCGAGGGTGTTGTAGGCGCCGGACAGCACCCGCTGCCGGAGTTCGGCCACGCGTTCCGGATCGAATGCGTCGTTCTGCTCGGCGTTGAGCCGACGGGCGGCATCCGAGATCTGGACCTGGTCCGCCTTGACGGGCTTGACGTCCGGGACCTCGGCGACTGGCTGCGCGGGGCGCTGGTCGGCCTGGGTGCCCATCGGCGTCAGGCGCAGCAAGTCGGTGTAACCACTGATTTTCGTCATAAGGATCCTCCTCCTCCGAGGGACTATCGGCAGCGCCGACCCGTAACTTGAGTTGCGCCCTGAATTCCTTCTTCCACAACAGGGCATGCCCCTCGTCTGACCTGAGCGGCTGGCCTCAGCGGCTGACCCGCTGGGCCGGGCGCGCCGGGTACCGGATGTCGATGGTGGGCGCTGCCGTGACCTCCCGCGACGGATCCGGCTGAAACCGGACCGGAGCCCCGGTGGCCCACGGCCGCCCTCCCGTACCGGTCACCAGATGGGTTGCCCGCAGTCGCAGCTGCTCCACCTCGTCGGTCGCCAGCATGGCGTCCTGCTCGGCGGCGGCGTCGAGTTCGTCCAGCTTCTCCTTCAGCAGCTGATCGAAGCGTTCCGGGACAGTGGTCACGGGTCCGCGGCCTCAGCGCCGGAGATCCACGAGACGGGGGCTGCCCGATGCACCGTAGGCCGAACCCGTCACCGACGCCTGCTGGATGGTCTCCAGTTCGTCGCGCAACGCCGCGGCCCGGCGGCCCACCTTGGCTGCCAGCTCCACCATGAGGTGGTGGGTGTTCACCACCGCCGCACACACGTCGCCGACCAGCGCTTCGGCGTCGTCCACCACCCGCTCAGTGGCCGCAAAGGCGGCGCTGTCGGCCGTGGGACGCTCCGAGCGGAGCACGACCAGCTGCTCGGCGAGGTCCTGCAGCAGGCGCTCATGTTCCGCCAGCAGGGCGAAGAACCGTGGGTCGTCGACCGAGGACGCGACCTCCACCTCCATTTCGCGGGCCAGCACATCCGCGGTGGCGCACAGCGCGAGCGCAGTCCGGGCGGCTTGGACGCGCCTGGCCGCGGGGGCAGTGGATGCGGCGACGGGGGGCATATGAAGGAATGCGCTCAGGGGGCGGGCCGGGTCAGGCGCTCTTGCGCGCCGTCTTCTCGGCGGCCAGCTGCTCTGCCGCGCCGACGAAGCCGTCGCGCAGCAGGCTCGCGATCGTCACGAGCTTGCGCATGACGTGCAGGTCACCGCGCTGCCCGATGTCGACCAGCTCGAACAGGAGATACTGATACAGGTCGGCCAGCTGGTTGGCGAGCGCGCCGCCCTTTTCGAAATCGAGCGTTCCCAGCAGCTCGGTCACGATGTCCCGCGCCCGACGCAACGACGTCAGGCGCAGTTCGACGTCGCGGCGCTCCATGGCGATGCGCGCCCGCTCCAGGTTCACGACCAGCTGCTCGAACACAATGACCACGAGCTTGTGCGGCGACGCCGCGTGGATCTCCATTTCCCGGTAGCTCGAGGACTGTGAGGCGTAGGACATTGGTACCGAAGTGGCTCAGGGGAGAAGGCTCGGGGCGACTCGCATCGCCCCACGCGTGTGAGTATCGGCTACTGCTTGTTGCCCTGAAGTCCCTGCATGCTCGCCAGCAGGGACCCGCTCTGCTGCTTGAGCTTGGACACGGCCTCTTCCATGCGGGTGTACTGCTGGATGAGCTGCTGCCGGCGCGACTCGAGCCGCTTCTGCGCATCGGCCTCGCGCTGCCGGAGCGTAATGGTGGTCTGCGTGATGGTGTCGATCTGGACGCTGATCGCCCCGTTCCCGAACGAGGTCGCCGCATCGGTGGCGGCGACGAACGCCGTGCCCAGGCCGGTCATGCCGAAGAGCGTCTCGACCTCGGTGGGCGCCGATGTCATGGCCGTCTTGAACGTGTCCTCGCTGAAGGTGAGGAGACCGTTGCGGTCGAGCACCAACCCCACACTGACGGCCGAACCGTAGGTGGCGTTGCCGGCCACCTGGGTTCGCAGCGACGCCGTGAAGCTGTCCACCACGCGCCGCAACGTGCTGTCGGCATACAGCGGCGCCCCGGGAACCCGCTGCTCGTCGAAGAACTTGCGGACGTCGTTGTAGGCATCGCGGAAGGCCTTTACCGCGTCCGTGGCGCCCTTCACGTCGCGATCCACCGTGACGTCGATCGCGGTACCCGGCTCGGCCGTGAGGAGGTTGAGGTTCACGCCGTTGATCGCGTCCGTGATGGTGTTGGACGACCGCACGACCTCCCGGCCATCCACGCGGATCACCGCATCCTGGCCTCGCTGCAATTCGCGACTGCGCCCGACCACCGCCGTGGTCGCGGTGGCGAGCGACGCGGTGGAGCCGCTGGCCCGGGTAATGCTCAGGGCGAGCGACAGCCGCGAGGCGCCGCCCGTCTGGTCGGTGAGGCGAATCCGCCCATCCTCCCCGAGCGCCGCCGTGGCAGGGCGCGCCCCGGCCCCGAAGCCGCTCGTGGCGTCGTTGAGCCGGTCGAGCAGCGTCTGCATGGTGTCACCGGGCTGGACGACCAGGCCGAAGTTCACCGCCGTGCCGTCGCCGCGCGTGCCGCGAATGTTGATCGCGTCACCAACCGCGAGATTGGCGGCCACGCCGTCCACCTTGAGGCTGCTCAGTGGCGACGACGCGGTGGCGCCGAGTTCGGAGGCGCCTCCACCGCTGGTGAAGATCCCGGTCTGCATGGTCTGGCGCACGAGACCGGCCGTGCCGGCCTGGAACCCCAGCGCGTCGATCGCATTCTGTGAGAACGGATCACCGGCCACGGCCGACACATTGCCATCCACCACGAGACGATAACGCGTCTCGTTCCCGTACAGCTCCGACTCCACCGATGCCGAGCCGCCGGCCGCGTTGATTCGCGCGGCAATCGTCGCGATCGATTCCGTCGCCAGGTCCGCCGTGACGACCACGTCGCCGACGCGGATCTGAGCTGGCTGGGGAAAGACGGCCATGCCCATCGCCGCCGCGGCGGCAATCGTGGCGGACGAAATGGGCTTGGAGCGCGTGTCCACGAACCCGAGTTCGCGCGTGAGGGCACCGGTGATGTCGGCGCCCGTCACGTTGGTCGCGCCAGCCGAGTTGGCCGTGAGGACCAGACGCCCCGCCGTCCCCCCCTCGTTCACGATCGTGGCCGTGACCCCGGCGTTCGCCTCGTTGATCTTGGTGCGGATGCCCTCGAGCGAATCGGTCGCCGCCACGCTGATGGCGGTCCCGTTGATCGAGAACGATCCCGTGAGATTGCGCGCGGCCGTGACGTCGCTGAATGAGCGCCCGGACCACTTGGCGGTATCCGCCAGCTGCAACACCTCGACGCGGTACCGCCCGGCGGTCGCGTTGGTCGTGGGCGTCGCCGACAGGAGGGTGCGGGACGTCGACGGACTCGACGGGACGGTCGCGGAAAAACCACCAAAGCCCGTGCGCCGGAGCGCGCGTGCATTGGTGTTGAGCGTTTCGACCAGCTTCTGCAGCTTGGTCCACGCGTCTTTCTGTTCGCTGCGGGCGGTGATCCGACTGGTGATCGGGGTGACCGAGCGGGCTTCCAGGGCCTTGATCGTCGAATCGACGATGTCGTTCCACTGCATGCCGCTACTCAGGCCCCCGATATTCATCGAGGTGGACATGGGTTCCTCTCAGCTGTGCATCTAAGGCCAGTCCCCGGGACCGGCGAGAACGCCGGCCCCGGGGAATCTCACGTCAGGAGAACGCGGGTTTAGCGGAGGAGCTGGAGAATGCCCTGGCTGCCCTGGTTCGCCTGCGACAGCATGGCCTGCGCCGCCTGCGTGAGGATGTTGCTGCGGGTGTACGTGGCCATTTCCTCGGCCATGTCGACGTCACGAATGGTGGACTCGGCCGCGCGGACGTTCACGACCGCCGACTTGAGGTTCTGCACCGTGTAGTCGAGCACGTTCTGACCGGCACCGATGTTGCCCAGCACCGCGTTCACGACGTCGAGCGCCGCGTCGGCATCGGCCAGGGTCGAGGACCCCGTCAGCGCCGACTGCGTGAGGCTGGCGTTGATGGTCAGCGTGCCGTTGGCCGTGGCATCGGACACCTGGTAGACGATCGACCCGAACACCGCCGTGCCCTGCAGGTTCGACGAGTTCTGGATACGCGTGGCTTCCGTGGAGAGGCTCGCGATTTCGGCGTCCATCGTGGCGATGGTCGCCGTGCTCGACGTGCCGTTGTTCTTCTGCACGATGAGCTCCTTCTGACGCTCGATGATGCGGCCGATGATCTGGGCAGCGCCTTCCGCGATCTGGAGCATGGCGTTGCCCTGCTCGGCGTTCGCCGCCGCCTGCGAGAGGGCACGGCTCTGCGTCCGCAGCTTGTTGGCGATCGCCAGACCGGCGGCGTCGTCGGCGGCGCGCGAGATGCGCAGGCCCGACGCGAGCTTCCGCATGCTGCTGTCCATCGCCATGTTGTTGACGAAGGCGTTGCGCGAAGCCGTGAGGGCGCCGACGTTGGTATTGATACGCATGGTACTATCCTCCGTGATGTGTGTGTCGAGGCATCCGTGCCTCGTTCCGCGTCCGACGTCCGGAGCGCGGTCAGTGCACAGTCTCGGAGCCGGGCCGCGGAACTTGAGCGGACGAGCGATTCCGACCGGAGTTCTGGCCCAACGTCTCACACTCCCGGCACACCCGTCCCGCTCTCGGCGCTCGGCGTCACACCGGGGGGCTCCGCCGCCTCCCCGCCCACGCGGACTCGGCAGGATCTGCCGACCAGAGAGAGGGCGCAGGCGGCAGCCCGTGCCGATTGGCCACCGGAATGCCTCGAAAGTGTTTATTTTACAAGTACTTGCATTGGCACGATTCGTGCTCGAGGTGACGGAAACGTGAATGGCTCGCGTCCGAGCCGATCTCCCCCTCCGCCCCGTCCGCTCCGCATGCGACCCCCCGCGCCACGCCCCCCTCGGAACGCCAGACTCGCCGCCCACACGCGCCCCGGGGAACGCCCGGCCGCTTCGCGCTGGCAGGCGCGGTACCGCGAGGCGCGCGAGGTGGAGCGCGCCGGGGATACCCCGGCAGCCATCGCCATGCTGGAGGAGGTGGTCGCCGTCGCGCCCAACGAGCACGTGCCGCATCACGATCTGGCGGTCCTCTATCGCCGCGTCGGACGGCTGGCAGACGCGCTCCGGGAGTTCCACGCCGTGGCGACGCTCTGCCCGCACGACAGCACGGCGGCGAACGACGTGGCCGCGGTCCTCTCGCAAATGGGGCATCAGCCCCTCGCCTTCGCCTCGGTCGAGCGCGCGCTGGCGCTCGACCCCACGAACGTGGCGGCCATGCACAACCTGGCCGAAATCCTCAAGCACATGGGCGACGCCGCCGCCGCCCGGGACGTGTACGCCGCCGCGCTCGCCCTGGCACCGAACGACGCACGGGCCCGCATGCAGTACGGCATGGTGCTGGTGGCGCTGGGGGCATGGCCGGCCGGTTGGGCCGAGATGGAGCACCGCGAAGAGGCCATCGGGGTCGAGGTGCTGTACCGCGAACGCCCGCAGACCCCCCGCTGGACGGGGCGCGAACCCCTAAGCGGGAAGCGGCTGCTCATCGTACACGAGCAGGGATTGGGTGACAGCATCATGTGCGCCCGCTTCGCCGCCACCCTCGCCGCGCGCGGCGCCACGGTGCACCTGAGAACCATGGAGCCCCTGCTGCCTCTCCTGAGCGCGGCGCCCGGCGTGGCCGAGTGCAGTGTCGACGGCACCCCGCTGCCCGACCATGACCTGCACATCCCCCTCATGTCGCTGATGCACGCGCTCGCGATCGGGCCGGAGGGGCTCAACGGCGCGCCCTATCTCGCTCCGCAGGGCGCATGCCCGCCGCACCTCGCCGAGCAGCTCCCGCGCGACGGGGTGCCCACGGTCGCCCTCACGTGGGCGGGGAATCCCCAGCACACCAACGATCATCGTCGCTCGATGCGCGGGGCCCAGCTGGCCCCGCTGCTGCAGCTGCCCGGCGTGCGGTTCGTAGCCATGCAGAAATCCCCCGCGGTGGCCAGCGCCCTGCCGCCGGAGCTGCAGGACCGGCTGGTCGACGTGGGAGCCCAGTGCCACTCGTTCAACGACACGGCGCATGCCCTGCAGCGGGTCGACCTGCTGGTGACCGTCGACACCTCCGTGGCGCATCTGGCGGGTGCCACGGGCGTGCGCACGTTACTCTGCTTGCCGTTCTGCCCCGACTATCGCTGGGGGGTGAGCGGCGAGCATTCCCCGTGGTACGACAGCCACACCATGCTTCGTCAGCGGGATGCGTCGGGGTGGGATGGCGTGCTGGGCGACGTGATGGCCGCGGTCCGGCAGTTGCGGGATCGCGGCTGAGCGCGGCCCTCGGCGGCGGTCGTGAATTCCGCCCGGACGACGGGTCGCAGCGAGACCGTTCCGATCTCGCCCGGATTCCCCGAAGAGGTACCCCCATGCCGGTTGCCATTCTCGCCGGCCGACCAGTTCAGGAGCTCGATGTGCCTGCGGCGCGATCAGCCCTGGGCCACGGGATCGTCCTGCAGCGGATACCGCGAGAGGTCGACCGCCTCGGCCAGACCGAACTGCTCGTCCCGATTCACCACCTGCTTCACCAGGCACTTGCTGAGGTTGAAGACGAGCGGAGCGCGGAAATTGGCGGTGACCGACCCACCGGCCGCTCCGGGCAAGGCGACCAGCACCAACGCCAGCGCATCCGCTTCGTTCACCAGCGCCAGTTCATCGCGCTCGTGGTCGGTGAGATCGATGCTGTACCCGTCGACCGCCACGAACGGATCGGCGAGCACGAAGGTCGTTGCCGAGTCGGTGGTGGAAAGGAACCACCAGAGCCCCCGGCGCGCCGCCGGCAACAGCGCGAACTCGCGATGCGGCTCGAAGCCCCACATCGGCACCGTGAAGCGCATCACCGCATCGGCGGGCACCTCCATCATGCCGAGGGGGTGGGCAATCGCAACGGGGCCGCGGGACTGTTCCATGGCGGCAGTGCTCATCGGGGTCAGAGGTAGTTGGTGAGGGTGAGGCCAAGAATGCGGGAGGTCGCGCTCATGGCCGCCTGGTACAGCGTCTGCTTGCCGACCAGTTCGACCATCGCCTTGTCGACTTCCGTATCCCGGAGGTCCGAGCGGTACACGGTGAGATCGAACTCCAGGGTGTCGAGGCCGGTCCGCGCGTCCTGCATTTCGTTGATGCGGGCGCCCTGCGTGGCCACCAGCGCCTGCACGTTGCTGTTGGCGCTCGTCACGCGATCGGTTGCCGCGCGAATGGCCGCGGCGTCGTTCGCCCCGAGGGCATCGGAGAGCGCGCGCAGAGCATCGAGCGCGTCGGTGTCGAGGAAGATCTGCGTGGCATTGTGATTCGGCGTCACGAATCGCCCGTCGCCGACTTCGAGCGTGATGGCGCCACTCGGATTGACGGGATTGCCGCTGCTGTCGATCAGGCGGGAGAACCTGCCGGTGGCCGGCGCCGGCGTCTGCAGGGGCGCCTCGGTCGCGCGGGTCCCGCCGAACAGGTACTCGTCGCCGTAGCGGGTGTTGCCCAGGTTGGCCGAAAGATTGATGAGCTGATCGACCTCCCGTTTCGCTGCGAGCCGGGTTGCAGCGTTCGCCGTGGCGTTGGCCTGCGCCACTCCCAGCTCGCTGGCCCGCGTGAGCGCATTGCCCAGCTGGTCGAGCACGGTTTCTTCGGCCTGTGCCCGGGAAATCCCGCCGTCGGCATTCCGCCGGAACTGGGTGATGGCCCGCATGGAACTGCCAATGCGCACCAACTGTCCCCCGTCGAGGGGACTGTCCGACATCTTGCGAACGCGCACCCCGCTGGAGATGTCCTCGCGCACGCGATCGATCGACTGCAGCGTCTGCTGCACGCGGAGCTGGCTGCGGAGGGTGATGGTCGAGTTGGTGACGCGCATGGGCGACGGGGCTGGACGACGAAACGATCCCCGGCCGGGAACGGCGGGAGGGTGGCTGTACGGGGAAGTATCGGAGCGGCGGGGAGCTGCTTAACCGGCACGGGTCCCCTGCAAGGGTTGCGCCAGACCGCGTGCGGGACGTCCAATCGCGCTAGCTGGATGAATTGCAAGGAGTTGCGACAATCAACCTTTAGCGTTTTCTTCGGCAGGCGGATAAATTTGCCGGGTGACTTTTTCCGCACGCGACTCCAGCCCTGACTCATGGCCACGATCCTCTACGTCGACGACGAGCCGGCAGTCGGCCTGATCCTCGAGGATGCCCTTGCGCATGCCGGTCACACGCCGGTTGGCGCCCGCAGTGTCCCGGAGGCGCTCCGGATCCTCGAGCAGAGTGCGATCGACCTGATCATCTCCGACTATCGCATGCCGGGGCTGACGGGGCTGGAGTTCATCCAGCTCCTCACGCGCGAAGGGTACGACATTCCGCTCATCATGCTGACGGGACACGCCAGCATCGAGCATGCCGTCGCGAGCATCAAGGCTGGCGCGATCGACTACATCACGAAGCCGGTGCGCCCCCAGCAGCTGGAGCTGGCGGTGGACCAGGCGCTGGAGTTCGTCCGCCTGCGCCGGGAAAACGAAGCGCTCCGCAAGGAGGTCATGCAGTTCCGCAACGAACGGCAGATCATCGGCGATTCACCCAGCATCCGCCGTATTCTCCAGACCGTGAGCATGGCCGCCCCCACCCGAGCCACGGTGCTGCTGCAGGGGGAGTCGGGCACCGGCAAGGAACTGTTCGCCCGGGCGATTCACGACCAATCCGAGCGCCGAGACAAGCCCTTCATCAAGCTCAACTGCGCGGCGCTGCCGGAAGGCTTGGTCGAGTCGGCGCTCTTTGGCCACGAAAAGGGTGCCTTTACCGGCGCGATCAAGCGGGTGGAAGGGGCGTTCGAGCGCGCCAACCGCGGCACGCTGTTGCTCGACGAAATCTCGGAAATGCGACTCGACCTGCAGGCGAAGCTGCTGCGTGTGCTGCAGGAGCAGGAATTCGAACGTGTCGGCGGCACGACCCCCATCAAAGTGGATGTGCGCATCGTGGCCACCACCAACCGGGATCTGGCCATGGAGGCCGACCACGGGACGTTCCGACAGGACCTCTATTACAGATTGAGTACCATCCCGGTGCTCATCCCGCCCCTGCGGGAACGGCCGGAGGACATCCCGGTGCTGGCCCTGCGTTTCGCGATGCGCGTGGCCGCCGAACTGGGCAAGAAGATCGAGGGACTTTCCCCCGACGCGCTCGAAGCGCTCCAGTCCTATCCGTGGCCGGGCAACGTGCGCGAACTGCAGCACGTGATCGAGCGGGCCGTCATCCTCACCCCCGACCCGATCATTCAGCCCCACTGCCTCGAGGGAACGCGCTTCGGGCTGGCCCACTCCCTCGGGTCCCCCAACATGCGCCCGCGTGCCTTCGCCACGCCGGGGCTGGGCGGCACGCCCATGCTGGCCGTGTCCGGGGCCGCCGCGGCGCCAGGGGCCGTCGGGGTGGCCCTGCCCACCCCCGCCGGCGGCGCCGGCAGCATCGCCCTGCAATCCCTCAATGTGGCCGATGCGGAACGCGTGCTGATTCAGCACGCGCTGCATGCAGCCGATAATAACCGTACGAAGGCGGCCGAACTCCTGGGGATCAGCGTGCGCACGTTGCGCAACAAGCTGAACGGCCCCGGCAAGGACGACGGCGAGGACTGACGGACTCCGAACCTGGCCCGGGTGGCCGGGCACGCCGTCGTCACCGACTCGGCAACTTGGATCACCCTCGGACCGGCAAAACCTTCCGTATTGCCGTCGATTTTCGTGGGCGGCAGTTTCTGCCCTCCCCACGGCGATTACCATTCAAGTCGTTGAATTGAAATGCGTTACGGACCAATTCCGCCGACCACGGCGGTTTGGCCCGCACATTGCTTTGCTCGGTACCGGATTCGTTCGCCCTTTCACTCCGGTACGTCAGATGCTCTTCGGACTCATCGATCGCGTCACTTCGGCGCCGCAGCTCAAATCGTCGCTCGATCGCAGCGTCGAACGCTCGCGCGGCATTGCCGATCGTGTTTCCAAGGCCACCCTGCAGAACGGGGACGGCTTTGCCCTCGAGGCCAAGGCCGGCACGCCCCAGGCCCAGCTGAACCCGGTGAACGTGGAAGACGAAATGGTGGCACTCGCCGACGAGCAGCTTCGCTTCCTCGCGACGTCGCGCCTCCTCGAAAAGACCTACGCCAGTCTCCGCACCGCCATCAAGGGAGGTAACGGCTGATGCCGATCAATCCGATCCGCCAGCCAGCCCTCCTGCCCGTCCCCGGGCAGCAGGTGGTGCGCCCCATGTTCAAGTCCATGGGCATCGCTGCCAGCGGCATCGCCGCCCAGCGCCAGCGCATGGAAGTCATCGCGCAGAACATCGCCAACGCCGACGTCACGCGCGGCCCGGACGGCCAGCCGTATCGGCGCCGCGACGTCGTGCTCGAGGCGGCCGCGTCGCAGACCGCCGTCTACAACCCGGGGACGCCGGCGGCCCAGGCCATGGGCTCGAGCGTCGCCAGCAATGGCGTCTTCGGTTCGCCGGCCTTCGACGTACCGGTGACGGCCGACGGGCCCAAACCCATCGAAGTACCCGTGCTGAGTGCTGCCGGTGGCGTGAACGGCCCCCTCGGCGGCGAGTACGGTGTCCGTGTTGCCGGCATCGCCGAAGACCAGGGACAGGGCCGACTCGTGTACGAGCCCGGTCATCCCGACGCGAACGAGGCCGGATACGTGCGCTACCCCGACATCGATACCACGCAGGAACTCGTGAAGCTCATGGACGCGAAACGCATCTACGAAGCCAACGCCGCGGTGTTCAGCACCGCGAAGTCCATGCTCCGCGCCGCGCTGGATATCTGAACCCACCTGATCGCCGCCTCTGTTGCGGCGGGTCCGGGATGCGGTCCGAGGTCACCTCCTCCGCTTCCTCCTCTCCGACCGCGTCTCGCGTCCCGGCCCGCCGCTCTCCTCTTCCGCAGTAAGTCCGATCCATGAGCATCAACGGCATCAACACCACCCCGCTGCTTCCCAACCTCGGCGCCACCCGCGCCGACGCGGCGCGCACGTCCAACGCCGGCCAGCACGGCGTCGTGTCGCAGCCGGGGCTGCCGCCGGCCCGCACGCCCGCTCCCGCGAATGCACTCAAGCCGCAGACGCCAATCGCCGGACAGGGCGCCGCGCAGTCGGCGGTGCCGGCGGAGGCGCCCGCAGGTACCGACCCGGCGTTCTGGAGCGTGCTCACCGCCGAGGAGCGGAACTTCTTCGCGCGGACGGCGAGCCTCGGTCCTCTTACGTACAGCCGCTTCAAGGATGCCACGGCCGCGCAGACGCCTCCGGCGGCGCGCGGCGTACGCCTCGATGTGCGCGCCTGATTGACGCGCCGCTCTCCGGACCTCCTCATGCAGACCCGCCTCGATCTCTACACCCGCAACCTCACCCTCGGACAGGACCGGCCGCTCGCGACGCCGGTCCCGGTCACCGGGGAGAGCGACCACAGCTTCGGTGACACGTTCACCCGGGTGCTCAACGAAGTCTCCGACGCCCGGGATCGCTCCGGCGATCTCACGAAGCGGTTTGCCGCGGGCGAGAACGTCGAGTTGCACCAGGTCATGGCGGCGAGCGAGGAAGCCGGCGTGGCCCTCGACCTGATCATCGAACTGCGCAACAAGGTCGTCGAGGCCTATCGCAGTGTGATCGCCATGCAGTCCTGAGCGGCGCCAC
Organism: Gemmatimonas sp.; assembly: GCF_021298855.1. GTDB lineage: Bacteria > Gemmatimonadota > Gemmatimonadetes > Gemmatimonadales > Gemmatimonadaceae > Gemmatimonas. Next base: position 114,442 of record NZ_JAJTHI010000032.1, read on the forward strand.
CTGATGAATTCGCTGCTCGACAGTCTCATGGGCCGCCTGGGTGGCGGCCGGCAGATCGCCATCATCGCGGTCGGGGTGCTCGTCACCGCGCTCGTGTTCGGCGTCTCCCGCTGGGCCACGGCGCCCACGATGGTCCCGCTCTACGCCGATGTCCCGGTGGAGAGCGTGAAGGCCATGACCGACAAGCTCACCGAGGCGGGGATCGCCTACGAACTCGATCGCACGGGGACCACGATCATGGTCGCCAGCGGCGATCTCGCGCGGGCGCGCGTGGACCTCGCCGCCGGCGACGTGCCCAACGCGGGCCGGCCGGGGCTCGAGCTGTTCGACAAGCCCACGTGGGGCATGACGGACTTCACGCAGAAGGTGAACTACCGCCGGGCCCTCGAGGGGGAACTCGAGCGGACCATCGGCCAGATGAAGGAGGTCGAGGCGGTGACGGTCCACCTCGCGCTCGAGGACGACAAGGTGTTCACGAGCGACGAGCGGCCGAGCAAGGCGAGCGTCACCCTCACCATGCAGGGCGGGAATCGTCCGGGCCGGGAAACGGTGCAGGGGATCGCGCAGCTCGTGGCGAGCAGCGTGGGCGGTCTCGAGCCGGAGCACGTCACGATCGTGGACGAGCGCGGCGAGGCGCTGACCATGAAGGACGAGGGGTCCCTCGCCGGCCTCACGAGCCGGCAGCTCGCCGTGCAGAAGGAAGTCGAGAACTACATGGAGGAGAAGGCCAACACCCTGCTCTCCAGTCTCGTGGGCAGTGGCAACGCGCGGGTGCAGGTCGCCGCGGTGATCAACTTCGACAAGGTCGAACGCACCGTGCAGGCGGTGGACCCCGAGAAGCAGGCCCTGGCCACCGAGCAGAAGGCCGAGGTCACGCCGAGCACGCCGCAGCAGGGCGCCGGCTACAGCACGTCGGCCACGTCGTACGAGAACACGAAGAGCGTCGAGAACTTCAGCGGGGCCATCGGCAACGTGAAGAAGCTCACCGTGGCGGTGCTCGTGGCCGACAAGGTGACCTACCCTGCCCCGGTCGCACCGGCGGCGGCCGATTCCACCGCGCCGGCGACGCCCCCCGAGCCCGTGATCACCGCCCGCACACCCGAGGAAATCGCGCGCATCGAAGCGCTCGTGCGCAACGCGCTCGGGGTGGACAGCGCGCGCGGTGACCTCATCTCGGTGGTGAGCGCCCCGTTCGACATGCCGCAGCGCGTCCTCGCGCAGGCCGACACGGCCGTCACCGCGCCGGACCTGATCGGCAGGATCCAGGCCAATCCCAAGCCGGTGGTGGCACTGGCCGCCTTGGGGGTGCTGCTCGTCCTCGGCCTCGTGGCCGTGATCCTGCTGCGCCCGAAGAAAGCGAAGGCGCTCGCCGGCGCGTCGTCTCCGGGCGACCTGCCGCCCGGCAGTGGCTATGCCGAACTCCCGGCCAGCACCCAGATGCAGTTGGCGATGCGGGACGGCCAGGACGCGTCCGGGGCGCCGGACGAGAACGACGAGGCGTCCGAAGAGGCCCCGCTGCTGCCGTACCGGTTGCCGCCGATTCCCACCACACCCGGACGGGCACAGGCCGTCGCCATCGTCGAGCAGCGCCCCGCCGCTGCCGTCCGCGTGGCCCGTCAGTGGCTCCGCCAGTAAGCCCGCTTTGCCATCATGATCGCTCTCGCCAAACATTCCGCTGATCGCTGGGCCCCGGAGCGCCTGACCGGACGCCAGAAGATCGCCATCGTCTGCATGGTGATCGGCGCCGAAGTGGCCGCCAAGCTCACCGGCGCGCTGGACCCCGAGGAAGCCGAGATCGTGGCGCTCGAAATGGCGCAGCTCGACCGCGTGCCACCGGACACGGTGGAGTTCGTGCTGGGCGAGTGGATGGAGACCACGATCGGCGTGGACTCGCTGAGCACCGGCGGTGTGGAACTCGCCAAGGACGTGCTCGAGAAGGCCTTCGGCGTGGTCAAGGCGCAGCAGATCCTCAAGCGCATCCAGGGGCAGATCGCGGACAGCGATCGCTTCGGACGGTTGCGTCGAGCCGACCCGCAGCAGCTCAGCAACACGTTGCGGGGCGAGCACCCCCAGACGATCGCCCTCATTCTCGCGCACCTCGACCCGGCCCACGTCTCCGCCATCGTTCGCGAGTTCGACCCCGCGCTGGGCGGCGAAGTGATGTACCGCATCGCCAAGATGGAGAAGGTCTCGCCCGAGATGATCTCCCTGGTGGAGCGCTTCATCGGCAACGAGGCGGATCTGTCCTTTTCGCAGGGCCTGTCGACGGTCGGTGGCCCCGCCGCCGTGGCCGCCGTCCTCAACCTCGTCAGCACCTCGCTCGAGAAGGAAGTGCTCGACCTGGTCTCGGAGAAGGACGCACAGCTCAGCGAACAGATCAAGAATCTCATGTTCGTCTTCGAGGATCTCACCACCCTCGACGACAAGTCGCTGCAGCGTCTGCTGCGCGAGGTGGACATCAAGCAGCTCGCCCTCGCCCTCAAGGCCGCGAGTCCCGAACTCAAGACCAAGATCATGGGTACCATGTCGCAGCGTGCCGTGGCCGGTCTCAAGGAAGGGATGGAGTTCCTGGGTCCCGTCAGGATGCGCGACGTCGAGGCGGCGCAGACCGATATCGTCAGCAAGGTCCGCGCGCTCGAGGAGACGGGCGAGATCGTGCTGAGCGGGGGCTCCGACGATGTCCTCGTCTGACGTGGACCACCTGCAGGCGACCGTCTGGTCACTCGACGAGTTCGCGGTGCACGACGTGTTCTCCTCGTCGATGTCCGCGGCCGAGCCCGACCCGGACGGCGAGGACACGGACCCCCGCGCGCTCGAGACGGAGCGCGAGCTCCGTCTCGCCGCCGAGCGGGCCCGCCTCGAGGCAGAGGCCTACGCGCGCGGCCGCGCCGACGGTGAGCGCGCGGCGCGTGCCGTCGTCGAGCCGGCACTGCGCACCGCCCTCGGCATGCTCCAGGAAGCCGCAGACTCGGTGCGGATGCACGAGTCCCGTTGGGTCGGCAACATCGAGGAGACCATCGCGGCACTCGCCGTGAGCGTGGCCCGCCACCTCGTGCACCGCGAGGTCATCGCCGATCCGTCATTCGTGGCGATGCTCGTCCGCCAGGCGGTGGCGCAGTATCCGCTGGACCACGACATCACGATTCGCGTGGCACCGGAAGACCTCGCCACGTGCCGGGCCGTCATTGACGCGGACGCCGACGGGGCGCGAGCCCTGCGCTGGATCGGCGACCCCTCGATCGAGCGCGGCGGCTGCCTCACCGAGGGGCGGGAGCGCATCGTCGACGGCCGCGTGGACACGGCGCTCGAACGCCTGTATCGCAGTATCGCCCGCCTCCAGGCCTGAGGACACGGCTCATGCTTCCCGCGTTCACCACCCCCGCCCTCGACCTGCTCCTCGATCGCGTCACGCACACCGAACGATTTGGCGAGTACGGGCGCGTTACCCGCGTCGTCGGCCTCGTCATCGAAGCCACCGGCATCGACGCCGGGCTCGGATCGCTGTGCCGCATCACCAGCCACTCGCGCGATCGGTCGGTGCTTGCCGAAGTGGTCGGGTTCAACGAGCGCAGCGTCCTGCTCATGCCGCTCGGGGAGCTCGACGGACTGCACGCCGGCGCAAGTGTACAGCCGCTCGGGCGCTCGTTCGGCGTCGACGTGGGCCCCGGGCTGCTCGGCCGCGTCCTCAACGGCCTCGGTCATCCCATCGACGGCAAGGGCAAGCTCGATACGGTGGAGCGGGTGCCGCTCTCGGCCGAGCCCCCCAATCCGCTGCAGCGCGAAACCATTGATCGCCCCCTCGAGACCGGCGTGCGCGCCATCGACGGGCTGCTCACCATCGGGCGCGGCCAGCGTGTGGGCATCTTCGCCGGGTCCGGGGTGGGCAAGAGCACCATGCTCGGCATGATCGCGCGTCATGCACAGGCCGACGTGAACGTGATTGCCCTGCTTGGCGAGCGCGGCCGCGAAGTGCGCGAGTTCCTCGAGCATGCGCTCGGCGCCGAGGGCCTCGCCCGCTCCGTCGTCATCGTGGCCACCGGTGATCAGGCCGCGCTGGTGCGCGCCCGCGGGGCGCTCGTGGCCACGGCCATCGCGGAGTACTTCCGCGATCAGGGCAAGCAGGTGCTGCTCATGGTGGACTCGGTCACGCGCGTCGCCATGGCATGGCGCGAGATCGGTCTCGCCACGGGCGAACCGCCCACGACCAAGGGCTATCCGCCATCGGTGTTCGCCAACCTGCCCCGGCTGCTCGAGCGCGCCGGCAACGGTGAGCGCGGCGGCATCACCGGCATCTACACCGTGCTCGTGGACGGCGACGATTTCAATGAGCCGGTCGCCGACGCCACCCGTTCGATCCTTGATGGACACATCGTGCTCACCCGGCGCCTCGCGGCCCAGCATCACTTCCCGGCCATCGACGTGCTCGATTCCAAGAGCCGCGTGAAGGATCACATCACCAGTGAGGTCCAGCAACGTGCCGGTGGGGCGATGCTGCGCCTGGAGGCCGCCTACCGGGAAAAGGAGGACCTGATCATGGTCGGCGCCTACCAGAAGGGCAGCGACCCGTACGTGGACGCGGCCATTGCCTATCGGCACAAGGTCCTCGAGTTCCTGCAGCAGCGCCCCGACGAGATCACGCACTACGGCGACACGTACGCGCAGCTGACGCAGATCGCCGACGCGATCGACGCGTCGGTGCGCCGTCGCTAGGCCACGAGCGGTGAGCTTCCGTTTCCGATTACAGCGCCTCCTCGAGCTGCGCGAACAGCACGAACAGGCGAAGGCCCGCGAGCTCGCGGCCGCGCAGGACGTGGCGGAGCAGGCCGAGCAGGCGCGGGAGGCCATTGCCGCCCTGCGCGCCGACTCGCACGCCCATGTGCACCGCGCCACGCGCCGCGAAACGCGAATTGGCCATCTCCAGCAGCTTGGCACGGTTCTCGCCTCTCTCGACGAACGGCTGGTGCTCGCCACCGACGTTTGCCGGCAGGCCGACGAAGGGGTCGAGGCAGCCCAGAAGACACTCGAGGAAGCGGCGCGAGACCGGCGCGTCCTCGACCGACTGAAGGAGCGTCACACCGATGTGTGGCGTACGGAAGAAGCGGCGCGGGACCGGGTGCGAATGGACGAAGCGGCCCTCACCCAGTTTGCGCGCAAGCAGGAAGAAACGACCACTGCCCCGGCAGAGAATGCCGGATGACCCCTCCACGACCGGAATGATTTGATGAAGGCGATGCTCATCCCGATAGCGATCGGACTGCTGGCAGGCCTCGGCGGCGGATCGGGGTACGCGTACATGAAGGCCGCTGCCACATTCGCCGCCGATTCGGCGCGTATCGCGGCGATGGCCCAGGCAAAGGCCGACTCGGCGGCACACGACAGCACCGGCCACGCTGCCAGCGCGGACAGCGCGCGCGCTGCGGCCGACAGTGCCGCGTTGGCCGAGCAGGCGCTGATGACACCGGCCGACAGCCTGCGTGCCCTCGAAGCCGCGCGACAGAGCGGTGCGGCCCACGCACCGGCCGCGCACGGCGCAGCCGCGAAGGCCCCGGTCGCCATGACCCGGGCCGCCACCGCGGCGTCGGCTGCCGCCCCCGCCGCGAAGCCGGCACCCGACGCCAAACCAACGGCGGCCAGCACGGCCAGCACGGCAGCGGCGGCGAAGGCCGCGCGGGATCAGGCCTTCCAGACCACGCTCCCGGAGGCGCGGCTTGCCAAGATCTTCGGCGCCATGACGCCCAAGGATGCGGCCAAGGTGCTCGAGCAGATGACCGACGGGGACATTCGCGCCATCCTCACCATGATGAGCGACCGCCAGGCCGCCGCCATCCTCTCCACTCTGCCGGCATCGCGCTCGGCCGCCATCACCAAGGGCGCCGTCAAGCCATGAGCAACAGGCCTGTGATGTCGCCGGCGCATCGGGCGGACAGCTATCAGCCCGCACGTGCCGATCGCCGGGGCCTGGTGCCCCGCGCCGAGCGGGTCGGACACCGTGATGGCGTGCAGGACGGCCTGTCGCCTGCCGCCGACGACGGGACCCCGGCCGCCGACCGGACGGCATTTGCGCAGCTGCTTGCCCTGCTGGCAGGCCAGAACGATGTGCGGCACCCCGATCCGGTGCCGCCGCGTGCGGAAGCGGACATCG
>NZ_JAJTHI010000036.1 GCF_021298855.1 Gemmatimonas sp.
CACCCATGGCGCCTCCGGGCACCTGACCGAGCGTATACGCCAGTTGGAACCCCCACGCGGAGATCACCCCCATCTGCACCATGGTGAGCCCCAGTTCGGGGGCCAGGTATTCCTGCGCGATGGCGATGTGGGTGCGCAGCGCGTAGGCCACCAGCCCCATGAGGGCGAGCAGCCAGACCACGCGACGCGAGGACGACGGGGAATCGGAGGCGGACATTGGCGCGGGGAGGAGGGACAACCGGCACACGCATGCCCTGCAGTGCGAACCCGCCGACGACACCGCGCGGCCCGCCGGTACGCCACGCTTCGGGTCCCTGGCCCGTCAGTGCACTCGTCGATCCGGCCAGTGGAGTGGTGTATGCAGACGCCGGCGGCCAGGGGCGGCAGTGCGGCGCCGTTCAGTCACGCGGGGGTTTGGCCGGTCCGAGCCGGACAGCGGGGTGTCGCCGGTTCCGTGTGCTGGTGCGACGCGTCCCAGTCACACCCCTGCTCGAACGGCGTGCGGAGCGGCCCCCGCGGTTCGAGGGTAGCACGGTGGCAACTGGCAGCCGTACCCATGCCGCCGGCCCCGCCCATGATGATGCCGCAGCGCGCGGGCGTGGTGGCAGACATGGCGTATTCCCAGGATTTCGTGGGGCCTCCCTGCTTGCCGTTGCGTGGTCCCTGAGCCATGCTAGCGATTGCCAGCTAATCCCTCCCCAGGAGCATCGCCACATGGCAGTGACCAACGTCAACGACCCGCAGTACTACCACAAGGTCGTCGATTGCCAATGGGCCTGTCCGGCCCACACCAACGTGCCCGGCTACATCCGCCTCATTGCGCAGGGGCGATACACCGAGAGCTATCTCCTCAATCGCGAGTCCAACGTGTTTCCCGGCATTCTGGGACGCGTCTGCGACCGCCCGTGTGAACCGGCCTGTCGCCGGAGCCGTGTGGAGGAGAAGCCGGTGGCGATCTGCCGCCTCAAGCGCGTGGCCGCCGATCATCGCGACGACATCACGCCGTTCCTCCCCAAGGCACCGGAGGTGAAGAACGGCAAGCGGGTGGCGCTCATCGGGGCCGGCCCCGCGTCGCTGACGGTGGCCAACGATCTGCTGCCGCTGGGATACGAGGTCACGATCTTCGAGAAGAACGTGACGCCTGGCGGCCTCATGCGCATCAACATCCCGTCGTTCCGGCTCCCCGCGAACGTGCTCGATGAGGAGTGCGGCTACATCATCGACATGGGCGCGGAGATGCGCTACGGCACGCCGGTGACGAGCCTGCAGGCGCTGCTGGACGAAGGGTACGACGCCGTGTTCGTGGGCTCAGGCGCTCCGAAGGGGAAGGAACTCGACATTCCCGGGCGCTGGGAGGCGCCGGCGCAGGTGCACATCGGCATCGACTTCCTGGCCAACGTGCACTTCAAGCACATCGAGCAGATGGGCCCGCGGGTGATCATCATCGGCGTTGGCAACACGGCCATGGACTGCTGCCGCACCTCCAAGCGCCTCGGTGCGACCGACGTGAAGGTGGTGGCGCGTCGTGGCCGCAAGCACTTCAAGGCCTCGCCGTGGGAACTCGAGGACGCCGAGGAAGAGCTGGTGGAGATCATCGAGAACCACGCGCCCAAGCGCATGGTGGTCGAGAACGGCACGCTGGTCGGTATGGAGTTCGAGATCCTGCAGTGGACCGAGGACGCGAACGGCAAGCAGTCCAGCACGGTGGTGGGCACCACCATCATTCCGTGTGATCAGGTCATCCTGGCCATCGGGCAGGACAATGCCTTCGAGTTCATCGAGCGCGACATCGGCGTGGAGTTCGACGCGAAGGGGATGCCCATCGTGAACAAGTCCACGCACCAGAGCACCCACCCCAAGGTGTTCTTCGGGGGCGACGCCGCCTGGGGACCGGAGAACATCATCTGGGCCGTGGCGCATGGCCACGCGGCCGCCATTTCCATGGATCTCGCCTGTCAGGGCCGCGACCCGGTGGCGGATCGGCCGCCGTACGGCATGTCGCTGGTGAGCGCCAAGATGGGCATGCATTCGTGGGCGTACGACAACGACTACGAAACGGCCAAGCGCGCCAAGATGCAGCACGAGGATCTCACGCGCCGCTTCAAGGACCTGGTCACGGAGGTGGAGCTGGGCTTCACCCCGGAGCAGATCGTGTCGGAAGTGGGCCGCTGCCTCAACTGCGACATCCAGACGCACTTCACGGCCTCGCAGTGCATCGAGTGCGACGCCTGCGTGGACATCTGCCCCACCAACTGCCTCACCATCACCACCAACGGCACGCCCATCGACGAGTTGCGAACCCGGCTGTCGGCACCGGCGCTCAACCTGTCGCAGGACATCTACGTCTCGGAATCGCTGCCGCAGACCAAGCGCATCATGGTGAAGGACGAGGATGTCTGCCTCCATTGCGGTCTCTGTGCCGAGCGCTGCCCCACGGCGGCATGGGACATGCGCGTCTTCGACCTCAAGAAGCCGGTGGCGGGCATGCTCGCCGGAGTAGCCAGCGTATGAGCGGGATCAACGACTTTTCGTTCAAGATGGGCACCGTGAACGGCACCGGTTCGGCCAGTGCCAACGGGTTGCTCATGCAGGCCATCTTCCGCATGGGAATCCCGGTCACGGGGAAGAACATCTTCCCGTCCAACATCCAGGGGCTGCCCACGTGGTATGAGATCCGCGTCAGCAAGGACGGCTACACCGCGCGGCCCAGCGAGGTGGATCTGGTGGTGGCGCTCAACCCGGCCACCTATGCCAAGGATGTGGCTACGGTGCGCCCGGGCGGCTACCTGGTGTACGATTCGTCCTGGCCGCTCGAACCCGATCTGGTGCGCGAGGGGATCACCATCCTCGGCATCCCCTTCGGCAAGATGTGCGTGGAGAATTTCCAGGGGGATCGCGACCGCACCCTGCTGCGCAACATCGTCTACGCCGGATCGCTCGCCGCCCTGCTCAACATCGACATGGACGTGGTGAGCAGCATGCTGGCGGAGAAGTACGGCAAGAAGCCCAAGCTGCTCGACAGCAATCACAAGGCCATCCGCCTGGGCTACGACTACGCGAAGGCCAACTTCGCCTGCCCGCTCCCGTTCCATCTGGAGAAGATGGACGCCACCGGCGACTCCATCCTCATCGATGGCAACACGGCCTGTGCGCTGGGCGCCGTGTACGCCGGCGCCACGGTGGGGGCGTGGTACCCCATCACGCCGGCGACGGCGCTCATGGAACAGTTCAAGGCCTTCTGCGAGAAGTTCCGGGTGGATCCGGAGACCGGCGCGCACAACTACGCCATTCTGCAGGCCGAAGACGAACTGGCGGCCGCCGGTATCATCATCGGTGCGGGCTGGGCGGGGGCGCGGGCCTTCACGAACACGTCGGGCCCGGGCATCTCGCTCATGCAGGAGTTCATCGGGCTCGCGTACTACACCGACATCCCGGCCGTCTTCTTCGACATCCAACGCTGCGGGCCGGCCACTGGCATGCCCACGCGCACGCAGCAGGCCGACCTCATGTCGCTGGCCTATGCGTCGCACGGCGACACCAAGCACCTCATTCTCTTCCCCGCCAATCCGGGCGAGGCCTTCGAGCTGTCGGTCCAGAGCTTCGACATTGCGGAGCGCTTCCAGACGCCCGTGTTCGTGGCCACCGACCTCGACATCGGCATGAACGACTGGATGGTGAAGCGGTTCACCTGGGATGAGCACTACCGCCCGGATCGCGGCAAGGTGCTGGATGCGGCGGCGCTCGAAAAGGTCCAGAAGTTCTCCCGCTACCTCGACGTGGATGGTGACGGCATTGCCGCCCGCACGCTCCCCGGCGTGGGGGGCAAGGGGGCCTACTTCGTGCGCGGGTCGGGGCACGACAAGCATGCGGCCTATACCGAGGACTCCGACGCGTACCAGGAGCTGGTGGATCGCCTGAAGCGCAAGTTCGCCTACGCCGCCACGCAGATGCCGAAACCGGTGTACACGTGGCTGGAGGGGGCGGAGATCGGGCTGGTCACCATTGGCGGCTGCGACGCCGCCGTCCGGGAGGCGGCCGACAAGCTGCGCGCGCAGGGGATCATCGTGAACATCATGCGCCTCCGCGCGTTCCCGTTCGGCGCCGAGGTGAAGGACTTCTTCGATCGTCACGAGCGGAATTTCGTGATCGAGCAGAATCGCGACGCGCAGCTGCGCGCGCTGCTCGCCATCGAGCTCGGTATTCCCCGCGATTCCATGCACTCCATTCTCGATTACGGCGGCATGCCGCTCACGGCCAAGGTCGTGGTGGACGCCGTGCAGGCTCACGTTTCCCGCCCGGCCAAGGTGACTGCATGACCTCCATTGCCAAGCCACCGGTTCGACACCCGAGCTCGCGCACCAACGACCTCGGCCTCACCATCCGTGATTACGAAGGCGCCATGTCCACCCTGTGCGCGGGGTGCGGCCACGACTCCGTCACGGCGGCCATCGTGCAGGCGGGGTGGGAGCTCAACCTCGAACCCCACCGCGTGGGCAAGATGAGCGGCATCGGCTGCTCGTCGAAGACCACGGCGTACTTCATGAAGCAGTCGCACGGCTTCAACTCCGTGCACGGCCGCATGCCGTCGGTCACGTCGGGAGCCTCCGCGGCCAACCGCGGGCTCACCTATATCGGCGTCTCCGGCGATGGCGACTCCCTGTCCATCGGCCTCGGCCAGCTGTCCCACGCCATCCGGCGCAACGTGAACATGCTGTACATGCTGGAGAACAACGGCGTGTACGGGCTCACCAAGGGGCAGTTCTCCGCGTCGGCCGACGTGGGGTCGAAGAGCAAGAAGGGGGAAGCCAACGAGCAGTCGCCCATCGACCCGGTGCTGCTGGCCCTCACGCTCGGGGCCACGTTCGTGGCGCGGTCATTCTCGGGAGACAAGAAGCAGCTGGTGCCCATCATCAAGGCCGGGCTGGCCCACAAGGGGTTCGCGATCATCGACGTGATCTCCCCCTGCGTGAGCTTCAACGACCACGAGGGCTCCACCAAGAGCTATGCGTTCACCCGCGAGCACGAGGTGGAGGCGGTACATGCCGACTTCGTACCGCTCCAGCGCGAGATCACCGTGGGTGACACGGACGAAGAAGTGCGCACGGTCGTCATGCACGACGGGGCCGCGGTGCGGCTGCGCTCGACCGCAGCCGAGTACGACCCCACCAACCGTGAGTCGGCGTACGCGCACGTCCGGGCCTGCCAGGCACGCGGCGAGATCGCCACGGGGCTGCTCTTCGTGGACGAGAACGGCCGCGACATGCACGACTATCTGCGCACACCGCAGACGGCGCTGGTTGACCTGCCCTTCGAGAAGCTCTGCCCCGGCAAGAGCGCCCTCGACAAGCTCATGGATCGGTACCGCTAAGGGTCCTTCCCCCGGCGCGGAGCCCACGCTCGCGGCTCCGCGCCCCCATCGGTGTGCATGTCCCACCCCCCCATGCCGGACGCCGATGAGCTCGCCTGTCTCGACGAACTCATCGCCGACCTGTCTCCCCAGGCTGACCAACTCCTCCCGTTCCTGCACCGCGTGCAGGAACGGCTGGGCCATGTGTCGCCTGCCGCGATGCGCTTTGCCGCGCACGCGTTCAATCTGTCGCGCGCCGACGTCTACGGCGTAGTGACGTTCTACGGTGACTTCCGCGAGACCCCGGTGGGCGACACCGTCGTCCAGCTGTGTATGGCGGAAGCCTGTCAGGCCGTGGGCGCCCGTGCACTCGCCGCTCACGCCGAACAACGGTTGGGAGTCCCGCTCGGCAGCAGCACGGCAGATGGCACGCATCACCTGGAGGCGGTCTACTGCCTGGGCAATTGTGCACTCGGTCCGTCCATGCGCGTGAAGGACGCGGTGCATGGCCGTGTCACGCCCGGCCGCTTCGACACCCTGCTGCAGCTGCCCGCCACCAACCGGTCACGATCGTGAGCACGCGCGTGTTCATCCCCAACGATACGGCCGCCCGGTCGATGGGTGCCGACGACGTGGCGCGCGCCATTGCCGCGCACGGCGTGAGCGCGGGGCTCGATCTCACGATCGTGCGCAACGGATCGCGCGGAGCGGCCTGGCTGGAGCCGTTGGTGGAGGTCGAGACCAGCGCGGGACGCGTGGGATTCGGCAATGTGATGCCCCACGAGGTGGACACCCTGTTTGTTCGGGGCCAGGTCAACCTGGCGCATGACCGGTGCCTGGGGGCCGTGGAGTCACACCCGTGGTTTGCCGGGCAGCAGCGCATCACGTTCCGCCGCGCTGGTCTCATCGACCCGCTCTCGCTGGATGACTATGAGCGGCACGGCGGGTTGGCGGGCGTGCGGCGGGCGCTCACCCTGTCCGGCGCGGAGATCGTGGCCGACGTCACCACCTCCGGATTGCGAGGCCGCGGCGGGGCAGCGTTCCCGGCCGGCATCAAGTGGAACACGGTGCGGCAGGCTGCCGGCACCACGAAGTACGTCGTGTGCAACGCCGACGAGGGCGATTCCGGCACCTTCGCGGACCGGCTGCTCATCGAGGCCGATCCGTACCAGCTCATCGAAGGCATGATCATCGCCGGACTCGCGGTGGGGGCCGAGCGTGGCTACGTCTACCTGCGGTCGGAGTATCCGTGGGCCATCTCGGTGCTGCGCGACGCCGTGACCCGCGCCTATACGGCCGGACTGCTGGGGGCACGCGTGCTGGGCATCGGACCGCGCTTCGACGTGGAGGTGCGCGTGGGAGCGGGCGCGTACATCTGCGGCGAGGAGACGGCGCTGCTCGAGAGCCTCGAGGGAAAGCGCGGCGTCGTGCGCGCCAAGCCGCCGCTGCCGGCCCTGCGTGGGCTTTTCGGCTGCCCCACCGTCATCAACAACGTGCTCACGCTGGCCGCAGCCACCGATGTACTGGCCGCCGGCGGCGCGCGCTACGCCGCCCTCGGCCTCGACCGCTCGACCGGGACCATGCCCTTTCAGCTGGCCGGCAACATCAGGTGCGGCGGCCTGGTGGAGCTCCCGTTCGGCCGATCCTTGCGCTCCGTGGTCGAGGAGTTCGGCGGCGGGTCGCTGAGCGGGCGGCCCCTGCGCGCCATTCAGGTAGGCGGGCCGCTCGGTGCCTACCTGCCCGAGCATCTCTGGGACACACCACTCGCCTACGAGTCGTTCTCGGCCGTGGGCGCCATGCTGGGCCACGGCGGGATCGTCTGCTTTGACGACACGGTGGATATGGCCGAGCAGGCGGAGTTCGCCATGGCGTTCTGTGCGCACGAATCGTGCGGCAAGTGCACCCCGTGTCGGATCGGCTCTACCCGCGGGGTGGAAGTCATTCAGCGCTTGCGGCGGCGTGACGAGAGCCGTCGGCAGTGGCAGTTGCTCGAGGAGCTGTGCGAGACCATGGAGATCGGTTCGCTGTGCGCCCTTGGCGGGCTCACCCCCCTGCCCGTCCGCAGCGTGATGACCCATTTCGCAGGGGATCTGCTCGCCCCTGCCGGAGGGACCGGACAATGATCGAACTCACCATCGATGGTATGGCGGCATCGGTGCCCGCGGGAACGAGCATCATGCAGGCCGCGCGCACGGTTGGCGTGGACATCGCCAAACTGTGCGCCACCGACTCCCTGGCGTCATTCGGCTCCTGCCGGCTGTGCATCGTGCAGGTGGAGGGACGCCGCGGCCTGCCGGCCTCGTGCACGACGCCCGTGGAGTCCGGCATGGTCGTACGCACCCAGACGCCGCAGGTGGCCCGCATTCGGCGCAACGTGATGGAGCTGTACATCTCCGATCACCCGCTCGACTGCCTCACGTGCGCCGCCAACGGCGACTGCGAGCTGCAGGACATGGCGGGAGCGGTGGGGCTGCGCGAAGTCCGCTATGGCATGGACGGGGCCAACCATCTCGCGGCCGTGAAGGACGAAAGCAATCCGTATTTCACCTTCGACCCGGCAAAGTGCATCGTGTGTTCGCGGTGCGTGCGGGCGTGCGACGAGATCCAGGGGACGTTCGCGCTCAGCATCACCGACCGCGGGTTCGCGTCGAAGGTCACGGCAGGCATCGATGAGGGGTTCCTGGCCAGCGAGTGCGTATCCTGCGGCGCCTGCGTGCAAGCCTGCCCCACCGCCACGCTCATCGAAAAGACCGTCGTGGACGCCGGCCAGCCGGAGCGAACGGTCAAGACCACCTGCGCCTACTGCGGCGTAGGCTGCTCGTTCGAGGCCCAGCTCAAGGGGAACGAGGTGGTGCGCATGGTCCCGGCGGCCGACGGCGGCGCCAATGAGGGGCACTCGTGCGTGAAGGGACGGTTTGCGTGGGGCTACGCCACGCACCAGGACCGCATCCTGCGGCCCATGATTCGCGAGCAGATCACCGACGACTGGCGTGCGGTGTCGTGGGACGAGGCCATTGCCTTTGCCGCCGGCAAGTTCACGGCGCTCCAACGACAGTATGGGCGGGATGCCATTGGCGGTGTGTCCAGCTCGCGGTGCACCAACGAAGAAGTGTACGTGGTGCAGAAGATGGTCCGCGCCGCCTTCGGCACGAACAACATCGATACCTGTGCGCGGGTGTGCCACTCGCCCACCGGGTATGGGCTCAAGCAGACCTTCGGCACGGCCGCCGGTACGCAGGACTTCAAGTCGGTGGCGCACGCCGACGTGATCGTGGTGATCGGCGCCAATCCCACCGATGCCCACCCGGTCTTCGGTTCGCGGCTCAAGCGTCGCCTGCGGCAGGGGGCCAGGCTCATCGTCATCGACCCGCGGCGCATCGACCTGGTGCGCTCACCGCACATCCGCGCGGCGCACCACCTGCAGTTGCGGCCCGGCACCAATGTGGCGGTCATCAACGCCATGGCGCACGTCATCGTCACCGAAGGGCTGGTGGACAACGCCTTCGTGGAGGCCCGCTGTGATGCGCGCTCGTTCGAGCAGTGGAAGGCCTTCATCGCGCAGCCGGAGCAATCGCCGGAAGCCACCGAGGCGTGCACCGGCGTTCCCGCAGCGGAGGTCCGTGCCGCCGCCCGCCTCTACGCCACCGGCGGCAACGCAGCCATCTACTACGGTCTCGGTGTGACGGAGCACAGCCAGGGCAGCACCATGGTGCTGGGCATCGCCAATCTGGCCATGGTGGCGGGACAGGTCGGCCGTGATGGGACCGGCGTGAACCCGCTGCGCGGACAGAACAACGTGCAGGGCTCCTGTGACATGGGCTCGTTTCCGCACGAATTGCCGGGGTACCGGCACATCTCCGACGACGCGACACGCCATCTCTTCGAGCAGGCATGGCACGTGGCGCTCGACCCCGAGCCGGGGCTGCGCATTCCCAACATGCTGGCGCTGGCGCTCACCGGTCAGTTCCGCGGCATGTTCATCCAGGGCGAAGACCTCGCCCAGTCGGACCCCAATACGAAACACGTGACCGCCGCGCTGCGCGCCATGGAGTGCGTGGTCGTGCAGGACCTCTTTCTCAACGAGACGGCCAAGTACGCCCACGTATTCCTGCCGGGTACGGCCTTCCTGGAGAAGGACGGGACCTTCACCAACGCCGAGCGTCGCATCAACCGCGTGCGCCCGGTCACGCCGCCGCGTACCGGGCTGGCCGAGTGGGAGGCGGTGTGCCGACTGTCGACGGCCATGGGCTACCCCATGCAGTACGATTCGGCCGCGGCCATCATGGACGAGATTGCCGCCCTCACCCCCACCTTTGCCGGCGTGTCGTTCGCCTATCTCGACCAGGTCGGCAGTGTACAGTGGCCTTGTACGGCCGACCGGCCGCTGGGCACCCGCATCATGCACGAAGAGCAGTTCGTGCGCGGTCGGGGCCGTTTCCTCGTCACGCAGTACGTTCCCACCGACGAACGCTCCACCCGCCGGTACCCGCTGCTGCTGACCACGGGGCGCATCCTGTCGCAGTACAACGTGGGGACGGCCACGCGTCGCACGGCCAACACGGTATGGCATCAGGAAGACGTGCTGGAGATGCACCCGCACGATGCGGAGGTGCGCGGCATTGGCAATGGCGACGGCGTGCTGCTCCAGAGCCGCAAGGGCGGCATCACCCTGCATGCCCGCGTCAGTGATCGCGTGCCGGAGGGCGTGGTGTACACCACCTTCCACCATCCCGACAACGCCGCCAATGTGGTGACCACGGAGTATTCCGACTGGGCCACCAACTGTCCCGAGTACAAGGTCACGGCCGTCGAGGTGCACCCCGTTGACTGAACGGCCGCCCGAAGCGGCGGGGCAGGCCGCCGTCACGGTCACCAGCGCCGATGCGGATGGACGCGAAACTCCCGCCGTCTGGATGCTGGCGGTGGAAGCACCGGTTCAGGTGGCGGTGAACGGCACCCCCTTCACGGTCATGCTGGCCACACCCACCGATCTCGACGATCTGGCGCGCGGCCTGCTGCTCACCGAGCAGGTCATCGCCAGCGCGCAGGTCATCCGGGACGTGGAGGTGCGCACGTGGCTGGGCGAGACGCTGGTGAACGTGGTCGTGGCCCCTGATGCCGTGCAGACCGGGCGTCTGGGGGCACGCACGGTGCTCGGCAACAGTGCCTGCGGCGTGTGCGGCGTGGAATCCCTGGCGCACCTGCAGGCACGTGGTGCGGCCGTGCCTCGCCCCCGGCGCGCGGTTGATGATGGTGCCGTGGCCCGGGCGCTGAACAACCTCTCCGCACAGCAGCCGCTCAATCGCGCCACACGCAGTGTGCACGCGGCCGCCTGGTGCGACATGGGCGGCCGCATCGCGCTGGTGCGCGAGGATGTGGGACGCCACAACGCCCTCGACAAGCTGGTGGGGGCACTGGCCGCGCGCCGGTGGCTGGACGACGAAGGCTTCATCGTGATGAGCAGCCGTTGCAGCTACGAGCTGGTGTACAAGAGCAGCGTCACCAATGCCCAGCTGCTGGCGACCATCAGCGCGCCCACCACGATGGCGCTGCAGTGGGCGTCAGCGCTCGAGTTGCCGCTGGCCTGCGCCAACGGGCGCGGCGACGACCTGCGCGTCATCCGGCTGGCGCCCGCGTCCTATCAGGAGGCATGAATCGCATGCAGGATGACGAGATCGTGCGCATGGCCAACCAGATTGCGCAGTTCTTCGCCGTGTATCCCGAAGAGGATGCCGTGGAGGGGATCCGCGAACATCTGGTGAAGTTCTGGCCGCCCTCCATGCGCAAGGATCTGCTGGTGGTGGTGAACGGATTGGTGCCGTCGGCGGTCCCGTTGCATCCCCTGGTGATCAAGGCGGCCGCGCAGCTCCGTCCCAGTGGCCGCGACGACGGCTGACCGCGGGCATGTGAGCGCGGCGCGCGCCGTGGGGGCCGAAGCGGCCGAGATTACCGGCGTGATCCTCTGCGGCGGTCGCGGTCATCGCATGGGTGACGTGGAAAAGCCGCTGCAGCTGCTGCATGGCCGGCCGCTCGTCCAGCATGTGCGGGACAGTCTGACGCCACAGGTCGGGCGCGTGATCATCAGCGCCAACCGTGAACGCGCCCGCTATGCGGAGTTCGGGCACGACGTGGTGCCCGATGCGAGCGAGGGGCTGGGACCGTTGGGCGGACTCGGCAGCGCCGCCGCCCATGTCCGCACGCCGTGGATCTTCTGCTGCCCGGGTGATGCGCCGTTGCTCGATCGCACGCTCGTGCCCCGTCTGATGGCCTCGGTGAGCGAGGCGCACGACGGCGCCGTTCCGCACGACGGGGAGCGGGCGCAACATCTCTTCCTGCTGGTGCGCACGCACCGCTGCCAGACGATCGCCGCCCAACTCGCCGCCGGTCACCGATCGGTCCACGCCTGGCTCACGACGCTGCGCGTGCACGAGGTCCCCATGCCCGAACTCTCGGCCAGCTTCTGCAATGTCAACACCCTGGACGAGCTGGCCCGACTCCACTCACGCTCCGACCACGCGACCGCCGAACGCGACCGCACGGCCACACACTCCGGCGCTATTCGGCGTACACCGGATAGACCGGCTGATACATGGCCGCCGAGACGGCCGCGCTGAGGTCATCGGGTCTGGGCGCCCTGGCCAATCCGCGCTCGTAGGCCAAGCGGGCCACTTCCACCGCAATGGCGTGCGAGACCTCGCGAATACGCGAGAGGCTGGGATAGATGCGCCCCATGGCCAGATCGTCGTCGGTCACGGTGGAAGCGAGCGTACGCGCAGCGGCCGCGAACATTTCGTCGGTGACGCGAGATGAATCGGCCACGATGACACCAAGGCCCACGCCGGGAAAGATGTAGGCGTTGTTTCCCTGCCCCGGTACATGCGTGCGCCCCTTGTGGGTCACCGGAGCGAACGGGCTGCCGCTGGCGAAGATGGCGCGCCCGTCGGTGGTGGCGTAGGCCTCACGGGCGGTGCATTCGGCCTTCGAGGTGGGGTTGGAGAGTGCCATCACGATGGGACGCGCGTGGTGTCGCGCCATGGCGGCGAGCACCGGCGCCGTGAAGGTGCCCGGCATGCCCGACACCCCGATGATGGCGTGCGGCTTGATCGTCTCCACCGCCTCGAGGAACGACGCCACCGGCGGATGGTCGTGGGCGTAGGGCTGTTTGTGCACGGCAAGATCGGTGCGCGACTTCACCACCAGCCCCTTCGAATCCATGAACCAGCACCGGCTGTGCGCATCGGCCGACGAGATCCCCTCTTCCGTCATTGCTTCGACCACGAGGTCGCCAATGCCGATGCCCGCCTCGCCCGCGCCGAGAAAGAGGAGACGCATGTCGGTGATCGGCGTGCCGGTAATGCGCGCCGCCGAGTAGAGGCCGGCCAGCGTGACCGAGGCCGTTCCCTGGATGTCGTCGTTGAAGGTGCACATGCGGTCACGCCACTTGTCGAGCAGCGTGAACGCATTGTGGTTGCCGAAATCCTCGAACTGCAGGCAGACCTGCGGGAACCGCTCCTGCACCGCCTCCACGAACTCGTCGAGCAGCGCGTCGTACGCGGCGCCGCGCAACCGCGGCTGGCGCAGGCCCATGTACGACGCGCTCTCGCGCAGATGCGTGTTGTCGGTGCCCACGTCGATGGCGATGGGCAGGCACTGTCTGGGCGGCACGCCGGCGCACGCGGTGTAGAGCGTGAGCTTGCCAATGGGAATGCCCATGCCGTTGGCACCGAGATCACCAAGACCAAGAATGCGTTCGCCATCGGTCACCACGATCATGCGCACGTCGTCATGCGGCCAATTGGCCAGCACCTCGCGCACCCGGCCCGCGTCGTCGGCAGTGACGAACAGGCCCCGGCTCCGGCGGAAGATGCGCCCGAACTCCTGACAGGCCTGGCCTACGGTCGGGGTGTACAGGATGGGCATCATCTCCTCGAGATGATCCATCACCAGGCGATAGAAGAGCGTGACGTTGCGATCGTGCAGGCCGACGAGATACGCGTACTGATCGAGCGGCGTGGGACGCGAGCGTACGCCGGGGAGGAAGCGCTCGAGCTGTTCGTGCTGCGTCATGACGCGGGGCGGCAGCAATCCACGCAGACCAAGCGCTGAACGCTCGGCTTCGGTAAAGGCCGTTCCCTTGTTGAGCTCGGGGTCGTTGAGGAGCGCGGCGCCGCGCTTGACTGCTGGAAGTTCGGTCACGGGGAGTGCCGGTATATCGGTGGTGAAGAACCATGCGGACGCCCACTCGACGCAGCGAGGGGGCGTGATGGCTCAGAGGCGATCGAGAACCCAGCCCGGCGCGATCATGAACAGCGCCGTGGCCGCGAGACAGAGCACGCCGGCAACACGCGGGCCGAACGCACCGTCTGCGGGTGAAGCCGGGGTCGTGCTGGGCAGCATGAACATGCGCTGGATGACGCGCAGGTAGAAATAGAGACCGAGGAAGCTCCCCACGAGTCCCAGCACGGCGTACGTGCTGAAGCCGGCGGCCACCACCGACTTGAAGATGAGGAACTTGGCGGTGAACCCGGGGAACGGCGGCAGGCCGGCGAGCGACAGCATGGCCACCGCGATCAGCGAGGCCGACCACGGGTCACGATGATACAGGCCATCGAGCGTCTCCATCTGGTCGCGCGTCGCATCGTCGCGGTTGGGCGGCAGGGCGGCGAACGCCAGCAGGTTGCCCGCCGCATATACGACGAGGTAGAACATCACCGCTTCCAGTCGCCCCTCGCTGGTGCCAAGGAACGCATAGAAGAGGTATCCCGCGTGCGCGATCGACGAATAGGCGATCATGCGCCGCAGGTTGCTCTGCCGAATGGCCGCGATGTTGCCCCAGACGATGGACAGCAGCGGCAGTACGGCCAGCACGTCGACAAGGGCGCCGCCCACCTCAACGCCGGCGAAGAGCTGCACCGCGACCAGCAGCACTGCGGCCTTGGACAGCGTCGCCATGTAGGCGGTCACGGTCACGCTCGCGCCTTCGTACGTGTCCGGTGCCCATGCATGAAACGGGACGACGGCGGCCTTGAGGAACAGGGCCAGCAGCACGAGCACGACGCCGGTTTTCACCAACAGATCGGTCTGGCCAGCCGCCAGCGCAAACGCCGACAGCGACATGGCACCCGTGGCCCCGTAGATCAGCGACAGCCCCATGAGCAGGGTCGCCGTGGCCGCTCCACTGAGCACCAGGTACTTGAGCGCCGATTCGGCCGACTGCGGGCGGCGGAATGCCAGCACGATGAGCGCATACACCGGAATGGACATCATCTCCAATCCGAGGAAGAGCACCAGAAAGCTGGTCGCCGATGGCAGCAGGCTCAGTCCGTACAGCGAGGCCACCAGAAGCGTCGGAAACTCCACCGCCCCCGCCTGGTCATCGGCGAAGTCGTACCGCCCCATGAGCAGCACCGGGAGGGCGAGTGCCAGAAGGGCGCCCTTGACGACCAGCACGACCGGTGAGACCGAGAAGTGCCCGGGGAAGGGTTCGGATGTGAGCCCCGATGCCGCCAGCCAGAACGCCGCGGCGGCCGCGGCGCCGATGACACCAAGGGCCAGTGGCTGCGCGAGGGCACGCGCGCCGCGCACCATGGACACCACGATGAGCAGAACGAGCCCACCGAGCAGCAGGTGCTCGGGGAGCATGGCACGAAGCGCCTCACTACCGGGCATCGGCGGGCAGGCGGGAGGTGGAGACGATTTGCTGGAAGGTCCGCGCGGCCAGCTCCGTCTTGCGGAGCGGTCCGTCGGGGAAGAGTCCGAGCGCGAATACCGAGACCGTGAGAATGCCGAGGACGGTCTTCTCGCGCAGGGTGAGTGCGGCGAGTTCGCCGTGTGGAGCCTTCACCGGACCGAAAACGAAGGTGAGGGCGAAGCGCAGCATGTAGAGCGCGCCCAGCACGACGCCGGTCACGGCCGTCATGGACAGCACGAGCGGCAGGTTGTTGCCGTCGAGATGCTGCGGCCACGCTGCGGTGAAGGCCCCCAACAGCACCAGGAACTCGCCGGTGAACCCGCTGGTGGTGGGAAGCCCCACCGACGCGAGCGTGAAGATGATGAAGAAGACGCCGAACACCGGCAACTGCCGCGCCAGCCCACCGTAGGCGGAGAGTTCCCTGGTGTGGCCACGCTCGTAGATCATGCCCACGAGCAGGAAGAGGCCTGCCGCCACCAGCCCGTGACTCACCATCTGCACCACCGCGCCCTGAATGCCCGCCAGATCGAGGCTGAGCAGCCCGAGCATCACGTAGCCCAGGTGACTGATGGACGAGTAGGCGATGATCTTCTTGATGTCCTGCTGCACGAGCGCCAGACACGCCCCGTACACGATGCTCACCACGGAGAGGGTCATGAGCACCGGCGTGAACACCCGCGTGGCGTCAGGGAACAGCGGGAAGCCCAGCTTCATGAAGCCGTACGTCCCCATCTTGAGCAGCACGCCGGCGAGGATCACCGAGCCGGGCGTGGGCGCCTCGACGTGCGCGTCGGGCAACCAGGTGTGAAGCGGCACCATGGGCACCTTGATCGCGAAGCTGAGCGCAAACGCGGCCAGCAGCGTGGTCTGCACCTCGAGCGGCAGACGCGCCTGCACCAGATCGGCGAAGGCAAAGGACGGTGCGGCCCCGGCCTGCTGCAGCGACCACACGAGGTAGATCACCGCCGCCAGCATGAGGATGGACCCGAAGGCCGTGTACAGCACGAACTTCACCGTGGCGTAACTGCGCCGGGCCCCACCCCAGATGCCGATGATGAGGAACATCGGGATGAGCATCGCTTCCCAGAACAGGTAGAACAGGAAGAGATCCTGTGCCAGGAAGGCTCCCATCATGGCGAATTGCAGCAGCAGCACATTCACGTGGAACAGCGCCACATTCTTCTCGATGGCGGTCCAGGCTCCGAGCACGACCAGCGGGCCGAGAAACGCCGTGAGCAGCACGAGCAGAATGTTGACCCCGTCGAGCCCCACGGCGTACGACACTCCCCACTGGGGGATCCACGGGATGCTCGTCCCGGCCTGGAGGCCGGGCGTCGTACCGTCGAAATGCAGGTACAGCACGGCCGCCAGCACGAACTGCACGGTCATGATGGCCGTGGTGGTGACGCGCACCGCCTCGGCGTTGCGGCGCACCAGCGCCAGCAGCGCCGCCCCCACGACGGGCAGGAACAGCACCAGATTGAGCAGCGCGGCATCAGACATGACGCCAGCTCCAGAGCAGGGCGCCCACCATGCCCAGCATCACCAGCAGTGCGTACAGCTGCAGGCTCCCCGTTTGCACACGCCCCAGCCACCCGGCGGAACGCTGAGCGAACGCGGCCAGCCCGTTGAGTGTGCCGTCAATGATCATCCGGTCGCCGATCCGCAGGAAGACATGCTCGGACACCCATGCGAGCGGTCGGACGAACAGCGCGGCGTAGAGTTCGTCCACGAAGTACTTGCCCTCGAGCAGGCGGTACACGGGCCCGGCGCTTCGGGCCAGCCCGTCCACGCGAGACGCCGGCCCACGGTACAGCCAGACCGCCAGGCCGACGCCAGCGAAGGCAATCATGGCGGATCCGTACAGCAGCGGGGTATGGTACTGCGACATGGATGCCGCCACGGGCGGGAGCGGCATGAGCGGCTCGAGGAAGTGGGGAATCCCGATGTAGCCGCCCCCGATCGACAGCAACGCGAGCACGCCCAGCACGCCCGTCATGGACAGGGGTGACTCATGGACATGATGCTCCACCTCGTGGCTCATGCGTGACGCGCCGAAGAAGGTGAGCCACAGCAGGCGTGTCATATAGAAGGCGGTGAGGAACGCCGTGACGGCGCCCATGCCCCACAGCCACGGTGCACCGCCGCGTTCGCTCGCCAGGGCGAACCAGAGGATTTCATCCTTGGAGAAGAATCCGGCGAGCCCCGGAATGCCGACAATGGCGGCCGTGGCAATGAGGAACGTCCAGAAGGTGATCGGGATGCGCGTACGCAGCCCGCCCATCTTGCGGATGTCCTGTTCGCCACCGAGGGCGTGAATGACGCTGCCAGCCCCGAGAAAGAGGCAGGCCTTGAAGAAGGCGTGCGTGACCACGTGGAAGATGGCCACGCCGTACGCCCCGACCCCGAGGGCCACGAACATGAAGCCCAGCTGCGACACGGTGGAGTAGGCGAGCACCTTCTTGATGTCGGTCTGTACCAGGGCGATCGTCGCGGCGAGGAACGCCGTGAGCACGCCCACCACCGCCATGAGCTGCGAGACGTCGGGGGCCTGCAGGTACAGCCCCGACATGCGGGCCACGAGGTAGACCCCCGCCGTGACCATCGTGGCGGCGTGAATGAGCGCCGACACGGGCGTGGGGCCGGCCATGGCATCGGGAAGCCACACGTACAGCGGAATCTGCGCCGACTTGCCGGTGGCGCCGATGAACAGAAAGAGCCCCACGAGCCCCGCCGACACCATGGCCCCCTGCCCCGCCGCGAACGCCATGGTGATGGTGTCCATGTCGAGCGTGCCGAAGGCGCGATACAGCAGGAACATGCCAAGCAGGAAGCCGGCGTCGCCGATGCGATTCGTGATGAACGCCTTGCGGCCGGCCGCGGCATTCGCCGCGTCGTCGAACCAGAAGCCGATGAGCAGGTAGGAGGCGAGGCCGACGCCCTCCCACCCGACGAACAGCACGAGCAGGGAACGCCCGAGCACCAGCAACAGCATGAAGAACAGGAAGAGATTCAGGTACGCCATGAAGCGCCCGAAGCTCTTGTCGTCGTGCATGTAGCCCGTGGAATAGATGTGGATGACCGATCCCACACCCGTGACGACGAGCGTCATGATCGCCGACAGGCGATCGAAGTAGAAGGTGATGTCGAAGCGGTGATCACCCACCAGCGCCCAGCGGTACAGCGGTGCCACCAACGGCTCGTAGCCTCCACCCTGCAGCGTGAGGAACACCTGGATGGTGAGGACGAACGCCGCGATCGGCATGGCGCACCCGATGGCCGCAGCGATCTTGTGGGGGAAACGGTTGCCGCCGAGGGCGGTGGCGAAGGTGCCGTTGAGCAGGAAACCCAGGAGGGGGAGGAGCGCGATGAGCGCCAACGGGTTGGTCATGCGCGGCTAGCCCTTGAGCTCGGAGTAGCGGTCCACGTCGAGCGACCGGGCGTGTTTCACCAGCAGCAACACGATGGGAATGGCGAGGGCCACCTCGGCGGTGGCCACAACGAATGTGAGAAACACCATGACCGCGCCCGCGGCGTCGCCGCGCTGCTGCGAAAAGGTCACGAGGGTCAGGTTGACGCCGTTGAGCATGAGTTCCATGCACATGAGCATCACGAGGGCATTGCGGCGAATCACGACCCCGAGCAGCCCGATCGTGAACAATCCGCCGGCAATGGCAAGGAGGAACGACGACTGGTCCATGCTCACCCCTGTCGCCGGCGACTGACGTTCACCACCGCGAGGGCGGCCACGATGGCTCCCACGAGGAACACCGTGGTGAGTTCGAACACCAGCCAGTACTGCGACAAGAAGACCGAGGAGAACTGCACGAGGCTGAACGTTTCGCCGCCTCGCTCCGGCAAGGCCGCGCTGCCGCCACGCAGCAGGCCCGCGCCAAGCGCCGCCGCCAGCAGGACTCCCGCCACGGCGCCCGGCACGGCCAGCGACGAGAAACGCCTGCTGCCGGGCGCTTCCTTGACCTCGAGCAGCATGATGACGTACACCATGAACACCATCACCGCGCCCACGTAGATGAGCACCTGGAAGGCCGCGATGAAGTGGACGCCCATGAGTCCGTAGACGGCGCCGAGCGCCGTCATGGACGTGATGAGGGCCAGCGCCACGCGCATCGGTTCGCGCAGAAACAACATCGACGCCGCCGCCCCCAACGACACGAGCCCGAACAGGGCAAGGGCCACGGCGTCTATTGTCCGCGTCCCCGCTTCACGCTTTCCCCGAGCGTCAACGGCACGGGCTTGGGCGGATAGGGTTTCGCCACGTCCTGCTGCGGCCTCCAGGTCAGCATCTCCTCCATCGTCATCCACATCTCGTAGCGGTTGTCCGACACGAGATCGGGCACATCCTCCTGCATGCGGATGGCATCCTCGGGGCACGCCTCCACGCACATGCCGCAGAACACGCAGCGCGAGTAGTCGATCTCGAAACGCACCGGGTACTTGGGGTGCGCGGGATCGTCGGGATCGAAACCGGCCTCGATCTCGATCACCTTGGCCGGGCACACGGTGGCGCACATGTTGCACGCGATGCACTGCGGCGATCCGTCGGGGCGCTGCGTGAGGATGTGCTTGCCCCGGTTCCGCGGCGCGAAGTCGGCACGCTTCTCTTCGGGATAGTAGGTCGTGACCGCACCCTTTCTGCCGGTCAGCCACTTCCCCATGTTCCGCAGGAAGATTCCCGTGGTGATGGCCAGACCACGCAGGACCTCCGGGAGGTACGCCTTCTCCCACCAGGTCATGGTCGGCTCATTCCAGTACTGCGTGCGCGCGTAGCGCACGGGGGCCTTGCGCTCTGCCGGCGGGGACGCCGGTGACGGCCGCTCGCGCGCCGCCTTCTCGGCGGCCAGCCGTTCGTTGTCGCCGAACGCCACGCCCGTGACTCCGGCGGCGGGCGGTGACACCACAGGGTCCTTCAGCATCGGATTCACTGGCCACCTCCGGCGAGCCACATCCACACCACGGTCACGGCGAGATTCGCCAGCGACAGCGGCAGCAACATCTTCCACGACAGGCCAAGCATCTGATCGTACCGGAACCGCGGCAGCGTCCAGCGGATCTGGATCTGGATGACGCAGAGTAGCGCGACCTTGCCAAGGAAGGTGACGAGCTGCAGCGGAACCCGAACCGCCTGGCTGAGCGCGATCTCGGTGCCCCACGGAAACGAGAACCCGGCGTCGGTCATGAACGGCAGGTTGTAGCCGCCCAGAAAGAGCGTGGCGAACAGGGCACCCACGACAGCGATCTGGATGAACTCCGAGAACATGAAGAGCCCGAGCTTCATGGCGCTGTACTCGGTGAAGTAGCCGGCAATGAGCTCGGACTCGGCCTCGGGGAGATCAAAGGGAATGCGCTTGTTCTCGGCGATCGCCGCCGTGAGAAACAGGAATGCCGCGAACGGCTGGTAGACGATGCCCCACGCCGGCAGGACACCGCCGATGGTGCCCGACTGCTGGCGCACGATGTCGCCGAGGTTCACGGTGCCGTACACCAGGATGAGACCCAGCACCGTCAGCCCCATGACCAGCTCGTAGCTGATCATCTGCGACCCCGCGCGCAGTCCGCCCAGCAGCGAGAACTTGTTGTCGGAGGCCCAGCCGGCGAGCATGGCGCCAATGATGCCGAGGCTGCTGAAGGCAAACACCACCAGCAGCCCCGCATCGAGATTGGCGATCTGCATGGGGTAGGCGCGGTCCCCGAACCACGAGGAGAGCGCCGGGATGAGTTGCCCCGGTACCACGGTCCCGCCAAAGGGGACCACCGCGAAGACCAGCAGCACCGGCGTGAACACGAGGAAGGGCGCCAGGAAGTAGCCCACCGCATCGTGTGTCCGCGGCTTGAAGTTCTCCTTGAGCAGCATCTTGAGGCCGTCGGCCATGCCGTGGAACAGCCCCAGCCACACCAGCTTCACGTTGGTGAACGGGATGCGGATGTAGGCGCGATTGGCCCCTACCCGGTCGGCCATCACCGCCGACTGCTTGCGTTCCACCCAGGTGAGCAACCCGCCGAAGCTGAGCAGCATCACCATCGCATAGCCGATGAAGACCAGCGTCACCACCAGATCGGGGAGCATGCCGGTGCCGTTCATGCGCTGGCTCCCGCCAGCGCGTGCGTTGCCGGGTGACCGGCCAGACGCGCGAAGAGCTGCTCGGCGTGCGCCACCGGTGCCTTGGGGGGGAAGCAGGCCGCGAACGGGGTCACCGTGCCGGCAAAGTTGGTGTAGTGACCGCTGCGCTCCGTCTGGATGCTGAGCGGAATGAACACATGGGCGGTGGCGTTGTGCGCGAAGGCATACCCGTCGAGGCGGATGACCGTGGCGCCCGCCGGCAGCAGGTCGTCCGCCACCCCCTCGCCCCACACGAGCACCACGTCGGTCCCCGCGAGCACCGCCGCCGCATCGGCAGGGAGCAGCGGAAAGCGGGCCGTCGCGGCCGTGAGATTGGGGTTCTTGTCGGCCTTGATGAGGAGCGCATCCTCGAGCACCTCGCCGGGGAGCGGCAGATGATCGGGCTTCGCGTACGCCGCCATCGAGGTGCCGAGGCGGGCGGCGAAGGCATCGGCGAAGGCGGCGAGTTCCTCATTGGATCCCCAGCTCGAGACCAGGGCCACGACCCGGCGCGCGCCACGCAGCAGCGCCGAGGCGCGCTCGATGGCTTCATCGAGTTCCACTCCCATGCCCTGCACCAGCGCCTGCGTGGCGCGCGGCCGCTCGAAGATCTGCGCGAGGTCACGCCCCTTGTTGCAGATCCACATGTCGTTCACCGCCGGATTCTCGAGCGGGGTCACGCGCTCGATGCGCGTGTTGAGCTGCGGATCGAGCGCCTTGAGCGCCCATTCGGGCTTGCGGTGCCAGATGTTGATGCTGCACCCGCGCGAACACCCCGGGCAGACGCTCGGCGTGGCCTTGGTGTACCAGACGCGCGCATGATCGAGGTGCTGCCGCGACAGCAGCGCGCCCACCGGACAGATGTCGATCACGTTGTCGGAGTAGGCGTCCTCGTTGAAGTTCGCATCCTCCGCCGGGCGGATGAGCGCGTGATCGCCGCGATGGACGGCGGCGAGGGCGTGCGATTCCGAGACCTCGTGGGTGAAGCGCACACAGCGCGTGCACATGATGCACCGCTCGTTGTCCAGCATGATGCGGTCGGACAACGGGTAGAACTTCGTCGCGTGGTTCTTGCGGTCGATGGAGAGGGAGGCGCGCCCGTTGTGCTCGTAGTGGTAGTCCTGCAGGATGCACTCGCCGGCCTTGTTGCAGATGCCGCAGTCCACCGGATGATTGAGGGTGATGAACTGCATCGTTTCCCGACGCAGCTTCTTCACCGTATCCGATTCGGTGAGCACCCGCATGCCCTCGGTCACCGGCATGTTGCAGCCGATGTCGAACCAGGGGTCGCCCTTGTCCTGTTCGACCTCCACCATGCAGATGCGGCAATTCCCGGGCACCGAGAGATCCGGGTGCCAGCAGAAGTGCGGGATGTCCATGCCCGCGCGGCGTGCCGCCTGAATCACGGTCTCGCCCTTGAACGCCGTGCACGGGACGCCGTTGATGCTGAACGCGATCGTCTTGCCGGTGTCCACCGGCTCGTTGTTGCCGCGCTTGCGGCCGGCCGTGCTCATCGGGCCCCCGCCACGGCGTGGAGCGGCGTGGGCACCGCCCCGGCGAACGGATCGTCGATGGCGAGCACCCCACCCATCATGGAGTGGCCGTTCTTGATGTAGTACTCGAACTCCTCGCGATAATGGTCGAGGATGGCGGTACAGGCGTAGCCGGCAGAGTCGCCCAGGCTGCAGATGGTGGTGCCATCGTTCGCGTTGGAGATGTGATACAGCCGGTCGATGTCCTCGGGCCGCCCCTCGCCGCGCACGATGCGGTCGAGCACCCGCTCCATCCACCCCATCCCTTCACGACACGGCGTGCACTGCCCGCACGATTCGTGGTGGTAGAAGCGCTGGATGACGCGCGCCAGGCGCACCATGCACGTGCCCTCCGCCACGGCGATCATGCCGCCCGACCCCAGCTGCGATCCGGCCGCCACGGCGCTGTTGTGGTCGAGCGTGACACCCCGGATTTCGTCGCGATCGAGGATCTTGGTGGACACCCCGCCGGGAATCACGCACTTGAGTTCGCGCCCGCCGAGCATGCCGCCGCAGTCCTCGAAGAGAAACCGCTCCCACGAGTATCCGTACTCGACCTCGTATACCCCCGGCCGCACGATGTGCCCCGAGATGGAGATCATCTGCGTGCCCGGACTCTTGGGCGTTCCCGTACGCCGGAACTCCTCGGCACCGAGGCGCATGATGACCGGCACGTTGGCCAGTGTCTCGACGTTGTTCACCACGGTGGGCTTCTGATACAGCCCCTTGACCGTGAGGCGGGGCGGCCGGTTGCGCGGCCATCCCTTCTTCCCCTCGAGCGAGGCGAGCATGGCGGACGCCTCACCGCACACGTACGACCCCGCGCCGCGGTACACTACCACATCGAGCGAGTAGGACGTGCCGAGAATGTTCTTCCCCAGCAGCCCGGCGGCGTACGCCTCCTCGACAGCCCCCTGAATGCGCCGCCAGGCGAGATCAAACTCCCCGCGAATGTAGATGAACGCGTGGCGTCCGCCGATGGCATACGACGCGAGGATGAGCCCCTCGAGCGACATGTGCGGCACGCACTCCAGCAGCCAGCGATCCTTGAATGTCCCGGGTTCGCCCTCATCGGCGTTCATGCACACGTAGTGCGGTTCGCCATCATCGGGGCGAATGACGCCCCACTTGCGTCCGGCGGGGAAGGCGGCGCCACCGTGCCCCAGCAGGCCGGCCGCGCTCACTTCCTTGATCACGTCGGCGGGCTGCCGCTCGCGCAGCACCTGCTCGAGCGCCTGGTAGCCGCCGCGCGCGCGATAGGCGGCCAGTTCGTGCGACTGCGCGGTCACCGGGAAGTTCATGAAGAACTTCCGCCCGGAGAGCGTGGGCGAGGGAGTGGCGTCGCTCACCGGGACAGCTCCTCGAGCAGGGCGTCGACCTTGGCCGGCGTGAGGTCCTCATGATAGGCCTCGTTCACCATCATCATGGGCGCCGTGCCGCAGGAGGCGAGGCACTCCGCCGTGGACAGCGTGAACCGGCCGTCCGGCGTGGTTTCGCCGGGCTGGATGCCCAGCCGACCGCACAGGTAGGCGATGAGCCCCTCCGCCCCGCGCAGGGAACAGGACGCATTGTGGCACACCTGCAGGTGGTGGGTGCCCAGCGGCGTCCGCGTGAACATGGTGTAGAAGCCGAGGACTTCATCGACCTGCGTACGGGGAACGCCGAGGTACGCGACCAGCTCGTCGATATCGCTGTCGGCGATGTAGCCGCGTTCCTCCTGAATGCGCCGCAGGCAGGGAATGGTGAGCGACCCCTCGAACCCGTCGGGGTAGCGTTCCTTCCAGCGCTCGAACTCGGGGATCAGATGCTGAATGTTCTTCATCGGGTCGGTCATCGATCGCACTCGCCACCAATCATGTTGACCGACCCGAAGGTGGTCACGATGTCGGCCAGTTGGTACCCCTCGAGCATGGTGTGCACGCCTCCCATGTGAACGAAGCTGGGGGCGCGCACATGCACCTTCCACGGCTGGCCATCGCCGGTGCTGACGCAGTAGAAGCCGAGTTCCCCGTTGGCCCCCTCGTGGGCCACATAGATGTCGCCGGCCGGCACCACGGGCCCTTCCATGACGAGCTTGAAGTGGTTGATGAGCGACTCGATCTCGGTGTAGACGAGCTCCTTCTCGGGGAACACGCAGCGGCGGTCATCGACCATGATGGGCCCCTCGGGGATCAGGTCGAGCAGCTGGCGCATCATGTACACCGACTCGTCCATCTCGCGCATGCGCACGTAGTAGCGGTCGTAGTTGTCGCCCTTGATGCCCACGGGCACGTCGAAATCGAGTTCGCCGTACGCCAGGTACGGCGTGTCCTTGCGCAGGTCGCGCGGGGCGCCGGTGCTGCGCAGGATGGGCCCCGTGAACCCCCAATGGATGGCGCGCGCCGTGTCGATGACGCCCACGTTGCGCATGCGGTCGATGAAGATGCGGTTGCGGTCGACGAGGCCGTGCACCATGCCCACGTACCGCTCGTAGTCCGCGAGGATCTCCTCGAGCCGCCGGAACCAGCCCGGGGGCACGTCGAAGGCCAGTCCGCCAATACGACCGTACGAATAGGTGACCCGCGCGCCGGTGAGCGCCGCGAGGTGCTCGTACATGCTGTCGCGGGCGGTGACCAGGTACAGGAAACCGGTCATGGCGCCCAGCTCCATGAGCTGGGCCGCCACGCACGTGAGGTGATCGGCCACGCGACTGTACTCGGCGAGCAGCGTGCGCAGATACCGGGTGCGCGGCGTGATCTCGATGCCCATGAGCTGCTCGACGGCGTCGCAGTAGGCGAAGTTGTTGATCAGCGCCGAGCAGTAATTCAGCCGGTCCACGTACGGCATGAGGTTGTGCCAGGTGTGATCCTCGCACTCCTTCTCGAATCCGCGGTGGAGATAGCCGCAGTGCACGTCGGTGCGGACCACCTTTTCCGCATCCATCTCGGCGATGATCTGCACCGTGCCGTGCGTGGCGGGGTGCGACGGACCGATGCTGACCACGGTGGTGTCGTCACGGCTGGCCGCGAAGACCGGCTGCACCGGGTTCGCAATGGGCGGGCGGAGCACGGGGTCAGCGGACAAGGGCACCCTGCGGAGGAAGGTAGGGCACGAGCGGCTGTTCCTTCTGCTTCGGGTAGTCCTTGCGCAGCGGATGACCGACGAAGCCTTCGTAGAGGAGGATCGGGCGCAGGTCCGGGTTCCCCCGGAAAACGATCCCGTACATGTCGTGGCACTCGCGCTCCATGTACCCGGCGGCGCCGTAGAGCGGCGTGAGCGAATCCACGCTGGGATCCGGCTCGGGCACACGCGCCTTGAGGCGGACGCGCACGTGGGCGGTGGTCGAGTAGAAATGCCAGACCACCTCGAACCGGAGCGGCGCGTCGGGCCAGTCCACCGCGGTCACGTCGAGGAAAAGATCGAAGCCGAACTCGTCGCGGAGTCGGCGTGCCACCGGCAGCAGCTGATCGGGGGTAAGGGCGAAGACGAGGACCTTGTGCTGCACCCCGAGGCAAACGACCGGGGTCGCGGCACTGACCTGTCCTCCCGGCCCCGCTTCGCCGGGGGAAAGCTGCGCGCGCAGCCGGTCGAAGAGTGGGGCGGTCACGTCAGAATCGGTCGTTGATGATGGGATGTCGCCCCTGCGCGATCTTTTCCTGCAGACGCATGATGCCGTCGATGACCATCTCGGGACGAGGCGGACACCCCGGCACGTAGATGTCCACCGGAATGATGCGGTCGATGCCGGGGAGCGAGGCGTAGTTCTGGTAGAAGCCCCCCGTGCTCGCGCAGACGCCGAACGCCATGACCCACTTGGGTTCGCACATCTGCTCGTAGACCTTGAGCAGGATGGGGGCCTGCTTCTGCGTCACGGTTCCGACGACCATGAGCAGGTCGGCCTGCCGCGGGGAGAAGCGCGGCAGCGCGGCGCCGAAGCGGTCCGTGTCGTAATTGGAGGCGCTGACGGCCATGAATTCCATGGCGCAGCAGGCGGTGACGAAGGGATACGGGAAGAGCGAGAACTTGCGCGCCCAGCCGACCAGTTCGTCCTTGCGCGTGGTGAGATACTCGAAGGTGGCGTGCTTGCTCTGCGCCTCGACGCCCTTGCCGGCGGAGGCGGCGGCACCCGTGCCGTCGAGAATGGGAAGTCGCTTGCCGTACATCGCCTACTCCGTCACCGCTTCGAGGATGCGCGCCTTGTAGACGTACAGCAGGCAGAGCACCAGCAGCGCGGCGAACAGGAAGAACGTGAACACCATGAACCCGGAGAGCGGCCGTGCTCCCAGGGCCCAGATGAACAGGAACATGGTTTCCAGGTCGAACAGCAGGAAGGCGATGGCCACCGCGTAATACTTGATGGGGACGGCCTTCACATTGACGACATCCACGGGCGTGGCGCCGCACTCGAAGGGCTCCAGCTTGGTGGACGTCCCCGCCGGTTTTGGACCCAGCAGGGCGTTCAGCGACAGCGCCAGGCCGACAAAGCCGACAATGGCGGTCAGGTAGAGCAGAAATGTGAGATACGGCGTCATCGAGCAGGCACTGGGGAGTGCAGCCTGTGTGGAGACTGGGGGCGGGACGGGGCACGACGCTGCCCTCGGCGGGGAGCATCCGGCAGGCTGATCCACACACCCTGCCGGATGCGCGAACGTGAACCCCGGTACCAGCCCCCGTCAAGGCGCAGGAGCCATCGGCGCCCTGGTTGTTCCATTACCGGGAACTTGCGCGAACCCGGCCGGTTGCCTCCGGCCATCCCTGACCGCCCGGCCGGCATTCGGTGGGTCGAGCCGCGGCCACTGTCTACTCTTTGTAAACTTTTCGGTTAGCATCCATATTCGTCC
>NZ_JAJTHI010000056.1 GCF_021298855.1 Gemmatimonas sp.
CTGGGAGAAGGCCCTGCGGGAGATCGATCGGGATACCGCCGCATGGAGTGAAGACCAGAAGAGGCTTTATCCGGCGATTCCAGCGTTCATGAAGCAGCAAGTGAAGGGGGTTGGCGGATCAAGTCCACTTGTCGTTGCCCGCAAGGTAGCCAGTTTACTCGCCGCCAAGCGCCCGCCCGCCCGCTCATACGTTGGCGAACGCGTCTGGTTCTACTACTTGCTCGAGAAGCTGCCGACCCCGATCAGGGACCTGCTGATCGCAATTCGTCTGCCCTGAAGGCCTCACGCTTGCCCCTCGACGTGTGAGCAATGTCTTTGTCATTACCAGCCAGACGGTCGCTGGTCTACGGTCGCCTTCTCGAGGCCGACGCGCTCGCATCAGACCGTTGCCTCGAGGCATGAGTGACGCGCTCGAAGGGCCACGCCAAACAGCCACGCGCAGCCGACGTGCCGCGTGACCCCTCTCGTCGCGAGGCTGTCCGAACGACGGGCCGTTTTGCCACCACATCCGAGCAGCGCCGGCCTAACGATGCTTGCTGCCGTCGGACGTGTACGGTAGCGCGCTGTGCGCGCATTTCATGTGAGCGCCTGCTGCAGAAGCTGGGCGATCGGCGGAGCAGCGGTCGCTGTCAGTCAGTCGCGTCAGAATGATGAGAATACTGCCGCGCCGGTGGGATGGCCGCCCACACGGAAGGTCCCCGCGTGGTCGCGGGGCGTCGGGGCCGTGCTCACGTGGCAGGTGGAGCGTCGGCGGACGGGCGGGGGGCGCACGCCAGGCCCCGGTCACGAAGGGGGGCCGCCGGTGGCGGCCCCGTCAATAACGGCTGCGGGAATCTGGCAATTGGTCTACGCCTGCCCGTGCAGGTCGCCGCTGGCTGCGGAACCGATCCCGAATCTCGCGTCCGCGGCGCCGAAGTGCGCCGCGAGCATGGCCTTCCCCTCGCGGATGACGGGCTCGCGCATGGTGGGCGGGAGCCGGCCGGCGAGGCCGACGATCGCGAGCACTGTGGAGACGGAGACCATCGCCGAGGCGAGGCGCTGCGGCTCGGGCATGCGCGGATAGCGAAGGGCGAGGAACTGCCCGACGTGCCCCACCACCGCCTGGTTGAGGGCGTCGAAGATCGCCGGACAGTTCCGCTCCACCGCTTCCTGCACGGCGCCGAAGGCCGGCGTCTCCTCCAGGAACGCCATCTGCCCGCGCAGCACACGGTCGAACAGAGCGTCCGGTTCGAGATGGACGAGCGAGAACGGCATCGCTTCCTCGTTGCGGCGGCGCGCACGATCCGCGTACTGCGCGCCCAGCGACTCGAGAACGGCGTCCTTGTTCGGGAAGAAGTGGTAGAGCGACCCCGCAGACGCCCCCGCACGTTCGGCGATGAGCTGCATGGTCGCCCCGCCGACCCCGTGCGCGAGGATGACCTCCGCTGCCGCGTCGAGGATCTGCGCCACGCGCCGTTGCCCCCGCTCTTGCTGCGGGACGCGGAAGGTTCGATCGGCAGGAAGACCAGCGTCCATGACCAAAAGTAGAGACAAATCTCAACTATTGACAACTAGCGACAATCATCTAGAATTGTGGCAGAAAATAGAGACGATCATCTAGTTACCATCATGAGGATTGGCCGATGAACGCCGTCAGTGTCGCGCAGGCGAGTGGCTACATGCCACGCAAGTCATTTATCAACAACGTTTTGTGCTGTACCGGTCTGACCCGTGTGCTGGCCGTATCCCTGGCCCTCGTTGCCGCCACGACAACTACTGTGGCGGCCCAGGAAGCGCCTCGGGAGTCCAGTTACGCCGTCGAAACGGACGCCCTGTGGCCCTTCTTTCCCGGAGCATTCCGCGGGCACTTCGTCGTCAAGCTCTGGCAGAAGGGCAACCTGCGGGGCGACGCCTACGTAGGCGCCAACGTGGATTTTCCCCGGAACAGGGACACCGAGGGACGGTTTGCCGACTACAGTGTGGCCAGCGGGTACCGCCAGTACCTCTGGAAGGGACTCCATGCCGAGTTCTCCCAGACCACCGGGCTGGGCGTCCTCGAGAATCACGTGACCACGCGGAGGACCTATCGCAGCTTCGACTGGCTGATGTCGGGCTACGTGGGCTACAGATTCGAGTTCGCGAAAAAGCGGTACTACGTGCTGCCGCAGTTCGGGGTCGCCAGTGTGGTGTACAAGTCGAATCCCTGGCCCATCTTCGAGGACAAGACCCTCACCAAGGAAGTGGGCGAACAGGCGTTCCCGCTCGGCTCCCTGCGAATCGGCGTCAACTTCTAGGAAGGCACGACGGCGCGAACCCTGGGGGGTAAGGGGCGCTGTCCGACGGCGCCGGGGAAGCGGAGCATCCGCGCCCATCGCGTGAGATCACCGGGGCGTCCCGCGCCGGTGGGACTGACACCCATGCTACAGGTCACCGCGTGGCGGCGTGGCTGGCCGCTTGCGCAAGAAAGATTCCCGGCAACCCCAATGGGGCGGTCTCCCAGGAGCAGCAGGGCAACCTCATGTCTCGTCGCGTTGCCGGACCGCGGTGACCCGATGGGCGCGTGACGGGGTCGGGGACCGTCGTGGCGCAGCCTCGCATGGACGAGTCGTTGCTCACCGACGACGACCATCGCCGCATTGCGGCGGTGCTCCGAACGTCGGGCTACACCATGTTTCGGCCGAACGCTGGCCCCGGCGCCGCGCGCCCGCGCTGCGCCTACGTGCCGCGCCTACTTGCCGCCCAGCAGGTAGTCCACCGCCAGCATGCTCATGGCGCGAACGCCGTTCGGGAGGGCTCCCTCGTCGGCGAAGAAGAAGGGGGAGTGATTGGGGGCCGCCGTGCGCGGGTCACTGCCCCTGGGATTCACGCCAAGGCCGATGAAGAGGCCGGGGGCCTTCTCCATGAAAAAGGAGAAGTCCTCGCTCGCTGTGACGAGTTCGCTCTCAATGACGCCCGAGGCGCCGGCGGCACGCTGCAGCGTTGGCCACATGCGCCTGGTGAGTGCCGGATGGTTGACCGTGGCGGGGACGCCGGGATCGAAGGTCACGCTCACCGTCGCACCGCTGGCGGCGGCCACCCCCTCTGCAGTGCGCCGGATGCGCGCGAAGATGTCCTCCTTCATGGCGGCGTCGAACGTGCGGATGGACAGCCGCAGCACCGCCGAGTCGGGAATGATGTTGCTGCGGACGCCGGCCTGGAACGCGCCGACGGTCACGATCGCCGGGACCCTGGTGATGTCCACCTGGCGGCTCACGACGGCCTGCAGCGCCGTCACGACCTGGGCGCCGACCAACACCGCATCCACGCCATTCCAGGGCTGGGCGCCGTGCGTCTGCTTTCCCTTGATGATGATCGTCGCGTCGTTGGCCGCTGCCAGCCACGGCCCTGGCCTGGTGATGATCGCGCCATGGGACGCCGGGAATACGTGCAGCCCGAAGACGGCGTCCACACGGGGGTTTTCGAACGCTCCGTCGCGGAGCATCGACTCGGCGCCGCCCACGCCGGTGGGGCTGTACTCCTCGGCGGGCTGGAAGACGAACTTGACGGTGCCCGGCAGCATCGCCTTCATGCCCGCGAGAACCTCCGCCGTCCCCATGAGGATCGCCACGTGGTTGTCATGGCCGCAGGCGTGCATGACGCCGACCGGCGCACCGAGAAAGGTCGCCTTGACCCGGGACTTGAACGGAAGATCCACCTGCTCCTCCACGGGAAGGGCGTCCATGTCGGCGCGCAGCGCAACGACAGGGCCCGGCTTCCCGCCCCTGAGCAGCCCCACGACGCCGTGCCCGCCGACCTCGGTCCGCACGTCGAGACCGAGGGCCCGAAGGTGCTCGGCGACGAGCCGTGACGTGCGCACCTCCTCGCCCGAGAGCTCGGGGTGCTCGTGGATGTCGCGCCGCCAGGTGACCACCTTGGCGGTGACGGCCTCGACGCGTCGCTGGATCTCGGCGTCGAGGGCGCCGACTCCCTTCTGGGCGCGCGCGGTGGAGGCGAGGGCGAAGGTGGCGGCGAGCAGGAGGGCGGGTCGGCGCGTCATGGCAGCGAGCGGCGGGGGGAAGGGGAGACGGGACGGATTGGCTGACGCCGACGTGCGGAAGCCGACGGACCCGGAGGCGGCCGGAAGGGCTTCAGGCGCCACGCTGCCGCCCAGCCAACCCTGATGACAATCAGCGCCGGCTGCCGTCGCCGGTCGGGGTGAGCCAGTCGGCGATCTGCCGCGGCGTCAGGTTCGCGCCGCACAGGACCGTTGCCACCAGCCGTCCATGGAAGCGCGCCGGATCCGCGAGGATCGCCGCCAGGCCGATCGCGCCCGCAGGCTCGATGACCAGGCCGAGGTGCTCATGGATGAGCCGCATCGCGGTCAGGATCGTGGCATCCTGCACGAGCATCGTTTCGTCGACCGTGCCGTCCATGTCACCGACGGCCTCAGGGACCGGCAGACGAGCAGCAACGCCATCGGCGATGGTGTCAACCTGCTCGTAGGAAACGATCCGGCCGGAGCGCCAGGACTCGACCATGGCCGGCGCGCCGGCCGCGGCCGCACCGACGACCCGCGTCGTGGGCGCATGTGCTTTCAACCAGCGCCCCATGCCGGTAACGAGCGCGCCGTTGCCGAGCGGGACGACGAGGTCATCGAACGCCTCGGGCCAGCGCAGGAGCTCGACCGCGATCGTGCCCGCGCCCTCGGAGATCGCCTGCTGCAGGCCGTCTTCGACCATCTGCAGGCCATGCGCGGCCGCGTACCGCTTCGCCTCGAGCTTGGCGGCGTCGAAGTCGGCGCCGTGCAGGCGAACGTCGGCACCAAGCGCGCGCATGCGCTCGACCTTGAGCGGATTGGCGTGGACGCTGGCGAAGATGACGGCGCCTGTGCCGCGACTGCGGCAGGCATAGGCCATGGCCTGCCCGAAGTTGCCCGCACTGGCGCAGACGACGGTAGCCCCGGCGGCCAGCCCCTCGGCAAAGAATGACGCGCCGCGGCCCTTGAAGCAGCGGATGGGGTTGAGCGTCTCGACCTTGATGACGAGGCGGCAGCCGAGCGTGGCCTCGAGCGACCCGGCACGAAACTGCGGGGTATCCAAGAAGACCGGGTCGATCACCGTGCGTGCGCGGGCGATCTGGTCGAGGCTCAGTCGGTGGCGCATCTCGGTTACCACGATACGGGGCGCCCTCCTGCGGGCAGGCAAGGAATGTCGAACGGGGCGGGTCAGCTCCCCGTCGAGGATACCGCGCGGTCGCCAACCCCGCCAGCGCGAGTGGCGGGCGGCGACCCGCCGTCGCGGACGATCCGGACGCTGACCGAGTTCCGGTTGCGGGAGAAGATCGGGGTTCTGTTCGACTTGCTGCTCAGGAAGCCGCCACGTGAGTCGAAGACCTGCAGCGTGCACTGGCCGACATCGTTCCGGTAGGGATGGAGCGAGAGCGTTCCGCCGAATTCGCGGACGAGCGCACTCGGGCTGCCGACGGTCCCGCCCGAGGGCGCGTGGCCGGCGACCGAACCTGAAAAGTCCTCGGTGACGCCCGTGAAGGCCGCGTCCGCACCGCTTCCTGCGGGGAGAGTACTGGCTGCGTTGCCTGCCAGCGTACGGCCTGCGGCTTCCGTGTCGGCACGGTGCGGTCGAAGATCTCGCGGCTCGCCACGAAGACGCGATAGCCCCCCTCGGTGGACACCCAAATCCGGCCACCAGTGGCCACCTGAACACCGGCCACCACAGGCGAGATGAGGCGTAGCCGGCGGGACGCCCCGTCAGGGGCGTGCACCGCGCGGTGTCGGAGGTACAGCCGCACGAGGTCGAGATCATGCGCCAGCGTCGCGCCGACATCATGGTGCGACTTGACGCGTTGCTGGCAGACAACGCCGTGTTCGTGCTGCCAACCGTGCCGGATCTCGCCCCACTGCTTCGGCTGCGGCCGGCCGACCCGGTGGCGTTTCGCGAGCGGGCGCTGGCGCTGCTGTGCATTGCGGGGCTGGGCGGACTGCCGAAGGTGACCCTGCCCTTCGGCACATTGCACGGGCGTCCGATCGGACCGTCCCTCTTTGCCGCGCGGGAACGATGCAATGTTGCCGGACCTTGTCGCACGGCTTGGGGCACCGTAGCGGGGCAGACGACATCACGCCACGGGCGCGCGAAAAGGTCACGCAGCAGTACTAGTGCGGTTGGCGCTCGCTAGATCGCTGATGAAACGGAGTGACGCGGGCTCAGAGGGTGAAATGACTTCTTGATGATGGCGTAGTTGACGGCGGCATACACATAGCCGGAAA
The DNA here is from genome assembly GCF_021298855.1 of Gemmatimonas sp. GTDB lineage: Bacteria > Gemmatimonadota > Gemmatimonadetes > Gemmatimonadales > Gemmatimonadaceae > Gemmatimonas. Next base: position 6,239 of record NZ_JAJTHI010000056.1, read on the forward strand.
TCAACATGACCGGAATGAAGAACAACGCCACGATACTGAACCCTACCGTCGCAGCGCCGATCGAAAGCAGCGTCTCGTGCCATGACGTTGCTTTCCCATCCATCATTTGAACCAGCAGCATCTCAAGTGAAAGAAACAATGCCGCGAGTACGGTTGCCATAAGTCCAAATTGAACCCCCCAGGCAATGCGTCTCGGCTTCTGGTCGGCGCGCAACGTGCTGCGTATGCTGCGATACAACCATGGGTAGGCAACGAACGTCGCCATGACACATGGTAGGATGAGCACGAACGCCATGAACCACGTGGCGGCGGCAAAATGCTCGCCAACGCTTCCCGTCATGCCAACAAAGTGTGAGTAGCCCGACGGCCTGAATGACTGCACCATGGGATTCAGGGCGCCAATGATACCACCCGCCATGGAAGCCTTGAGGCGTAACCCTGTGGGGCATTCATCGTTGAAAACGTCGCTCATGCGGCACGCGTCTCGTTGGGTTGGTATTCCGGCACGATGCAGTGAATGAGGCGGCGTTCCCCACGTCCTGAGGTCCGGACAATATGTGGGTCAGACCCCGGCAAGCGGGAGGACTCCTGCGGGAATCGCGGTTCACGGACGAGCAGATCATTGGCATGCTGCGCGCAGTTGACCGTGGGGCGAAGCTGAAGACGGTGTGTCGTCGGCTCAAGCGCGTCGTCGCCGATCAGGCGCTGAACGTCCAGGTGCGCAAGGATGTCGCGCACCGCACGAGCCCGCGAGCCGGCCGAATACGCGCTGGTCGATCGACTTCATGCGCGACACGCTCGCCACGGGCCGGGTGTTTCGGCTATTCAACGTGGTCGGTGACTGCAGGCACGAGCCGTTGGCGATGGCGGTGTTTACGTCGTTCCCGGGCAGCGCCGTAGCCGCGGTGCTCACGCAGCTCGTCGCGGCGCGAGGCCGCCCCGATCGGATCGTGTGCGACAACGATCCGGAATGCATCACTCGCGCGGTCGCGGTCTGGGAGGCGGCGCATCGAGTGACCCTGCAGCACATTCAACGAGGGAAGCCGAACCCAAGCGCCTTGGTGGAAAGCTTCAACAGCCGCGTGCGCGACGAGTGCCGCACTCATTACCGGTTTCTCTCGCTCGCAAACGCGCAGCGTCCGCTTGCGGCCTACCAACACGAGTGCTGTACAGCCCGTCCACACAGTGCGCTGGAGAATCGCCCCCCGGCCGAGATTGCTGCAGCATTCACCAACACGGATCGCTCCACTCCATCTCTCAGGTAACTGCTGGACCTGAGACGGGGGGAACGCCGGATGAGGAGCGCAGTCTGTCAGAGGGGCCACTTATCCTGACGCTTCACACCAGAGCCCCCCAGCATGGTATAAGCCAATGGGCAATCGCACGCTCTTCATAGTGGAAGTTGATGGCTTCGAGGGCGAACGAAGCAGAATCGAACTCTCAGACGCATCCGGAGCACCACTCCGCGTTCTCTACTGCGTCGCCACGCGCAACGAGAAGACCGGCGTTCTCCAGTTCGTTGACTACGGCTACCAGACACTGGAAGAGGCCCGCGAGGCATGGCCCAACGCGAGCTAGTGCTCCCCTGGCGCGGTCCGATCCCGGGCTTCTAGCTTCTCCATATGACTGCCCCCAATGACAATGCTCGCCAATCGGCGTTCTATGCGGCACCTATCCAACAATTCCTCGCTGCCGACAATGCGGCCGTGCTCGGGCACCTCGCCGGTGGTAGCGGCCTCGCCATTGATGGGGCGCAAACGGAAGCGTGGAAAGAGCAGGTGCGGGTCCTCAAGCAGACGCTCCCGGGCGTCGACGGGTCGCTCTTCCTTGAGTTCGATGTACCGCGACTGGGCAGCCGAATTGACGGCGTGGTAGTTGCCAACTCTGCCGTAGTGCCCATTGAATTCAAGGTGGGCGAGCATCGCTATACCAAGAGCGACTACAACCAGGCGTGGGACTACGCGCTCGATCTCAAGAACTTTCACGAGGCGAGTCGGGAGCTACCTATCTTCCCGGTGCTCTGCGCGACGAACGGAGCGACCCCCGACGACCATTGGCAGATCCCACACGCCGATGGGGTGTACCCACCCATCAAGTCCAACGCGGCCACGGTCGGTGATGCGGTCCGCTCGGCCATCGCGCTCGCGCCATCGGCACCAATAGACCCTCACGCGTGGGGCCGATCGTCGTATCGGCCGAGCCCCACGATCATCGAAGCGGCCAAAGCGCTGTACGCGCGACACTCAGTGCAGGCTATCGCGCGGTCCGATGCTGGGGCTCGAAATCTCCACGTCACCACCCAGTGTGTAGAGGAGATCATCGCGCGTAGTCGCGCCCAACGCGAGAAGGCCATCGTTTTCGTCACCGGTGTTCCCGGCGCCGGCA
>NZ_JAJTHI010000027.1 GCF_021298855.1 Gemmatimonas sp.
CTGGGCACCGCCGTGCCGTCTGCCCCGCTCCCCGGGCAATGGCTCGCCGGCGCCGTGACCGGTCGATTGACCCTCGCGGACGCGCTCGCCGGGGGAGCGACCGCGGCGCGCGCGGCGTTGGGCCTGGCCGGCGAAGCGACGGCCCCGGGAACCGACGACGTGGACGAGGACCTGCCCGGGCTGATGTGGCAGGTGCCTGCCCCCGATGGCGACGAGTCGCGCAGCTTCGTGGATCTGCATCGCGATGCGACCGTGGCCGGCCTCTGGCGCGCGGTGGATGCCGGCGCCACCCACGTGGAGCACGTGAAGCGCTACACGCTCGTCGGGACCGGTGTGGAGCAGGGACGCTCCGCGAAGGTGCTGGCGGCCGCGCTGGTGGCCGCGCGCGCCGGACACGCGGCCGCCGCCGTGGGCACATCGGGAAGCCGGCCGCCGGTGGAGCCGATTCCCTTCCATCTGGTGGCCGGCCGCGCACAGGGCGCCCGCTTTGAACCGATACGTACGACCGCCCTGCACGCCGAGCACGTGGCGCTGGGCGCCGTGTTCGAGCCGGCAGGACCGTGGCTGCGCGCGTCGCGCTATCCCCGACCCTGGGAAACGCTCGACGACACGGTGCGGCGCGAAGTGCGCGCCGTGCGCACCGGCGTCGCGGTGGCCGACGTCTCCACCCTCGGCAAGCTGGACGTGCGCGGCCCCGACGCGGCGTGGGTGCTGGACCAGCTGTACGTGACCCCGCTGGCCTCGTTGCCCGAGGGGAAGGCGCGCTATGCCGTGCTCTGTCATCTCGATGGGTCCATTCTGGACGACGGCGTGGTGATGCGCACCGGCGCGCAGCGATACTTCGTGACCACCTCCACCGGGCACGCGGCCGCGGTGGCCGAGTGGATGGAGGAGTGGCTCCAAACGGAGTGGCCCGACAAGCGCTGCTGGGTCACGCCCATCACGGAACAGTTCACCACCGTGGCGGTGGTCGGACCCGACTCGCGCGCGCTGCTCGCCCGCGTGGCTCCCGGGCTGGCGGTGGACCGCGAGGCCTTCCCGTTTCTCGCCGTGCGCACCGCGACGGTGGCCGGCATCGCGGACGCCCAGGTGGCACGCGTCTCTTTCTCGGGCGAGCTGGCCTACGAAGTGAGCGTCCCGTGGCATGATGGACCGACCCTCTGGCGGGCACTGCTGGCCGAGGGCGCCTCGCTGGGGGTGACCCCGTACGGGCTCGACGCGCTGCAGGTCCTGCGCATCGAGAAGGGGTACCTCATTGTGGGGCAGGACACCGAGGCGCTCACCACACCGCACGATGCAGGGCTCGGATGGATGGTGCCCACGCGAAAGCCGTTCGTGGGGCGCCGCTCGCTCGAACGCATCGCCCCGCGGGCGGATGGGAGGGCACAGCTGGTGGGATTCCGCTCCAACGACCCGCACCTGGTGATTCCCGAAGGCGCCGCGCTCACGAGCGCGCTGGGGGAACCACCGATGCCCATCGACGGACATGTGTCCAGCAGTCGATACAGTCCCACGCTGGCGTGTGCCCTCGGGCTCGCGCTGGTGCGCGACGGCCGCGCGCGCCTGGGCGAGGTGCTGCACGCCCCGCTCCTCGATGGGCGAGTCGCCTCGGTGACCCTGGTGGACCCGGTGCATTACGATCCCGAGGGAGCGCGGCGGGATGGCGCGACCACCAATGAGTGATCACCTCCCCGTCGATCCGGCACTCGTGGCCCGCATGGCGGCGGCGTCTTCGCCGGCCGCCATGCTGCGGGCGTTGCCGTTGCCCCTGCTGATCAGTGTGCGCGCCCGAGGCGGGGCGTGCTCGCGCGTGGCCGCCGCACTCGCGGTCGAGGCGCTGCCTGGTCACGGCCCCATGGTGTCGTCACCAGTGGGGCGCGTGATATGGCTCCGGCCGGACGAGTGGCTGGTGGAGGCAGCGATCACGCCGCGTGACGCGCTGCTGGCCGCGCTGTCGCAGGCCGTGGGCGATGGGACAGCCGATGCCGAAGGCGCCGTGGTGGAGTTGTTGGCCAGCCGGCATGTTCTGGAACTGTCGGGCCCGCGCACGCGCGACGTGTTGGCGGCCATGTGCACGCTGGACCTGCACCCGCGCGCCTTCCCGGTGGGGCACGCCACGCAGACGCTGCTCGCGCGAGCGCCGGTGCTGCTGCAACTCGTCGACGCCACCCCCACGTGGCGCCTGCTGGTACGCCCGTCGTTCGTGTCGTACGTGGTCGAGTGGCTGGCAGACGCGATGGAGGGGGCGTAGCCCGGGCCGCGGGGCGCTGCCCCCGCGGCGCAGCCGGACCCGCCCGCCGCGGGGTGACGCGGCTCAGGTCGAGCTGATCCCCTCGTCCCGTCCCGTGGAGGCAAACAGGGCGGCGGCCACGAGGGCCACCGCCGCCCAGAAGGCCAGCATGGCGAACCACCCCCAGGCGTCCTTCATCAGCGGCACCAGCCAGATGGAGAGGATGCCGCCCACGTTCCCCATGAGGTTGAGGACACCGGTGGCGGCCCCCTCCCCTTCGCGCCCCAGCGCGGCCGCCGTGGTCCAGAAGGGCGCTTCGCAGCTGATGAGGCACGCCGCCGACAGGCTGAGCGCGATGATGGCCAGCGTGGGGGTGGGAATCCATGCCCCGGTCAGCACCAGCAGCGCTGCGAGCGTGAGCCCGCTGATGGCCACCCGACGGCGCGCCGTGGCTAGCCCGACCCGCTGGGCCAGCCGGTCGGCCAGCATGCCGGCGAGGGGGGCCGCGACGGTGGCCAGGAGATACGGCAGACTGGCCCATACCCCGGTCTCGAGCAGCGTGAAGCCGCGCGCCTCGATGAGATAGCGGAAAAACCAGAAGAAGAACACGTACAG
>NZ_JAJTHI010000022.1 GCF_021298855.1 Gemmatimonas sp.
AGACGGCGTCATGTGAGACGGCGTCATGTGAGACGGCGTCATGTGAGACGGCGTCATGTGAGACGGCGTCATGTGAGACGGCGTCAAGTGAGACGGCGTCAAGTGAGACGGCGTCAAGTGAGACGGCGTCAGGTGAGACGGCGTCAGGTGGGACGGCGTCATGGATGACGGCCGGACCGGTGACGGCGGGGAGCCACGGAAGACGGCCTGCGTTGTGGTGATGATGCGCGCGTAGGATGGATGACACCGGCCGGGAAGGGCGGGGCTATCGTGGTGCATGAGCGATCCACGAAACCTCAGGGTGCTGGAAGCGGCGCTGTACTTTGCCGACGCCGTACACCAGCGCATCGACCGTCACGACTTCACGCGGGCGCCGCGCCTCCGGGCGCAACTGCTTCGTGCCGTCGACTCGGTGCCGGCCAACATCGCCGAAGGGGCGCGTGGCACTCGCGCCCAGTTCGCCAATCACCTGCGTATTGCGCGCGGTTCGGCCGACGAGGTGGGCGTGCATCTGCGCGTCGCGCGCCACGCCGGTGCCATTGCCGAGTCGGAGTACTGGCGCTGCGAGAACAAGCGCGTGCTCGTGTGCAAGATGCTCACCCGCTTTCTCCGCACACTGGATGAGGAAGAGGCGCATGCTCACCATCGTGAGCACATGCGACGGTCCCCGCCGTAACCCGCCGTAACCCGCCGTACCCCGCCGTAACCCGCCGTTACCGGTCCGGCCGTCTTCCATGACGCCGTCCCACGTGACGCCCTTCCCATGACGCTGTTCCCGCCAGTCCCCGCCAGCCCCCGCCAGTCCCCGCCAGTCCCCGCCAGTCCCTCCCCTACCGCTTCCGCTTCCCTCCCGCCAGCGCCCGGTAGTATTCCTCCACCATCTGCCGGTATTCCGCTGGCGCCGTGGCTCGCGCCCCAACAGCCGGGCGCCCGTCGGCGCTTCCCGCGGCGGTGCGATACAGCGTGAACTCGAAGTCCTTGAGCCGGTCGAGCAGCGCCGTCTGCAGCTGCTCGAGCCCCTGCGGGTCCCCGAACGCCCCGGTGTTCTCCAGTTCTCGCATCGCCTGGATTGCGCGGTCGAGATCCTGTGTGTTCACCCCCTGCGCTGCCGCCTCGCGCCGCACCTCCTCGGCGGCCTGACGGCGCAGGCGGAACTCGCGCGCGAACTGCGTGGCCTCTCCGCGCGGTATCCCGCCACCACTGCGCGGCGCGCCTGCAGCCATTCCACCCTGTCCCGGCTCGTCGCCCGGCATACCACCGCCGCGCGCGGCGCCCTGCGCTGCGCCACCACGGTTCCCGCCTTGCTGCCCCTGCTGCCCCTGCTGCCCCTGCTGCCCCTGTTGCCCCTGTTGCCCCTGCTGCCCCTGCTGCCCCTGCTGTCCCTGCTGCCCCTGCTGTCCCTGCTGCCCCGGTCGGCCCTGTGCCCGATCTGCCACCCGGTCACGCAGCGATTCCATGCCCGCCACGAGCTCGCGCGTTCGCTCGAGCGTGCGCTCCTGCCCACGCGCCGCGCTCTCGCCCTGCAGCGCGCCACGCGCGGCGCGAAGCCGCTCCGCCACATCGCGAATGTTCTCGCCAATCTGATTCTCGAACGCGCCCGCGTACTCGCCGCTGCCGCTGCGCGCGACCTGCTTGGAAAACTCGATCTTGTCGGCCAGTCGCGTATCACGAATGGCATCGGCCGCCCCGCTCAACTGACCGGCAGCCTTGGGCTGATCCCGACGCGCCGATCGTGACAGGCGATCGGCCTCGCTCTCGAGGCGACGGACCTCGTCCGCCAGCCGGTCCTTCTGCTGCGACAGTTGCTGCAGGCGCTGCCCGCGTTCACTGGGTGAGGCCTCGGGCAACCCCTGAACCGCTTCCTGGATCTGCTGCTGCTCCTCCTCCAGCCGGCGCGCCTGGTCGGCCAACTGCTGCACGCCGCGTGAGGTACTCGAGGCCCGAGCCCCCTCCAGATTGCGCGCCGCGCGATTGAGCTCCTCGAGAGCGGCATTGCCCTGCGCCGCCGATCCGGTGGCGGCACGACGCATGTTGTCGGCCGCCTGCTGCAACTGTTCGGCCGCACGCTGCAGCTCCGGATTGCTCTGCTCGCGCGCCAGCCGCTCAAGACGGCGTGCTTCCTCCTCCGCCTGTCGCGCCAGCTCCCGCTGTGCGCCGCTTTGGCTGCTGTTGCCGTTCGCGCCGCCCGGTCGCGCGCCTCCGCTGGCGGAGCCGCCACTGGCACCGCCGGCCGCACCACCCGCGTCCGCCAACCGCTGCCGCATCGCCTCGGCCATGCGCTGCAACCGCTCGTTCTCCTGTTGCTGGCGGCTGGCGAGCTGTCGCAGCTTCTCGAGGGTCTCGTCGACCTGAGGCTGCGACGGATCCGCCGCGCGCTGCTGCTGCATGGTTTCGTACTGATTGCGCTGCTTGTCGTTCTCCAGTTCGAAGAGGTCGGCCAGATCTTCGGCACGCTGCTGTCCACCGCCGCCGCCGCCACCCCCCCCGCCGCCGCCCCCCATCTGGACCTGCACATCGCGATAGAGCGCCTCAGCGCGTTGCAGGCGCTGCAGCGCGCGCTGCTCCGGCGGCAGCGCGCCATTGCCGCGCACACGCCCGAGCTGCTCCTCGGCGGCCTTGAGTTCCACCGCGGCCTGCTGCAGTTCCCCGCGAATCTTCGCGAAGGTCGTGTCCTGCGCGGCCACGCCGCGCTCGGCCAGGCGCTTCACCAGCTGCTCCACATCCTCGCGCAAGCGCCCTTCGGCAATGGCCAGCGTCGTCATGTTCTCGCGGCGCACCTTGTCAGTGGTGCTCGCGCTGTCGCGCAGCCAGTTGAAGGTGCCGGCCACCACGTCCCGCTGGCGCGCCACGAATCCATCGGGTGAATCGCCCTGGGGCTGTCCGGCACCGCCTGGCTGCGGTGACTGCGCGCGCTGGTCCGACTGTCGGTAGTCCTTGCCGAAGGGACGCACCTCCAGGAAGTACACATCGCTGCTCCCCACCAGCCCGGCGCCGTCCCGGGCCACCGCGTGGTACGCCACCAGATCGCCAGGCTGCAGCGCGAGCTCCTCGAGGAACAGCGTGTGGGCGCCACGCGCATCCCGCGGGCGCCGTGTTCCCCCGGTCACCTGCACACGCCGTTCCTCGCCGCCGTTCACGCGGTAGCGAAGTTCCAATGCGGTCACACCCAGGTCATCGGTCGCCTGCAGGGCAATCGTGACCTCATCCGTGTTCAGGACCTTGGTGTCGCGCCCCGGCTCCTCGATGCGCACCACGGGGGCGCGATCGGGGATCGCATCCACGACATACTCCACGGCGCCGGCCACGGTCGTGCCGTCGGTCGTGGTGAGGTCCACGTGATAGAAGCCACTCCGGCGTACCGTGAACGCGCCCACGAGGGTGCTGTCGCCTTCACGCGTCATCGCCACCGTCCGTCCATCATCGAAGCGCAACGTGCCGCCACCCACCGTGCGGGTGACGCGCGCGCGAACGGTAACGGTCGTGCCCACCACCGCCGCGACATCGCCGGTGTCCTCGATCTTCTCCGGCGGCAGCCCGCTGTATGCCGGAAAGCGCAGGTCGAGCGACACACGCGACACGGCCGGCAGGTCGTTCACGGTCAGCGTAAAGACCGCCGATCGCACGTCGGCCGACTCCACGTAGTACTCGGTGCGCTGTACGATATCGAACAGGCGCGACCGGAACCGCGCCGAGTCGGCGTCGGACGCCATGGGCAGGCGTTGCCAGGCACCGGTGTCGTTGCCCGCACTATCGCTGCGGAACACGAGTTCGGCGCTCGAGGCCGCGAATCCCACCAGCCCCGCTTCCACCTCGATGGCGCCGCCGCGCGGCACACTCACGTTGCCGGGGGTAATGGCCAGCATGCGCACCGGCACGGCCGCCTGCGCCGTACCAAAGGGGACGAAGAGCACGCGGGCGCCATCCCGCACCGCCTGCGGCCCCAGCCAGAGCAGCGCCGCCGCGACGGCAACGATACCGCCGAAGGACTGCATGGCGCGCACGATGCGCGGACGCTCGAGCGCCATGCGGGACTCGAGTGGACGAATCGCTGCCACGGCCCGCTGCATCACGCGCGCCGACAGCGTGGGCGACGGACGCTGCGCTTCGGGGAGCTGCGCTTCCTGTACGGCGGCCAGCAGGGCCTGGCGCAACGACGGCTCGCGCTCTTCGACGTACAGTGCGAATCGTTCATCCGACGCGCGCCGCAGCAACGGCACGATCAGGCCGCGCACCAGCGCGACCGCGATCAGCAGGTAGCCCACCGCGCGCGCAATGGCCGGTCCCGTCTCATTGCCGGCAAAGAGCCGCAGCAGCCCCCATGCCGACACCACGGCAAGAAGCGTGGCGACCGCGAGCCACACCAGCGATTCGCACAGCACACGCAGGCGCCACTGCCTCCGCAGCGCGTGGAGTGTCACGAGCAACTGCCGGTCGGGACTCATAGGGGCTGCTCCGGAATGGGTGTCGCGGCGTGCGTTGGCTGGGCAATCACGTGGTGCGCTCCGCACCTGAGCGTGTCGACGGCTGCGCGACCACCCGTCGCGCCGTGCCGCGCCGGCCGCGCGTGGCCAGCACCGTTTCAAGCGTCAAGGCCAGCAGGGCCAGCAGCAGCAGCACGCGCCAGGGTGACTGCCGCCGCTCCAGTTCCTGGTCGGTCTGCGGACCGGCGCTGCGTTGCGCCGCGCTGTCCGAGGCTGCGGTGGCACCGCCCGCCTGCACACCAAGCAGGAGTTCGGCCGAGTCCATGGGCGTGAGCACCGATTCCGATGTCGGCACATTCACGGCCAGCAGCGCCGCCGGTTCTCCGCCCACCCGATTGGCAAACGCGCGATAAACACCGGCATCGGCCACTGGCACGGCCGCACCCAGCGAGTCGGCCGTTGGGCGGAGCAACGTACCGTCTGGTGACTCGACCACCGGGGCCGCGAGTGTGCCGGGGAGCGCCCACCGGTCTCCCGTGCCACGCCAGAGTGGCGCAGCATCGCGGCCGGACGCGTGCAGCACGAGCTGTCGCACGAACGGCAAGTAGGCGGGCTGGAGCGGGAAATCGCCGGCGGTGTTGTCGAGCGGCAGGGCGAGCAGCAGGAGACGGCCGTTGCCGACCCGCCGTTCGAGGATGGCCGGCAGGCCGTCATCGAACCGCGCGAGCACATCGGCGTCCGGTTCCGCGTCGAGTCGGGCATAGCGGAACATCCGCACCGCACCAAGCGCATCGGCATTCTCGCGGAAGGGAGCGAAGAGCGGATGTTCCGTGCGCAGGTCGCGCAGCGTTCCCCCGCGGTCGGACAGGCGATCGGCCGTGCCGGCCAACGAGGCCGGGAGGAGCGGTGACACCGACCCGCGACGCTCGGCCAGCCGACGTCCGACCACCACGATCGCGCCTCCGCCCTCCTCCAGCCACGGTGTGAGCGTGGCATCGGGGAGCATATCCCAGAAGACGCGCACCGCGGCCGGTCGCGCGGTGCCGCCGGGCATCCCGCCGGGGCGCGACACCAGCACCGACGGCGCGCGGCCAATGCCCAGCGCGCGCTCGAAGTACAGCGTTTCGCCACTACCCGACAGTTGCACCACCAGATCGTCATCACGCGGTACGACCGCGACGAGCGTGTCGTCGGCCGCGAGCGCATCGGGGCTCATGGCCACCTGTACGGCAACCGCGCCGTCCGGTGCGGGCACGGGATCGAACGTCACCACCGTTTCACCGCCCGCACTCACCTGGACCGTGCGCGTGGCGGCATCACGCCCGTTGATCACGAGGTGCACGGTGCGCTCCACGGGCGCGTCGCCGCCATGGCGGCGCACCCGCGCCTTGACCGCCAGCACCGTGCGGGCCTCCTGCACGACGCGGCGTGCGTCGAGGGCATGTACCGTGGCGTTCTCCCACGATGCCGGCCCCACGGGGATGCCGCGCACCATCACGCCCGCGGGCAGCTCCACTCCCGCCACGCCGATCGCCCCGGCCCGCTGCAGGTCGGAAACCACCAGGATCTCCGCGGCCGCGAAGGGGGCGTCGAGCAACAGCTGGCGCGCCGTACGCAACGCCGGTGCCAGCCGCGTGCCGCGACGGCGCGGCGACAGCCCGTTGAGCGACGCCAGCACCGCTGCCCGGTCCGTGGTGAGTCGCTGCCGGGTTTCCGCCTGGTCGTCGTAGGTCACCACCGCGATGCGATCACCGGCGTCCAGCCGCCCCACCACGGCGCGGACCGAGTCGAGTGCACGGGCCCAGGTGCCCTCGTACCCCATGCTCTGCGACCGGTCCAGGAGCAGCACCACGGCCCGCGAACGCGAGTCGGTCCCTGCGGCGCCCCGCGCGCGGAAGAGCGGGCGCGAGAACGCGAAGACGAGCAGCGTGAGCAGCAGCAGCCGGAGCAGCAGCAGCGGCCAATCGCTGACCCGCTGCCGTTGCTCCGTGCGGATGGTGATCTGCTCGAGAAACATGAGCGACGGGAATCGCTGCGGCCGGTCGCGATCACGGTGCCGCAAGTGCAGCACAAGCGGAACGACCAGCGAGGCGAGGCCGGCGAGAAAGGCGGGAACGAGGAAGTTCATCGCCGTCTGCTCATCGCACGCGGCCGCGCGAGAGCCGCGCGTCGAGGTACGCATGCAGGGCCCGGTCGAGTGGCTCGCTCGTGTCGAGCCTCACGTAGTCGGCGCCTGCCGCGGCCAGGCGGGTCTGCAGCGCCGCATGATGCGCCGTGACCAGTGCCTGGTACTGCTCGCGCAGCACGCGGGGCTTGAGCGGCAGCAGGGCGCCACTCTCCGCATCCTCGAAGGTCGTATCGTCGTCGCCTGGCAGGTCGCGTTCCGCCGGGTCGACCACATGGAAGACGATGCAGTCGTGGCCGTGCATGCGCAGCGCATCCACGGCGCGACCAAGGGCCGCCGGCTGCTCATAGCAGTCGGTCACCAGCACGATGATCCCGGCCCGTTGCGACAGCAGGCCGATCTTGGCCAGCGACGCCACCAGCTGACTGGGGCCGCCCGCGGTCGTGGTGGCCAGCGTATGCAGGAGGCGCTGGAGATGCCGCACCGACGGCGGGATGACCTCCTCCAGCTCCTGCGTGAAGGTGGCCAACCCCACCCGGTCTCCCTGGCCCTGCGACAGCCACGCCAGACTCGCCACGAGCATGCGGGCGTACGCGAACTTGGTCACGGCACCGCTGCCGTACTGCATGCTCCCCGACGTGTCCACGGCAAAGAGCACACTGGCGTTGGTGTCCGCGTCGTACTCCTTGATGTAGAACCGGTCGGTGCGTCCGTACACGCGCCAGTCGATGCGCCGGAGATCATCGCCGGGCTGATACGAGCGATGCTCGGCGAAGTCCAGTGACGAACCCTTGCGCAGGCTGCGATGCTGCCCGTGCATGAAGCCGTCCACGACGGTGCGCGCGAGCAGCGCGAGATCGGCGATCGTCGCGAGCAGCGCAGGGTCGAGGAATGCGGCGGGGGCGGCGGGCACGGTGCTGGGCTCAGAGGGAGGAGCGGGGCACGGACACCGAGTCGAGCAGGCGCGCCACCATGGCATCGGTGGTGAACTTCTCCGACTGCGCCTGGAAATTCACGAGCACGCGGTGCCGCAGCACGGGACGGGCCAGCGCCTTCACATCGTCGAATCCGGCACTGGCGCGCCCCTGCAGCAACGCGCGGGCCTTGGCCCCGAGGACCAGGGCCTGCGCCGCGCGCACCGACGCGCCGTAGCTCACGTACTGCTTCACGTAGTCGGGGGCGCCGCCCTCGCTGGGACGCGTGCAGCGCACCAGCTTCACGGCATAGCGCGTGACCGCATCGGCAATGGGCAGCCGGCGTACCACCCGCTGGTAGGCGAGGATTTCTTCCTTGGAGACCACCGGGTGTACCGCGTCCGGCGGCAGTGCCGTGGTCGCCTTCACCACCGCCACCTCGTCTTCCTCCGGCAGGTAATCCAGCATGACCTCCAGCATGAACCGGTCGAGCTGCGCCTCCGGCAGGGGATAGGTGCCCTCGAGCTCGATGGGGTTCTGCGTGGCGAAGACGAAGAACGGCTTGTCGAGCTCGTAGGTGCGTCCCTGCACGGTGACGCGCCGTTCCTGCATGGCTTCCAGCAGTGCCGCCTGAGTCTTGGGTGGAGTGCGATTGATCTCGTCGGCGAGCAGCACGTTGGCGAACACCGGCCCGGGCATGAAGGCCAATCGGCGCTGTCCGGTGGCCGGGTCATCCTGGATGACGTCGGTGCCGGTCACATCACTCGGCATGAGATCGGGCGTGAACTGGATGCGCGAGAACTTGAGGTCGAGCGCACGCGCCAGCGTGGAGATGAGCAGCGTCTTGGCCAGCCCAGGGACACCCACCAGCAGGCAGTTGCCGCCGGCAAACAGCGCCACGAGCGCCTGTTCCACCACGGCATCCTGCCCGACGATCACCTTGCGGAGTTCGCTGGCGATGCGCTGACCGGCACCCTGCAGACGGTCAGCGAGGGCGGCGTCGTCGAGGCGATCGAGTTCGGAAAGAGGGGCAGTCACGCAGGTCCTCGGTGGGGGGAAGAGTCAGCGGGTCAAGGCGTAGATCACGTAGTTCACGCCCAGCTTGTACGCTTCATTCGACATGTCGACAGGGAACATCCCCACGTCGGAGAACTCCCACATCTCCGACAGGTCGTTGTTGTAGTTGGCGATCGCCAGCAGCCGCTTGCGCGGATCGTTGTCCTCGAAGAATCCGTAGAACACCGCCTTGAGCCCGTAGTACGGGTGCGTGTAGTCGAGGGAGGTGATCTTGTAGAACGAATCGAAGATGGGGTGTGAGGCGTCCAGCGGGACGGCGCGCACGGTGGGGAGTACGCGCTGCATCTGGCTTTCGAAGTTGAACCAGTGCTGCCCGGCAAAGTCGTCGAAGATGATGAAGCCGCCCTTCGCGAGATAGTTGCGCAGCCCGAGCACTTCCTTGTCGTTGGGGCGCCAGAATCCCGGCTCGGCCATGTACGCCACGGGGTACTTGCCCAGCAGCGGATCATCGAGCGTGAGGATATTGCTCGCGCCCAGGCGGACGCGCGCCGTGGAGAGCTCACTCACGATCTTGGTGAAGTGACGCTCGCCCCGCGGATAGTCGTGTGACCACGGCAAGTCGCGCCCGCCGCGAAAGCCACTGCTGCTGCTGAAGTCGGGGAGAATGTACTTGACGCGGACCCAGGTAAGCCGTCCGTCGTACGGCACGTTCGGTTCGAATTCCGGCGCTCCGCGGCGCCGCTGGCCCTCGACCGCCACCAACGCCACCAGCGACAGCAGGGCGCCCGCCGTTGCGGTCCATCGGCGCCACCAGGTTGTCTCCCCTCTCCTCACGGCGTTCCTCCGCGTTTGCGCAGTTCGAGCAGCAGTTGCTGCGCGCCCTCATAGCTGGGCGCGTCCTCCAGCAGGCTCAGCAGCTCGCGTCGTGCCGCCGCCGTGTCGCCACCTGCCGCGAGCGCGCGGGCAAGTTCGAGCCGTGCGTCCATGAGATCCGGTGGCCGCAGGGCAATCACCGCGCGCCGTTCGCGAACCGCCCGCGCGTGATCTCCGGCCCGGGCGGCGAGCACCGCCAGGGCTTCATGGTCTCCCGCCGTATACGGCCAGATCCACAACAGCCTGTCGAGCGCCGCCATGGCGCCCGTCAGGTCGCCACGCCGTTCGCGCAACTCCGCTTCCAGCTTGTTGGCATCAAAGGCGGTTTCATCGCGTGTGGTGACCTGTTCCACCATGGCCAACGCTCCCGTGGTATCGTGCGCGTCGAGCGCCAGACGCGTGAGGTACCACGCGGGGCCGTCATCACCGGCGTAACTTGGAAACAGCCGGTGTGCCCGCTCGAAGAGCAGCCGCGCGGAATCGCGCTGGGTGTCCATGGCACGCACCGCCCGTTTCATGGTCTGCACGAACTCCCCGCCGCTGCTGTCCCGTCCGCCGGTCCCACCAATGGCCTGCAGCTCCGTGGCGAACCGCTGCCGCAGCCACCCATCGAACTGCGCGTCCACCTCCGGCAGGCGCAGGCCAAGCACACGTTCCATGGCGGCGGGCGTGTCCGCTCCCTCACGGAACGCCACGAGCAGCGCCGGAAGGGCGCCCGCTCCCTTGGTGCGTTCCACCCACTCGCAGAACAACGACGCCTGGTAGTAGCTGAACGAGGTCTCCTCAGGATACCGCGGACGCATGAAGCCATCATTCATCTGGCTGACCGGACGCAGGCGTCCGGCGTGGTACGCCAGAAGCCACGGCAACGTCGTGCGGGCGCCCCATCCCACATTCGCGCGCCGCTCCTCGAGCACCGAGAGCCCTTCCGACAGCCACCGGGGAACGCGATGCCCCGAGGCACCCAGCGTGAACGCGTGCGTGAGCTCGTGCCACGCCGTGCTCCCCCAGTTGAACGTCCCGCGCTCTCGTGCATTGGGGGTATCCATGGCCAGCAGGCTGCCAAAGCTCACGCCAAGCGCCCCCAGTCCCGTGAGCCCCACGGTGCGCACCGAGAAGTCGGCATGCTGCCGGAAGAACTCGAGACGCACCGGCGTGGGCGCCTGGTACCCATACCGGCGTGCGAGGGAGTCGTAGGCCTGCTCGAGCAGCGGCACGATGTACAACGCCAGCAGCGCGGCATCATCGGACGGTGCCACGACTTCGAATCGTCCCTGCCTGACGGTGCGGAACCCGCGCATCTTGTCCAGCAGGTCCAGCGTGTTCTTGTGCCACAGATTGAAAGGATCGAGCGCAAAGGCCCGCTCCACCGACAGCCGCCCGGCATCCAGCTGACCGATGCGCAGCTGATTGGTGCCCAGGACTCCGAGCGCCCGTGCCGAGAGGCTGTCGAATCGCACGGCCTGCTCCGCCAGACGCACCGCCTCCGCATAGCGGCGCTGCCGAACGGCGGCTTCGGCCAGGGCGGTGTAGAACTCGGCAGGGCGAGGCTGCAGCAGGGTGGCGGCCCGCAGGGCGCGCTGGTACGTGGCGGAGTCGCCGCGGAGCCACGCCTGTGCCCCCAGCACCGACCACGCCGACTGCAGCGTACTGTCCGCGCGCACGGCGCGTTCGGCCACGGCACGGGCCGAGTCGAACGCCTCGGCATCGAGGTGCAGGCGGGCCACGTACGACAGCACGCGCGCACTCGCGGGCGCCGCCGCGAGCGCCTGGCGTGCCGTGGCCATGGCCGTGCCCTTCCCCTCGAACTCTTCCACCATGGCAAGCCCCAGCAGCGCCTCCGCGTCGCCATCCGCGCGGGCGAGCACCGCCTCGAACGAGGCGCGCGCCTCGGGGCCGTTGTACGCGTCGAGAAAGAGCTGCCCAAGGCGCCGGCGCGCGTCGAGGTTGCCCGAATCGGCGGCCACGGCACGATCAAATGCGGCCAGCGCCGCGCGTGTCGCCGCGGCGTTCCCCGTGGCCAGCAGCGCGTACGCGCGACCGGCCTCGCTGTGGTCGGCGCTGCTGCGCGTGCCGGTCTGTTCGTAGGCGGTCGTGATGCGGCGCGCCCGGGCCATGGCGTCGGTGCGGTCACCGCGCTGCGCCGCCGCCTCGGCCGCGGCGATCTCGGCGCCGAACCGATCGGTGCGCGTTGGCACCTGTGCGCAGGCGGCGGAGAGCGGCACTTCGAGCAGCACACTCAGCAGGCTACCCGCCATCACCAGCCAGCGGGACGCCCTCCGGCGACGCACGCCTGGTTGCCTACGGAACTGCAGGCAACGGTTCACTTGCCGCCTCCCGCCGCCTTGATGGCGGCCGACTTCTCCGCCAGCGCGAGCAGCAACCGCTCGAGTTCGGCTTCGTAGGCCGCCGGTTCCATCGCCGCCTTGCGCGCCCGCAGCGCGGCCACCTGTGACTCGAGCGCCTGCCGTTCCTCCAGCAGGCGGGCCACGCGCGGATCCGTGGTGGCCGCGCGCGTGCCGAACGACATCCTGGCCGCCGCCGTGGAGTCGCTGAGCACGGCATGTTCGGTGAGCATGCGGTTGGTCGACTCGTACGACTTCGCCACCTCCGCGCGCGCAAAACGGAATGCCTCGAGCGCAGACAACCGTCCGTCCTTGTTCGCGTCGGCGTCGTCGGTGCTGAGGGCGCGGGCAAAATGCTGCAGAAACTCCGCATCGTTCTTTTCGACCGCCGAGCGCGTGGCGGTCACCACCACCCGGCCGCTGCCGGCAATGACCGGCACGAAATCCCCGCTCCCGGTGGCGGCGTTCACGAACACCACCTGTTGCGCGCCGAAGGGCGCCAGCCAGGCGGCGTACTCGCTGGCGGTGGCATCGGGGCCGGGCAGGTTGACCTTCGAGCCGGCGCCCTCACCACTCCCGTGGCCCACCAGGAGCACGAGCAGCACGTCGCCGGGGCGCGTCCGCCGCGACAGCGCGGCAAACGCGCGGGCGATATTGTCGCGGGTGGACCGCCCGTTGAAGGCCGTGGAATCCTCGGTGAGCACGATGAGACTGGAGTCGCTCACCCCCCATCGCGTCGCGGCGGCCGACCGCACGGCGCTCACGGCGCTGCCGAAGCGCGTCTTGAACGCCGGGTCCCCAGAGAGCCCCGAGACGATGAGAACGTGCGTGCTTTGTGCGGCCACGGCCCGCGGCGTTCCCGCTGCGGCCAGGCAGGCGAGCACGCCGGCCAGTCGTCGTCCCAGCGCCTTCATGCCAGTCCCCTCCAGCGACGGTAGCTCCACTCGGCCCCGAGCACGAAGGCCAGAAGAAGGAATACCGCCGGCATGTCCCACAGGTCCTTCGCCTCGCGCACGGTCACGCCGGCGTTCGTGTACACGGCGTCATCGGCGAGGGCGCCGGCCTCGGCGATCGGGTAGTAGCGCCCGCCGGTCTCGTCGGCAATGCGCCGCAGCAGCGGGGCCCGCAACTCGGCTTGCGCCACGTCGGCTCCCCGTTCGTCCACCAGCACCGTGGTGGTGACCGCCTGCACCGAATCGCGCCCCGTCACGGCCACCGCGTCCACGATGTAGCGTCCGGTGTCGCGGGGGGTGAAGCGGGCCGCGTAGCTGCCGTCGTCGCGCAGCGACCATTCGAGGGCCAGCGTCTCGCTGCCGCCTGTCGGTCCGGTCACGGTGGCCGTCACCTCCGCGTCGTTGATGTCTTCGAACTGGGGCGTGGCCACCTGCGCCCGCAGCACCACGGTCTCACCAGGGGCCACGCGGGCCGGAGTGGTGGTGACCTCGAAGGGCGACGGGGCGCCATCCACAAGCCAGCGCGTCATTTGGCGCCAGAACGTCTGGTGTGAGCGGTCTTCCACCGCGATGCTGGCGTCCATACGCCACAGCCATGAGTCCTGCGCCGTGAAGACCGCGCTCATGCCCCGCCCGTAGCGTTGCCATGCCAGCACGGGAACATCACTGCGTCCGTCTTCCGTGCGACCGGCAAGCAGCAGCGTGGCGCCGGCGCGCAGCGCGCCAACACGGTTCACCAATGTGAGCGGGGGCAGGGAGTCCCACCGCTGTCGCGAGGCGGCCAGGGTCTCCCGCAGCTGGAGGGCCGGGTGCACGTCACCGGCGCGCGTGGGGCGTACCTGCACCGAGGTGGCCGGCCCGTCCACGTTGATCTCGCCGCGCGTGAGGGTGAGGGGCAGGACGTCCGCGAGCGGCGTGCCGGCAAATCCGCCTTCACTGAGCGAGGCACGGCCACCCAGCACGAGCAGACCGCCACCACGAACGCTCACGAAGTCAGCCAGCATGCGCAGTTGTTCGCCGCTGAAGAAGGCTGCCTCGACGCTGCCGAGGATGATGGCGCGATAGCCGAAGAGCTCCTCGCGCGTGGTGGGAAATCCGTTGAGCAGGTCGAGACTGTCCCGCACACCGAGTCGCAGAAACTTGCGCTCGGCGCTGCGCATGAGTCCCACCACCTGCATGGCGCTGTCCTCGGCCACGGCGCGCCGCAGGAACGCGAATTCCGGGCGCGGTTCCCCTTCCACGTAGAGCACGCGCTCGGGGCCACTGCGCACCTCGAGACTGGTTTGCCACTCGTTGTTCTGCGTGACGACCTCGTTGGCGAGCGGACGCGCCCGCACGGCGAGGCGGTGTACGCCGGGCGGAAGCGGGGGAATGCGCATGCGCAGGGTGCCAAGATCCCCCTTGGCGGGTCGCGGCACAGTCTCCGTGGCGACCACGCGCCCGTCTGCTTCGAGCGTCACCGACACGCCGCGTTCGTCGAGGCCACGCATGCGGATGTCCGCTTCCACGACACCGGCCGCTCCGGCGAGCAGGCGCTGCGGCGCCTGCACCCGTTCCACCGCCACGTCGCGCGTGAAGCGCTCCGTGCCCACACCCACCGTGTAGACCGGCACCCGGCGGGCGCGCAGGCCGAGCAGCGCGTCGTCGAGGGAGGAGCGGCCGTTGTCGGCACCGTCGGTCACCAGCACGACGCCCGCGAGCGGCATTCCGTCGAGATCCTGTCGCACGTCGTCGAGCGTCTGCGCGAGGTCGGAGCGGGTCCCCGCTGCGCGTACCTCATCGGCGGCGCGCACCGGCGTGGCGCCGGCCGAAAAGCGGAAGCGGCGGATCGCGAAGCGGCCCCCCAGCGCGCGCATGAGCGCCGTGCTGTCATTGAAGGCGCGCTGCAGGACGGCGAGGCGCGATGCCGCGGCCGTGGTCGCGCTGTCTCCGCGCGCCATCGACGCACCGACATCGGTGATGCGCATGCTGCGCGAATCATCGAATACCACCGCGAGCACGTTGCGCTGCGGAACGGCCGCGGCAATCACCAGTCCGGGACGGAAGAGGCAGGCCAGTACCAGCAGTACGGCGGCCGTGCGCAACGCCGCGAGCAGCAGCCGATCACGCCAGGGCAGCGAGCGCAGGCGTACGTGACTGGCAACGATCAGCAGTACCAACACGATCGCGGCACCGACCAGCAGCGTGGCCGGTACGACCGGCGCCGTCACGAACTCCCCGCGGGCAAACGCGCGCGGGGAGTACTTGAAGAGCCAGGTGCCGATCGTGTCGAACCAGGATCCCACGTGAGAACGGCCGGTGAGGGACGGGAAGGGCAGGCGAACACGACATGGCACGGCACCCACACGGTGCGTCGGGCCCCCCGTGCATCCTAGGATGCACCCATGGACTCGCCCTGCACCAGCGCCACGCGGTCGTGCCGCGCGATGCATGAGCTAGACGCAACAGGGGCCCGCGACGTTGGCGCCGTCGTGACGACGCGACCAGCGCCTTAACGGTCAGGACCGACATGCGTCCAATGGGGTGAAGCGGGCGCCGGCAGGGCGACCGCCACACTCAACCGGAAGGCTTATATGACACATATCCGTTCCCGTCTGTTGCTGGCGACCGCGCTCGCCAGCCTGGCACTCGGCACCGTGGTTCAGGCACAGGCTGGTGCCGGGGCTCCCCGTCCGCGCGACGGCCAGGGGCCGGCCGGCACCATGCGTCGCGGTGGTCCGGCAGCTGGTCCCAACGCCGTGGCGGGTGACCGGCGCATGGGTCGTGCAGGACGTGGCAATCCGGCCGGCATGCTGTTGCGGATGCGGTCCGAACTGCAGCTGACCGATGAGCAGGTGAAGCGACTCGAAGCGCTGCAGGATGCGCCGGCCGTGCGGGCCAACGAGGCCGATCTGCTGCGGGCGCGTGCCGATCTGCTCGACGCCACTCAGGGCGATGGCAACCTGTCCAAGGCGCGTACCGCGCTCGATCGCATGAGTGCGCTGCGCAATGAACAGCTCATCGCCGGTCTCAAGCAGCGACAGGAGGTGCGTGGTGTGTTGACCACGCAACAGAAGACGCGCCTCGACAATCTGCGACGCGACATGCGGCAGCGCGGAGCCATGCGCGGACAGCGGGGCGCCGCGCGCGGCGGGCGAGGCATGCGGCGCGGTGCGTATGGGGGGCCGTTCCGCGGGCAGCGCGGTCCCGATGGAGCGATGCCGCCGGGGATGTACGGTGGCCGGGGACGGCGCGGCGCGCCCGAGGCACCAGTAGCGCCGGACAGCCAGTAACCGCAGCGCGCACCAGTGGGTTGCGAATGTCGCGTGCCCCCGATGCCTTAGGGTATCGGGGGCACGTGGCGGTTCGGCGTCCCGGTGGCGTGCTACGTGTTCGCCGATCGACCGCCGAGTCCCTGCGTCTGTCGCCACCGTGCCACGTCGGCAGGGGTATCCAGATCGAAGGCCCCGTCGCCGAGAGGCACGGCAATGGTGTCCTGCTGTAGCAGCGGCTTGGCACCCTGTTCACCAGACAGCATCTTCAGCCACGGCCAGTCGGCACGAGGGAGAATCGCGGGAATGCCGCGGGCAGGTGCCGTGGTTGCCGCTGCACTTGCGGCTGGCATAGACGCCCCCGCCACGTACGCCGCCGCCACGCGCTCCGTGCCAGTGAAGTGTGAGCGCAAGGCCACAAGGAACGGCGCGGTGACCGCAGGCATGTCACACGGCGCAATGAGCACGCCCTGTACGTCGTCGGTGGACGCGGTGAGGTCGATCAGCGCCCGCATCCCCGCGCCGATGGAGCTCCCCATGCCATGGGCCCATTCCGCATGCCGCACCACGTGCACCGATTCGTGCGCCAGACTGCGGGTTACCGCCTCGGCGGCGGCGCCAACAACGACGAGGAGCGGGGCGCACCCCGCATCGCGGAGCGCCCGCGCCATGCGCACGACCGCCGGAACGCCGGTCTCGTCCACCAGGAGTTGCTTGGGCTCGCCCAAGCGGCGCGACCCGCCTGCCGCCAACAGGAGCCCGGCGACGCTGCCTGGGGGCATGAGCGGGTCACTCAGCGGTCAGGAAACTCGGGGAGATCGCAGCGCAACGGCTGATCGGCCAACGCGCGCGCCGCGTCGCGAGCGAGGAGCTCGGGGGTCGGCGTGCGCGCATGAATGGGACTCTGACGCTCCCGCAGGAATCCCGCCGGGCGCGCGTGAATCACCGCCTCGATCTCGGCGATCGCCGCCAGCGCGATGGAGGCCGGCGTCTCCCCCCCAAGATCGAGGCCGATGGGCGCGTGGAGCTTGTGTCGCTGACGCGCCGTGAGCGGCGTGCCGCGCAGGGCGAGCTGCTGGGTGGCCTGCTCGGTGAGCTGCGTGGCGCGCTGCCGAGAACCCAGCACCCCCACGTAGCCGAACGGCAGCGGGAGCGTGGCGGTGAGCCACGCCACGTCGACGTCGAAGATGTGCGTCAGCAACGCAACGGCCGTGCGCTCGTCGTGCGGCAGTTGGGTCACCGCCTGCTGCACCGCCTCCATCTGTCCCACCCGACGCACCGCGACGCCCGCGGGCAGCTGCAGCCCGTCGAGCAGCGCCGGGCGGTGGTCGAGGACCGTGACCTGCCATCCCAACGTCGTGGCGATCTGCGCGAACGCCTCGGCGCCGCGCCCGGCCCCCACGCAGTGCAGCGCGACCGGTGCCACCAACGGCTCCACGAACACGGTGACGTCATCGGCGATCGCCTGCAGCACGGCCTGCCCGGTACGCCGCGTCGCCTGCACCAGCGGCGCGATCTCGGCATTTGGAACAAGCCGCGACTCATCGTGGAGGCGATGCCACCGACCATTGCTCACGTCGCCGTCGAGCAGCGCGCAGGTGGCCCCACTTCCCCGGGCATCGAGGACGGTCACCACCGCGCCCCCCTGCCGGCGGTTTCGCACCGATTCGGCTTGTACCATCCAGCGCCAATCGGGGAGTGGCTCCAGCAACAGATGCGCGATGCCGTCGCACCGGGCGCCGAAGCCCCAGATTGTCTCGAGGTCAGCCCGCAAGTCGTACCTGAGGCGCAAGGCCCGCCCGCTGGCACACACCTCGCTGGCGCGCGCCGCGACATCGCCCTCCAGACAGCCGCCGCTCACAGCCCCCGCCAGCACCCGCGCCTCGGCGTCGACCAGCAAGCGCGCCCCAGGCTGTCGGTATGACGAGCCGTCCACCTGCACGAGGGTGGCGAGCGCCAGCGGGACGTCGGGCCGTGCCAGACGCGCGGCCTGGGCGGCACGCGCAAGATCGACGAAGCCGGACACGATCGCTCCTGGGGGGAAGGCAGGGATGACGGGCTGCCGCGCACAGCGGCACGCAACGGCGTACACCGATGGGCAAAGAATAGACCGCGCAGGACGGCTTCGCCAACGCCGCGTGCGCCGTGAAACCCCCGCGTTCCGGTTTCCGTTACGTCTCTCGGGTGGAGACCTAACGCTGTTCCACAATACGGCAAGCAAGTGCCTGCTTGCACGCAAGCATGTACTTGCATAACGTGTCGGTATGACTGAAGACCATCGGCAGCGGATCCTCCAGGCAGCGGGGCGCGTCTACACCCAGCATGGCTGGCGCGGGGCAACCACGCGCCGCATCGCCGAGGAGGCAGGCGTGAACGAAGTCACGCTGTTCCGGCACTTCGGTTCCAAGGACGCGCTGCTCGAGCAGATGATGCGCGACCTCGCGGCGGCCAAGGAGCAGGAGCGGCTCCCGGACGACCCGCGGGAGCCGGAGGCCGAGCTGTACGCCTGGGCGCGCGCGCATCACTCCGAGACCTGCGGCATGCGGCCGCTCATCCGGCAGATGATGTCCGACCTCGAGGAGCGGCCCGACCTCGCGCCGTGCGCCGTCAGTGGGCCGCACGGCGCAATGATGCAGCTGCGCCGCTACGTGCACCAGCTGTACGTGGCCGGCTACATCGATCACGACAAGGTGGCCACGCCCACCGAAATCGACGCGGCCGTCACGATGTTCATGGGCGCGGTCTTCGCCGACGGCATGAACCGCGACGTGATGCCCATGATGTTCACCCAGCCGGTGGAGGACTCGCTGCGTGCGTACGTACGCCTCTTCCTCCGCGGGTTGCATGTGTTGTCTCAACCGGCCGTACGCGCGCCGCTGATGGCGCCCGAGTCGACCCTTACCGCGATCCCCGAATGATGGTGACTCTCCGTGTCCGCGCGCATCGCGCGGCACTTGCTCCCTTGGCGGTGGCCGCCCTGCTGGCTGCGGCGTCGCCGTTGTCGGCGCAGCGGCCAACAGCCGCCCCGCGACCACTCTCGCTGACTGACGCCCTGCGCCTGGCCGGGGCCACGAGCGAAGCCGTGGAACTTGCCCGTGCCGGCGCGCAGCGCGCGCGTGGCCAGCAGGCGCAGGCGCGCTCTGCCGGGTTGCCGCAAGTGAACACCACCTTGAACTGGCAGCGGCAGCTGCAGAACCAGTTCGCCGCCGTGGCCAATCGTGGTGGAGGGGGCGGGGCTGGTACCGGGGGAGGGGCCGACTCGTCGCAGGCGGACAATCCCATCACCCGCATCTTCGCGTCGCCGTACAACTTCAATTTCGGGCTCATTGCTTCGCAGCCGCTCTACACGGGCGGACGCGTCGCCGCCGGCATGCGCGGCGCGCGCTATGCACGCGAGTCGGCCGACCTTGCGATAACCAGCGCCGAAGCACAGGTACAGCTCGATGTCACGTCGGCCTACTACGATGCGCTGCTTGCCGAGCGGCTGGCCATCATTGCCGACTCGGCCTTCGTCCAGGCTGAGCGGACCCTGCGGCAGGTGCAGCTCACCCGCAATGTGGGGTCCACGTCGGAGTTCGAGCTCATTCGTGCGCGCGTGACACGCGACAACCAGCGTCCGGCGCTGCTGCAGGCGCGGACCACGCGCGAAACGGCCCTCATTCGGCTGCGGCAACTGCTCGACTTGCCTGCCGATCAGCCGCTCCAGCTCACCGACAGCATCGCGGAACTGCCCGTGCCAGCGTCCGCCCCGGCTGGCGCCATCGCGACCATCAATGTGAACGCCGACTCGGTGCTGGCCGCGGACCCGCGTGTGCAGGGCGAGGTGTCGCGGCTGGTGGCCGCCAGCGATACCGCGGCGCGCGCACGCGCCGCCGTGCGTCAGGCCGCTTACGGGGTGAATGTGGCCGAGCAGCAGTTGCGTGCCACCAAGGCGCAGCGTCTGCCGCAGCTCTCGGCCACGACCAACTACCAGCGACTGGCGCCGACGCCCACCGTCCTGCCGCGCAGCCTCTCCGACTTCCTCCCCAACTGGACCGTGGGTATCGGGCTGTCCTATCCGCTCTTCACCGGCGGCAACGTGCGCGGGCAGATCACCGCCGCAGAGGCCGGCGTGGTGGAAGCACGACAGCGCCTCAAGCAGGCCGAAGAAGGCGCCACGCTCGATGCGCGTCTGGCCGCCCTGCAGCTCACCGAAGCGGAGACCAACTGGCAGGCCAGCATCGGCACGGCGGAGCAGGCCCAGCGTGCCTACGCCATTGCCGAGGTGCGCTTCCGCGAAGGCATCTCCACGCAACTCGAACTGTCGGAAACCCGTGTGCAGCTGCAGCAGGCGCTCGCCAACCGGGCGCGGGCTGCGCGCGACCTGCAAGTGGCCCGCAAGCGCCTTGAACTTCTCCCGTATCTCCCGTTGTCGGCTGGCGGCGCGTCCGTTCCGATGTCGGCTTCCATGAACATGGGTATCTCCCGATGACCACCGCTTCGCGCCGATCGGCGCATTACACGATGCTCGCCGTCACGACGCTGTCGCTCGCTCCGCTCGCTGCCTGCGGCAGCAAGGCGGAGGCACCCGCCGACCAGGCGGCCGCCGTCCAGACCATCGGTCCCGACAACATGGCCGTGGCCATCTCCGACACGCTGAGCAGCGGCCCCAGTATCTCGGGTACGCTCGCGGCCGACCGTGAGGCGCGGCTGCGCGCCGAGGTGGCCGGCGCCGTGCTGCAGACATACGCCGACGCCGGGCAGCGCGTGAACGCGGGCACGGTGCTCGCCCGCATCGACGACTCCGCGGTGCGTGATGCCGCCCTGTCCGCGCGTTCGGGCGTGACGCAGGCCTCGGTCGCGGCGCAGCAGGCCGAACGCGAACTGCAGCGCGCCCGCACGCTCGCGGCGGCGGGAGCCATCGCCGACCGTGACGTGGAGGGCGCCGAGCGCGCCAACCTCTCGGCGCAGGCCGGGCTCGCCGAGGCACAGGCGCGGCTCTCATCGGCGGAAAAGAATCTGCGCAACACGGTTGTGCGTGCCCCCTTCGCCGGCATCGTCGCGGAGAAGGCGGTGAGCCCGGGCGACATCGTGACGCCGGGGAGCGCGATGTTCACGGTGATCGATCCGCGCAGCCTGCGCGTGGAGGCCTCGGTGCCCGCCGTATCCCTTGGCGAGGTCCGGGTGGGCGCCCCGGTCACCTTCACGGTGAACGGCGCCGATCGCGCGCTCACGGGGCGCGTCACGCGCATCGCGCCCATGGTGAACGCGCAGACCAAGCAGGTGGCCATTCAGGCCTCCGTGCCCAACAACGCCGGGGTGCTGGTGGCGGGCCTCTTCGTCGAAGGCCGCGTCTCGTCGCAGAAGCGCGTCGGGGTGCTCGTCCCGGAGCAGGCCGTGGACCAGACCGGCATCACGCCCAGCGTGATGCGCCTCAAGGGCGGCAAGGTGGAAAAGGTGGACGTACTGCTCGGCTTGCGTGACGAGGTGGCCGAGCGGGTAGAAGTGACCACCGGGCTGGCCAGCGGCGACACGGTGCTGCTGGGTGCCGCGCGCGGCATCTCGGTGGGCGTGCCCGTCACGGTGTCGGCGCCGAGCGACGCGCCGGGCCAGCGGGCGACCACCAGGGGCATCGCGCCGGCGACCGACTCGGCCCGGCCGATCTCGAAGAACTGAGCACCCTCCGCGACTCTCCGCAGCTCATCCCAAGGCACCCATGTTCATTTCCGATTTCGCGATCAAGCGGCCACTGATCACCGTGGTGGCCATGCTGGCCCTCGTGGGGTTCGGGCTGGTCGCGCTGTTCCAGCTGCAGACCGACGAGTTCCCCGAGGTGCAGCCGCCGGTCGTGCTCACGACGGTCATCTATCCCGGCGCCTCGCCGGAGCAGGTGGAACGTGAGGTCCTCGAGCCGATCGAGGAAGCCATCCAGTCCATCTCCGGCGTGAAGAAGATGGAGGGCGAGGCGCGCGACGGCTTTGCGCAGATCATCACCACCTTCGTGTACTCGAAGGATCTGCAGGAGGCCTCGCAGGAGATCCGCGACGCCATCGGCACCAAGCGACAGGACCTGCCGCAGGAAATCGAAGAACCGATCCTGCGCAAGTTCAATCCCACGGACGCTCCCATCGTGACGCTGGGGCTCTCGTCCACCACGCTGTCACCCGCGCAGCTCACGCTGCTGGCCGACCCCGGCATCACGCGGGAACTGCGCGCCATTCCCGGCGTGGCCGACGTGTCGGTGACCGGTTCGGTGAAGCGGGAACTCACCGTCAATCTCGACCCGCAGCGGCTGCTGTCGGCCGGGATCTCGGTGCCGCAGGTGGTGTTGGCGCTGCAGCAGGGAAACCTCGCGGTGCCGGTGGGACGGGTGAACGGCGCGCTGGATGAGCGCACCATCCGCCTGCGCGGTCGCCTCGATGGTCCGCAGGACTTCATGGCCCTCGTGGTCGCCGAGAAGGGCGGGCGGGTCGTGCGCCTCGGCGACGTGGCAACGGCCGAGGACGGGATCGAGGAGCAGCGGACGCTCGCGCTCTACAACGGCAAGGATGCCGTCGGCATCGAGATCAAGAAGACCAAGGGGTACAGCACCACCGCGGTCGCCGAAGCGATTCTCGCGAAGGTGGGCACCCTGGAGAAGGTCATGGCGCAGCAGGGTGCCACGCTGGCCGTGATCAAGAACAAGGGGCAGCGTGTCACCAACTCCGTGAACAACGTGCAGAGCGCCCTCATCGAAGGGGCCGTGCTCACGGTGCTCGTGGTGTTCCTGTTCCTCAACTCGTGGCGCTCCACGGTCATTACGGGGCTTGCCCTGCCGGTGTCGGTGCTGGCCAGCTTCGTGGCGGTGTGGGCCTTCGGCTTCACGCTCAACACGATGTCGCTGCTCGGGCTGTCGCTCGCCATCGGCATTCTCATCGACGACGCCATCGTCGTGCGAGAGAACATCGTGCGGCACGTGGAGATGGGGAAGGATCATTACACCGCCGCGCGGGAGGGCACCGACGAAATCGGCCTCGCGGTGGCCGCGACCACGTTCTCCATCGTGGCGGTGTTCGTCCCCATCGCCTTCCTCGAAGGAGAGTCGGGGCAATGGTTCAAGCCGTTCGCGCTCACCATCGCCTGTTCGGTGCTCGTGTCGCTCTTCGTGTCCTTCTCGCTCGACCCCATGCTGTCGGCCTACTGGCCCGATCCGCATCTCGAGGAGCACCAGAAGAGCTGGATCACGAAGCAGCTGGACAAGTTCAACCACTGGTTCAACGGTCTGGCCGCCGGCTATCGGCGCCTCATCGGCTGGGCCCTCGATCATCCCAAGAGCATGGTGTCGCTGGCGGTGGGGACCTTCCTGTTTGCCCTCGCCATGCCGGCGCTCGGTTTCGTGGGGGGCGGCTTCTTCCCGCTCGAGGACAACGCCGAACTCAACATGACGGTGGAAACCCCGCCGGGCGCCAACGTGGACTACCTGCGGCAGAAGGTCTCGGAGGCCATTCGCCTGGCCGATCCGTCCCGGCATCCGGAAGTGCTGTACAGCTTCGTGACGGCCGGCGGGGCGAGCGGCGCCGTGGACAAGGCCAGCGTGTATCTCAAGCTCCGTCCCAAGGGCGAGCGCCTCAAGGACGGACAGCTCTCGGCCGAGGCGCTGGGCGACGTGATGCGCAAGGAAGTGGCGGGGATCGGCGGTGCGTCCGTCTCGCTGTACACCAACGACTTCGCGGGCCAGCAGAAGCAGATCTCGCTGGAGCTGCGCGGCAACAACAAGGACGCGCTGCAGAAGACCGCCGATCAATACCTGGCGGTCATGAAGGGAACCCCGGGGGCGGTCGACGTGGCGCTCAGCACCAAGGGGCAGAAGCCGGAACTCACCGTGCAGGTGGATCGCGGCCTCGCCGGCGCCCTGGGCGTGAGTGTGGGGCAGGTGGCCACCGCCATTCGTCCGGCGTTCGCCGGCCTCGATGCCGGTGACTGGGTGGATCCCACCAACGAAACGCGCAAGGTCATGGTGCGGCTCGCCCCGGAAGCGCGTGCGCGTGGCGCCGATCTCGCGCAGTTGCCGATTGCCGTGGGGCAGGGGGCCAATGGGGCGCTCATTCCGCTGCAGCAGGTGGCGCGCATCAAGAGCGAACTCGGGCCGGCCATCGTGAACCACCTCAATCGCGACAACGTGATCAAGGTGGAGGCGAACATCGCCGGGCGTTCGCTCAGCGAAGTGCAGGCCGACATCGAGAAGGGGCTGGCGAACATCACCCTGCCGCCGGGCATCTCGGTGTCGAGCGGAGGCCAGGTGGAGCAGCAGCAGGAGGTCTTCAGCAGCATCTTCATCGCGCTTGGCGTGGCGGTGACGCTCATGTACCTCATTCTGGTGGTGCAGTTCGGCTCCTTTCTGGATCCGATCTCCATCCTCATTTCCCTGCCGCTCTCGCTCATCGGCGTCATGGGAGCGCTGGCGCTCACCGGCAACACGATCAACCTCATGAGCCTCATCGGGGTGATCCTGTTGTGCGGCATCGTGGCCAAGAACGCCATCCTGCTCATCGACTTCGCCAAGTGGGCGCGCGAAAAGAACGGCATGCCCCTGCGCGAGGCACTCATCGAGGCAGGCGCCATTCGGCTGCGCCCCATCCTCATGACGACCTTCGCGCTCATCGCCGGCATGGTACCGGTCGCACTGGGACGGGGAGAAGGCGCGCAATTCCGTGCCCCACTGGGGGTCGCCGTGATCGGCGGCGTGATCACCAGCACCGTGCTCACGCTGCTCGTGATCCCCACCTTCTACGAGATCTTCGATCGCTGGCGCACGCGCCTGTCGCGCATGGTCGGGCTCACGCCGCCACGCACCGGGGAGTTCCGCACCTTCGAAATGCCGGTGCCCGAAGCCGGTGACTGACTCGAGGGCCACGGCGTGACGAGAGCAGACCGGTGCGCGTTAGATTAGCAACGTATGCGCGTGCCGGTTTCTCTCCTCGTTGCTGAAGCCTCCTGGCTTTCCATGCTGACCGACGCGCCGTGGACGTACATCGTCCTCGGCGCGTCGGCGATTCTCACGGAGGAGTTGGCGCCGATCTTCGGTGGCATCGCCGTGCACGAGAAGGAACTGCGCCTCGTGCCGCTGCTCCTGGCGATCACGCTGGGCGGATGGATTGCCACCGCGCTGCTGTACACGGTCGGGCGCCTCAAGTGGGAGGCCATTCGGCGACGCTTTCCGCGCACACGCGCCACCGGTACCGTGGCACTGCGCGTGGTACGCCGCAATCCGGTCACCGCGTCGTTCCTGGTTCGCTTCGCCTTCGGGCTGCGCATCGTGCTGCCCATGGCGTGCGGGGCGGCGCGCATGCCCCTGTACCTGTATCTCCCGATATCACTGCTCGGGTCCATCGCCTGGACCGCGGTGTTCACCGCCGTGGGCTATGTGGCCGGGGAAGCGGCTGTGCAGGCCATTGGGCATCTCAGCAAGGTGGGCGAGATCGTCGGCGCGGTGATCGTGACCGTGGCCGTCTTCGCCTTCCTGCGCTGGCAGCGCCGGCGGCGAGAGCGGAAGG
Source organism: Gemmatimonas sp. (assembly GCF_021298855.1). Classification (GTDB taxonomy): domain Bacteria; phylum Gemmatimonadota; class Gemmatimonadetes; order Gemmatimonadales; family Gemmatimonadaceae; genus Gemmatimonas. The sequence continues at coordinate 25,412 of NZ_JAJTHI010000022.1, forward strand.
CCGAGCGGCGCGCCATGGTACAGCGCGCGCTCGACGCGTCCCGCCACGACGCGTAGCGCCACAGGGCGCTATGCGCCCCCTTCGATTTCCGCGGCTGCGGCCCGCAGCTCGCGCCACGCCAGCGCGATGTGCTGGCGATCGGTGCGGATGTTGCCAATGGCCAGACGCAACGTGTACTGCTCGCCAAGCTTGGTGTGTGACAGGTAGACCGCTCCGCGCGCGTTGACCCGTTCCATGATGCGGGCGTTGAGCCCGGCGATCGCCGCTTCGTCGGCACCGGGTGGCACGCGCCGAAAGCAGACCAGCGACAACGTCACCGGGGCCATCAGCTCCCAGCCACCCTCGAAGTGCACCATGCCGGCGAACTCGCGCGCCAGCTCGCACTGGTGCCGGATCCGCTCGGCGAGTCCGTCGCGGCCGTAGGCCCGCAGCACCATCCACAGCTTGAGTGAGCGGAAGCGCCGCCCCAACTGTATGCCATAGTCCATCAGGTTCACGGTCTCACTCGTCGTGGCGGTGACGAGATACTCCGGCAACAGCGCGAACGCCTGCTTGAGGGACTGTGGATCGCGCGTGTACAGCACCGAGCAGTCCATCGGGGTGAACAGCCACTTGTGCGGGTTCACCACCAGCGAGTCGGCGCCGTCCACACCGTCGAGCACATAGCGCAGCTCCGGCACGATGGCGGCCACGCCGGCGTAGGCAGCGTCCACATGCACCCAGCACCCGAAGCGCCGGGCCGTGCGTACCACCTCGGGCACCGGATCGATGCTGGTCATGCCGGTGGTCCCCACACAGGGCACCACGGCCATGGGGCGATAGCCGGCCGCCACGTCGGCCGCGAGCGCCGCCTCCAGGGCGTCGGCACGCAGGCGGAACTGTGTGTCGGTGGCGATCTTGACCAGGTTGTCGTGCCCGAGCCCCAGCGCGATGACCGCCTTGTCGATCGACGAGTGCGCGTGCTCGCTGCAGTAAACCCGCAGGCGCGGCAGGTCGGAGCGGGCCGCCATGCCTTTGCTGCGCACGTCCAGGCCGGTGCGTTCCCGGGCCGCCGCCAGTGCGTAGAAGGTGCTCACGCTCGCCGTGTCGGTGATCTCACCGAACCACCCGTCGCCCAACCCCATGAGCTGCCGCAGCCAGTCGAGTGTGACCTGCTCGAGCTCCGTGACGGCCGGACTGGTGATCCAGAGCATACCGTTGGCGTTCAGGCCGGCGGCCAGCAGTTCGCCAAGGATACCCGGGTACGCGCCCGAGTTGGCGAAGTAGGCGAAGAACGCCGGGTGATTCCAATGGGTGATACCGGGGACGATGGTGCTGATGAAGTCGCGCAGCATCGCCTCGAGTGGCTCCCCACGCACGGGAGGCGATGGGGGGAGCGCCTCCCGGATGTCGCCGGGGCGCACGCGGCTGCGCACCGGATACTGACCGCTCGATTCGAGGTACTCGGCAATCCATTCGATCGCGGCGTGGGCGGCGGTGCGAAACTCCGCGGGGGACAGGTCCCCGGTCAGTGGTGGCGTGGACATGCCTCAACTTAGCAGGAACTGCCCGGATTCATCGGAGGTCGGATGGATGCCGGAAATCGGCGTCGGGACTGCTGTCGGAGGTCCGAGGTGGGATGGCTACCCGCAAGGCCCCAACCGATGACTCGCGTGCGTCGGTAGCCCAAACACCTCCGACTTCCGATCTCGGACAACCGTCCCACGTCCGGCTTCGGGCATCGGTCCGACATCCGAACGCATCCGACATCCGAACGCATCCGACATCCGAGCCCTTGGTCAGGGGATGCGGGGGACTCCGCCTGACACCAGAAACTCCACCGCCAGCGTGCTCATGGCGCGCACGCCCACGGGCAGCGCGTTGTCGTCACCCTGGAAGAGCGGGGAATGGTTGCTTGCCACGCCGAACAGGTCCACCGAGGGCGGGGTGACGGACAAGTTGAAGAAGAACCCGGGGGCTTTCTCGGCGAAACGCGAGAAGTCCTCACCAGCCATGCTCCCCGACTTGTTCTCGAAGACCCCGGCCGGGGTCCCCACGCGCTTGAGCGTCTGCGAAAAGCGTGACACCATGGCGGTGTTGTTGATCGTGCTGCCGTAGCCCAACACCACATCCACCTGCGCGGTGGCACCGTGCGCTTCGGCGATGTTCTGCGCCAGCTGCTTCATGCGCTGCCCCACCAGCTCCCGTGCCTTGGGATCGAAGGTGCGGATGGTGCCGATCATCCACACCGAATCGGGGATGATGTTCTCGCGCAGGCCGCCGTGAATGGCCCCCACGGTCACGACGGCCGGACCAGTCGTGAGGTCGAGTGAACGCGACACAATGGTTTGCAGCGCCGACACGATCTCGGCGCTCACCACGATCGGGTCAACGGTGGTGGAGGGAAACGCACCATGTCCCTGCTTGCCGCGCACGATGATCTTCCAGCTGTCGGAGGCGGCGCTGATCGACCCGCTGCGGAAGCTCATGGCCCCCAGCGGCCCCGGCCCCACGTGCAGCCCGAAGACGCCATCGACGCCGTTCATCACGCCGGCCTCGATCATGGGCTGGGCACCGCCGCGCGGCGGCACTTCCTCGGCCGGCTGGAAGAGAAACTTCACCGTGCCCGGCAGCTGCGCCCGAAGGCCCGCAAGGACTTCGGCAGTCCCCATGAGCATGGCGGTGTGCATGTCGTGGCCGCAGGCGTGCATGACGCCGGTCTCAACGCCGTTGTACACCGTGCGCACCATGCTCTTGTACGGCACATCCACCGCCTCGGTGACCGGCAGCGCATCCATGTCGGCGCGCAGCGCCACCGTGGGGCCAGGCTTGCCACCCTTGAGGATGCCCACGACGCCGGGAATCCCGCCCACGTTCTCCTGTACCTCCATGCCCAGCGACTTGAGGTGGGCAGCCACCAGCGCCGCCGTGCGCTTTTCCTGATACCCGAGTTCGGGGTGCTGGTGAATGTCGTGCCGCCATGCCGTGACCTTGCCGGCGATGGCGGTGGTGCGACGGTCGATCTCCGCCTGCAGGGCGGCATTGAACGGGGGCTGCTGCGCCGCCGCGGCAGGGAGCGGCAGCAACAGCAGCAGGACAGCTGTCGCGGTACGCCGCGTGGTCCGACGCATCAGTTGTTCCCCTTCGGCTTGGCTTCGATGGGGCGTACCGTGGGATACTCGATCCCCAGCTGCTCGAGATAGGTTTTGTACTTGGAGGGATCGTAGTAGAACTTCTGCAGCTGCGGCTTGTACTTCGCCATGATGTCGGCGTTGAGCCAGATGGGCGGCTGGTCCGACGGGCGGATGAACGGCTGGTACTTCACCGTCTTGGTCTGCACGTTCTTGAAGTAGTCCCACGCGTCCGTCACCACCTTGGGGGTGAGCAGGATGTCGAGCAGCGTGAGCGCCTGCACCTTGGCGCCGGCCAGGGCTCCCTTGTGCGCAATGGGCGTGGCCATGGAGATGGCGTTCGCCCAGTTGTGCCCAGGCAGCGACGGAATGTTGGAGGGGAAGCGCAGCGTGACCGTGGGCACGTTCCACGCAATGTCGCCGATGTCGTCGGAGCCACCGCCCATCCAGTTCTGCGGCGTCTCCGATCCACGCAGCTGCTTGTTCACTTCGCTCGACAGGCCGAAGTCCGGCTGACCCAGTTCCCGCTGGATCCCCTTGGCGAGGGTCTGGTCCTTGTCGTCCCACACCGGCATGCCCACCGTCTGGATGTTCTGGTGCATGGCCTCCGCCACCGGCTTGCTGAAGTGCGCCGACCAGCCGGAACCCAGGATCATCACCGTGTCGAGCTTCGTGTCGGTCATCATCGCGGCGCCCTGCGCGATGCGCTTGCCCGTGTCGAACAGCTCCATCGTGCGCGGGTAGTCCTGCTCACGGAAGTAGAACCAGATGCTGGCAGTGCTCGGCACGACGTTCGGCTGATCACCGCCATCCTTGATCACGTAGTGCGAGCGCTGCTGCAGGCGCAGGTGTTCACGGCGGTACTCCCATCCCTGCGCCATGAGCATCACGGCATCCAGCGCCGACTGGCCGCGCCAGGGTGCGCCGGCCGCGTGCGCGCTGGACCCCTTGAAGCGGAACTCAGCGGAAATGAGGGCGCTCGATCCGCTCGCGCCCCACTGCACGCCGAGGTCGTTGCTCACGTGCGTGAACAGCGTGACATCGGTGTTCTTGAAGATGCCGGCGCGCACCAGGAACGCCTTGCCCGCCATCTGCTCCTCGGCAATGCCGGGCCAGAGCAACAGGGTGCCGTTGATCTTGTCGCGCTGCATGAGCTGCTTCACCACGATCGCGGCCACGACATTGAGCGCCTGCCCCGCGTTGTGTCCTTCACCGTGGCCGGGGCCCTGCACGACCATGGGGTCCTTGTAGCCCACCCCGGGCTTGTTGCTGGCCTGGGGAATGCCATCCACGTCGGAGCCCAGCGAAATCTCCGGCTTGCCGGTGCCGTAGCTCCACTTGGCGGTCCACGCCGTGGGAATGCCGGCGACCCCCTTCTCGATCTTGAAGCCTTCCTTCTCGAGCAGCGTGGTCAGGTACTTCTGCGACTCCCATTCCTGGAATCCGAGCTCCTGGAAGGAGAAGAGCATGTCCACGATTTCCTGCACCTGCTTGGCGCGCCCCTGCACCATCTGCAGGGCCTCTTCCTTGAGCTTGGCCAGGCGCGGGTCGGCGGCGGCCACCTGCATGGTGGCGGGAGCGGGCGACGGCTCCTGTGCGCCAGCGGCGCCTGGCAGTGCCGCCAGGGCAGCGAGGGAGGAGAGCGCGGCCACGGCCGCGTGCTGTCGGGACGAACGAACCAATTGCGGGCGGAAGCGCACGGGAGATCTCCTGAAACGAAAGGCGTCGAGCCGGGGTCCAACTGTCCGAAGTTACGTTTCGGGGAAGGAAACCGCTCGCGGGAAGCGCCCGTAGTCCTCGTTGGGCCATTCACCCGGCGGCGTGCGCCAGCTGTTCGGACTCTCCCCGTATCTCCTCTCCGTTCCCATGTACCGCCCTTTCCTTGCCGGACTGCTGTTCGCCGTCGCTCTGCTGCCCGCCGGTCTGCGTGCGCAGGCTTCCCCGAGGCGGCCGGCCGGCCGTGACAGTACTGCCCGCGGCGACACGCTGACGGACGCGCAGCGACGGGCGGTGCGCGAGGTCGTGCGCGATGCCCGCGCGATCAACCGGCAACGGCTCGGTGGGGACAGCGCCACACGGGCCCGGCTCGCGGCGGAGGCTGCCTTGTCGGCCTTCGGCAGCCCCGATGCCCGTGCCGTGTTCGATCGCGCCCGCGACGCCCGCGAGCGGCAGGACAGCGCGCTGCGCTCCTACCGCGCCACGACCACCCAGCGCATGTCGGTGCATCTGGGGGCCCGGCGGCTCGGGCTCGAAAAACTCCTCTTCCGTGGGGACAACGTCGCCGAGATTTCCTGGCGCCGTGACGTGGGGGTGCGGGTCCGCCCCGTCGGGTCCCGCATGACCGTGCCGATGGCCAGCGAGGTCGCCGGAGATTTCGTTTCGGCCGTGTCCATTCCGTACTTCCCCGGGCGTGAGCAGCTCTGGTTCCCCTCATCCGACTTCGGTCGCGTGAAGACCGAGGTGGATGATCGCGACATCATTCACCCGCTCGCGCGCGGCGCGGAGCGATACTATCGCTACGACATCGGTGATTCGGCCGACATCACGCTGCCGGACGGACGGGTGATCAAGTTGCGCGAGCTGCGCATCACGGCCCGCAAACCCGACTGGCGCACCTTCGTGGGGTCGTTCTGGTTCGACCGCGACGGCGGGCAGCTCGTGCGCGCCGCCTATCGCCTCGCCACCGACATCGACATCTGGGGGGTGGCAAACGAGGAGATCAAGAAGGATCTGCAGGAGAACGCCACCCTCGACCCGGTCCGGGATTCCGTGCTGCGGGCCCGCCTGCCGCGCGACCTGTACGTCAAGGACAGCCTGCAGCGGGCCCGGGTGCAGGCGTCCGCCAGCCGTGGCGGAGGAGAGGACGGCGACGACGAGGAAGTGCCGGCGTGGGTGAGCGCCACCATGCGCCCCATGCGCGCCAAGCTCGATGCCAGCACCGTGGAGTACGCCCTCTACAAGGGCAAGTTCTGGCTGCCGCGCGCGCACAGCGCCACGGCCAGCGCGGACGTGATGTTCATGCGGATGCCGTTCCGCATCGACGAGAAGTTCACGTACGAGGACGTGGACGGGGACTTCACCCTCGCGACCCTGCCACCGGCGCGCAATCCTTTCGAGGCAACCCCGAGCCCCGACTCCATCGACGTCGACCTCGACAACGACGTGGAGGTGACCATCGCGGCCGGTGGGGGGCGCCGTCGGCCCCCCACCGATTCGGCCGCGCGCGACTCGGTCGAACAGCGCAAGTATGGCCGCGGCAAGGTGACCCAGTGTCGTACCGACAGCACGTGGACCAGGGTCGAGGAGCGGTACGAGCGCTCACTGCGTATCGCCTACGACCTGCCTTGCGACATGGACCGGCTGGCCACGTCCGCGGCGCTTCCGGCGGCAACGGCCAGTGACGAAGCGCTGTTCGACCTCCGCAGCGCCGAACAGCTGGCCCGTGCGCTCAGTATGGACCTGCAGGTGCCGTGGGCGCCGCAGCGCCCCACCATTCGTACCGGCAGTGACCTGTTCCGCTACAACCGCATCGAAGGGCTGTCGGGTGGTGTGGAAGTGAAGCAGGTGCTGGGGGCGGGGTACGCCTTGCGCGGCGTGGGACGCATTGGGCACGCCGACCTGCATGTCAACGGCGAGCTCGCGCTCAGTCGCACCAACGGGGCGCGCACCATCACCGCCGGGGTCTATCACCGGTTGTCGGCGCTCAATCCCGAATGGGCCGGTGCCCTCACCTTCGGGACGTCGCTGCCGGCACTGCTCTACGGGCGTGACGAAGGCTTCTACTATCGCAACTACGGCATCGAACTGGGCGAGCGGCGCGAGCAGCGTCGCGGGGCACTCGAGTACCGGCTGTTCGTCGAGCGGCAGTGGACAGCGGGCGACAGCTCGGTGGTCAACACCTTCTCGTTCGCGCGTGCCTTGAACGGGCGGCGCTTCGCCAGCTTCCTGCAGGCGGAGCCGGGCGATTTCGCCGGGGTGAGTGCGACCTGGTCGCGGGCGTTTCTCGACCGGCCAGGCGGGGTGCGGCTTGTCGGCACCACGCGGGCCGAGGCCGCAACGGGCACCTTCGAGTACGCGCGCGGGTCGTTCGAGAGCACCATCTCCCGTCCGCTGTTCGGCCGTGCGGCCGCGGCCCTCACCGGGGCCATCGGCAGTTCCATGGGGCGGGTGCCCTTCCAGCGCGGGTATGCCGTGGGCGGTCTGCGCACGGTGCGTGGGCAGCTGCCGGGCACGCAAACCGGGGATGCCTTCTGGTACAGCCGCGCCGAATTGGGCACGCGGGGTGGCGCCATCCGGCCCGTCGCCTTCTTCGACGTGGGCTGGGCCGGCAGTCGCAGGACGTTTGGGCAGGTCCAGCCGCAGCGGGGGGCGGGCCTCGGCTTCGGCGCGCTCGATGGTCTCATGCGCTTCGACATCGCGCGGGGGCTCTATCCCAACAGGGGCTGGCGGCTCGACCTCTACCTCGACGCGCCGATCTGACCCCGGCCCCAGCCTCCCCCGCGCGCGCCGTGCGGGCGAACGCGGGGGAATGCCGCTACGCCGGTACGCCCCCGGCGGGGGCCAGCGCCGCCACGCGCGCCAGCCACGTGGCGCGAACCCGCGCCACATGTTCACCCGCCCCGCGCGGCTTCACCTTGCGCCAGCGTCCGTGCTGGTGCTCCCAGTCGTTCAGAATCCAGCGGGCGCGGGCACTGCCCGTGCCCGCGATGTGCAACCGCAGCAGCTGCGTGACCAGTAGCGTGTCGTCACCATCCAGGTCGGCCAGCAGCACCATCTCATGATTCAGCCGGCTCGCGAACGTGTCCGACTCGTCGAACACATAAGCCACGCCGTTCGACATTCCCGCGCCGAAGTTGCGCCCGGCGCGACCCAAAACCGTGACCACGCCCCCCGTCATGTACTCGCACGCGTGGTTGCCCACCCCTTCCACCACGGCGCACGCCCCGGAATTGCGCACCGCGAACCGATCGCCCGCCTGACCGGCGGCGCAGAGCAGGCCATCGGTCGCGCCGTACAGCACCGTATTGCCGAGGATCATGTTGAGATGGCTGGCCCCCCGATAGCGGGCATTGCGGAAGGGGCGCACGGTGATCTCCGCGCCGTTGAGCCCCTTGCCCACGTAGTCGTTGGCTTCGCCCTCGAGCTCGAAACGCATGCCCCGTATGCCGAAGGCCCCGAAGCTCTGTCCGGCGCTCCCCTGAAACGCGAGGTGGACCGTACCCGGCGGCAACCCCGCGTCGCCGAACCGCTCCGCCAGCGCCCCCGACACCCGTGCTCCCACCGTGAGATGGTGATTGCGAATGTCATAGCTGCCGCGGAAGGAGGCCCCGTTCACGAGGCCGTCGCCCAGATCGGCGAGGATCCGCTCGTCCAACTCCACCGTACCCGGACGCACGTTGCGCTCGGTCGTGCGCACGCGTGCCTCGTCGGTCCGGCGGGGTGAACCCAGCACCAGCGACAGGTCGAGCATGGTCGAGCGCGGCAGTTCGGGACGCTCCGCGCGCTGCAGTCGTTCCACCTGCCCGATGATCTCCGACAGCGCGCGCGCACCCAACAGCGCGAGCTCCGTGCGCACATCCTCCGCGATGCGGGAGAAATACGCGATGACCTGCTCGGGCGTGCCACGGAACTTGGCGCGCAGGTCTTCCCGCTGGGTGGCGATGCCGGTGGGACAGGTATTGAGATGGCACTGACGCGCCATGTCACAGCCCATGGCCACCAGCGGCGCGGTGCCGAATCCGTACGACTCCGCGCCCAGGAGTGCGGCAATGATCACGTCACGGGCCGTCTTGAGCCCGCCGTCGACCCGGACTTCGACACGATGCCGCAGGCCGTTCGCCACCAGCACCTGCTGCGCTTCGGCCAGTCCCAGCTCCCACGGCGAGCCCGCGTGCTTGATACTCGAAAGCGGACTCGCGCCGGTGCCGCCGTTGTGCCCGGCAATGAGCACGTAGTCGGCAAAGGCTTTGGCCACACCGGCCGCCACCGTGCCCACGCCACTCTCCGCGACGAGCTTCACCCCCACGCGCGCGCGGGGATTGACGGTCTTGAGGTCGTGCACCAGCTGGGCGAGATCCTCGATGCTGTAAATGTCGTGATGGGGCGGCGGCGAGATGAGGCCGACTCCCGGCGTGCTGTGGCGCAGTCGCGCGATGAGCGCCGTGACCTTGTGTCCCGGCAGCTGTCCGCCTTCGCCGGGCTTGGCCCCCTGCACGATCTTGATCTCGATCTCCTCGGCACGCACGAGATACTCGGTGGTCACGCCAAACCGGGCCGAGGCGACCTGCTTGATGCGACTGTCCCGGCGATCGGGACCGGTGTCGCGGTAGAAGGCCGGGTCCTCCCCACCTTCGCCGCTGTTCGACCGCGCCCGCATGCGGTTCATGGCCATCGTGAGCGTTTCGTGCGCCTCGGGGGATAGCGCCCCCAACGACATGGCGCTCGAGATGAAGCGCGCACGGATCGCTTCCATCGGCTCCACCTCCTCGATGGGGATGGGCGTTCCGGCACGAATGGCGAGCAGGTCGCGCACAGTGGCCGGCGCACCGCCGTCCGCATGCGTGGCAAAGCGGCGCCATGCGTCGTCGGGGTTGGTGCCGGCCCTCGCGGCGCGAGCGCTGCCCACGGCCTGTTGCAGCGCGAGCACGTGCGGCGGCGCCCAGGCGTGCGCCTCCCCTTCCTTGCGGAATCGCACGCGCCCGTGATCGGGCAGCGCGGCCTGCGGCGCGCCATCGGCCGTGAAGGCCCGGCGGTGCCGCTGCAGCACATCCTCGCTCAGCTCGCGCAGCGACAGGCCGCCAATGGGGGAGGCCGTACCGGCGAAGCAGCGGTCGATCACGTCGGCCCCGAGACCGAGGGCGTCGAAGGTCTGGGCGCCGCAATACGACGAGAGGGTGGAGATGCCCATCTTGGCGAGCACCTTGAGCAGCCCCTTCTCGACGGCGGCCCGATAGCGGGACTGCGCCAGCGCCGGCCCGGGGCGCTCGGTATCGGCGTCGGCTTTGCCGTGGGCTTCGGAGAACAGCGTGGCCACGGTTTCCATGGCCAGCCACGGGTGCACCGCCTCGGCGCCGTAGCCGAAGAGCGCCGCCATGTGGTGCTGCTCCATGGCGTCACCCACCTCCACCACCAGCCCCACACGGGCGCGCAGCCCGGTACGGACGAGATGCTGACGCACCGCCCCGAGCGCCAGCAGCGCCGGGATGGGTGCGCGGTCGGCGCTCACCTTGCGATCGCTGATGATGAGCAGGCGGGCGCCCTTGCGCGCTGCCACCTCGGCGCGGCGGCACAGGGAATCGAGCGCCGCCTCCAGCGCCTCCGACCGCGAGCGGGCGTTGTACGTGGCGTCGAGCGTGGCACTCGGAAACTGCGGGAAGGCCCGCAGGGCGGCCATTTCATCCGGGAGCAGCACCGGATGCTCGATGCGCAGCATGCGCGCGTACGCGGGCTTCTCCACCAGCGGTGACCCACGTCGCCCCAGGTGCATGCGCAGTGACATCACCATGCTCTCCCGCAGCGAGTCCATGGGCGGGTTGGTCACCTGCGCGAACCGCTGCCGGAAGAAGGCGTACAACGGCGGCGTGTTGGTGCTCAACACCGCCAACGGCGCGTCGTCGCCCATGCTCCACACCACTTCCGCGGCCGTACTGGCCATGGGCTCGAGCACCAGGCGCAGGTCCTCGTGGCCATAGCCGAAGGCCATCTGCGTGGCGCGCAGCTGGTCGCTCGACCGCACGAGCGGCTCGGCGCCGTCGCTGGGCGGGAGCGTGGCCATGTGGGCGGCAATCCACTTGGCGTAGGGGCGGCGCGTGGCCACCTCACGCTTGGCCGCCATGTTGCGCACGATACGCTGCCCCACGGTATCCACGAGGAACACGCCGCCCGGCCCGAGCTTGCCGGTTTCCACCACGTCGCGCGGGTCGAAGTCCACGATGCCTACTTCCGATCCCGCGACCACCATGCCATCCGCACGGATCTTGTACCGGCACGGGCGCAGGCCGTTGCGATCGAGCGACACGGCCACGGTCACGCCGTCGCTGAAGGCCAGCGCCGCCGGCCCATCCCACGGCTCGATCACGCACTGGTGGTACTCGTAGAACGCCTTCACGGCGGGCTCCACGTCGGGGAACTTCTCCCACGCCTGCGGCACCAGCATCATCGTGGCGTGCACCGGCGAGCGGCCGGCGCGCGTCAGCAGTTCGAGCGCGTTGTCGAGACTGGCCGAGTCGCTGCCACGCGGCCGGATCGGGTCGCGCACCCGATCGGCGCGCTCCCCGAAGGCGGGCGCGTCCAGCAGGGTGCCGCGCATGGCCATGGCGTTGCGGTTGCCCCACAGCGTGTTGATCTCGCCGTTGTGCGCCAGCATGCGAAACGGCTGCGCCAACTCCCAGCGCGGCATCGTGTTGGTCGCGTAGCGCTCATGGAACACGGCAATCGCCGACTCGAAGGCGGGGTCGCGCAGGTCGGGGAAGAATGCGCCCAGCTGCCCGCCATTGAGCAGGCCCTTGTAGACCACCGTGCGGCAGGACAACGAGCAGAGGTAGAACGGCTCGAGTGCCCGCGCCAGCGCCCGGTGCTCCATCTCGCGGCGGGCCAGATACAGCTGCCGCTCCCAGGTGTCGTCATCGGCGCCGGCAGGGCGCCCCACGAGCACCTGCTGGATCATCGGCATCGCGGCCCGTGCCGACGCGCCCAGCACCTCGGGGCGGATGGGTACCTCGCGCCAGCCCAGCACCGGAATGCCATCGCCAAGCAGCACATCGGTCACGAGCCTCATCGCGTCCTCGCGCGCCTGCGTCTCGGTGGGCAGGAAGCACATCCCCACGCCAATGGAGGCATCGGCGGGGAGGTGAATGCCCAGACGCGAGGTCGCCAGGATGAACAGACGACGGGGGATCTGCGTCAGCAGGCCGGCACCGTCGGCGGAGTGGTCGGTGGCGGAGGCGCCACGGTGCGCCAGGCGCGCCGCGGCCTCGAGCGCCAGGCTCACCACTTCATGGGTGCGCTCGCCACTTTGGCGGGCGATGAAGCCCACGCCGCAGGCGTCGCGCGGGGCGTACGGCGAACCAACCTCGTCATCGAAGTACGAACCAACGGCGTCGTGCAGGGGCATCGGCAGCGGGCTAAGGGTCCCTGGACCAAGCATACTGCGAACCGTCCCGTTCCATCCGGTGGTCGTCCGCGACCAGCCGTCCATTTCGCCAACTGCCGTTTGGCAGTACGATTGCCCGTATGGACACGGAGCGATCGCGCACGGAGGCGGCCACCGCCGATATCCTGATCTGGCAGACCGGCTATCGGCTGGCGCTGGCCGCGGTCACGGGGCTCGTCACGATTGCGCTGCGCGTCAGCGGTTCGCTGCCGCTCTCGCCGGTCGCCGATCTCGCCATCGGGCGGGGGCACGTGGACTGGGTGCTGGCGATCGCCACGGCGCTCTACGCCGGGCTGGTGCTTGGCATTCGCGCCGTCGTGCGCCGCGCGCGCCGCGCCGACCGCACGCTCTCCACGCTCATGGTGGCCGCCGACCTGACCGTCGTGTTCTGGCTCGTGTTCCTGCTCGCGCAGCCCGACGACTACTCCATCGGTCTGTTCCTGGCGTTCGTCTCGCTGCAACTCACGCACGTGTACTTCGGGCGCGCGCCGGCGCTGCTCATGCTCGTGGCCACGGCGGTCTCGTATCTGCTGCTCAACGACGTCGCCGCGCGTCACGGCAGCCCGGTCAGTTGGGGCCGGGTGTTCGTCACGCTCTCGATCTTCAGTACGGGCGCCCTCCTGCTCACGCGGGTGCAAAGCAACCTGCAGGAACGACTCGCCACGCTGGTGTCGATCTTTCAGAAGGCCGAAGAGGGTGACTTCTCCGAGAGCTACGATGTGGCCGCCGACGAGCGGCCCGATGCGATCACCTCCGTGGGCCGGGCCTACAATCGCATGCGCACGCAGCTGGCCAGCATCGTGCTCACCGATCCCCTGTCGGGGTGCTTCAATCGCCGCGGCTTCGAACAGCAGTTCCGCCGGGAACTCGCGCGGGCGGTGCGCGCCAACACCGACGTCGCGCTGCTCGCCATCGACCTCGATCACTTCAAGGTGGTCAACGACACCCATGGCCACCTGGTGGGCGACCGGGTCATCGCCGAAGTGGGTGAACTGCTGCGCGCCAACGCGCGGACCGACGATGTGGTGGCACGGACGGGTGGCGAGGAGTTCATGATCCTCGCCCCCAGCACTTCGATGGACGGGGCGCAGCACCTCGCGCTGCGCATCGTGGAAGCGTTCCGGCGGCGGGCCTTCGTGGAGCCAACGCCGCGCGTGATGCTCACCGTGAGCATCGGGGTCGTGGCCGACGCCGTGCCCAACGACGACATTGCCGAAGACCTGCGCGCACGCGCCGACGAAGCGCTCTATGCCGCGAAGCGCAGTGGGCGCAACCGCGTGGTGCTCTGGTCACGCGGGCTCGACGCGCTCAAGCTCGGACACCCCGGTCCCACGTAACGTCGCGCCTGCGGCGCGAGCGGTCGCACCCCGCACACGGCCGAACGGCCGTCTCCGTACCGCCGTGCCCGTCAGTCGGGCACCGTCAGTCGGGCACCGTCATGGTGCCCTGTGCCATGACGACGCTGGCCCCCCCTACGCGCACCGCGGTGATGCCCCCCTGCCGCTTTTCCGCTTCAATGGACAGGCGGCTCGGGCGGCCCATCTCCACACCCTGAGCCACCTCCCAGCGCAACGTGCCCTCACGCGGTGTTCGTGCGGCCAGATACCCGGCCAGTGCGGCGTTGGCCGATCCCGTGGCCGGATCCTCCGGCACGCCGCCGCTGGGCACGAACACACGAGCCCGCACGTCGCACCCGCGCACATGCGGCGCGAGGTCCGGCGTGTCCCGGCCGTCGGTCATCGCGAACACCATGGGCCACTCCGCCCACGTCCCGCCAAGCACCCGCTCCCACGCCTCCACGCGCAATCGCGCACGGGACACCGCGTCCACGCTGGCAAGTGGAATCATCTGAAAGGGTAAGCCGCAGCTCACGCCGGCAGGGGCGTAGTCGCCGTCCAGCAGGTCGGTCACTTCCAGCGAGAGCATGTGCGCGATCGCGTCGCGGTCGGTGACCTCCACCCGCTCCTCCGGCAACAGCGCCGTGGTGAGCTGCGCCCACGTGGGCGCGCCCGCATCCAGTCGGATACGTACCGGTACCGGCCCCACATTCTCTCCCAGCACGACCGTCATCTCGCCTGCCGCCAGCGCGTCGGCCGTGGGCTGCACCTCGCCGGTGGCCACGAGCACGTGCGCCGTGCCAATCGTGGGGTGCCCGGCGAACGGCACTTCCATGCCGGGTGTAAAGATGCGGACGCGCCGCGTGGTGCCCGCCGACTCCGGCGCGAACACGAACGTGGTCTCGGAGTAATTGAACTCCCGCGTGATGGATTGCAGCGTGTCTGTCGACAGGCCTTCCGCGCCGAACACGACGGCGAGCTGATTGCCGGTGAATGGCTGCGACGTGAAGACGTCGGCGGTGACGTAGCGGAGGGTGCGCATGGCGATGAGGTTGACGGCGCGCGCTGCGCGCGCGCCCCTGTATGACAAGGGAGGGAGCAGGGTGAAGGCACTCAGGGGGAAGGACGTCGGGGCGCGCCTTCCTCCTGCGCCCTGACAGCTTTCCCCCTGCTTCCTTCCTCGTAAACCGCAGCGGGCCGGCCACCGGCCGGCCCGCGGTCCATCATCCGAGGAAGGGGTACGTCCAGTCGAGTGGCGGCGAGAACGTCTCCTTGATCGTCCGCGTGCTCACCCAGCGCATGAGGTTGGACTTGCTGCCGGCCTTGTCGTTCGTGCCCGAGCCGCGCGCCCCGCCGAAGGGCTGCTGGCCCACGACGGCCCCGGTGGGCTTGTCGTTGATGTAGAAGTTGCCCGCGGCGTTGCGCAGGTGCGTCATGGCTTCCCGCACCGCCTGCCGGTCGCGCGAGAACACGGCACCCGTCAGCGCATAGGGCGACGTGCCATCGACCAGCGCGAGCGTCTCCAGCCACTGCGCATCGTCGTATACGTACACCGTGAGCAGCGGGCCGAACAGCTCTTCGCACAGCGAGCGGTAGTTCGGGTCCCGCGTTTCCACGATCGTGGGCTGGATGAACCACCCCTTCGACTTGTCGTAGCTCCCGCCGGCCACGATCGTCGCGTTGGCCTTCGCCTCGTCGATCGCCCCGGCGAGCCGGTCGAACGCGCGCTCATCGATCACCGCCGCCACGAAGTTGGAGAAGTCGCGCGTGTCCCCCTGCTTCATCTCCGCCATCATCGCGATGCACCGCTCCTTCACCGTTGGCCACAGCGACGCAGGAACATAGGCCCGGCTCGCCGCCGAGCACTTCTGCCCCTGGTACTCGAAGGCGCCACGCACCATGCCCACCGCCACGGCCTGCGGCTCGGCGCTGGGGTGCACCACGATGAAATCCTTGCCGCCCGTTTCCCCCACGATGCGCGGATACGACCGGTACTTGCCCATGTTCTTGCCCACCGTCTCCCACATGCTGCTGAAGACGCCGGTGGAGCCGGTGAAGTGCACGCCGGCGAGATCGCGGTGCGTGAGCGCGATGTCGGAGATCATGGCCGCGTCGCCGGGGAGGAAGTTGATCACGCCCTTCGGCAGCCCCGCTTCCTCGAGCAGGAGGTACGTGTACCAGCTCGAGAGCAGCGCCGTCGCCGAGGGCTTCCAGAGCACCACGTTGCCCATCAGCGCCGGGGCCCCGGGGAGGTTGCCGCCAATGGCCGTGAAGTTGAAGGGCGTGACGGCGTACACGAAGCCCTCGAGCGGCCGGTAGTCCAGCTGATTCCACATCGTGTGGTCGCTGAGCGGCTGCTCCGCGTACAGCTCCTGGGCGAACTGCACGTTGAAGCGCCAGAAGTCGATCAGTTCGCAGGTGGCATCGATCTCGGCCTGATGCACCGTCTTGGCCTGCCCCAGCATGGTGGCAGCCAGCAGCGTGTTGCGCCATGTGGTGGTGAGCAGCTCGGCCGCCCGCAGGAAGACGGCGGCCCGCTCCTCCCAGCGCCAGCTGGCCCATTCCGCGCGCGCCGCGGCGGCCGCGGCAATGGCCTCGTGGACCAGCTCGGGCGTGGCCTTGTGATACGTGGCCAGCACGTGCTGGTGATCGCAGGGCATGCGGACCGTGCCGGTGAGGCCGGTGTGAATGCGGCGACCACCGATCACCACCGGAATTTCGGCCACCTCGGCGGCCATCTGCTCGAGGCGCGTCTGCAGGGAGGCACGTTCGGCGGATCCCGGCGCGTAGGCGCGCACCGGCTCGTTGACCGCAGGCGGTACGCGACGCGTACCGTCGAAGGCAGCAAAGGACATCGTGAGTCTCCGATGGGCAAAAGGCCGCGAGCCCGGCGGCCAAGTGGGGCGGGGTCGCAAGCGAGAGGATGAGGCCAAAGCTAGCAGACGCGCTGGCGTCGCGCCGTTCTTGCACTACCGTTCGCGCATGTCCCGTCCGCTGCCACCTCTCCGCCCCGCCACTCTGCTCGCGGGTGCCACGCTCGGGCTCGTCCTCACCGCCTGCGAGGAGCCCCCGGCGCGGTGGCTGGACCCGGCGCCCGTGGCGACCACGAAACCGTCGCCTCTGCGCTACCCGCCGTTCGCGCCCCACGACAGTACCCTCGCCGACGGCTCCGCAACGGCGGCGTTCCTGCTGACGGAGGATCAGCTGCGCGAGGCGGGCGCCGTGACCCTGCTCGCGGGGGCACTCGATTCCCTCGCGGAGGCGGGGCAGCGGCTCGCCGCGTCGGCGACGCTGCCGTCCATGGACATGGCCTCGGCGCCCACGACCTCGTTGGGTGACGGGGAGGTGCCGATCGACGCCGCCCGCTGTGCCCGCTCGCTGCGGCTGGCGGTGGCACCGGCGCGCGGCCTGGTGGCCGTGTGGTGGACGCGCGCGACGGGCGGACGTGTCCACCTCGCCGCCGCCTGGCGCGATTCCGTTCGCAGCGAAGGGCGTCTCGGCGCTTGGCGCGGGCCCATCATGGTGGACACGCTCGATCAGGGGCCGCGCGATGCGCAGGCCGCCGATCGCGGCGCATACGGGTGCGCGCGTCCCGCGCCGAGTCTGGCGGTGGATCGCCTCAACGGATACGTGCATGTGGCCTACGCCCTCACCGGCCCCGAGGGGCCGGGGGTGTTCTACGCGCACCAGATGGATCCGCGCGCCGCCTTCGAACCGCCGGTCGCCGTGCTCTACGGCGAGCGGCTGGGGCAGGCGCGCGTGGCGTCGCATGGCGAACTGGTGGCGGTGGCCTACGAGGACCCCAACAGCCGTGCGCGGGTGACGACGGCGGTGGCGATTTCCCGCACGGCCGGCCATCTCTTCGAGGAGCGCCTCACGGCGAGCGGCGGGACCACGGCGCGCGATCCGTACGTGGCGGTGCGCGGCAAGGCGGTGGTGGTCGGGTGGAGCGACTTCGCCTCACCCGATGCGGAACCCGTGTTCAAGATTCGTCGCGCCGTGGTGAAGTGATCTGCGTCCTGCTCCCTGAACGCCCCCTCCCTGCTTCCTGAGCCATGCTCCTTTTGGGCGCCCACTGCATCGACACCGGCGGCATTCCCATGGCCGCCCGCCGCGCCGGCACGGCGGGCATGCACGCGCTGCAGATCTTCAGTGCCATTCCCAAGTACTACAACGACAAGGTGGGGGTGAAGCCCGACCGGGTCGCCCGCTTCCACGACGCCCTCGCCGCCGCCGGCATTCAGCCGGCACATGTCATCGTGCACGCCGCGTACGTACTCAACTGCGCCACGCCGGACGCCGAGAAGTGGGCGCGTGCCGCTGCGGGGCTCGCCAAGGAGTTCGAGCGCTCGACGGCGCTGGGCGTTGGCGGGGTCTGTTTTCATCCGGGGGCGGCGACCACCGGTGACCGCCAGGAGGCGTGCGAACGGGTAGCGGACGCCATGCGCCGCGCGCTGGCCTTGGTCCCCGAGGGCCCGACCCGCCTGTTGATCGAGAACACGGCCGGCGCCGGCACGACGGTGGGGCGCACACCCGACGAGGTGGCGCTCATGCTGGCCGGCATTCCCCAGGATCAGCGGCACCGGACCGGGTATGGGCTCGACACCTGTCACCTCTTTGCGTCGGGCTTTCCGCTCGCCGAGTCGCGGGAAGCGCTGACGGGCGTGCTGGACGCCTTCGAAGCGGCTACCGGCGAACCGCCGGCTTTCCTGCACCTCAACGACAGTGAAGGGGCGATGGGGTCGAACAAGGATCGGCACGCGCTCATTGGCGAGGGGCTCATTGGCGCCGAGCCGTTCGGCTGGCTGTTGCAGGACCGGCGTGCGCAGGGGATCCCGCTCATTCTCGAGACACCGCAGCAGCGTCCCGACGTCGCCGAAGACGACGCGACGCCCGATCCCTGGGACGTCCAGTGCCTCACGCGCCTGCGCGCGCTCGCCGCCGCGGCGCGCTGACGCGGCGCCTGGTGTCGTGCGCGTGGCTGGGGATCGCCGCGTGCACGACCCCCGCCCCGACCGGCGCGTGGCGCGAGGAGCGCGCCGTGGTGGTGGTCGACGACAGTACCACCCTCGTGGGGGCGCTCATGCGGCCGGCGTCATCCGCCCCGGCCGCGGCGGTGGAGCCGCGCGTCCCGGGGGTACTGCTCATTGGTGGCTCCGGGCCGCAGGATCGTGACGGCACGCGGGTGGAACTGTCGGGCTACGCTCCGTGGCGTGAACTGAGCGAATCGCTGGCCGCGGCGGGGATGGCCGTGCTGCGCCTCGATGATCGTGGCACCGGCGAGTCGGGCGGACGGTTCGCGGGCGCGACCACGGATGACTTTGCCCGCGACGCGGCCGCAGCCGTGCGCTGGCTGCGCGCGCAGCCGGCCATCGACCGCGCGCGCATTGGGCTGGTGGGGCACAGCGAGGGCGCGGTGGTGGCGCTGCTCGCGGCACGGGCCGATCCGGCCCTTGCGGCCCTCGTGCTGCTGGGCGCCCCGTCCCGACCCGGGCGCGACATCGCACGCTGGCAGCGGCAACAGCTCGTGAGCAGCGATCTCGCACGGTGGCCTGGCGAGGCGCATACGACGGTGCTCGCGGCGGCCGATGCCGAGGCGGAGCTGCTGGCCGCCGCGGACCCGTGGCTGCGCCGCTGGTTTGCGCTGGATCCGCGCGAGGTGGCGGCCACGGTACGCCAGCCGGTCCTGCTGCTGCACGGGGACACCGATCGCCAGGTACCGCCGGCGCAGGCCGACGAGCTCGCACGCGCGTTGCGCCGCGGGGGAACACGACCGGTGGAGGTGCGACGGTTTCGCGACACCGACCACTTGTTGCTCCCCGATCACGACGGCGAGCCCGAGGGGTACGTGCGCCTCGGCGACCGGCGGGTGCGCCGCGAGATTCTCGCCGCCACCACACATTTTCTCTCTGTTCACATGCCGCCGCGCTGAGCGGGCGGTGCGCCGCGAGCGCGCGTTTCAGAGGGGAAACGGGGCGCGCCGCGACGAAAAAATCCGCGCGTCAGAGGGGAAAACGGAGAAAAACGGCAAATATTCGACGTTTTTCAGAGGGAAAACGACAAATCCACTATTGCGCGACCAAGGTGTGATTGTAGTTTGTGCGCGTCCGCGAAGCGCGTCCCGCCTTCGCGCGATCTGTCGAGATCATCCGGTTGCTCGACGCGACCTACACGGTCACCACTCTCAGGAGACGACATGGCCGCTGCGAAGAAGTCCGCGAAGAAGGCTGCTCCCAAGAAGGCCGCCAAGAAGGCTGCCCCGAAGAAGGCCGCGCCCAAGAAGGCGGCCGCGAAGAAGGCTCCGGCCAAGAAGGCCGCGACCAAGGCGGCGCCCAAGAAGGCGGCCGCGAAGAAGGCCCCGGCCAAGAAGGCCGCCAAGCGCGCGCCGAACCCGGCCTTCATGAAGCCCCTCACGCCGAGCGCCGAGCTCGCGGCGATCGTCGGTGACAAGGGCCTGCCGCGCACCGAAGTCGTGAAGAAGCTCTGGGCCTACATCAAGAAGAACGGCCTCCAGGATCAGAAGAACAAGCGCCAGATCAACGCCGACGACAAGCTCAAGAAGGTGTTCGGCGGCAAGAGCTCGGTCAGCATGTTCGACATGACCAAGCTCGTTTCGAAGCACCTGTCGTAACCCACGACCGGCTGCACTCGTACGACCAAGGGGCGCGTCCGGATCCGGACGCGCCCCTTGTACATTTCGGTTGGTTCGCCGTCCGCCCCGCCGGGCGCCTCCGTGGAACACCTACCCGCACACCCGTGGCCTCGAAGAAGTCCGCCTCCTCCCGCAGTGGCAGCGCCGTCTCGGCGCTTCGCGCCGGCAAGTCCGCCGGCAAGTCCGCCGGCGGGTCCGGCCACGGCCCCTCCCTGTGGGAGAACACCAAGGCCGTCCTGTTCACGGTGGCGGTCTTCCTCGTGGTGCGCACGTTCCTGCTCGAGGCCTATCGCATCCCCTCGGGCTCCATGATCCCGACGCTGCTCATCGGCGACTGGCTGTTCGTGAACAAGCTGGCGTACGGCCCGCACGTGCCATTCACCGCCATCAATCTGCCGGGCTACGACGACCCCGAGCGTGGCGATGTCGTGGTGTTCGTGTCGCCCAATCAGGTGGACCAGCCGGACGACCCCACCCCCACGCTCGTGAAGCGCCTGGTCGCCGTGGGAGGTGATACCGTGTGGATGCGCGGCGGCCTGTTCTATCTCAACGGCCTCCCCCAGCGACAGGGATTCGCCGCGTCGCAGAACCCCAAGGGGGATGGCGGATTCTCGCACCCGCTGTTCCTGTGGCAGAAGCCGTTCGAGGTGAAGGGCACCGCGGCCGGCGATCCGCCCGCTCAGCCGACACTCGACGATTGGGGGCCGCTCGTCGTGCCACCGGGGATGCTGTTCATGCTCGGCGACAATCGCTACGACTCGAAGGACGGCCGCTACTGGGGGTTCGTGCCGCGCGAGAATGTGCGCGGGCGCCCGGTCTTCGTGTACTACTCGTATCGTGCCGACGAAAGCGATCGACCGCTCCCCTTCCTCACCGACATTCGGTGGGGACGCATTGGCGACATCATCCGGTGATGCGCGCGTGACCAGCCCGTGGGGCCGCCTGCGGGGCGTGTGCCAGGTCGTGGCAGCGCTCCTGGCAGCCGGGGCGGCGGCCCTGCCGGCGCAGTCCACACCGGGAACCGTCGTCACGGATACGCTGTGGGCGCAGTCCCTCGGCACCCGCAAGGCGCTCACGGTGTACCTGCCGCCGTCGTATGGACGCAGCGCGGCCACCCGCTACCCGCTGCTGGTGTACCTGCACGGGCTGGGCGGCAGCGAGCGCGACTGGGTCACGGCGGGACGGTTGCCGCAGGTGATGGATTCACTCATTGCCGTCGGCTTCCCGGAAGCGATCGTCGCCATGCCCGACGGGGACGACGGCTGGTATACCACATGGGCGTCGCTCCCCGACGCGGGGTGTGCGGCCGATACGGCGCGCCGGGAGCCGGCTGCCAGTTACTGCGTGCCGTGGCCACACTACGACGACTACATCGCGCGCGATCTCGTGGCGCACCTGGATCGTCGCTACCGCACCCGGGGCACCCCCGACAGCCGCGGCATTGCCGGGCTCAGCATGGGCGGCTACGGTGCCCTGACGCTCGCCCTGTCGTACCCCGACGTGTTTCGCGCTGCGGCCAGCCACTCGGGTGTCCTGTCGCCGCGGCTGCGGGTCGGTGCCGTGCCGACCGACTCCGCGCGCTACGCCACCACGCTCGCCGAACTCGCAGCCGCGGCGCGCCAGCTGTGGCCCTCGCAGCGCCCGGCGTTCGGCACCGACACCCTCTCGTGGCGGGCCCGTGACCCGCAGCAGCTGGCGGCCCGCCTGCGGGCCCGCGTGGAACGCGGTGACGCGCGCTATCCCGCGCTCCAGTTCGACAGCGGCGTGGACGACGTCTGGGCGCCACACAACCGCGACTTCGCCGCCTCCCTTGCCCGCCTGGGGGTGCCGCACCGGTACACGGAGTACCCGGGCGCGCACACCTGGAGCTACTGGCGCACGCACGTGCCGGAGAGCCTGGTGTTCCTGCTGGGAGCGGTGCGATAACGACGCGGGGGACCCACGCGCGATCGCCTACGCGCTGGCACGGACGCGCTGGCAGGGACGCACTGGCAACCACGCGTTGGCACGGACGCTGAGGGGACGCAGGCGCCCACGCGGGCCTGTACGCGGGGCAACGACGGGCGACGAGCCTTCGGCCGTCGCGGCGTTGGTGCCCGCGTTGGTGCCCGCGTTGGTGCCCGCGTTGGTGCCCACGTTGGTGCCCGCGTTGGTGCCCGCGTTGGTGTCGGCGTCGGTGTCGGCGTCGGTGCCCGCGTCGGTGCCAACGCGTCCCCGCCAACGCGTCCCCGCCAACGCGTCCCCGCCAACGCGTCCCCGATCGCGCGTAGTCCCCCCGCGTAGTCCCCCCGCGTAGTCCTCCCCGCGCCCGAGAGGGCCTAGCGCCCCCCCTCCCCGCACGTAGCTTCACCCGAATGTCCCGTTTTTTTCCGCGCGACGTGATCCACTGGGGTGAGGAAAAGCTTCACCCCCTGCGCGCCTTCGCCATCCGCACCGTGGAACCAGCCGGCATTACCGGGCTGGTGCTGCGCGGGTGGCGTGCCGTCATCCTCGGCAGCGGGAGCTGGCTGTTCTTCATCATCGGCCTGACGCTGGGCGTGCTCTTCCTCTGCGGCATGCTCACCTGGCACCTCGGCAACTATCCGGTACGCCGCTGGCCGCTGCGCGCCCTGGCCTTTTTCGTCATCGAGTTCGCCGTGGAAATGGGGATGAGCTCCGTGCTCATCGTCCTCGGACGCGAGCGCTATGGCTCCCAACTCGCCGGCTGGGGGGACTGGTGGGCCATGGCCGGCCAGACGCTCTGGCAACGCGGCCTCACCATCGCGCTCTTCGCCCTCATCCTCGCGGTCGTCGTGCAGATGGTGCGGAAGGCGGTCGACCAGCGGTCGCCGGCCACTGGTTGAAAGCAAGCCCTGCTGTTGAACCAACTCCATCGCCACACGGACCTCGTGACCATGCGCTCCATCGTCGTCGCCCTCGCGCTGCTCGCTCCGCTCGCCGCGCACGCCCAGCCCATCGCCTTCCCCGCCACGCCCGGCGCGCGCACCAGCGGGTCGCCGGCGGCCGACTCGCTGCGCCCGTTCGGGTTGCTGCGCGACCAGGCGATGCAGCAGCAGAAGTGGTTCGAACTGCGCATGGAGCGGACGCTGCCCCTGCTCATGCGCCGCGAGGGCGTCGACATGTGGGTCGTCCCCATGCGCGAGTACAACGAGGACCCGCTCTTCAAGGCCATCACGTCGCCCACCACCTTCGCCGCGCGTCGGCGCACCATCTACGTCTTTTTCGATCGTGGCCCGCAGCAGGGCATCGAACGCATCGCGCTGGGCGGCACGTCGCAGGGGAACGTCTTCAAGGCCGTGCGCAGCATGAAGCCGGTGGCGCAGCCTGCGGCCGGCAGTCGTGAGAACTCACGGCAGGCCGAACTGTGGGGTGATGAGCAATGGACCGTGCTCAAGCAGGTCATCGAGGAGCGCAAGCCACGGAAGATCGCCATCAACACGTCACGTACCTTCGCCTTCGCCGACGGGCTCTCGAGCGGGGAGAAGGAGGGGATGCTGGAGGCGCTCGGCGCGCCGTGGACCTCGCGCATCGTGAACGCCGAAGCGCTCGCGGTAGACCTCATCGCCGCGCGTCAGCCGGAAGAGGAGGCGGCCTTCCGTGAGCTCAATCGCGTGGCGTGGGAGATCATCACCGAGGCGTTCTCGAACAAGGTCATCACCCCCGGGGTCACCAGGACCGATGACGTGGTCTGGTGGATGCGCCAGCGTCTGGCCGACCTTGGGCTCTCCACCTGGTTCCAGCCCAGCGTGGAGATCCAACGGGCCTTCGGGAGCCCGGAGCTCGTGGGGGTCAACCCCACCATCCTGCCGGGCGACATGCTGCACTGCGACTTCGGCGTCACGGCGATGGGGCTCAACACCGACACCCAGCACAATGGGTACGTGCTCAAGCCGGGCGAGACCGACGTGCCGGCGGGGCTCAAGAAGGCGCTCGCCAACTCCAACCGGCTGCAGGATATCACCGTGGAGGAGCTCAAGCCCGGGCGCACGGGGAACGAGGTCCTCAAGGCGGTGCTCACTCGCATGAAGGCGGAGGGGATCGACGGCACCGAGTACTCGCACCCGATCGGGTTGCACGGACACGGGGCGGGCGCGCTGATCGGTCTCTGGGACTACCAGGACGGCGTCCCCGGTCGCGGCGACCACAAGATCATCCCCGGCATGTGGTACTCCATCGAGCTGCAGGCCACCACCCCGGTGCCGGAGTGGAACAATCAGCAGGTGCGGTCGGCGCAGGAGGAGGACGTGATCATCGACGCGAGCGGCAAGGTGCGGTGGGCGTTCGGGCGTCAGGCCACGTATCATCTGGTCAGGCCGCCGCTCAAGTAACCGGCCGGTGGTGCGCCGGGTGTCATCCTGACACTTTCCGGCGGCGTTGTCGTAGGGGCTGCTACACCTGAACCAGGAGCTTCCGTGGCGCTGGGCGATTTCCTCCGCAAGCAATTCATCGATGTCATCCAGTGGACCGAATCCGGTCCCGGGGTGCTCATGTACCGCTTCCCCATGCGGGACATGGAAATCCAGAGCGGTGCCCAGCTCACGGTGCGGGAATCGCAGTTGGCGCTCTTCGTGAATGAGGGGCGTGCCGCCGACGCCTTCGGTCCCGGGCTGCACACGCTGGTGACGCAGAACCTGCCGCTGCTCACGAACCTCATGAACTGGGACAAGATGTTCCAGTCACCGTTCAAGAGCGACGTCTACTTCTTCTCCACCCGTCAGCAGACCGGACAGCGGTGGGGAACGCAGCAGCCCATCACCATTCGCGATCGCGAGTTCGGCGCGGTGCGCCTGCGCGCGTTCGGCATGTATGCGTTCCGCGTGGCCAATCCCGCCGTGTTCCAGCAGACGGTGGGTGCCACCGATGCGGAGTACACGGTGGCGCAGATCGAGCCCCAGCTGCGGAACGCCATCATTGCCGGCTTCACCACGGCGTTCGCCAGCGCAAACGTGCCGTTCCTCGACATGGCCGCCAATCAGGCGCAGCTCGCCACGCAGATTGCGAGCGGCGTGGCGCCCGCCTTCGAGCAGTTGGGCCTCCGGCTCGAGTCGTTCACCGTCGAGAACCTGTCGCTTCCGGAAGAGCTGCAGAAGCGTCTCGATGAACGCATCTCGATGAACATGATCGGCGACATGCGCACCTACGCTGCGTATCAGGCGGCGCAGAGCATTCCCATTGCGGCGGCCAACGAAGGGGGCATGGCGGGGCTGGCCGCCGGCATGGGCGCCGGTGTCGGGCTCGGCGGGGCGATTGCCGGCGCCATCGTGGGCGGAATGCAGGCCCCCGGTGCGCCAGGTGGTGCGGCCCCGCCCACGCGCATGGCCACTCCCGTCGAGCCGTCGGCCGACAGCAAGTTCTGCATCAACTGCGGCACTCGGCTGCCGTCCATCGCCAAGTTCTGCTCCGCCTGCGGCACCGCGCAGGGAAGCTGAGCGCACGGCCAGCCTCCCTTGCTGCCGTTCAGCATGACGACCTCTCCTGTGGGTGAAGAGTGGATCGTGGAGGCGCTCGGCTGTGTGCCCGAGCGCCTGGCCGATCCCGCCACGCTGCGCGCGCTCTTCGGCGCCATCGTGGCCGATCTGGCATTGCATCCGGTGGGCGAGGCGCTGTGGCACCAGTTCCCGGCGCCCACCGCCACGGCCGACGGTGATGCCGGGGAGGCCGGGGGGATCACCGGGCTCCTCATGCTCGCCGAGTCACACCTGACGGTGCACACGTTCCCGGAGCACGGGTCGGCCTGCCTCAACCTGTTCTGCTGCACCCCGCGTGCGGCGTGGGATTGGGAGGCGCGGCTGCAGGCGCGGCTGGGCGCCACGGTCGTTCACGTGCGCCATGTGGCGCGCGCGTACGCGCCGGAGCCTGGCGCCGCCGGCCTGACGCGCTCGTGACGGCACCGCAGGCGCACAGCGCCACCTGCCCCAACTGCGGCGCACCCGTGCGCTTTCTGTGGGCGCAGGCCGTGCAGACCACGTGTCCCTACTGCCGCAGCCTGCTCGTGCGCCGCGACCTCGCGCTCGAGCGCGTGGGACTGCAGGCCGACTTTCCCGTGACGGGCTCGCCCATTCAGATCGGCACCGCGGGGCGCTGGCGTGGCCAGTCGTTCGTGGTGGTGGGGCGTCTCACGTATGGGTGGGAGCGGGGACGCTGGAACGAATGGCACTGTCTGCGCGACGACGGATCGAGCGCGTGGCTTTCCGATGCGCAGCTGGAGTACGCCATGACCGTGCAGGTGCACCCCGACGGCCGCATGCCGGAGCAGCGCAATGTGCTCGTTGGCGATGCCTTCACGTGGGGGGATGGGCGATACGAGGTGGCCAATATCCTCGAGGCGCACTATCTGGGCACCGAGGGTGAACTGCCCTTCACCACGTTCGCCAAAGGCAACAGCACGTTCGTCGACCTGGTCAGCGACGATGGGCGCTTTGCCACCGTTGATGGTACGGAAGTGCCGCCGCTGCTGTATCTGGGGGAGTACGTGTCCTTCGACGACCTCGCCATGACGCAGTTGCGCGACTTCGAAGGCTGGTGAGCGCCCCACCATGACACGGCCCACCACATCGCCCGTGGCCCGCAGCGTGGTGCCGCGCGTGGCATCCCTGTCGTGCCCCTCGTGCGGCGCCGCCATCGAGATGCGGGCCCAGGGATGGGCCGAGAGCGTCGTGTGTGCCGCCTGTGGCGCGCAGCTCGATGCCGCCAACGACACCCTGCGTGTCCTGCAGTACGGGGAGGCCGTACGCCTCAAGCCGCGCATTCCGTTGGGCACGCGCGGGGTGTTGCGGCGTGTCACCTGGGAAGTGATCGGCTGCCAGGTGGTCACCATTACCGTCGAAGGGACCGACTACTCGTGGACGGAGTACGTCTGCTTCAATCCGTATCGCGGGTTTCTGTACCTGTCGGAATACGACGGCCACTGGAACGTCATCGAGAAGCTCAAGTGGCGCCCCCGCGGCGGCGTGAGCGACGGGCAGCTGACCCTCACCCACGATGGCCGTCGCTACAAGCACTTCCAGACGGCGCTGGCGCGAACCACGGCCGCGCTCGGCGAATTCCCGTGGGAGCTGCGCGTGGGCGACTCCGTGGTGAGCCGGGATTTCGTCGACCCGCCCTTCATCCTCAGTGCCGAGGAGTCGGCGGGTGAGGTCACCTTCTCCCGTGGCACCTACACGCCGCCGGAGGAGATCGCCCGGGCCTTCGGCATCCCCTCGCTCCTCACGCCGATCGGCGTTTTCGCCAACCAGCCCAACCCGTACGGCGACCTCCCCAAGCGCATGGGGCAACGGTTCCTCATCGGCCTGCTGGTGCTGTTCATGATGCTCTTCGCGAACCTCATCTTCTCCAGCAAGCGCACCGTCTTCTCGCAGGCGTCCACCTTCGATCGCACCACCGGGGTCAGCGGCGCCTTCGTGACGCCGCCGTTCACCCTCGACGGGCGCCCCTCGGGCGTGGCGATCGATGTCGCCGCGGCACTCGACAACGACTGGGTGTTCTTCACGCTGTCGCTCATCAACGAGCAGACCGGCGAGACGCGCGAGGTCACGCGCCAGCTCGCGTACTATTCCGGCCAGGACAGTGACGGCTCGTGGTCGGAGGGGGATCGCTCCGAGACGGTGCGTCTGTCGGCCGTCCCTGCGGGCCGCTATTTCCTGCGCGTCGAACCCGAAGGGGGCGAGGTCGGACGACCGCGTGTCGGATACACCATCGCGGTTCGTCGCGACGTGCCGCACTACGGCTTCTACGCGGTGGCGTTCCTCGCACTCCTCACACCCATGGTGTTCGCGCTCTTCCCGTCTGCCGCCTTCGAGAACCGGCGCTGGGCCGAGAGCGATCATCCCATCGGCGGCACCTCCAGCAGCGAAGAGTGAACATGGGCCCTCGCCTCTACACCGTCTGGCTCGCCCTGGTGCTCGCCCTGCTCGGCATGGCGCAGTATCGCGGCTGGACGCTCACGCGCGCCAACGAAACGCGCAACGATCCGCGTTCGGTGCGCGACAATCCGGGCGCGTATCGCTCGTCGTACTACATCCCCGGGCGCACGCTCCGTGGCAAGTGACACCCCACGCATGAGGATTCAGGCATGAACGGACAGTTCGTGGAGAACGTCGTCAACTCCGCCGCTTTTGCGCTCATCGGCATCGTGATGTTCGTGGCGGCCTTCTTCATCCTCGATGCCCTCACCCCCGGCAAGCTCTGGGACGAGATCAGCGAGAAGCAGAACACCGCGGCAGCCATTCTCATGGGGTCGGTCGCCATCGCCCTCGGCATCATCGTCGCGGCCGCCATTCACTGACGCGCGCGGCATCGCGCGCGGGGCATCGCGCCGACGACCGCGTCACCAGGGTTCCCGTGCAACTCGCGCTGTTCCTATCCGTCTGCCTCATCGCGGCGTGCGGGCTCATCTACGAGCTCGTCGCGGGAGCGCTCGCGTCGTATCTGCTGGGCGACAGCGTCACGCAGTTCTCCACGATCATCGGCACCTATCTCTTCGCCATGGGCATCGGGAGCTGGCTGTCCCGCTTCGTGGTGCGCGGGGTCGTGACCCGCTTCGTCATCATCGAACTGCTCGTCGGCGTGGTGGGGGGGCTGTCGTCGCTCGCGCTCTTCCTCGCGTTCGCGTATACCGAGGCGTTTCGCCCCACGCTGTATGCGCTGGTGCTGCTCATCGGCATCCTGGTGGGACTCGAGGTGCCGCTGCTCATGCGCATCCTCAAGGATCGCTATTCGTTCAAGGACGTCGTGGCGAACGTGCTCACGTTCGACTACATCGGCGCCCTCGTGGCCTCGCTGCTGTTCCCGCTGCTGCTGGTGCCTCGGCTGGGCCTCGTGCGCTCCGCGCTGCTGTTCGGGGTGATCAACGTGGCCGTGGGGCTGTGGAGTACCTGGCTCTTCCGTGATGTGCTGCCGCGACGGCGCTGGCTGCAGGGCGCCGGCATGCTGGCGCTCCTCGTGCTGGGTGGCGGCCTCTGGAAGGGGCAGGCCATTACCACGTTGGCCGAGGAGGGGATGTATGCCGATCCCATCATCCTGGCGAAGGACACCCGCTATCAGCGCCTCGTGCTCACCAGCTGGAAGGACGACCTGCGCCTCTACCTCAACGGGCATCTGCAGTTCGCGTCGCGCGACGAGTATCGCTATCACGAGGCGCTGGTGCACCCCGGGCTCGCCGCCGCGCGAGCCCGCGGGCGGGTGCTGGTGCTGGGCGGCGGCGATGGCCTCGCGGTGCGCGAGATCCTCCGGTACCCCGACGTGCAGCGGGTCACGCTGGTGGATCTGGACGAGGGCATGACCCGCTTGTTTCAGTCGCATCCGCGGCTCACGCGGCTCAATGCGGACGCGCTCAACGATCCACGCGTGACGGTGGTCAATGCCGACGCCTTCACCTGGCTCGCCGCCAATGCGGCGCAGTTCGATTTCGTGATCGTCGACTTTCCCGATCCGTCCAACTATCACGTAGGCAAGCTGTACACGAGTGCCTTCTATCGCCTCGTGCGGCAGCACCTCGCGCCGGGCGCGTTCATTGCGGTGCAAAGCACGTCGCCCATGTTTGCGCGGCAGTCGTACTGGAGCATCGTGGCCACGCTCGAGGGCGCAGGCCTTCGCACCTGGCCGTACCATGTGTACGTGCCAAGCTTCGGCGAGTGGGGGTTCGTGATTGCGGGGGTCGACAGCTATGCGCCCCCGGCCCAGCTGCCTGCGGGCTTGCGCTATCTCACGGCCCGGGCCGTCCCGACGCTCTTCGATTTCCCGGCAGACATGCAGCGCGTGCCCGCCGAGGCCAACCGGCTCAACGATCAGGTGCTCGTGCGCTATTACGAGCACGAGTTCGATGCCATCAATCGCTAGACGCGCGACGCGAGGCGGCGCGTGATTACGCGGCGGGCGTTGCTGCAGCGTGCGGCGCAGGCGGCAGCGCAGGTTGCAGCGCAGGCGGCGGCGGGGGCGGCGGCCCTCACCGTGGTGGCGCCGCCGGTGGTCGGCGCCGCTCCCGCCCTGGTGGGGCTCACGCAGAAGGGGCGCGTCATTGGCGGAGGCTTCGTGGACGACGATGCCGCGGCGGGGCATGCCTTGCGGGATGGGGGCGTCACGCCCACCCACGCACGCACCGAGCGCACCGTGGCCGTGGCCATCGTGGGGGGTGGCATTGGTGGGCTGAGCGCCGCCTGGCGACTCGATGCGCGCGGGCTCACCGACTGGACGCTACTCGAGCTTGGTGCCCAGCTGGGCGGCAATGCCCGCTCGGCAGAGTACCCCGGACTCGACGGGTTGCGTGCACCGTGGGGCGCGCACTACCTCCCCGTTCCCGCCACCCATGCCGTGCATGTGCGCGAACTCTGTCGCGAACTGGGGCTGCTCTCACCAACCGGCGAGTGGGACGAGACGGTGCTCTGCCACGCGCCGCAGGAGCGCATCTGGCACCACGGCCGCTGGCGCGAAGGACTCGATCCCCTCGATGCGGCCACTGCGGCCGAGCGGCGGCAGTTTGCCCAGTTCGAATCGCTGGTCGCAGAGTGGCGCGCGAGCGGCATGTTCAGCGTGCCGTCGGCGCAGGGCCATGCGGTGCGCGAGGAGGCCAGGCGGCGCGGCGGCCTGGCGGCGAGGCGCGCACGCGACGTGGAGGCGCTCGATCGGGTGACGGCCGATCAGTGGCTACGGTCGCTCCGGCTCGATGCCCCGGCGCTGCGCTGGTGGGTGGAGTACGGCACGCGCGACGACTATGGCGCGTCGCTGCAGCAGGCCAGCGCCTGGGCGGCGATGCACTACTTTGCGGCAAGGGGGGAGGAGGAGCTGGGTCCGCTCACCTGGCCGGAGGGCAACGACTATCTCGTCCGCGCCCTGACGCGCCGGTTGTCGCGTCGCGGCGACGCGCGCGGGCGCCCGCGCCTGCAGGCCGCAGCGCCCGTGCTGCAGCTCGAGCGCCGTGGCACCGCATGGCAGCTCGATACGCCCCGCGAGCGCATCATCGCCGAGGCCGTGGTGTGGGCCGCTCCGTTGTTCGTGCTTCCCCGCGTGTTGCGCACCGCGGTGCTCCCGGTGAGCCTCGAGTACGCGCCGTGGATGGTGGCCAACCTCGTGCTCGACCGGCCTCCGGCAGAGCGCGGCGCGCCCATGGCGTGGGACAACGTGATCTACGGCAGTAGCGCACTGGGGTACGTGAATGCGCAGCATCAGCAACTTGGCACCCCGCGAACGACGCAGCTGTGGACCTGGTATCACGCGCTCACCGATCGTTCTGCGGTGGAGGCGCGGCAGCAGCTGCGCGACACGCCGTGGAGTGCGTGGCGTGACCATATCATTGCCGACCTGCAGCGTGCCCACCCCGACA
Organism: Gemmatimonas sp.; assembly: GCF_021298855.1. GTDB lineage: Bacteria > Gemmatimonadota > Gemmatimonadetes > Gemmatimonadales > Gemmatimonadaceae > Gemmatimonas. The sequence goes on from NZ_JAJTHI010000022.1 coordinate 56,979, forward strand.
TCGCGCAACGGCTGGTGCGTATCGACATCAGGCGCTGGGGGCACGCAATGGCCCGCCCCGTCCCCGGGGCGCTGGCGCGCGTCCAGGCGCTGCAGGCGTGGCAGCCTGGACCGCGATTGTTCATGGCCCACGCAGACCTCAGTAACTTGAGTCTCTTCGAGGAAGCGCAGTGGCATGGCGTGGCGGCGGCCGATCGGGTCGTGCGCGCACTGCAATGATGCGCCTCCCCGTTTGCGGTGCCTCCTCCGACCATCGCCCATGAACACACACGCCTTTGCCTGGCCTGAGCCGGCACCATCCCTGGCCCGAGCCGTGGGGGCCGACTTCCTGCTCCAGCGTGAAATCGGGCGCGGGGGCATGGGCGTGGTGTATCTGGCCGAGGATACGCAGCTGCACCGGCAGGTGGCCATCAAGACACTCCCGCCGCACCTCGCCGCCGATCCGGCGGTGCGCGAGCGCTTCCTGCGAGAGGCGCGCACGGCCGCCGCGCTGTCGCATCCCAACATCGTGCCCATCTACTCCGCCGCCGAGCGCGACGCGGTGGTCTACTTCACCATGGGGTACGTGAAGGGCGAGTCGCTCGCCGAACGGCTCGCGCAGACGGGCCCCTTCGACGTGCCGAGCGCGGTCGCGGTCATGTGACAGCTGGCGCTGGCCCTCGAGGCCGCGCACGCGCTCGGGGTGCTGCTCTTCCGCCTGCTCACCGGGCGATTCCCCTTCGAACGCAGCACCCCCCTCGGCGGTGCTGGTGGCGCACGTGAACACGGCGCCGCCCCGCCTGCACGAGCTGCGCCCCGATCTGCCTGGCTGGCTCGATACGCTGGTGGCGGCGCTCCTCGAAAAGCGCCCCGGCGACCGTATCCCATCGGCGCGGGCCCTGCTGGAATCGCTGGGCGAATCAGGCGTGCTCGCGCCGCAGGGCAAGGCACCGCCGGGGCCCACCGCCGGAGCGGAGGCGTGGCTATCCTCGACCGAGGCGGACGCCGTATGGGCGCGGGCGGCGGAGCTTCAGGCAAACACCGGCATGATGGTGCCGCCGGCGCAGTTCCCGGCGTCACCACCGGCGGCGTCGCCAACCCGCGGCTACGACGTGACAATGGTGAAGGACGCAGCGTCGGAGGCCGGTATCGCGCCCCGGTACGTGGAGCGCGCCCTCGCCGAACGCGAGGTGGCCAACGCCCTTGCCCAGGTCACGGTGGTACCGGGCCCGCGCATGCAGAAGCCACGCAATGCCTGGCTGGGCGAATACACGAAGATCGAGTACGAGAGTGTGCTGGACGGCGAGATCTCCCTCGAGGCGTTCGAGGAGCTGGCCGACATCGCACGTCGCTCACTGGGCGACCTGATCGCCGTCAACGCGGTGGGGCGTACACTGACGATCAACGTGAACAGCGCCCGGCAGGCTCAACAGGGGATGGTGCGGCTGCTGCAGGTCACGGTGGCCGTGCGCAACGGGCGTACCACCGTGCGGGCCTACGAGGACCTGAGCGGGGTGGCGGCCGGCGTGTACGCCGCCCTTGGGGCCGGGATTGGGGTGGTGGCCGGCGGGGTCACCGCGGCCACACTGTCCAAGTCCATGGGCTCGCTGGTCGGCGTCGGTGCCTGGCTGGGGATTCTCGCCGGGACCCTCGGCGGCGCGCGGGTGGCCTTCCAGTTCAGCTCCCGGTCCAAGCAACAGGAGTTGCGGGACCTGGTGCTGGAGCTGGCACGGTTCGCCAGCGCCTCGCTCGCCCATCCTGAACGCCCCACGCCCCCCGAACCCCGAGACCCTTCCGCCAGCCGCTAGCTTTCAGCGCATGACCAAGAAGCGTTTGATCGTCGTCGGGGATCGTGTCCTGGTGAAGCTCGAGGATGGGGAGCAGCGCTCGAAGGTGGGGCTGTATCTCCCGCCAACGGCGGTGGACAATCAGGCGGTGCAGGGTGGGGAGATTGTGGCCACTGGGCCTGGACTGGCCCTGCCGGATCTGGCCGATCAGGGGGACGAGCCGTGGCGGATTGGCGGACAGGCGGGGCGCGAGGCGCGCTACGTGCCCATGCAGGCCCAGGTGGGCGACTACGCGCTCTTTTTCCGCAAGGCCGCCGTGGAGATCACCTTCGAAAACGAACAGTATCTCGTGGTCCCGCAGGCCGCCATTCTGGCGCTGGTGCGGGAACCCCGAGAGGATATCCCTGACTACTGAAGGAGCCGGCACACATGATGTACCCCGAACAGCTGCTCATTCCCATGCGCCAGGAGCTCACGCGGCTTGGCGTGGAGGAGCTCAAGACGGTGGCTGAGGTCGATGCGAAGTTCGCCGAGCACAAGGGCACGGCGCTCGTGGTGGTGAACTCGGTGTGCGGGTGCGCGGCCCGCAACGCGCGTCCAGCGGTCGCCATGGCGCTCCAGCACACCGTGAAGCCTGATGTGGCCACCACGGTGTTCGCCGGGCAGGACAAGGAGGCCACGGAGCGGGCGCGCAGCTACTTCACCGGCTACCGGCCGTCGTCCCCCAGCATCGCCCTGCTCAAGGACGGTGATGTGGTATTCATGCTCGAGCGGTACCAGATCGAGGGGCGCAGCGCGCAGGAGATCGCGGCCGACCTGACGCACGCGTTCGACGAGCACTGCGCGCCAGCGTGACCCGAGGCCGCCGGCGGGGGATACACCCGCCGGGCGGCCTCGGGACCGCGGCACCGGTCACCCGTTCACGCGAATCCAGCGCGCGATTTCGGCGAGTGACGGCCGCTTGCCGTACATGAGCAGCGCCGTGCGATAGAGCCGCGCCGCCGCCACCATGGCGGCGAGGGCCGAGATCACGAGGAGCACGATGGAGAGCACCAGTTCGCTCGCCGGCACCGACGCCAGCCCAAGCCGCAGCGGCATGAGGATGGGCGACGAGAATGGCACGATGCTCATCGTGCGGGCAATGGGGCCATCGGGGTCGCTCAGCGCGGGCTGCAGCAACGCCATACTCCCCACCAACAGCGAGACCAACGGGGTCTGCGCCTGCTGCGCCTCCTGCTCGGAGCTCACGATGGAGCCCACCGCGGCGAAGAGCGCCGCGTACAGGATGTACCCAAACACGAAATAGGCGAGCAGCGGGGCCAGTTCGAACAGGGTGAACGCGGGGAGCGTTATGCTCGTGCTCGTAACCCCGAGCGCACCCAGCAGGCGCCCGCGATTGGCCAGCAGCGTCACCGCGCTGGCGGTCCAGAAGCCCAGCTGCACCAGCGCCACGCCGCCAATACCGAGCACCTTGCCCGTGAGCAACACGCGCGGCGACACGCTCGCCAGCACCAGCTCCGAGACGCGCGACTGCTTCTCCTCGGTCACGCCCCGCAGCACGATCTGGCCATACAGCACGATGATCAGGTACAGCAGCAGCGCCACACCAGCGCCAAACAGCAGATTCACCTGCGCCGACCCGCTGCGGCCATCCCTCATGACGCGTTCCACGGTGGCCGTTATGCGCAGCTTCGCAATGCGCTGCGCCTGCTCGAGGTCGATGCCCGCATCGGCCACGCGCCGCCGCAGTAGCTCACGCTCGGCAGCCGCCTGCACGCGCTCGGAGGTGACGATCGGCGCCCCGCCGGCCAGCAGCAGCCGCATACTGCCCACCGCCAGGGTGTTGGCGTCGATCACCGCCACCGCCGGCAGCGCGTTGCTCCCCAGGCGCGTGCGCAGCGAGTCCAGCACCTTCCCGGAGTCGGTGGCCGTCACGGCAATGACGGTGGCCCGCTGGCCGGTGGCCATGAGTCCCCCCGCCAGCTCCGTGGCTATGCCGTCTCCCATCGTCGTCCCGGTACCGTCAACGATCACCATGGACGAGAAGTCCACCGACCGCGACGACAGGTATGCCAGGTACGGCGGGCCGATGAACAGCACCGCAAAGAGGAGGGGAGCGAAGAGCGTGCTTGCCAGAAACCACTTGGAGCGGACGCGCTCGCCGAACTCCCGTTCAATGACCGCCAGCAGCTTACCCATGTCCGCTCACTCCCGGTTCCACACCTGTCGCTCCCACGCGCTCGAGGAAAATGCGATGCAATGACGCCTCGGTGCGGTCGAAACGCACCACCTCCGCATCGTGCGCCAGCAGTGCCTTGAGCAGCTGCTGGGAGTGCACGCCGGGCACGAGATCCACTTCCACCTGCTGGCCATGATCATCGAGATGCGCGACCAGCGACGGGTCAGCCAGCACCGCGCGCGCGCGATCGCGCCCGTCGTCGGCGAACTGGATGAAGACACGTCCCGGCCCGCCGAACTCCGTCTTGAGTGCCTTCAGCGACCCGTTGGCCACCACTTCACCCCGGGCAATGATGGCCACGGCGTCGCACATGCGCTCGGCCGCGTCCATGACGTGGGTGCTGAAGATGACCGTGCGCCCTTCGCGCCGGAGATCGAGCACGGTGTCCTTGAGCGCCTGCGCGTTCACCGGATCGAGCCCGCTGAACGGCTCGTCGAGAATCACCAGCTCCGGATCGTGCAGCATCGTGCCGGCAAACTGCACCTTCTGCTGCATGCCACGGGAGAGATCCTCCACCTTGGCCGTGCTCCAGTCCTGTTGCGCCCCGCGCAGCCCGAGGCGTTCGAGCCAGTGGTCGATGCGCCGGTCGGCGTCACGCGTCTCCAGGCCCTTGAGGCGGCCGAGAAAGCGCAGCACGCGTCGCACCTGCATCTTGCGATACAGCCCGCGCTCCTCGGGCAGGTAGCCGAGCCGGTCGGTGATGCCCGGGTCGGTGTTGGGACGTCCGAGGACCTCGATGCGTCCCGCGTCGGGGATCATGAGGTTGAGGATCATGCGAATGGTCGTCGTCTTGCCGGCCCCGTTGGGACCGAGCAAGCCGAAGATCGTGCCGGTGGGAACGAGCAGCGACACATCGCGCACGGCGAGGTGGTTCGCATACGCCTTGCGCACCTGTTCGACGCGAATGGCAACCGATGATGCAGACACCAGGGCAGGTCGTGGAGGAAGAGCGGTCAGCGGGCAGTCAGTATTCCCCCGCGAATGCGGTGGAAGCTAACCACGCGTCCTCCGGGATGTGGCTGGTGCTGGGCGCGGGCATGGTCGCGACATTTCTCTCGTCGCCGACGGACGGTGCGCTGCTGCCGCTGCGCCTGGGCGACCCGCGGTCCACCTTCTCGTGGTTTCCCGAAGTGCTCCGCGCCCTCGTCTGGCGACAGGCCGGGAGCGTTGGTCTCGCCCTGCTGGACGCGGGACTCATGGGCGCGTCGCTGCTGGCCGTGCGGGATCTGGCGCGCCGGGACCGCTGGACGTTGTGGGGGACACGCCTCGTCCTCGGGTTGCACGTACTGCTCTGGCGTGTCGTGCAGCCGGTCACGAGCCCACTGCTGGTGCTGGCCATCGCCCTGCCCCTGGCCTGGAGTGCTGCCCTGCGCCTGCGCGACGGCACATGGGGGGCGGGTACGCTGATGGCCGCCTTGGCCGCCACGCTGGCCGTGAACAGCCACGTCCTGTTCCCGCTGGGCATGCTGCCGGTGGCGCTCCTGCTGGCCGATCGCCGACAGGCGTCGCCCAACGCCATATGGCGCTTTGCTGCCGTCACACTGATTGGATGGTGCGCCACGCCATACCTGTTCGACCTGCCGGGCACACTCACGCGCTTCGTTGCGCGCGGCACGCTCGTTGGCGGCGGCGCGGCCATGCAGGAGCTTGCCCCCGGGTTCGCGGGGCTCGCGCACGCGCCACCGGACCTGCTGCTCGCGACCCTCTTCCTGCTGGTGCTGCCGCTGCTCCCGGCCAGCATGGGGCAGCACGTTGGCCGGCTGCGCTGGCTCGCCGTGCCGTGGCTGGCCGGGCTGCTGCTCTTCGCCCTGACGGTGCGCGGGCTGTGGCTCTGGTGGCTGTTGGCCCTGCCTCTTGTGGCGGCAACCATGGGCGCGATTCCGCTGCCCCCACCGCTGGTGCAATCGGAGCCCACGGGTGAATAGTGGGCCGTGGCGGCATTCGTCTCTTCCCACGATGGACTCCATGCGTAGTGCCCCATTCGTTCGTGCTGTCGCACCGCCTTCGCTTTCCTTCTCCCGCCACGAGCTCGCCGGCGCGTTCGGTGACCTCGGAACCGACCTCCCGTTGCTCGTGGGGGTGGTGCTGGCCACCGGTATGGACGCCCCTGCCGCCTTCGTCGCCTTTGGCGTGCTGCAGATCCTCTCGGGACTCGCCTACCGGCTGCCCATGCCGGTGCAGCCGCTCAAGGCCATGGCCGCCATTGCCATCGCCGGAAAGATCGCGCCGCCGCTGCTCGCCGCCGGCGGGCTCATTGTCGGCGTCACCATGCTCGTGCTCGCGAACTCGGGCGCCCTCGAGTGGATCGCCCGGACCGTCCCCAAGGCCGTGGTCCGCGGCATTCAGGTGGGGCTGGGTCTCCAGCTGCTCACGCTCGCCGTCACCCGGTTCCTCCCGTCGGGAGGAGGCCTTGGCTGGGCGATGGCCACCGCTGCGGTCGCCATCGTCGTGGGGCTCCGACGGAACCGCCTCGTGCCACCGGGGCTGCTGGTCCTCGCCCTCGGTCTGACGGTCGCTGCCGTCACCTGGCCCGCCGATCTCCCGGGTCCGTGGGGCTTCCATCTCCCCAGTCTCCCCAGCCGTTGGCCTACGCCGCAGGAGTTCGGGCGCGCGGCGCTGCTGCTGGCGCTCCCGCAGATTGCCCTGTCGCTCGGCAACTCGGTGCTCGCGACCCGGCAGGTGGTGACCGACTTCTTTCCCGACCGCGACCCCCCCTCGGTACGCCGCATCGGTACGACCTACGGGCTCATGAACCTGCTGGCGGCACCCGTGGGCGGGTTGCCCGTCTGCCATGGCTCCGGCGGGATCGTGGGCCATTACGTGTTTGGCGCCCGCACCGGCGGAAGCGCGGTCATTTACGGCGCCGCACTGGTGTTGGCCGGGCTGTTTCTCGTGGGGGACCCGGCCGCCTTTCAGCGGCTGGTCCCCGGTCCCATTCTGGGGGCCCTGCTCCTCGTCGAAGCGGTGGCCGTACTCCTGCTCGTTCGGGATCTGTGGCGGTGGCCTTCCGCCTTTGCCTTGGCGCTGGCCTGCGGCGCCACGGCCGCCTTTGCGCCTTATGGCTACGCGCTGGCCCTCGTGCTGGGCACCGTGAGCAGCCTTCCTCTCCGGCGCCGTTGGTCACTGCAGGCAGGTACCTGACAGGCTCCTGACAGGCTCCTGGCAGGCTCCTGGCAGGCTCCTGGCAGGCGGCCTGCGGGGCCTGCCCCCCGTCCGGGGCAACCCGTCAACCGGCTGCCGTTGACAGGATCGCGAAACACACCGTGACGTTGGTCCGTACCACAGGTATCCTTTGCATGGGCGTCGGGTATCCTCCGGTCTGTCCTCCCGGCGCCTCCCTCCAGAACGTCCCATTCTCCAGAGACCAGCCATGTCCTTGCCCCGTCGCCTTCTCGCCTCGCTCTCGCTTGTTGCCGCCGTGGCCAGTGTCGCTGCGGCCGCCCCGCGCATCATCGCCGACCTGACCGGCAAGTGGAACGTGTCGGTTGCCACCCCCGGCGGAGACCAGCCCTCCGTCATGACCATCACCCAGAAGGGCGACTCCGTGACCGGCACGCTCGAGTCGGAACTTGGTGCGGCCCCCATGGCGGGTGTGGTGAAGGGTGACACCCTGCGCTTCACCTTCCAGCTCGACATGGGCGGGCAGCAGCTCCTCATCAACGGCGTGGGCGCCATCAAGGACAAGGACAACATGAACGGCGCCCTCGATGTCTCGGGCATGGGCGTCATGCCGTTCACCGCCGTTCGCCAGCCGTAACACCGAGCGCGCGCCACTGTTCAACCAGCCGGACGAACTCGGCGCGATAGCCACCACGATCTTCCCCCAGCGCCGCGCGGGCCTGCTCCAGGACCTGCGCGGCGCTGCTGTTTCCCCGGTACTCGCTGTCGCGCAGCAGCATACCGAAGCTCGCCACCGCAGCAATGAACCGGGCATCGGTGCTCGGGCGTGCCGAGATTCGTGATGGCACGGCGTGCGACAGCAGCTGGCTCGACGCATTGCCGGGACGCTTGTAGCGCAGCTTCACGAAGAGCAGTTCGTCGCCAGCGGCGCCGCCGGCCCTCCGCATGGAAACGTCGGGTGTGACATAGCGCAGCGAGTCCACCGTACGCACGGGCACGGTGCCTTGCACCCCCGCGGGCACGACCTCGTACAGCGCCGTCACCTGATGCCCGGTGCCAATATCACCGGCATCCTTGGCGTCGTCGTTGAAGTCTTCGGTGGCCAGCAGGCGGTTCTCGTACCCGATGAGCCGGTACGACTGCACCCGTGAGGGATTGAACTCCACCTGCAGCTTCACGTCGTTGGCCACCGTGAGCAGCGTGGCCCCCAGCTCTTCCACGAGCAGCTTGCGGGCTTCGGCCGGCGAGTCCACGTAACCGGAATTGCCGTTCCCCACCTTGGCCAGCTTTTCCATCTTCGCTGCCTGGTAGTTGCCCGTGCCGAAGCCGAGCACCGTGAGGTACGTGCCGTCGCGACGGTGCTGCTCGACGAGCCGCTCGAGCTCGGCGTCGCTGCTCACCCCCACGTTGAAATCGCCGTCGGTGGCCAGGATCACCCGGTTGTTGCCACGCTCGAGGAAGTGCTCGCGTGCCGTGCGGTACGCCAGTTCGATGCCCGCCCCGCCTGCGGTGGATCCGCCGGCCTCGAGCCGATCGATGGCGTCGGCAATGCGCGCCTTCTCGTCGCCGCTGGTGCTGGGCAGCACCAGCCCCGCGGCGCCGGCATAGGCCACGATGGCCACGCGATCCTGCGGCCGCAGTTCGTTCACCAGCAGGCGCAACGACTGCTTCACGAGCGGCAGCTTGTTCCACTCGTTCATCGAGCCGGACACGTCGACGAGGAAGACGAGATTGCTGGGGGGCAAACTGGCCGTGGCGATGCGCCGTGTCTGGAGCGTAATGCGCACCAGCCGGTGCTGCGGCTGCCACGGGGCCGTCATGACCTCGCTGCTGATGGCGACCGGATCGGCGCCGCGGGGCTCGGGCAGCTCGTACGGGAAGTAGTTGATGAGCTCCTCGATACGCACCGCGTCCCTGGGCGGGCGCTGTCCGCTCGAGAGGAAGCGGCGCACGTTCCCGTAGCTGGCGCGGTCCACGTCGATGGAGAAGGTGGAGAGCGGGTTCGTGCGCACGCCGAGGAACGGATTGTCCTCGATCCGGTCGTACTGCTCGCGATTGGCACGGGCCCCGGGGGCGCGTCCGTCGCCCCGCCGAGGTGGCGCCACGTCCGACGCCGGGGCGCTCGCCAGACGGCGGGCGGATGGGACGCCGGCACCGGCCATCGGGGGCGCGGGCGTCGGCGCCATGGGCATTGGCGCGGCCGCCACCCGGCTGGCCGCCGCCTCCGCCGTCCCCTGCTTGCCGGGGAACGCCGTGACTCCGCTGGTCATGCCGTCGTTCAGCGCCGTTGCCGACGACGTGGTGCCAGGGCGCGGGGAAGCAACAGGGGCGGCGCCTCCGGATGCGGTCTCACCCGCAGGAACCGCTGCGGCTGGTACCACGGCCATCGGCGTGGTGGCGCCAGGTGCGGCCAGCGGCGGGGCCTCCGGCGTGACCGCAGGCGTGTCCGCAGGCGTGACCGCAGGCGCGGCCACTTTCCCGGCGCGTTCCGCCCCGCCTCTCCGTTCGGCATGCCGCAGCAGCATCGTCCCCCCGATCACCACAACCAGTCCGGCGGCCGCACGCCACCACCACTGCGGGCGCCAGCCGATCCCGCCGCCCTTGGCGATCGCGGCCCGCGCCTTCACCGCCGCGGGGAGCGCAGCCGGTGACGCGTCGAGCGCCCCCAGCACACGACTGCTGGCGGCCACCAGGCCACGCGCTTCGGCCACCTGGGCCGCGCACACCACGCACTCGGCCACGTGCCGCTCCACCCACGCGGCTGCGGCGGCATCCATCGCCCCATCGAGCCAGGCGTGAATCGTACCGTCCTCCACATGACCGGCCTCGTCGAACACGGGCGACAGGCGCTCCTCGGGTACCACGAACCCATCAGGCAACATCAGACCCCTCCATCGCCGCGCGCACGCCGGACCGGGCGCGCTGCAGCGTCTCGTAGACTTCGACCAGACGACGTCGGGCCCGGGAGAGCGTGGTGCCCACGCTCCCCACGCTCAGCCCCAGCGCCGCCGCGATTTCGTGATAGTCCAGCCCCTCTTCACGCATGAGCAGCGCCATGCGGTCGCGCTCGGCCAGCGCATCCACCGCCTCACGCGCCAGCGCCTGCTCTCGCAGACGGGCGGCGGTGGCTTCGGCCGTCTGGTCGCTCTCCGTTGCCTCATCCGCCAACGGTCCTGCCGCGTTCAGCTCCTCCTGCAACCGCACGAGGCGCAGGCGTTCCCGGGCATCGCGGCGCACTTCGTCGCGCAGCAGGTTGGTGGCCACGGCAAAGAGCCACGCGCGCTCCCGCGCCACCGGCCCCTGTCGCAGCGCCCGCACGAAGGTCTCCTGGGCCAGCTCCTCGGCGAGATCACGGTCGCCCAGGCGTCGCGTCAGATACCGGACGATGGGACCGTGATACTGCCGGAACAGTCGTTCGAGAGTGTCCATGATGGAAAAGGGTGGATGACAGGGTCGACCGGGGTACCCCCACGCCGTCACCCCGTAGGACGCCACCCACCGCGGAACTTGCACACCGGCTGGCCCGGGGGGATCCTTCGGAGTCCTTCTTCTCTCCTCCCGCAACACCACATGGCTCGGAACATTCCTGTTGCAGCGCTCTGTCTGGCCGTTGGCGCCGGTGCCACCTGGGCCGGTATCGGCGGCATTGGCGAGGTGCCGCCCCTGGGGGCGCTGCTTTCCCCCGCGGTCGGTCTGTGGGCCAACACCACCAACGACCTCCCCGCCACCGCGTCGGCGAAGATCCCCGGGCTGACCGACGCCGTGGACATCCGCTACGACGCCCGCAGCGTGCCGCACATCTTCGCGGCCACGGAACTCGATGCGGTCCGCGCGCTGGGGTATGTCGTGGCGCGCGATCGGCTGTTTCAGCTGGAGCTGCAGTCGCGTGCCGGTGAGGGGACGCTCACGGAGCTGGTTGGCGATGTGGCGCTCATGGCGGATCAGGAGACGCGCCATCTCGGTATGCCGCGCGCGGCCGAGCAGCGCATGCGGGCGCTCGATACGAGCAGCATGCACTACCGCATCCTCGCGGCGTACGCCGACGGCATCAACACGTACCGCCGCTCGCTCTCCACGGCGCAGTGGCCCATGGAGTACAAGCTGCTGCAGCGCCCCCCGCGGGAGTGGCTGCCGGTGCACTCCATGCACCTGCTCAACCGCATGGGCTACACGCTGGCGCACTCCCCCATCGAGCTGGATCTGCTGCAGGCGCGTGCGCTCGTGGGGGACAGCGCCGCCCGGGCGTTCTGGGACAGCTCCTCGCCGGTGCAGGAGCCCATTCAGCCGGCTCCCCGCAGTGCGCCGCGCGAGGCCTTGAGCGCCGTACCGGCGCCGGGCGCCCCCGACACCGCGGCGCTGCGGCAGGTGGCGGCGTTGGGGCATGGCGCCGGTGCGCTGCGCTGGTCACGCGATGCCACGGTCGACCCCGAATCGCGCTTCGCGCTGCAGCAGGAGCGCGCGTTCGCCTCGAACAACTGGGCCGTCGCCCCAGGGCGCAGCGCGAGCGGGCGGGCGCTGCTCGCGGGTGATCCCCACCTCGAGCTGACGTTGCCCAGCATCTGGTTCGAGGTCCATCTCGTGGTGCCAGGGGTGATGGATGTGGGCGGCGTCACCATTCCCGGTCTCCCCGGCGTGACCATCGGGTACACCCGCGCCCTGGCGTGGAGCTTCACCAACACCGGCGCCGACGTCATGGACTTCTGGCGCGAAACGGTGGACAACGCCACGCGCCCCACCCGCTACCAGCTGGATGGCGCGTGGCAGCCACTCGAAGCGCGCGTGGAATCGTATCGGGACAAGGCGGGGCGTCTCGTGGCCACCGATACCGTGTACTACACGCACCGTGGCCCCATGCGAAAGCAGGGACGCGAGTGGCTGTCGATGCGGTGGACGGTCCTGGAGGCGGGCAATGAGCTCATGGGATTCTTCGCCGCCCTGCGCGCGCCGTCGGCGGCGGGATTCCTCGATTCGCTGGCCGTCTACTACACGGCCCCGGCGCAGAACATGATCGTGGCCGACACCGCGGGCACCATCGCCATCCGCTCCACCGGCAAGCACCCCATTCGGGCACGGCAGGGGCGAGGCACGGAGATTCTCGACGGGAGCACACGCGCGAATGATTGGATCGGCTTCCGCACGGTCGCGCAGTATCCGCAGAGCCTCAACCCGGCCCAGGGATTCCTCGCGTCCGCCAACCAGGAGCCGGTCGATCCGCTGCTCGATTCGCTCTATCTCGGCACCGATGTGCACTACGAGATCTGGCGAGGGCTGCAGGTCAACCGCCTGCTGCGCGCCGACAGCCGCGTGACCCCCGACAAGATGCGCCGGATGCACACCGACCCCGGCAGCGTCCGCGCCGAGCGCCTGGCTCCCGCCTTCGTGGCGGCGGCGGACGCGCGGCGACTGCAGGGCGATACGTCGCGCAGTCTCGCCGCCGCGGCGGCCATGCTGCGCGCCTGGGACATGCGCTACACCAAGGACAACACCGGAGCGCGGCTGTTCGAGACGGCCATGGGGCGAGCGGTGTCGTTGCTGTGGGACGAGTTCATTCCGCCGGGGGAGTCGGCACCGTCGGTGCGCCCGTCGGAGTCGCGCCTGCTGCAGCTGGTGCGCGACTCCGCGAGCGTCTGGTGGGATGATCGCCGCACGGCCAGCGTGCGCGAGGATCGCGATGCACTGCTCGCGCGCGCGCTCCGTGCGGCATACGACACGCTGCGGGCCGAGTTCGGTGATCCGGCACAGTCGCCGTGGACATGGGGCACGGTGGCGCCCGCACGGCCGCGGCACCTGCTGCGGCTCGATGGGTTCGCGGCGCCGCCTACGCCGATCGACGGGGGCCGCGGTACCCTCAATCCTTCGGTGGGCTCGGCGTACGCCAACTTCGGCGCCAGCTGGCGCATGGTGGTGGAGCTCGACGGGACGCCGCGCATCCACGCGGTGTATCCGGGCGGGCAGAGTGGCAACCCGGCCAGCCCGCGGTACCTCGATCGCCTCGCGCTGTGGGGCAACGGGGCGCTCGACAGTGTCCGTACGCCGCGCACGGCATCCGAGCTGGCGGCGTCGGATGTGCGGGCCGTGCTCACGCTCACCCGCTGAGGAACCTGACCATGTCCACGATCTTCGTGTTCCTCGCCGCGCTGCTGCTCCAACTTGCGGCGCAGGCCTTCGGCGGGGTGTGGGGAGCGGCAGCGGGCGGCCTCCTCATCGGTGTCGCGCTGCGCCGTGCGGGCGCGTTCCGTATCGGCTTCACGGCGGCCGCCGCGGCGGCGGCACTGCTGCTGGGATGGGTGGCGCTGCGCGGCGGCAACGTCATGGCGTTCGCCGCCATGCTCGGCGGCAACTTCAAGCTGCCGGAGTGGGGCGTTCTCGTTGCCACGTTCGCGCTTCCGGCGCTTCAGGCTGGGGGCCTTGCCGGCGGAACGTCGAGACTGCTGCGCAACGATCGCGCGAACGCCTGACCAGCGGTCGGGGGTGGTCGTGGTCGGGGTACAGCCACCGCGGTCGGGGTACGGCCACGGCAGTCGGGGCCCTGCCACCGCGGTCGGGGCCTTACGAGCGGTCGGGGTCGTGGCCGGGCCCGGGGTGGGTCGGCGTTAGCGGGTCTCGGTCGGGGCGCAGCGGTATGGCAGCGCGGGGTGGGGTCGGGGTCTGGGGGCGCGCGGCGCTGCGCTGGCGCTGGGTCGGGGTCGACGGCGATACGGCGGTCGTGGCTCCGGCCGCGGTCGGGGGGCGCGACGCTGCGCTGGCTTCGTCGGGGTTGGGGCCCCGACCCCGACCCGCGCGCAAAGCGCCGCGCCTCCAACCAGGACCCCGACTGCTTCACCGCAGTCGACCCCGACCAGCGCCAGCGCAGCGTCGCGCACCCCCGGACCCCAACCCCACCCCGCGCCGCCGTGCTGCTGCGCCCCGACCTCGACGCTGGCCCAGACCCACCCCGGGCCCGGCCGCGACCCCGACTGCTCGTAGGACCCCGACCGCAGTGGCAGGGCCCCGACTGCCGTGGCAGTACCCCGACCGCGGTGGCTGTACCCCGACCCCGACCACCCAAGACCGCAGGTCAGGCGTCGGTCGTCAGCGCAGTTCGCCCGCGAGTTCTTGCCACACCCGCCGAATGGCGATCGGTGCCTGCTGGTCGACCAGGAACCAGGTGGCGTACGGCCCCCATTGCGCCTGCTTCACCGCCGCATCGAAGGGCAGCCCCGCGGCGCGCAGGCGGGTGGCCTCGGCAATGACCGCCGTGATGGCATCGCGGAACGCGACGAGCTCCTCGCGCGAGCGCTTGGCCTTTTCGATGAACCCGTGCCCCGGCACGAAGCGCTTCACCCGCTCGAGCGCGAGCGCCGCGTCAATCGCGCGCGCCCATTCGGACGGATACGCACTGCGCATCGCCGGAAACACGCGATTCAGGAACGCCTCACTCATGAACAGGATCTGTTCCCTGGGCAGATGCACCATGAGATCGCCGCCCGTGTGCGCGCGCCCCAGGAACCGCACGACGACCTCCGTCGTGCCGAGGTCGATGGTCTGCGTGGTGCCCGTCATGGCCGTGGGCGGCACCACCACCGGGCGCGCGGCCGTCGCCGCCGCCGAGTCGCGCTTGAGCTGCGCCAGCGAGGTGGGATGCACCACCCACGTGATGCCGGCCGGCAGCACGTGGTTGCCCGCCGTGTGGTCGCCGTGATCGGAGCCCACCACGTACCACTTGACCGGCAGCGGCGTGATCGTGCGGATGCGATCGAGCATCGTCTGCGTCGCCGCCGCCGATCCCTGCGCGTCGGCAATGAGCACGCCCTCCTTCCCGATCACGATGAGGCTCACCGTGGTGAAGCCCGGCTGGCGGATCTCCTCGTAGCCGTACACATGCTTCGAGAGCTTGACCAGTCGCGGGAACGCGCTGAGCGGAACGCCGCGCACTGCCGGATCGGCGGTACGGATCTGCGCCCGCGCCGCGGCGGGCACGGCCAGCGCGAGAAACAGCCAGGTGACGCCACGCAACGCGCGACGGAGCGGGGAAGTGGGCATGTCACGATTATGCCTCACCGTGCGCCCACCGGCAAACCGCGGCTCGCGGGGCGGTGATCCGCAACGTACAATCCCGTCGGCACGAGCCCGCCTCCCTTCCTCCGTTCACCCGCGCCACCATGCCTGCCACCGTTCTGGGCGAGTTCTTCGGCACCGTCATTCTCCTGCTGCTCGGCAACGGCGTCGTGGCCAACGTGTTGCTCACCGACGCCAAGGGACACGGGGGCGGGTGGATCGTGATCACCACCGGCTGGGCCTTCGCCGTGATGAGTGGCGGCATGGTCGCCGTGGCGCTCGGGGCGCCGGGCGAACTCAATCCCGCGGTGAGTCTCGCCAACGTGGTGACCGGCGTGTATCCGCTGGCCACCGGCCTGGCGCACGTGGGGGCGCAGATGCTGGGGGGCATCGTGGGCGCCACGCTCGTCTGGCTGCACTACCTGCCGCACTGGGCGCGCACGAACGATCCCGAACTCATCCGCGCCTGCTACTGCAACTCGCCGGCCGTCCGCAGCACGGGCCCCAATCTGGTGGCCGAGATCATCGGCACTGCGGTACTGGTCATTGTCGCCGGCGCCATTGGCGCCAAGGGCGTGCTGGGCGCGTCACCGGCCACCAACCTTGGCAGCTTCCTCGTGGGCTGCCTGGTGTGGGGCATTGGCCTGTCGTTGGGCGGCCCCACCGGCTACGCCATCAATCCCGCGCGCGACCTGGGCCCGCGCATCGCGCACGCGCTGCTGCCGGTGGCCAACAAGGGCGGCAGCGACTGGGGCTACGCCTGGATTCCCGTGGTGGGGCCCATCGTGGGCGCGACGCTCGCCGCGGGGCTCTGGAAGTCCCTCACGGCCTGAGCGGCGCGTACCCTCCGCCATGCGGAGCAACTCGAGGCGGGGTCAGCTGAGGCGTCGGTAGCGCCGCAGCCAGTCGCTGCTCCAGGTGGTGTAGTTGCCGTGGGTCAGCTCCTGGCGCGCCCGCGCCATGAGCGTGAGGAGAAAGGTGATGTTGTGCAGCGCCAGCAACCGCGGCCCCAGCGGTTCCTCGGTGACCATGAGATGCCGCAGGTACGCGCGATCGTAGTGCGTGCAGGCGGGGCAGGGGCACTCGGCCGTGAGCGGCCGGCGGTCGGTGCGATGACTGCTCTTCTGCAGCTGCACCTTGCCGTCGGGGGTGAACACCGTGCCGTGCCGCCCCATGCGCGTGGGCGCCACGCAATCGAACAGGTCCATGCCACGCCCCACGGCCTCGAGCAGATCGTCCGGGAAGCCGACCCCCATGAGGTAGCGGGGCCTGTCCCACGGCAGCAGCGGCGCACAGGTGTCGAAGGTGTCGTACATCGCGTGCTTGGCCTCGCCCACCGAGAGCCCGCCCACCGCCACGCCCGCCCAGTCGCCCGTCTGCAGGATGCCGGCAATGCTGGCCGCGCGCAGGTCGGCGTAGGTTCCGCCCTGTACGATCGGAAAGAGCGCCTGCGGCGGCGCCACGAGGTCGTCGATGTCGTGGTGCGTGTCGAGCCGCGGCGAACCATCGGTGGCCGCGTACGCGTGGACCGGTGCCCGGCCCTCTCGCGTGAGCCGGTCGAACTCCACACGGCAGCGCTCGAGCCAGCGCAGGCTGCGCTCCATGGCGTGGCGCGACGCGCGGTGATCGGCGCCCCCCTCGATCAGCTCGTCGAGCTGCATGATGACGTCGGCGCCGATGTTGCGCTCGATCTGCATGACGCGTTCGGGGGTGTACTGATGCAGCGACCCGTCGAGCTTGTTGCGGAACTCCACGCCGGCCTCGCGCACCGTGCGATAGCGGGCCAGCGAGAACACCTGATAGCCGCCGCTGTCGGTGAGCATGGGGCCCTGCCAGCGGGCAAACCCATGAAGCCCCCCGAGCGCGCGTACCATTTCGTCACCCGGACGCAGGTACAGGTGATACGCGTTGGCGAGAATCATGTGCGCGCCGGCGTCACGCACCTCGTGCATCGCCAGTCCGCGCACGCTCGCGTGGGTGCCCACCGGCATGAACGCGGGTGTGGCGACGTCCCCGTGCGGGGTACTGAAGGTCCCCGCACGCGCGGCGCCCTCCGTGGCGTCCACCCGAAAGGCAAAGCCGCTCACGACGGCCCGGGGCGTACCGCGCGTGTTCGCGACTCGCCATCCCGCTCCCGCGCCCGGCGCTCGGTTTCCTCGTCGAGCACGGCGCGAATGGTCCGCAGAATGGGATCGTCCGTCGTGTACTTCGCCCCGTACTGCAGGTTGAAGCGGAAGTCGAACCCCTCGGGCATCGCGCCCTGATTGTGCTGCAGGATGGTTTCCAGCTTGTCGAGCCCCTTCGCAATGCGCGCTTCGAGCGACGCCGCCTGCTCGTACTCGTCCCACAGCGCCACGATCTCGGCGCGGGTGTGCGCCGGCAACGGCGCGGTGAGCTGCAGCAGGTCCTTGCGCTCCTGCTCCGCCTTGTGCGGCATGCTCGCCTGCAGCGTGGCCGAGATGTCGCCGCCAATGGCTTCGCCCAGATCGTGCACGATGCAGATGCGCAGCAGTTTGCCCACATCCACCCCGGGGAAGCGCGGCGCGAACACCAGCGCCATGAGGCAGAGCCGCCAGGTGTGCTCGGCGACGCTCTCCTGCTGGCCGGTGGACGTCCACGCCACGCGCGTGGTGTGCTTCAGCGCCTCGGCGGCCCGCAGGAAGTCGAGGATGCCGTGGAGATCGGTGGGAGCAATGGACATGAGGGCAAACTATCTGGGCTCCCCATGTCCCGCAGGGCTCCCTGACGTGTGCACCCACCGCTCGACCGCTTTCGCCCCGCCGTTGCGGACGAGCCAGGCAAACACCATGGTGCGGGTCAGGCGCCCGGCGAGCAGTGCCAGCGTGAACGTCGTGAACGGCACACCGGCCGCTCCCGACGCCATGCTGGTGAGCTTGGTACTGAGGGGACTCATCGTGCTGGCGAAGATCGCCCAGCCTCCCCATTCCGCGAGCCGGGTGCGATAGGCCGCGAGGTCGGCTGGCGACAGCTCCACCAACCGCGTGACCGGGCCCTGCAGCCACACCAGCGCTTCGGCACCAACCCAGTACAGCACCATGCTGCCAATGAGCGTGCCGCTGGTCGCGACCAGCGCCAGGCGATAGGCACGCTCGGGACGTGCGATGGCGAGTGGCAGAAAGAACAGATCGGCCACTCCGGGGAAGACCAGCCCCTGCAGCAGCCCCCACGTGAACACGACGCTGTTCGACCAGCCGGCGTCGGCCCACTGCTGCAATCGCGCAAACAGGCGCGCGGCGGGACCGGGATGAGCCATGCCACAAAGCTACCGACCCGCGCAAACGGCGGCAGCACGCGCCGAAATCCGCCAGTGGGGCCCGAGCAGCGCGTCCCGCGGTAGATTCGCGCCATGCCCCCCTTCGTTCGCCATGCCGCGGTGCTGCTCGCGTGTTTCCTGGCCGGCTGTCGTGCGCCCGCGCACATGGATGCCCGGCCGTTGACCCTGGCCGCGACCATGGCCGATTCGGTGGTCACGACCCCGGTGGCCCCGGGTGCGCGCCTGCATCGGCTGGTGAACACCACGTTGCCGTGGCGCGCCTTCGTTCTCGAAGTGGATCTCACGTGCAGCCGCCTGCAGGCGCTCAAGGGCGGGGCAACGGCAGTGGGGCGCACCACGACCAGCCGTTTGCTGGCGGCGTTGCCCGACGACATGGACGCCATTGCAGCCATCAACGCCGACTTCTTTCTCTTCGCACCACCAGGGGTGCCCACCAACCTGCATGTGGAGCGCGCCGTGATGCTGGCGGGCCCCGGTCCCAAGCCGGTCATTTTCACCGACGGACGCCGGGTGCAGATCGATTCCGTAATCGCCCACGGACGGCTGACGACCAACGGGGGGGACCTGCGCCTCGAGTCGTGGAACCGCCCAGCTCCCACTCGCGTCGGCATCGTGGACGCGCGCTGGGGCGTGGCGCTCGATTCCCTCGAGCGCCGGCAGGTGTGGCGACTCGACCCGCTGGCCGGTCGTGGTGCCCGCGCGCCCGGCACCGCGGCCAGTCTCGACGGGCGCTACCGGGTGCGCCCTGCGGTGTCCGCCGATACACTCGTCTTCGGGGATACCCTGCTGGTGCACCTGCCGCCGCCTCGACCGGGCAGCCCCGCTCCCACCATGCGCGCCGGCGACACGGTGCGGATCCGGCTTGGCCTCGCCACTGCCCGCGGCCCGGTACGCATCACCGACGCGGTCGGTGGGCGTCCCATCGTGCTCGCCGACAGCACCATCACCCGCGACGTGGACACGGAAGGCAACGCGGGGTTCCGCAATCTCAACCCGCGCAGCGCCATCGGTGTCAATCGGGCCCGCACGCGCGCCTGGCTCGCGGTCATCGACGGGCGACAGCCCGGCTACAGTATGGGCATGACGCTGCGACAGGTGGGGGAACTCATGCAGGCCCTTGGGGCCACCCACGCCCTCAACCTCGATGGCGGCGGCTCGAGTGCGCTCGTCCTGCGGTCCAGCGGCGACACCACCGTACGCGTGGTCAACCGCCCGTCGGACCAAACCGAGCGACCGGTCGGCAATGCCCTCGCCGTGCTCTCCCGGTGCACCGGCACCTAGCACTCACCCGCACCCATTTCGTTCGCATGTCCGACACCCTCCGCATCGCCGGGGCGCAGCTCGCTCCCGTGTGGCTGCATCGTGACGGCACCATCGCGAAGGTCGTGCAGTCCATCACCGAAGCGGCGGCGGACGGCATCGCGCTGCTGGCGTTCCCCGAAGCGTTCGTGCCCGGATACCCGTTCTGGATCGAGCAGACCGACGGCGCACGGTTCGACAGTCACATGCAGAAGGTGCTGCACGCCCACTATCTCGATCAGGCGGTGCAGATCGAGGCCGGGCATCTCGACCCCGTCGTGGACGCGTCGGCGCGCCATGGCATGACCGTGGTGCTCGGCATCATCGAGCGACCACGGGACCGCGGTGGTCACAGCATCTACGCCAGCTGCGTCACCATCACGCCCACGCACGGCATCGTCACGGTGCACCGCAAGCTCATACCCACGTACGAAGAGCGGCTCAGCTGGGCCCCCGGTGACGGCCATGGCCTGCGCACCACCCGCGTGGGCGCCTTCACTCTGGGGGCGCTCAACTGCTGGGAGAACTGGCTGCCCCTCGCGCGCGCGGCGCTGTATGCCCAAGGGGAAGACCTGCACGTGGCCATCTGGCCCGGCAGTGTGCGCAACACCGAAGCCATTACCCGCTTCGTGGCGCGCGAGGGGCGGTCGTACGTGCTCTCCGTGTGCAGCGTGCTGCGTCGTGACCAGCTGGGGGCGCACATCCCGTTCATCGACGATCTGCGCGAACGCCTGCCGGAGGTGATCAGCGAAGGCGGCACGGCCATCGCCGCTCCCGACGGGACGTGGATCGTGGAGCCCACGCCGCACGTGGAGCAGCGGTTCGTGGCCGACATTCAGCACGCGCGCGTGCGGCAGGAGCGGCAGAACTTCGACGTCGCCGGACACTACGGCCGCCCCGACGTGCTGCGGCTGCAGGTGAACCGCGAGCGCCAGACCATCGCGCGGTTCGACGAAGGGGTGACCTGATTTCGCGGACACGCAGCCGCGATACCCTCGACGTCTCGCTTACGTGAGCGCCTCGCGCAGCGCCTGCCACGGCAGGCGTGCGCAGCCATGCCGCCCCGCGAACGGGGCAACGCCGCGCAATGGCGCGAGGACCTCCGGCAACTCCACCTCGCCGCCGCCGAGCATGCGTTCCACGGTCTCGCCGAGCGCGAGCGCTGCCTCCACCCGGAGCCCGCGCACCGCGTCGGTCATCATGCTGGCGCTGGCGGTGGCCACGGAGCAGCCGCGCCCGGAGAATGCGACCTCGGTCACCACCCCGTCCGCCAGGCGGACGGCCACCGTGATGTCGTCACCGCACACCGGGTTGCGCTGCGACGCCGTGGTGGTGGCGTGTAGGAGCTCGCGGCGGTTGTGCGGCGCCCGGTGATGCGCGAGCAGCGCTTCCTGGTAGATGGCGGCAAGGCGCGCCACGCTCGTGCCGGACCCCGCGGTCACTCCCGGGGCCCAGGCGTTGCGGCCGAACACGCCACCCCCGGAATCATTCGACGGAGGCGAACAGCTGCTGCGCCGCCGTGAGCGCACCCACCAGGGCATGTACGTCGGCCTCGTCGCTGTACACGTAGAAGCTGGCGCGGGCGGTGGCACTCACGCCCAGCCGCCGCATGAGCGGCTGCGCGCAGTGGTGACCGGCGCGAATGCATACGCCGTGCTGATCGAGAATGGTGGCCAGGTCGTGCGGATGCACGTCGGCGAGGGAGAAGCTCAGAACGCCGCTGCGCTGCGCGGGCGGTGGCCCATAGACGGTGACCCCGGGGAGCGCCCGTACCGCGGCCTCCGCGCGCTCCAGCAATGCCACCTCGTGTGCCCGCACGTTGGTCATGCCGAGCTGCTCGAGGTAGCGGATGGCGGCCGCCAGCGCCACCGCATCGGCGGCGTTGGGGGTTCCCGCCTCGAACTTGTGCGGAATGACGTTCCAGGTGCTGTCGGTGTCGCGCACCCACTCGATCATGTCGCCGCCGTACTGGTACGGCGGCATCTTCTCCAGCAGGGCGCGGCGCCCGATGAGGCAGCCGATGCCCATGGGCCCCAGCAGCTTGTGTCCACTGAAGGCGTAGAAGTCGATGTCGAGGGCATCGAACGTCACCGGCAGGTGCGGCACGGCCTGGGCCCCGTCCACGACGATAACGGCGGCCGACCGGGCCCGCACCAGATGCACCACCTCGTCGAGCGGCGTGATGGCCCCCACGGCATTCGAGACGTGGGTGATGGCCACCAGCTTGGTGCGCGTGGTCACGAGCGCACGCAGCTGGTCGAGGTCGATGGTCTGGTCGTCGCGCAGCTCCACGATGCGCAGCGTGGCTCCGGTGGCCAGCGCCAGCTGCTGCCACGGAACGAAGTTCGCATGGTGCTCGAGCGCCGTGATCACGATCTCGTCACCGGCCTGCACGTTCGCGCGCCCCCAGCTCGAGGCCACGAGGTTCATCGCCTCGGTGGTGCCGCGCGTGAAGATCACCGCGTCGGCATCCGCCACCCCGACGAAACGCGCGATCGTGGCCCGTGCCTCGTGGTACAGATCCGTGGCGCGCGCACTCAGCGCGTACGCCCCGCGATGGGGGTTCGCATTCGCGGTCGCGTAGAAATCGCGAATGGCGTCGAGCACGGCCGCCGGCTTCTGGGACGTGGCCGCGGAGTCGAGGTAGTGCAGGCCGGGATTGGCGGCCAGCAGCGGAAAGTCGGAACGCGGAGCAAGCGGGGAGAGCATTGAAGCCTTCTCGTGCAAGTGGAAAACATCGGTGACGACGGAGGCGGCGGGGAACGGGCTTTGTGAGATCAGTTCCCCTCGACCCCGCCCCCAACCAACACCACGCCGTTCACCTGCAGCACCGGGTAGACGCGCACGGCGTCCCCCTCCGACGGCCCCTGCACGCAGTGGCCGGTGCGGACATCGAAGCGCGCCCCGTGAAACGGACACTCGAGGCACCCCTCGGCCACATCCCCCCCGGAGAGCGGGAAATCGCGGTGCGGACACCGGTCTTCCACCGCGAACACTTCGTCGTGGACACGCACGAGGCACACCCGCCGCCCATCCACCAGCGTCACGGCGAGCGGGAAGTCCGAGGGCACCTCCTCCACACGCGCCACCCGTTCCCACGTACCGCCAACGCCCGCCGCGGGTTCCGTGCGCACGCCATCGTCAGACGCCACGCGCGGCTACTCGGTGCTGACGGCAGCTGGGCCTGCGGCTTCGCTTTCGAGCGCGGCCTTGAGCGTGTGCCACGCCAGCGACGCACACTTCACGCGCACCGGGAACCGCGACACACCGCTGAATACCACCAGCGGCCCGAGATCCTTGCCGGCGTCGGCATCCTTGCCCAGCACGAGCGTGTGAAAGCGCTCGAAGAGCGCCTCGGCTTCGGCCCGGGTCTTGCCCTTCACCGCCGCCGTCATGAGTGACGCCGACGCTTTCGAAATGGCGCACCCGTGGCCGGTGAACCGCACGTCGGTGATCGTGTCGTCCTGGAGCACCAGCGCCACGTGCACCTCGTCCCCGCAGAGCGGGTTCTTGCCGTCGGCTTCCCGATTCGCCTCCGGCAGCGCACCGAAATTGCGCGGCTTCCGGTTGTGGTCGAGAATGACGGACTGGTACAGCTCCTGAAGGTCGGTCATGGCAACCTTACTCGTTACTCGCCACCCGAAACCCGAAACTCCTCGTGGTCTGCGGGAGTTTCGGGTTCCGAGTCGCCGGTGGTGGGTCGACTAGTGACTCGAACTGCCCGTGAACCGCTCCACGGTGAGCTTCTCGAGCGCCTCCACGATGAGCGGGTTCTCGATGGTCTCCAGCACGTCCGCCGCAAAGGCGTACATGAGCAACTGCTTGGCCAGGACCTTGCCCACACCGCGGCTCTTGAGGTAGAAGAGCGACGTCTCGTCCATGCGGCCCACCGTGGCGCCGTGCGTGCACTTCACGTCGTCGGCGAAGATCTCGAGTTGCGGCTTCGTGTCGATCTGCGCCTTCTCGGAGAGCAGCAGCGTGTGGTTGGTCTGCTTGCCGTCGGTCTTCTGCGCCTCGGGGTGCACGTACACCTTGCCGTTGAAGACGCCGTGCGCGGCGTCGTCAATGAGCCCCTTGTAGGCCTCGCGGCTGAAGCAATTCTCCTTCACGTGCTCCACCCGCGTCTGGTGGTCGCCGTGCTGCTCGCCGTCGAGCATGTACAGCCCGTTGATGGTGCAGCCGCACCCCTCACCGCCAAGCACCGTGTACACATTGCTGCGCGACAGCGCCGCACCGGTCTGGAAGGTGAACGTGATGAAATGGCTGTCCCGGCCCTGGCGCGCTTCCACCGTGCCCACATGGTGGGCCGCACGGGCCTCGCGCTGAATGCGCACCACGTTGAGGGTGGCGCCATCCTCCACGAAGGCCTCCACTACCGCATTGGTGAAATACGGCACGTCGGCCAGGCTCACGTAGCTTTCCACCACGCTCGCCTTGGCGTGGCGTTCCACCACCAGCACGTGGCGCGGGTGGCTCATGACACCGGCGCCCGACTCGTCCATCACGTGCAGCAGGTGGATGGGATGCTCGATCACCATCTCCTTGGCCACGTGGATGAAGGTCCCCTCGCCGGCGAACGCCGCGTTGAGCGCGGTGAAGCCATCCCGGTCGGCCGGCGCCGCGGTGCCGAGCACGCGCCCGAGCTGTTCGGGCTGTTCCGCCGACGCCGTGGCCATGTCCAGCACGCGGATACCGGCGGGCAGCGCTCCCAGCGTGGAGAGCGACGGCGCGAAACGGCCATTCACGAACACCACCAGCGGCCAGTCGGCGCCGAAGGTGAACGGCGCCAGCGATGCCGCCGTCACCGCCCCGACGTGCGCCGGACGATCGATCGCCGGCACGTACTGCGCCGACGCGATGGCCGAGACGCTGGTGTAGTGCCAGTCTTCGTTGCGCGTGGACGGAAAGCCGAGCGTCTGGAAGGCCGTCGCCCCCGCGGCGCGCAACGCCCGGATCGAGCCGGGCGCGTCGGCCACCGACGCCTCCACGGCCTGTTCGGCAAATCGCAGCCCCGTGGTCACGCCACCGTCTCCAGCACCCAGTCGTACCCGCGCGCTTCGAGTTCCAGCGCCAGCGACTTGTCACCGCTCTTGATGATGCGGCCCCCGGCCAGCACGTGCACATAGTCGGGCACGATGTAGTTGAGCAGGCGCTGGTAGTGTGTCACCACGATGCTCGCATTGTCGGGGCGCTTGAGCGCGTTCACGCCCTCGGCCACGATGCGCAGCGCGTCGATGTCGAGGCCGGAGTCGGTCTCGTCGAGGATGCTGAGCGTGGGCTGCAGGACCGCCATCTGCAGGATTTCGTTGCGCTTCTTTTCGCCACCCGAGAAGCCCTGGTTCACCGAGCGGTTGAGCATGGACGCGTCCATGTCCACCAGCTTGAGCTTCTCCTCGACCAGGTCGAGGAACTCCATGGGGTCCACTTCCTCGAGCCCCTTCGCCTTGCGGATCTCGTTGTAGGCGGCACGCAGGAAGTACGCGTTGCTCACGCCGGGAATCTCCACGGGGTACTGAAAGGCCAGGAAGACTCCATGCTGGGCGCGCACCTCGGCGTCCATCTCGAGGAGATTCTCCCCCTGGTAGAGCACCTCGCCACCGGTGATCTCGTAGGCCGGATGCCCCGCGAGTACCTGGGCGAGCGTGCTCTTGCCCGACCCGTTGGGGCCCATGACGGCGTGCACTTCACCGGCGTTCACGGTGAGCGAGATGCCCTTGAGAATGGGCTTGCCGTCGATGGAGGCGTGGAGGTCTTTGATCTGGAGCATATATGGAGAAGTAGGAAATTTTGTGTGAAGCAGAGGAGTTTCGGGTTTCGGGTGGCGAGTGGCGGGTCGATCAGGAGCGGGGTACCCGCAACCGGATACCCGAAACTCCCCGACGCCCACGTCAACTCACCCCACCGACCCCTCGAGCGTGATGCCGAGCAGCTGCTGCGCTTCGAGCGCGAACTCCATGGGCAACTCCTTGAACACTTCCTTGCAGAAGCCGCTCACGATCATGCTCACGGCCTGCTCGGCGTCGAGCCCGCGCGCCTTGAGGTAGAAGATCTGGTCCTCACCGATCTTCGAGGTGGACGCTTCGTGCTCGAGCGTCGCGCTGTTGTTCCCCACTTCCACATAGGGAAACGTATGCGCACCGCACGCATTGCCCACGAGCATCGAGTCGCACTGCGTATAGTTGCGCGCCCCCTCGGCCTTGGGCAGGATCTGCACCTTGCCGCGGTAGCTGTTCTGCCCCTGCATGGCGCTGATGCCCTTCGACACGATGGTGCTCTTCGTGTTGCGGCCGATGTGGATCATCTTGGTACCCGTGTCGGCCTGCTGCTTCTTGCTGGCCACGGCCACCGAGTAGAACTCGCCCACGCTGTGGTCGCCCTGCAGGATCACGCTGGGGTACTTCCAGGTGATGGCCGAGCCGGTCTCCACCTGCGTCCACGAGATCTTGGCGTTCGTCATCGCCTTGCCGCGCTTGGTGACGAAGTTGTAGATGCCGCCCACGCCGTGCTCGTCGCCCGCGTACCAGTTCTGCACGGTGCTGTACTTCACCGTGGCGTTGTCGAGCGCCACGATTTCCACGACCGCCGCGTGCAACTGGTTGGTGTCGCGCTTCGGCGCGGTGCACCCTTCCAGGTAGCTCACGTAGGCCCCCTCATCGGCCACGATGAGCGTGCGCTCGAACTGCCCCGTTTCCGCCGCGTTGATGCGGAAATAGGTGCTGAGCTCCATGGGGCAGCGCACGCCCTTGGGGATGTAGCAGAACGACCCGTCGGAGAAGACGGCGCTGTTGAGCGCGGCGAAGAAGTTGTCGCTGTACGGCACGACCGAGCCGAGGTACTGCCGCACCAGCTCCGGGTGCTCGCGCACCGCCTCCCCGAAGCTCATGAAGATCACGCCGTGCTTCGCGAGTTCTTCCTTGTAGGTGGTGCCCACCGACACCGAGTCGAACACCGCGTCCACGGCCACGCCGGAGAGTCGCTTCTGCTCGGTGAGGGAGATGCCCAGCTTGTTGTACGTCTCGAGGAGCGCCGGGTCGACCTCGTCGAGCGAGGCGAGCGGCTTCACCGACTTGGGGGCGCTCCAGTAGCTCGCCGCCTGGTAGTCGATGGCCGGATAGGTGACGTTCGCCCAATGCGGCTCGGTCATGGTCTGCCAGCGGCGGAACGCCTTGAGGCGCCACTCGAGGAGCCACTCCGGTTCCTGCTTCTTGGCGGAAATGAAGCGGACCGTGTCCTCGGTCAGCCCCGGCGGCAACGTTTCCGTTTCGATGTCGGTGCTGAACCCGTACTGGTACTCGCGATTGACCAGCTGCTCGATGGTCGAACTCATGCCTGCTCCTGTTTCACCGTCGAAAGGTGACCTGACACGCCATATTCACAGTGACCGCAGCCGCCCAGCCGATGCGCCTGGCGCACGAGCGGGACACCCAGCAGTCGCTCCACGAACTTTTCTTCCACTGCACATGCCTGCGGAAACCGCTCGGCGATCTCCCGCATCGCGCAGTTGTGGATGCGGAGCGTGACGCGCGGTGCCTCGCTCGCCCCCTCATCCACGATGCGCTCCGGCAAGGTCGACACGACCTCCGCCATGTATCCCTTGGCCGTCAACAGCTCGGCCACCAGCGGTACCCGCTCTTCCAACGGCAACGCCTCGAGTACCGGCCCGGCTTCATCTGCCAGCCGACGCCACTCGGCCTCCAACACCGCCTCAACGGCCTGCTCGCCCGTATGGGTCCGTAACGCTTCGAGCGCCGTGGCCAGCACCTGGACGTACGACCGCGGAAACAGCGCTTCCCCGGCCGTGGTCAGAGAGTAGGCGAACACCGGGGCCCCCACGCCACGCACGTCCCGCTCGTAGCGCACCAGCCCGTCCTCCTCGAGCGCCTTGAGGTGCCGGCGCAGCGCGTTGGCGGTCAGGCCGAACTGCTCGCCGAGTTCGTGCGCAGTGAGCGGTTGCGCCTTGCGCAGCGCGACCAGCAATTCGGCACGAACCCCGCGAAATCCCCCAAGCGCCCCAACGACGTCCTCCATGCCGACAATATAGTTCGGCATTTGAGTTCGTCAACGAAAGTGTGCACGAATGCAGTGGATCTGGAGGGACAGGTCGCGCTCCGGCGGGAGTTTCCCCGCCTTGTGAAATGGTGTACTGTATGACATGCGTCATTCGGGTCGGCGTTCGGACCAGACCGGTCGCGAGCGAGGGGTTCGCGCCGTCAACGAAGCTGCTCCGCCAATGATGGCCGCGACACGCATCTCACTTTTGCCACGGGTGCTGCGGTAGTGCGACTGTCCGTATCGGTAGCCATAGTGGTGTTGCTGCTGGGGCTGTTCGCGCTGGCCCGGGCAACACGCATCAATCGTCAGTCTATCGAGCGGGATGGGCTCTCCCGCTTCCGCGACGCGTTCCGCGGCCGCTTTCCCGAGAATCTGCTGGCGCAGGTGTACGGCTATCTCGCCGAGCGGCACGGGGCGCAGGAACCGCAGTACATCGTCAATCCGACCGACGACCTCGCCCGCGTTTTCGGACTTGCCGATCTCGATCTCGAGGACGCCGTGCTGGTGATCGCCGATCGCGCCGGGGCTCGGCTGCCGCGCGCCCAGGAGCTCGACAGCCTCAAGACGTCAGTGCGCACCGTGGAAGACCTGCTGCGCTATCTCGAGCCGTACTTCCGCCCCCAGGTCGTCAAAGGGTAGCTGGCGGTTGAGCAGTCTTGGTCTGGTGCGTTTATGGCTCATTGGTGTTTCTGTAATGCTGGCGGCCTGTTCGCGCACGCGAGCGGAACCGGAGCCGCTCCCCGCTCCCCGGCCGCCCGAACGAGCGCCCGCGCCGACGCGGGCCATCGGAGCCACGCCCGGCCATAACGGCCCCCGCGACGCCGCTGTCACCGACGACGATCTCGACGCCCTGTGGCAGCGACAGCTCATGATCCCCGTCGAGGGGGCGGCGCGGCATACCATTCGGGACAACTTCACCGCCCCGCGCGGCAACGGACGCCTCCACGGCGCCCTCGATTTGCTTGCCCCGCGCGGCACCCCGGTCATGGCCGCCACCGATCACATCATCGGGCGGCTCGCTGAGGGGCCCGTGGGCGGCATCGTCATCTATGCCTACGACGCCGATGAGCGCTTCGTGTACTACTACGCGCATCTCGAGCGGTATCGCCGCGGCCTCGCCGTGGGCGATCGAGTCGCCAAGGGGTCCGTGATCGGCTACGTTGGAACGACGGGGAATGCGTCCCCCAAGACCCCCCACCTGCATTTCCAGGTGATGAAACGTGGTCGCGGGCGCGCCTGGTGGGACGGTCCCCCGATCAATCCGTTTTCGTTTTTCGCCTTCGACGGGATTCGTCCATGAGCATGACCGGCAAGGAGCGTGCGGGATTGCGCTCCGAAGCACACCACCTCGACGTCCTGGTGCACATCGGGCACGCGGGGATCACGCCGACCCTGCTCCAGAGCCTCGACGATGTGCTGCGGACCCGGGAACTGGTGAAGGTGCAGGTGGCCAAGGGGGGTGAGCTCTCGGCGAAGGCGGCCGCCAACGACGCCGCGCAACAAATGGGGGCCGAGGTCATCCAGGTCATCGGCCGCACCTTCACGCTCTTCCGGGAGAATCCGGAGCTCAAGCGCGGCGAGCTGCCGCCCTGGCGCCGGTAACGTCCGGACACTCTCCGCGCTTGTTCCGCGTTCACCGCGTAGTATCTTCCCGCATCGCCAGCTACCACCGTTCCGGCTGGCCAGACCCGAGCTTCGTCCCATGCCCTACGTCATCACTGAAGCCTGCATTTCCGTCAAGGACAAGTCGTGCGTCGACGTGTGTCCCGTCGACTGCATCTACGAGGGTGAGGACCAGCTGTACATCCACCCCGACGAATGCATCGACTGCGGTGCCTGTGAGCCCGAGTGCCCGGTCACGGCCATCTTCCCCGAGGAAGACGTACCGGTGCAGCTGAAGAGCTTCATCGGCAAGAACAAGGACGTCTTCAACGGCGCGAACCCGCCGGGGCGCCCCACACGCTGATCATCGGCGCTGTCGCATTGCCATGAGGGCCGCCACGCATCGCGTGGCGGCCCTTTGTTTGTATCCTGCTGCCTGCGTCCTGCTGCCTGCGTCCTGCTCCCTCCTGGAGCCGCGAAAAGGACGCAGGGGGCAGGACGCAGGGAGCAGGGAGCAGGGAGCAGGAAGGAGGCAACGGCTACAGCTGGCCCTTGTACCAGAACGCCGCGATGATCACCACGTACTGCAGCAGCGTCGACCGCTCGCTCCAGATGGCTTCCTTCCAGTCGTGCGGGCCTTCCGTGCTCCCCGCCGGCGGACGCCCGAACCAGCGCGGGGTGCGGGCCTTGTACTCCAGATACTCCTGCCCGAAGATCGATTCCAGCACCCCCTCCTCGTAGCGCACGATGAGCGTGTACTCGATCGCGAAAATCACGATGGCGACGGGCAGGAACCAGAACACCCCGCTCACGACCGTGAAGCCCATCCACGCGAAGAAATTGCCCACGTAGAGGGGATTGCGGCACCAGGCGAATGCGCCGTACGTGACCAGCCGCTGCACGTCGCGCGACCGTCGCCGCGTAACGGTCCCGGCCGCCGCCACGCCGGCGGTGCGAATGAGCTCCCCGAGCGCCACCAGCAACAGGCCAACCATCCAGGTGGTGGCGGTCTGGTTGCCGGGCGCGAGCAGGGGCACCGCGAGAAAGGGCACCGGCAGCCAGCCGCGATTCTTGAATAGCACCTGCCCGATACGGGCAGCGGTGGAACGTTCGGCGGCGGAAATGGCGGGCGCGGCGGCGTCGGTGGTCATGCCAGAGTGGCGAGAAAGTCGGAAAGGGCGTGCGTGGTGGCGGCAGGGCGCTCGAGGCAGGGGACATGTCCCGCTCCCGCAATGATTTCGAGCCGCACCCGCGCGGCGGAAGGTAATGCCTCGGCCATGGCGCGCGCCTCCTTGATGGGGGTCAGCGCATCGTCCTCGCCCACCACCACCAACGTCGGCACGCTGATCGTCCGCAGGGTTTCCCGCGAATCGGGACGGTCGCGCAGCGCCTGAAGCGCCCCAATCACCCCCGCCGCCGACTGACGCCCCATCATGGCCCGCAGTGCCGCCACGACCTCCGGGCGCCGGTTTCGCGTCGCCGGCCCCACCATGCCCGTGATCTGCGCGTCGGCAATGACCCGGGTTCCTCCCTGCTTGACCAGCGCCGCCAGATCATCGCGGCGCACCCGTCCTTCCTCGGTATCGGGCCCCGCCTTGGTATCGCAGAACACGAAGGCGCGTACCCGCTCGGGGTGTCGACGCCAGAGCGCCATCGCGATGTAGCCCCCCATGGACAGGCCGCACACCACCGCCTGCTCGAGCCGAAGCGAATCCAGCAGCATGACGACATCATCGGCATACTGGTCCATGGAGTACGGGCCGTGCGTGCTGCTGTGGCCGAAGCCGCGAATGTCCGGCACGATGCACCGCGCCTGAGGCGCCAGCGCCACCCGTTGCACTGCCCACAGGGTGCGATCGTGCGGAAACCCGTGCAGAAAGACGACGGGGAGTCCCTCCCCCTGATCGTCGTACCCGATCCGAAAGCCCGGAAACTGCGCGATCATGGCGGAGTCGTCGGGACGACGGGCGCGTCACCGGCTTCCACCATGGGCCCACGGTCGGCCTCCCCCATCACGTCCTCCGGTGTGATCTCCGCCCGCATCAGATCCTGCCGAGCCTTGCTGCCGCGCACGAGCAGCTTCTCCCGCGCGTTCTCCCGCTCGGCCATCATCCGCAGCGGCACGAGCACCGCTGCGGTGAGCGGCACCGCCACCATGAGGCCCAGGAAGCCGAACACCAGCGTCATGAGCGTCTGCGCCACGATGGTGATCGCCGGCGGGAGGTCCATTTCCCCGCGCATAAGGAAGGGGATGAGCAGGTTGTTCTCGACGAACTGAATCCCCCAGTAGGCGATGGCCACCGCCAACGCCTTTTCCGGCGAGTCGACGAAGCCCATGAGCACCGCCGGGATGGCGCTGAGCACCGGCCCCACCGTGGGGATGAACTCGAGCAGCCCCGCGATGAAGCCCAGGGCAAAGGCTGCCTTCACGCCGAGCAGCAGCAGCACCACGTACGACACCGTGCCGATCACAACCATGGCGACCAGCTGCGTGACCAGCCACTTGCGCAGCACTTTCGAGATCTCGGCCAGCACGATGCGCGTCTGTGCCCGCGACGTAGCCGGCACCATGGCCAGCATCCACCCGCGGTACACGTCGGGCTCGGCGCCGATGTACATGGCCAGGAAGATCAGCAGCACGAAGGCGGCGATGGCCGCCAGCGTATTCGACACGAATGAAAAGAGATACTTGCTGACACTTCCCAGGCCGTCGCTGAGGCGGCGCTTGATGGCTTCCGTGGCCGATTCGGTCGCCGCCTGGCCGGACGCGTCGACCGCCGGGGCTACCGGGGCCCCGCCGGAGGGCACCACCGCGGCCATCGAGTCCACCGGCGTGCCGGTGCCGGCGGCCGAGGAAATGAGCGACCCCAGCAGACCGCCACGCTTGCTGTCGATCCACGTCTGTACCTTCGACACGGCCGCCGGAAACTCCCGCTGCAGCTGCCGGCCCTGTTCCACCAGCGTGGGGGCCGTCAAGGCGAGCACCCCCCCAATCGCCCCCAGCGTCCCCAGCACGATGAGCGCCGACGCGATACCGCGCCGAATGCGGAACCGCTCGAGGGAATCGACCCCGCGGGCCACGGCCACGCCGAAGAGCGTCGCCAGGAAGACGAGAATCGCCAGCGAGCGGACCGACCAGAGCAGTTGCAGGCCAAACCACACCGCCAGCACCGTGAGCGCCGCGCGCGTGAGGTCGGCGGTGCGCCAGCCCCGCCGCTCCGGGGGGAGCGGGTCGGGGAGCAGAGTCTCGTCCTTGATGGTCATGGTCCCGAAACTACCGAGCAGTGTAGCTTACGGGGAGACATGCCACTGCCGCCCGCCCCTCTCTATCTCGACACGGCTGACGCCGTTGATCGCTTTCTCTCCGGACTGACCGGCGTGCGCGCGCTCGCGCTCGACACCGAAGGCGCGAGTTTTCACCGCTTCGTCGATCGCATCTATCTGCTGCAGCTGTCCACGCTGCACCATGAAGCGGTGATCGATCCCCTGCCCATCGGCACGCCGTCGCGCCTTGGCACCCTGCTCGAGGATCGCACCGTCGAGGTCGTGCTGCACGACGCCGATTACGATCTGCGCCTGCTGCACCAGGATTACGGGTGGCGTGTCACGCATCTCTTCGACACGCGCGTGGCCGCGCAACTGCTGGGCATTCGCGCGTTCGGGCTCGCCGCCCTGCTCGAACAGTTCTTCAGCGTGAAGCTGGACAAGAAGCATCAGCGCGCCGATTGGAGCATGCGCCCACTCACGGCCGACATGCTCGATTATGCGGCGCAGGACACACGCCATCTGCTGGCGCTACGTGACCGGCTGCACGATGAACTCGAACGCAAGGGACGCCTGCACTGGGCGCGCGAGGAGTTCGCGCGTGCCGAGGGCACGCGGTGGGACACCGACGGCGCCGATCCGGCCTTTCTCCGGCTCAAGGGAGCGCGGGACCTCACGCGCCGCGAACTCGCCAGGCTGCGCGAACTGGTGCAGTGGCGCGACGGCATCGCCGCCGAACTCGATCGCGCCACCTTCCGCGTGGCCGGCAACGAGGTCCTGCTCGACCTCGCCCGATCGGCGCCCACCACGCGCGAGGCGCTCTTCGGCGTGAAGGGATTTCCGCGCGGCATGAACGAGGGGCGCGCCACCGAGGCGCTGCAGGCGATCGCCCGTGGCAACGCCGTGCCCGACTCCGAACTGCCGCGATTCCCCAAGAGTGCGCGCTGGGATCGCGAGCCCGACTTCGACGATCGGGTGGCACGGCTCAAGTCGGTACGCGATACCGTCGCGGCCAGGCTCGACCTCGACCCCGGCGTGCTTTGCTCGCGTGACCGCATGGAGGCGGTCGCCCGCCGCAAACCGCGGCACGTGGACGATCTCGCCGAGATTCCCGAGCTGAGAAAGTGGCAGATCGAGGTCCTGGGCGCCGATTTCGTGAAGGCGCTCGCCGGTTTTGCGGCCAAGGACGATTCCCCGTACAAGCCCGGCTGACCTGTCGCACCAGCGCCACGTTCCTGTTGGGTGGCGCAACGTCCGGTTGTGGCGCCCGTCCAACGAGGCGGGCGGGGTGAGCAGGGACGGGGCGACGCGGGTTTTCCGTAACTGCATGCAAATATGCACGTTGCGTACGGTGTTCGACTCTCGATGGGCCACGTGACGAACGGCTGCGCTGCGGCACGTGAGGTGCGTACGGGGACTGGCACACGGTAGTCGACTCCTTCCGGATGCCTGACGCATGTCTGTCTCCATGCCTCCACGCTCGCTTTCGCCGATCTCCGGCGAATCCCCCCTCCACCGCTACCTCGGAGTGGCGGCCATCGCGGCGGCCATCGACCTCCTGACCAAGGAGGCCGCAGTTCGGTCGCTCGGGGAGTACGGCCTCTACACGCTTACCGACTGGTTCTCGCTGACGGTGGTGTGGAACCTCGGTGCTGCCGGCGGAACCGTGGTGGGGCCGTTTGTATGGCTCCTGAACGTGGTGGTCTCGGTGCTGGCGCTTGGCCTGGTCCTGTCGGTCGTGCGTCCCATGGCGGCGGTCGATCCGCGCTCGACGGTGGCGCTCGGTCTGGTCAGCGGCGGGGCGCTCGGCAACCTCGCCAGTATCGTGGCGGGCCCCAAGGGTGTGGCGGACTTCCTCGCGGTACGACTCACCCAGAACGTAACTATGGTGGCCAACGTGGCCGACCTGTTCCTCTGGAGTGGCGCGCTCATGCTGATCCCCGTGGCGATCACGGTGCTGCGCATGGCGCGCGCGGAACGGGGAGCAAAGGGCGTACCCGCGCGGGCGCGCATGGCGTGAATGCTGCCAGCCTCGCCCGGTGGGGGCTGGGCGAACGGGCAACGAGCAGGGAGCAGGGTGGGACATGACAAAGACCCGGAGCGCACCGCGCCCGGGTCTTTCCTTTTCCCCATATGCTTCTCCCTGCCTCCTGCTTCCCGCTCCCTGCCTCCCTGAGGAAGCAGTCCCGCCGTCCATCACCGGACGGCGATGCCCACTCAGAAGCCCATGTACGCGCGGACGCGCGGTTCGATTCGCTCGGGAGTCCAGGGCGGCGACCAGACGAGATTCATCTGGACATCGGTCACCCCGGGGAGCGTGCGGATCTGCTGTTCCGCTTCACCCATGATTTCGGGGCCCGAGGGGCACCCCGGCGAGGTGAGGCTCATGTCCACGCGCACTGTGCTCCCCTCGACAGTGATGTCGTACACCAGCCCGAGGTCGACGATGTTGAGGTTGAGCTCGGGATCCTTGACCCGGCGCAGTGCCAGCTTGGCCTGATCGGCCGATACGGCACCGGCGGCAGGGGCCGGCGTTTCGCTCATGACTTCGTCCATGGCAGGGTTCATACCGAACTATAGTCGGTAGAGCAATCCCCGGTTCCCAACTCGGGATTCCTCAGCCCTTGGAACGGGACGACGTCGCCTTGCCGCCACGCTTGGCCGAGGTGGTCTTCTTGCCGCTTGCCACCGACTTGCGCTTGGTGGCCGCCTTGCCTTTGGCGACCGAGGTGCCCTTGGCGGCTGCCTTGCTCTTGCCGACTGCCTTCCGCTTCCCGGCCGAGTTGGACGCCTTGCCGGTGCTGCGCGCGGCGCTGCTCCCCTTGGCCGACCGGCCCTTGGCGGCCGACCGCTTGGCGGCCGCGCGCCTGGCGGCGGCCGCCTTGCGGCGCGCACTGGCACTCGAGGCGCGGCGCGCCCGCAGGGGGCGATTCCAGTCCTGGGCCAGATCAGCCCGGAAGCTGGCCGGCATGGCCATGACGCCACCCGGGTCGTCCATGACGGCCAGCACGGCGGCATCGGCGAGGTCGTTGCGCACGTCGGCGATGACCTTGCTGGGGCGGCGCGCGCGCGCGGCATGCACCCGATTGGTCAGGAGCACCACGAACATCTGGCGATCGGGGTCAATCCAGAGCGACGTCCCCGTGAAGCCGGTGTGGCCAAAGGCGCGCTCACTCATGAACTGCCCGCACCCGGCGCCGCCGGCGCAGGTGTCCCACCCCAGCGCGCGGTGCCCGGCGGCACGGCGCGTGAACAGCTGTACGGTACTGTCGGCCACGATTCGGGTGCCGTTGTACACGCCGCCGTCGAGGAGCATCTGGGCGAAGACCGACAGGTCGGCGGCCGTGCTGAACAGCCCCGCGTGCCCCGCCACGCCACCCAGCGCGTACGCGTTTTCGTCGTGTACTTCGCCCCGCAGCGGATACCCGCGCGGCGGCGCGATTTCGGTGGGCGCAGTGCGCGCCGCATCGGCGTCGGAGAGCCGGAAGCGGGTGTCGTTCATGGCCAGCTTGCGGAACACCTGCTTCTGCAGCAACCCCTCGAGCGACTCGCCGCTCACCGCCTCGGCAATGAACCCGAGCAGGTCGGCGCCCAGATCCGAATACTCGTAACAGGCGCCCGGTGTGCAGTTGATGGGGGAGCTGATCACCGCGGCGCGAGCTTCCGCCGGTGTGCTCGCCATGCGCCACAGTTCGCGTCCCGCCGACAGGCCCGCGCGATGGGTGAGCAGGTGACGCACCGTGACCTGGTCCTTGAGCCCGCCGCTGAATTCGGGGAGGTACGTCGAAACGGGGGCATCCAGCTCCACCTTCCCCTGGTCAAAGAGCACCATGAGGGCCGTGGTGGTGGCCACGACCTTGGTGAGCGATGCCAGGTCGTACAGGCTTTCGTTGGCGGTCACGCGCGACGTGCGCGTCCAGTCGAGGGTGCCGTAGCCGCGTTGCCAGATGGCGTATCCCTTGCGCCCCACCACCAGCGACGCACCAGGATACCCGCCCGCCTCGATGCCGCGCTGCACCACCCGGTCAATGGTGGCCAGCCGTTCGGCCGACATGCCGACCGCCGCCGGCTCCCGTTCGGGGAGGCCGCCCGGCAACGGCCGGGCCACGGCAGTGACGTCGGCGGCAGCGATGGCAAGCGCGGCGAGCAGGAACACGTGGATTATCCGGCCGTAGAGTATGGCGAAGGGATGCACGGGGCCGCGCGCGGTGCCGCCCACGTGACGATCCCTCCGTGCCCTCAAGGCATCTAAGGCGACCGGTCACCCCCGTCAATACCCCGGACGGGTGAAACCGTCCGGGGGCAACGGCGGGTGTGTGACATGACGTCACCGGGTCGCAAGGGAGGGGGCAGGGGGGAAGGCAGTCAGGAAGAAGGACGCCGGTCGTGGCGTTCCCCCCCGCCCCCTGAACGCCTTCCCCTGCTCCCTGCGTTGTCATGAAACGCCGCAGGCAACCATCCCCCGCCCGCCTGTGACAGATTCCACAGCCCCCATGGAGACTGACGCCGCCATCGTTCGACGGGCGATTGACGGGGATGAACGCGCCATGCGGCTGCTGTGGAATCAGCATGCGCCGCACGTGGACGCGGTCGTCCGCCGCCTCGCCGGAGATCCCGACCTTGCCGAGGATATCGCGCAGGAGGTCTGGATCCAGATATTTCGTGCGCTCCCGTCCTGGCGTGGTGACGCCAAGTTCAGCACGTGGATTCATCGGGTGGCCATCAATCGTACGCTCAATGCGTTGCGCAGCGTGAAGCGGCTGGCGGCCACCGAAACGGGGATCGAGGAGGATTCGGCGATCGTGGAACAGGATGCGGAGCGCCGCATGTTGGCGCAGAGCATCGACGAGGCGGCGCGGCAGCTCAGTCCAGGCGCCCGCACGGTGTTCCTGCTGCACGACGTCGAGGGGTACACGCACGAGGAGATCGCGGCCGAGTTGGGGATCACTGCCGGTGGTTCCAAGTCGCAGCTCTTCAAGGCGCGGGCGAAGTTGCGGCGGCTCCTGGCGCCGTTCGTGGAGCAGCGGCGTGGCCACGAAGGCGCGGCCCGGCATTTTGCAGACGGATATGGTGAGTCTTATGGTGGAACCTATGCAGCCCAGTAGTCCGCACCTCGCTGCCGAGCGGCTGGCGGCGTTCGACGACGTTCCTCTGTCGGCTGGCGAGCTTGCCCATTTGGCGGCGTGCGCCGATTGCCGCACGGAGTACGAGGCCGTGACGGCCGTCGTCGCGATGGCTGGCGCGCTGGGGGCGCAGCCGCCATCGCCCGACGCACCGCGACTGGTCGAGTTCGACGCCATCCTTGCCGGCGTGGGCCGGAGCGAGGCAGCGCGTGCGGGGGCGTCGTGGGTCACCGGTGGGCAGAACGCGGCGGCCGCGCAGCATGTCGTGCGACCGGGTGCCGACAGCCCCGCCACGATGGCGCCACGTCGCGCGGTGGCGTCCCGCTGGCGGCAGGCCGCTGCCGCCCTGGTGCTGGTCAGCGGTGGGGCCATGCTGGGGCGCTTCACGAGCGGTACGGCGCTGACCGGGGCGTCAGTGTCCCTGGCAGGCGCTGCTGTTGGCGCGCGGCGGGCGCCCGTCGCGCCGGTGTCGCTGGCCGAACGCCCGTTTGCCGACGAGACGTACGGCAGTGTGGAGCAGGCCACTCTCGCGCTCAATGAAGCGCAGCGGGAGTACGAACGGGCGTCACTCTGGCTGGCATCGAACGACACGACGATGCGTGATCCGGAGGTGTTCCGGGCGCGTCTGGCAGCACTGGACCAGATGATGGAAGCCTCGCGCGTGGCGCTGCGGGATGCGCCGCAGGATCCGGTGCTCAATCACTACTATCTCGCCGCGTACAGTGCGCGCGAGGCCACGTTGCAGGCGCTCAGCAGCGCCCTGCCCGTGGACAAGATCATCGAACGGTACTGAGCGATGGGTGGCATGAGGGAGACGGGCGGCACGACCTCTCGGCGGCATACCGCCCCGCTGCTGGCGGTGCTGGCGGCCACGGGGCTCGTGACCGGGGTGCTCGATGCGCAGACGCCGGTGAGCAGCCGCACGCGCGCCACCGTCAGGCGGGTGGCCCCGGGACCGCTCACCAGCACCAACGTCTGCACCGAACTCGAATCGTCACCGTCGCCGCTGGTGCACGCGCCCGAGGGGTTGGCGCTGCTGCGCCTCAAGCGCCAGCTGGAGAGTGCGGCGCTCACGCTCGAGCAGCAGCAGCAGCTCGAACGCGACCAGCTGCAGCGCATTGCGCAGGTGCGGCGCGGTATGGATTCGCTCATGCAGGTGGTGGTGCGCTTCACGCGTGACGAAAATGCCGAGCGGGTGGAACGTGCGCCCGTCTACGCGCCGCCGGTGACCGGGCGGCGCATGTTCGTCACGGTGGACAGCGGGAATGGTCCGGTGACGATCGACATGGAGGCGATGATGCGCGGCGTTGCGCCCCTGGTGCGTCGGGCGGTCGACAGCACGTTCGTGCTGATCGCGCCCCAGGTCAATCGCGTCATCCGCGCGCTGCAGCCGCAGGTGGCGGCGTTCGCCGGTGAGGCGGAAGCGGCACTGCCGGGGGCGCTGGTGGCGCCGTCGGGGTACATGGGCCTGTCGTTGAGCGGTGCACAGATCCGCATCGTCACACCCGACGGCGTGATGACGAGTCACTGCGAGTACCCGCTCGTCGAGACGGTCGATGTGGGTTCACCGGCGGCGCGGGCCGGCCTGTCCGCCGGGGACACGCTGGTGGCGTACAACGGGCGCGACGTGATGCAGGCGGCGGTGAACTACGCGGAGCTCATCACCGCCGGCAGCACGGTAAAGGTGCGGGTGCGCCGTGCCGGCAAGCCGCGTGAGGTGCCGGTGCAGGTGGACGCGCGCCGCGACGAAAGCGCCGCCGCGCCGGTGCGCCTCCTGCTGCGGGGGACCCCCGATCGGTCGGCGCCGTTTCCGCCGCAGCTGTCGCTCCAGATGTTCAGCCCCAACGGGGTGGCCGTACTCGCCGGGGCGCAGTTCGCCACCATGGACGCCGACTTCGCGCAGAGTCTCGGGCTCGAGCCCGGCGTGCTGGTCCTGCGTGTGCCCGCCGGCACCCCGGCGGCCGACGCCGGACTCAAGGCTGGTGACGTCGTGCGCACGGTGAACGGCCTGGCGGTGCGCGACGTGAACGTGCTGCGGCGCGTCATGCAGGGGGCACGCGACGCGCGCCTGCAGGTGCAGGCACGTGGGGCGGCGCCGAGGGTGGTGACGATAGGCGGGCGGTAACGGCGGTCGGGGTCTACTGCAGACGGGAGACGGCAGGAACCACAGTGGGCAGACGGCAGGGATGCGGAAGAACAACACGGCGGCGTGCGCTGCGCGCCGCCGCCGATGTCCCAACCGCAAAGGAAATCGGGCGCCCTGCGAAGCAGTGGCGCCCGTTTTGTTCGACCACATCCCTGCGGCCTGCACACTGTGGTTCCTGCCGTCTCCCGTCTGCGGTCGACCCCGACTGCCGGCCCGCCCCCGGCTACCGCTTCACCGACCCCGCCGGCACCGAGTACACCAGACGTACCGTCGCCTTGTCCGCGTCACTCAGCTCGCGCACCCGCACGCGGGCCGACATGATGTTGTCGGCGTTCGTGGTGTGATCGAGGCCCAGCAGGTGTCCCACTTCGTGCAGCGCAATGGCCCGCATCTGCGGCGCGGTGATGGTGCCACCATTGGGATGGGACACGGCCAGCTGGATGTCACTTGAAAGCAGCCAGTGACTGCCGTCCCGGCTCCACACCGTCTTCCCGCTGATGCCGTTCGCGAAGTGATCGACGAAGTGCACGGTGATGTCGGCGCCCGCCGAGTCGCGCACGAAGGTGAAATGCACGGGAATGCCCGCCTGCGTCCAGGTATCGAAGGCATCGCGTACGGCAGGGGCGAAATCGGAATTCCACCCCTCCAACGCCACGGCGTCGCGCATGAAGACGCGCAACGGCCGCGTGACCCGCTCGGGCCAGCGGGCGATCGCCGAGTCGCGGGCGGTGAGCAGTTCATCCAGGTAGGTGCCGCTCGCTCCAACGGTCAGGCGGCGGCGTACATCGTCGAGGTCACGGCGGCGGTCGCGCCGTTCGCCACCGGTCACCAGGATCTCCTCGACGTGGCCGATGTCGGTATCGCCGCCCACGCTGCTGCTGGTTCCCGTCCCGCTGCCTGTCCGGTTGCCCGCGGAGCTCCCCGGGCCCGAGTCGCCGGTGGGACGCGCGATCCCGCGTGCCGGCCTGCCGGCAATCGTGCCGTCCGCCTCGTCGAGAACCGCCCGCCGCGCTCCCAGCGTCTGCCCACCAATGAAGCAGGCGAGTCCCACCACACCACAGGCGAGCAGCGTTTCGGTGAGCTTCACAGGTGCAACTCAGGAGGCCGGCGCGTCCTCCGCGAGGAAGGTGTGCACCGCGGCAAAGAATGCGTCGGGTGCTTCCCAGAAAGGGTTGTGCCCCGCCTCGGGAATGGGCACGAGGTGCGCGCGCGCCAGCAACCGCGCGGTACGCTCGGCCTCCGACAGCGGCAGGACGTCTGCCGCGCCATGGACGACGAGCGTCGGTACCGGCAGGTCACGAAGCGGGTCGCGCCAATCGTACCCGTCACGGCGCAGACGTGCCGCCACGTGGGCGCCGGTTTCGCTGTGGCCGCGCGGCGCGCTCACGTGGCGCGCAAACGCCGGGTCGGCGAACCAGGCCGGAAAGTACGCCTGCGCATAGTCGGCGTGAACGGTGAGATCGGGGCGCGTGAGCGCCTGCACATCGCACGCGGCCAGTCGGTCGTGCGCAGCCCCCGTGAGTCGGGCCAGCCCCGCGTCATGCAGCCGCGGCAACCAGTCGCCGGTCACCCCCACGGCGTTCACCAGCACCAGCCGCCGTACGGCTGCGGGAGTCGTGGCGACGTCCAGGGCGGTGGCCAGCATCGCGATGCCGCCCCCCCACGAGTGACCCAGCACATCCCACTGGGCAATGCCGAGCGCCTCGCGCAGCGCGGGCACGTCCCCCGCGTCGAACGCAATGCGCGACGCCTGCATACCGGGTGGCGCCTGCGACGCGCCTCGGCCGCGTTGGTCGTACAGCATGAGCTGCCGGTGGGTCGCCAGCGGGGCCAGCGCCGGCCACAACAGCGTGTGATCGAAGAGCAAGCCGCCGTTGATGCACAGCAGTGGTGGCGCGCCCTCCACCGGCGGTGTTTCGTACACGGCAAAATCAAGCCCGCGTGCCCGCACCGTGCGCCGCGTCAGTGGTGGCCGCGGCGGCAGCGTGCGACGGAAGGCGAGATAGCGGTCCAGGGCGGACACGGCGGTCAGCGCCGCCCCAGATACCGGTCGAAGTGCGCGACCAGTTTGCCCAGCAGGTAACGCGCATGCTGCGGCCGCGCCGTCCATCCGTGCGTCGCACTCGGCGCGATCACCATGTCGAAATCCTTCCCCTGCCGCATGAGCTCCTCGGCCAGATCGGCCGTGGTCTTGAATGGCACCACGTCATCCATGAGCCCGTGGATGAGCATGAGGTGATCCTGCAGCCCGCCCGCGTACTGCAGCGCGCCCCGCTTGAACGCCTCGGGGTGCGACTGCGGCCGGCGCGTGATGGCCACGTCGTCGCTTCCGTAGAACCGAGGGTCGGTGGCCGACGCGCCCGCCACCCCGGCCTTGAAGAGCCCGGGCCGCGTGAACAGCGCATACACCGTGATGAGACCGCCGTACGACGATCCGAAGATGCCGGTGCGTGCGGTGTCGGCCCACGGTTGCGCGCCGAGCCACTGCTTGGTGGCCGCGAGATCGTCGAGATCCTTGCCGCCCCACTCGAAGAGGAACGCCTCGCGGAAGGCGCGACCGTACCCCGTGCTGCCGCGCACATCCACCTGGATCACG
Organism: Gemmatimonas sp.; assembly: GCF_021298855.1. Taxonomy (GTDB): domain Bacteria; phylum Gemmatimonadota; class Gemmatimonadetes; order Gemmatimonadales; family Gemmatimonadaceae; genus Gemmatimonas. The sequence goes on from NZ_JAJTHI010000022.1 coordinate 99,517, forward strand.
GCATAGCCGCGCTGTACGAGCAGCTGCTGCAGCAGGGCATACGTGCCGCCCCACCGGTTGCGCACCGTGTTGGAGTACACCGGCCCGAAGATCACGGGCACGCGTTCGCCACGCGTGGCCGCCTCGGGGAGCCACAGCTTGGCGTGCAGCGAGTCGGCACCCGGCACATCGCCGGCACCGGGAAAGCGCACGTATTGCGGTGCCGCCACCCGGGCCGCCGCCAGCGCCGCGCCACCGGGCGTGGTGATGACCTGCTCGGCGCCACGCGGCCCGCTCACCAACACCAGATGCGGCGGCGTTACATCGTCGCTCACGATGCTCGCCACCGCGCGGCCGTCGGGGGCGATGAACACCCGGTGCGTACCGGCGCGGCGCGTGACCTGCACGGGGGCCTTCCCGCGATCCATGCGCCAGAGATGCCGTTCACTCACCACCGGAGCCGATGACAGCCAGGCGACCGCGCCATTGGGCAATGCCATGGCGGCGCCCTGCACGTCACTCGTGGCCGGCGTCACGGGCACCGGCGTCGTGTCGCTCAGAAGTACCGCGTACACTCGATAGCGATCGTCGCGATCGGTGGTGAGCAGCAGCGAACGGCCATCGTGCGCCCACGTGGACCCGTGTTCGGTGTAGATGCGCGATTCGCGGCGGTCGCTGTACACCAGCTGCGGTGCCGCGCCCGGGCGCACCACGTGCACCCAGCGACGCGTGGCGTCGTCGGCTTCGCGGTCCACCATGAGCACGCCCTGCGGCGACCACGCGAAGTTGAGGATCTGCACGGCCGTGGGGTCCTCGAATGCCAGCGGCGTGAGGGTGCCGCTGGCCACATCCACCAGAGCCACCTGCCGCGATTCGTTGGGATCCCCCGGGTACGAGCGACGCAGCTGGTTGAGCTGCGTGTCGGCGCCCAGATAGTACGGGAACGGCACGGTGCGCACCGCCCGCCGGTCCACCAGCTGCACGGCCAGGGTGCGACCATCGGGTGCCCACGCGAACGACGGCGCCGCGGTACCCCACGTGCCGGAGCCGATCTCGCGGTCGAGCCGCGCGTACGTACCGAGCGGCACGGTGGCAATGGACGGCACGCTCACCCGGGTCAGCGGTGCCGGCGTGGCCCGTGGGGCGGTGAGCGACACCGTCCACACATCGCCATTGCGCACGTAGGCGGCCCGATCGCCGGTCGGCGAGAGCGCCAGTTCGCGCGCGTCGGTGGCAACGACCGCCATGGTGTCGAGCGCGACGCGCCCCGCCGGAGCATCAGCGAGCGTCGCGCGCAGCAGCAGCTCGCCACGCAGCAGGTACAGGGCACGACTGTCGGCGCGCCAGGCGATTTCGCGTACGGCGGCGCCGCGAGCGGCCGGTGCCCCTTCGGCGGCGAGCGACAGCGCCCGGCGTGTGCGGCCGTCGGCACTCACCAGCCACACGTCGCGCGTGCCGTTGCCGCCGGTGCTGTCCCACACGAAGGCCATGGTGCGGCTGTCCGGTGCCCACACCACCGGCCCCGGGGTGCTGCCGGTGATGGCGCCGCTCTGCACGACCTGCGGCAGGGTGAGTGACTGCGCGGCGGCGCGCCCGGCGGGCAGCACCGCCGCGCCCGGCAGCGCCGCCAGCAGCAGCGCCACCGACCGCCGCGGCCGCCTCACGGGAAGATGCCCATGTCGACGTACGACTGCGCCACCTTGTTGATGGCACTCACCATGGCCGCCGTCCGCAACGTGACCGCGGGGTCGCCAATGCCACGGTGCACCTCGGCCAGCTGGCGATACGCCACGATCATCGACTCGGCGAGCCCCGAGGCCACCAGATCCTCCTCGTCGGCTCCCTCGGTGAGCGACAGCGCCTCGGCGTCGGTGAACGTCTGCCCCGTCTTGCTCTCGATGGCGCGCAGCAGCTTGCGCAGCGTCTCCTCCTCGTGACGCTTCTGCATGCGGCCGAAGCGCACGTGCGAGAGATTCTTGAGCCACTCGAAGTACGACACGATCACGCCACCGGCGTTGAGCCACACGTCGGGGAGCACGAGGATGCCGCGGGCGGCGAAGATCGCCTCGGCTTCGGGCGTGGTGGGCCCGTTGGCGGCTTCGGCGATGATCTTCGCCTGAATGCGCGGCGCGTTGTCTGCGGTGAGCTGATGCTCGAGCGCGGCGGGAACGAGGATGTCACAGGGCAGTTCGAGCGCCGACATCGCGTTGGGGATGTCCGTGGCACCGGGGAAGCCGAGCAGCGTGCCGTGCTGCTTGCGCCAGGCATCGAGCGCCACGATGTCGAGCCCCTTCTCGTTGGCCACGGCGCCGTTGTACTCGGCAATCGCCACCACGAGCGCACCCGCTTCCTGCAGGAAGCGCGCGGCCCAGTAGCCCACGTTGCCGAGCCCCTGCACGATGACGCGCTTGCCTTCGAGGCCGCGCGTGAGTCCGAGCTGCTTCATGGCCTCGCCGTCGTCGCACGCTTCACGCAGGCCGTAGAAGACGCCGCGGCCCGTGGCTTCCGTGCGGCCGCGAATGCCGCCCTGCGCGAGCGGCTTGGCGGTCACGCAGGCAATGGCGTCGAGTTCGCCGTTGGCGAGTGAGGCGTAGGTGTCGGCGATCCACGCCATCTCCTTGGAGGACGTGCCGTAATCGGGGGCAGGCACGTCGATGCCGGGGCCGATGAAGCGCTTGCGCACCAGCTCGAAGGTGTAGCGGCGCGTGATGCGCTCGAGCTCCGCTTCCGAGTACTGGCGGCGATCGATCTTCACGCCGCCCTTGGCGCCGCCGAAGGGTACGTCGACGATGGCGCACTTGTACGTCATGAGGGCCGCAAGGGCCTGCACTTCGTCGTCGCTCACATTGGGCGCGTAGCGGATGCCCCCCTTGGTGGGCGACTTGTGCTGCGAGTGCTCGGCGCGCCATCCATGGATGACCTCGATGGAGCCGTTGTCGCGGCGAATGGGGAAGCTCACCATGTAGACCGCGTTGCAGGCGCGGATCTGCTCGAGGAGCGTACGGTCGTGTTTCGTGTGAGCGGCGGCGCGATCGAACGCGGCGTTCACCTGGGCCAGGAAGCTCGTGGACACGGGGCGGGGGAGAGAGGTGGGAGGCGGCTCGCCCGTTCGCCAACGTCGGCAAACACGAGCCTGTGCAAACCGTGCAGATGTACCTACAAAGCTAGGCGGGGGAACCGCGCAACGGGGAGCGCCGAGGCCGGTGGTACGGGCCCCGTTCCTCAGGGTTCGGCCGTGTGCGTGCCGGCACGTACTGCCCGCGCGCGGTCGGCTACCACGGTTGCACGTGGTCGGCGAGACGCCCGGTTTCGATCATCTCGTGCAGCGCCTCGCCGAGCGCGCTGCTCATCGCGTTCACGCGTTCCCAGCGGGCGAACCGCTCGGCGTCGGGGAGCGTGTAGAAATCGCGGCGATCGGGGATCTTGCCGCCCGGGAGCGCGGCCACGAAGGCGGCACTGGGCGCGATGAGCAGGGTGCGCGCGAAGTTGCGCGCCCCGGCGCGGCGCCAGGGCAGGGACTTGTCGAACCAGCCAGGGATGACCCGATCCACGAAGTGCGGAAAGAGCACGAGCCCCTCGCCGTTGCCGTAATCGAGATCGAGGTGGTAATCGGTCACGCCGCCATCCCAATGCACGCCGGGTGTGTCGGGGATGCGTACGCCGTCGAGCAGCAGGGGAATGGAGCCGCTGGCCAGCAGCGCCGCCCGCACGTTGTCGGCCGTGAGGGGGCGGTGCACCGTAGGCAGGTCGCGCAAGTGGCAAAAGGGGGACGCGCGGCCGCAGGCATGGAAGATCGTGCGTCGCAGCTGCAGCGCGAGCGAGCGTCGTGAGACGAGGTTGGCCACCGCGGCAAACGCCATGGCGGTGGCCAGCACCAGGCGCGTCTCGCTTGCCGCCGGGCCACGCGCTTCGGCGGTAATGATGTGCACGCGCACCGTGGGGTGGCGCACGATCTCCTGCGCGCCGTGGGGGCCCAACAGATGGTCGAGGCAGCGGGTCAGCACCTCGGTCACCTGACGCGGCGTCGGATTCGCGGGATACACCTGATGGCGCGTATACGCGTCGTGTCCCCGCTCGAGGGCGGCCAGCGGGTCCTGCTGTGCCAGACAGGCCATGCGCCAGCTGCCAATGGAGCTGCCAATGGCGTGCAGCGGCCGCGATCGTGGCGCCTGAAGGAAGGTGCCGAACAGATAGCGGTCGAGTCCCGCCAGGGCGAGCCACTTGGCCCCCCCGGAGGCGCCGGGAAGAATGTCCACGTCCTCGGCGCGCAGCCCTCGTTCACGGAGCAGAGCGAGCGCATGCGGACCGGCGCGGAGAGTCAGGAGGCGCGACATGAGCCAAGGAAACTACGCGGGGGACCACGCGCGATCGACGACGCATTGGCGACCACGCGCTGGCGGAAACGCGTTGGCGGGGACGCGTTGGCACCAACGCGGAACAGCGTGGGCGCCAACGTGACACACGGACGTCCGGCAACTACGCGGGTCGGGGTCGGGGTCGGGGTCGGGGGGCGGCTGCGCCGGCGTCGTTGCCGGCGTCGGTGCCGGCGTCGGTGTCCGCGTCGGTGTCCGCGTCGGTGCCGGCGTCGGTGCCGGCGTCGGTGTCCGCGTCGGTGCCAACGCGTCGGTGCCAACGCGTCCCCGCCAACGCGTCCCCGCCAACGCGTCCCCGATCGCGCGTTCCTCCGCGCGTTCCTCCGCGCGTTCCTCCGCGCGTTCCTCCGCGCATCGTCCCCTCGTCGCCCCTGCGTCTCCCCGTCCAATCCCGATTGACGCGGTCGGCAATTCCCCTTATCCTCCGGTATACGTTTCTGAGAACCATTCTCATCTAGGGTCATGCGCGCGCTCCGCCCAATCCTCTTCTGGACTCACCTCGTGTCCGGTGTCGTCGCCGGGGCGGTCGTGCTCATCATGTCGGTGACCGGGGTGTTGCTGACGTACCAGAAGCAGATGACGCTCTGGGCGGACCTGCGCGGGGTCGAGGCCGGGCCTCCCACACCGGGGGCGGTGCGCCTCGCGCCCGACTCACTCCTGGCGATCGTCACGGCGCGCGGCGGCACGGCGCCCACCACCGTCGTCTGGCGCAATGGCGCCCAGATGCCCGTCGAGGTGCAATTCGGCCGGGAAGGGCGGCAGTACCTGAGCGCCTATACCGGCGAGGTCCTGGGCACCGGCAGCGTGACCATGCGCAAGGTCTTCAGCGTGGCAACCGAGTGGCATCGGTACCTGGCCATGACGAATGCGCAGCGTCCCACGGGCAAGGCCATCACGGGGTGGTCCAACATGGCGTTCCTCGTGCTCGTGCTCACCGGCATGGTCCTCTGGTGGCCGCGCAACCTCACCTGGGGTGCCGTGCGCAACGTACTGCTCTTCCGTCGCGGCCTCTCGGGCAAGGCGCGCGACTTCAACTGGCACAACGTCATCGGCATCTGGAGCGCCATTCCGCTGGCGCTGGTGGTGGCCAGCGCCACGGTGATCTCCTTCCCGTGGGCCAGCGATCTGGTCTACAAGGCCGTGGGTGAGGCGCCGCCGTCGCGTGCCCCCGAGGGGAACGCCGCCCGGGGCGCGACCATCGGCGCGTCTGGCAACGCGTCCGGCAACGCGTCCGGCAACGCGTCCGGTGGCGGGCAGCCCGCTCCCGTCGCCACGCCACGACTGGGCGATGTATACGCCGTGGCCGCCGAACGCATGCCCGACTGGCGCGCCCTCTCGCTCGCGTGGCCCAAGACCGCCGACGCACCGCTCGTGTACACCGTTGATCGCGGCATGGGTGGCGAACCCACCAAGCGGGCCACCCTCACCGTGTCGCGGAACGGGGAACCCACCTCGTGGCAGCCGTTCGATTCCCTCACCACGGGCCGTCAGGTACGCACCATCATGCGCTTCACGCACACGGGTGAGGTCCTCGGGTTCTGGGGGCAGACGCTCGCCGGTCTCGTGTCGCTTGGCGCCTCGGTGCTGGTGGTCACCGGCCTCCTGCTCTCGCTGCGACGGCTGCTGGCGTGGCGGCGACGCGGGGCGCGTGTGGACGTGCCGCTCACAGCGTAGCGAGCAGCGCACGGGGAACCGCCAACGCCGTTCACTGCTCCCGAAGACAGACGCGACACCGGTCGCGCGACAGCGGTCGCACGGCACGCGACAGCGGCCGGGGGCAGCACGTACCGCACCGTGGCATCCGACTGCGGGCATGACACGTGGGCGGTCACCATCCCCATGACGTCGCGTGACGACCACGGCATCCATGGGGAGTTCCGCGCTCCGGTCTGTGGCCAATACCTCGGCAATCCCACGCGCATCACCGGGCGACATCGGGGCACGGTGGCACGCGCCATCGCCGCCGACGTCGAACTCGCGCTCGATGCCGCCCATCGCGTCGCGCCGACCAGGGGTCGTACACCGTCAACAGGCCGGGCCATCACCCTCAACACGATCGCCGATCGCCTCGAGGAGAATCGCGAAGCGCTGGCCATGATCGAGACCATCCACCGCTGCCTCTCCGTCGCTGGTGTGCTGCGGGCGCGGCCGAGCACCCGCTGCCTGTACCCGGCGCACGCCGCCTTCGGCGGCGACAAGCAGCGCGGCATACGGCGGAAGAACCGCAAGATCATGCGCAGCCACTCCCGGCAGACCACGAACCTGCTGGTGCGCTACAGCCCCCACGCGCTGTGCGTCTTCTGAGCATCGGCGTGGTGCCGGCGCCTGCTCTGCGGCCACGCCCAGTCGGGGCGCTGACGCGTGAGAGGGAGCCGGGGCGGGGGACGCAGGGATAGGCTCACCGTTCCCCTCCACTCGAAACGCGAAACCCGAAACTCCCCGTGATCCGCCGGGAGTTTCGGGTTTCGTGTCGCGGGTAGCCGGTTCGCGAGATCAACGCACCGACACGATCACGCAAGCCCCACACACTGTGCCGTCAGCTCCCACAGCCGTTCGCCCAGCTGCTGGTTCTGCGCGCGCGCCGTCAGCTGCTGCGCGAACGCCTCGCGCCCCTGCTGCTGCCGATTGCCCCAGCTCCAGTGCACACCGCTGCGTTCGCCGAACCGGGGGTCGGCTACCACCTGCGCCAGGCGATCACCGGCAAGTTCCTGCGTCACGTAGCCCTTGGTGATGTTCTTCTGGAACCACGGAAAGATCGTCTGGAACGCGCGCGGGGTGTGCCGGAACAGCGGGGTGTCGGCCACGCAACCCGGGTACAGGGTATTGAACACGATGCCCGTCTTTTCGTGAAAGCGCCGATGCAGTTCCCGCCCCGTAATCATGTTGCACAGCTTCGAATCCTTGTACGCCTTGCCCGGCTTGAATGCCTTGCCGTTGATCATGGCGATCGGCGCCTTGAAGCCCGCCGCGAGCCCCTCGAGGTTGCCGATGTCGGCCGGCGCCGGAATGGGGATCTTGCCGCCGAACTCCTCGTAGTTGGCCGTGACGGTGCCCAGGATGATGAGGCGACGTGACGGATGCGGGCTCTGCTCGAGGTCGGGGAGCAGCAGGTTGGCCAGCAGGAAGTGCCCGAAGTGGTTCGTGGCCACGCTGATCTCGTAGCCTTCGGGGCTGCGCGCCGGTTCGGTGAGGCGCGGCAGGTACACGGCCGCGTTGCACACGAGCGCGTCGAGTGGGCACCCCAGCGCCCGGAAGGCGTCCACAAAGGCGCGCACGCTGGCCTGGGAGCCCAGATCGATATGCAGCAGGGTGCGACGGTCAGGCGCGATACCCAGCGCGTCAGCGGCGGCGGCAGCCTTGGGGAGGTCACGGCAGGCCATCACCACGTGCCACCCGCGGGCGGCGAGAGCGGCAGCGCCGTACAGTCCCACGCCGGAAGAGGCGCCGGTGATGATGCAGGTAGGACTCGGTGTCACGGGAGCGGGGAGGTCGGATGGACGCAAGCTGGCGGGCCATCGCCGGTCGCGCCGGCGTCGCATAGGGGAGCAACACACTCGGCTATGCGCGCCGGAATATCTCCGTCTCCGGCCGGGGCCGCCAGATGACACGGCGCGGGAGTTGAATCACGGCTGCGTCCGCCGCTTGCCGCCGCCCCTACCCGGTCGCATTGTGGGGGATGGCGTCAGCCCCCGAAGTGCGACCGCTCCCTCCGCCTCCTCGCGACGACGAACTCGACCTGTTCGGGATTACCCATCCCGGTCGGGTGCGGACCAGCAACCAGGATCAGTTCCTGCTCTGTACCGTGCACCCGCAGGTCGTCGTGCACGGCACCAGCCTGGCCGACACCTCGGCCATCACGCTGCGCGGCGAACGGGTGGCCACCATCATGCTCGTGGCCGACGGTGTGGGCGGCAGTGCCGACGGCAGCGAAGCCAGTCGGCTCGCCACCATTTCGGTGACCGAGTACTTCGCCTCGGCCATGAAGTGCTGGCACGCGGCCGGCTCGGCCTCGGAGTACGAGTTCACCGCCGCGCTGCGGGAGGCGGCCATCGAGGCGCACCGGCGCGTAAAGGAGCAGAGCGCCGTGCAGTTCGAGGGGCGCAACATGGCGACGACGCTGTCGGTGGGCATCGTGGTGTGGCCCTGGCTCTACGTCATTCAGGTGGGCGACAGCCGCTGCTACCACTTCCAGGACGGGCAGCTGCGGCAGGTCACGCGCGACCAGACGCTGGCGCAGGAGATGATCGATCGCGGGGCGCTCACGCCCGAGCGCGCACACAACTCGCCGCTCAATCACGTCCTGTCGAGTGCCATCGGTGCCGACGATGCCGTGCCGGAGATTTCCCGCGTCGACGTGCGCCAGCGGGGGGGCATCACCCTCGTGTGCAGCGACGGGCTCACGAAGCACGTGAGCGACGAGGAGATCGCCGCTGCCTGCGCGCGCATTGTCAACAGCGAGCAGTTGTGCCGCGCCCTGCTCGATCTCGCGCTCGAGCGCGGCGGCAGCGACAACATCACGATCGTGTGCGGACGGGCATTGCCGTAGGGGGAGTGTGGCGAGGGCCGTGCGTGCGACACACAGCAGACGGCAGACGGCAGGAACTACAGCACGCAGTACGGCAGGCATGTGGTACAACACAACGGGCGCCACCGCTTCGCGGGGCGCCCGATTTCCTTTGCGGTAGGGATATCGGCGGCAGCGCGTGGCGCACGCCGCCGTGTTGTTCTTCCGAATCCCTGCCCAACTGCGTGCTGTAGTTCCTGCCGTCTGCCGTCTGCGTGTGGTCGCCCACACCACCTGTCAGGTGATGACCGTCGGCTCCGTCCGCCCCGTCCTCGCCACGATCTCTGCCAAGCCCAGCGCCACATCGACCAGTTCACGAAGCGCGACCGCCGTCTCCATCCCCAGCCGCTCCGGTACCGTCTCGCGACTCTCGATGTACACGCGAATCGTCGCGCCCTCCGTGCCCGTACCCGACAGCCGATACACGATGCGCGCACCGTCCGTGAACAGCACCCGTATGCCCTGCTTCGCACTCGTGCTCCCATCCACCGGGTCGGTGTAGGCGAAGTCGTCCGCCGCGTGCACCGTACGTCCGCCCAGCGACGTGCCCGGCAACCCGGCGAGCGCCGAACGCAGCAGCGCCATCACGCCATTCGCCGCCTCGCTCGGCACCGCCTCGTAGTCGTACCGCGTGTAGTAGTTGCGGCCGTACGTGGCCCAGTGCTGCCGCACGATCTGCTCCACACTCTCACCACGCGCGGCAATCACGTTCAGCCAGAACAGCACGGCCCACAGCCCGTCCTTCTCCCGCACGTGATTGCTGCCGGTACCGAAGCTCTCTTCGCCGCACAACGTGATGCGCCCGGCATCGAGCAGGGTGCCGAAGAACTTCCACCCGGTGGGGGTTTCGAAGCACGGGATGCCCAGCGTCTCCGCCACCGCATCCACTGCAGCACTGGTGGGCATGCTGCGTGCCACACCGGCCAGCCCGCCCCGATAGCCGGGCACCAGCGTTGCATTGGCGGCCAGCACCGCCAAGCTGTCGCTCGGCGTCACGAAGAAGCGCTGGCCGAGGATCATGTTGCGGTCGCCGTCCCCGTCGCTTGCGGCGCCGAAATCGAGCGCGTGCACCCCGAACATCTCCTCCACGAGGTCGTGCGCATAGGTGAGATTCGGGTCCGGATGCCCCCCCCCGAAATCGGGGAGTGGCACCGCATTGATGACCGTGCCCTCCGGTGCACCAAGCTGCCGCTCGAGAATCTCCACCGCGTAGGGGCCGGTGATCGCGTGCATGCTGTCCATGCGCATGCGAAAGCCGCGCGCGAACAGTGCCCGGATGGCGTCGAAATCGAACAGCGAGGCCATGAGGTCGGCGTAGGCCCGCACCGGGTCCACCACGTCGAGCGTCACGTCGCCAAGCGGCTGTCGTCCCAGCACGTCGAGATCGTACGGCGGCAGGTCGGCCACGCGATAGCGCGTCAGCGCCGCCGCGCGTGCCGCTACGGCGTTGGTGAACGACTCCGGCGCCGGCCCGCCGTTGCCGGCGTTGTACTTGATGCCGAAATCGCCGTCGGGGCCGCCGGGGTTGTGGCTGGCCGAGAGAATGATGCCGCCAGCCGCGCCCTGCCGAATGAGGTGCGATGCCGCCGGCGTACTCAACAGCCCGCCGCGCCCCACCACCACGTGCGTGATGCCGTTCGCCGCCGCCATGCGGATGATCGTGCCAATGGCCTCACGGTTGAAATACCGACCGTCGCCGCCAATGACGAGTGACTGTCCGGCCTGGAGTGCGGCCTCCTCGAGCAGCGCCTGCACGAAGTTCTCGAGGTAATGCGGCTGCTGAAACACCGGCGTCCGCTTCCGTAAACCCGACGTCCCCGGTCGCTGGTCGGCGAACGGGGACGTGGTGACAACGGTTACGACCACTTGAGATCGACCTTGCTGAGCGGCAACTGTCGCACGCGTTTGCCCGTGGCCTGAAAGATCGCGCCCATGAGCGCGGGAATGAGTGGCGGCATGGCCGGCTCACCGATGCCGGTGGGCGAGAAGGTGGTCTTCTTCCAGTGCACCTCCACCACCGGCGGCGCCTGCTTGATGCGCAGCAGCGGGAAGTTCGTGGCCGAGCCGCTGGCCGTGGTGGCCGGCGAGAAGTTCTGCTGGTCGGCCTTGCCCGCAGTGAAGGTGACTTCCTGTCCGTAGGCCTGTCCCATGGCATCGAGGACGGCGCCCTGCACCTGCTGCTCGGCGTGGTTGGGGTTGATGATCTCGCTGCCCACGTCACCCACCGCCCACACCTTGTCCACCTTGACCTCGCCGGCCTTGCTCACCGTGGCCTGCACGACTTCGGCGAAATAGCCGCGGTGGCTGAAGTAGAAGGCCACGCCCATGCCCGTGCCCTTGGGGAGGTTGCCGCGCTTGCTCCACCCCGACACGTCGCGCGCCATCTCGAGGATGCCGATGACCCGCTGCGCATCCATCTGCCCCGCCTGCTGCTGCGGCGTGAGCGGCTGCGTGGCCGGGATCTCGCTCTTGAGCATGTCGATGCGGAACTGGATCGGGTCCTGGCCGGCCGCTTCCGCACACTCGTCGATGAACCCCTGGAAGGCGAACGACAGGGCGTTGGAACGCGGCGCACGCAGCGCGCCCGTGGGCACGCCGAGCGGCATCACCGACACATCGAGCTTGAGGTTGGGCACGAAGCGCGCCGGGTACTCGCCGGGGCCGATGTCGGCGCTCGACGCGAAGCGCTCCCCCTGCCCGAAGGTGGCGAAGTGGTTGCGGAACGCGATCAGCTTGCCGTTGGCGTCCACGCCGGCCGTGAACTTGTGGAAGCCACCGGGGCGGAACTGGTCGTGCTGCATGTCGTCTTCGCGCGTCCAGATGAGCTTCACCGGCACCTTGGCTTCGCGCGCGATGAACGCCGTTTCGGCCAGCGGCTCGTTGTACAGCCGGCGCCCGAATCCGCCACCGGCGCGCATCATGTGCATCACCACCTGGTCTTCCTTGAGCCCCAGCGTCTGCGCCACCAGCGCGCGCCCACCCTGCGGCGTTTGCGACGTGGTCCACATTTCGCAGGTGCCATCGGCATTCATGCGCGCCGTGCAGTTCTGCGGTTCGAGCGTGGCGTGGTTGATGAACGGGTAGCTGTACTCCGCCTCCACCACCTTCTTCGCGTTCTTGATGGCGCTGTCGAAGTCCCCATCGCTGCGGATGGTGCGATGCGCCGGTGCGGCAAAGAACTCCTTGGCCTTGGCCGCGAACACCGCGCTCGACTGCTGCGACGTGGGGTGATCCGCCCACGTCACCACCAGCTTCTTGCGCGCCTGCTGCAGCAGCCACCAGTTCGTGCCCACGATGGCGACGCCCGCCTTGAGGCCGGCGAGGTTGTCGGTGCCATCCACCACGAACGCGTGGGTCACGCCAGGCTGCTGCTTGATCAGGTCGAGGTTGGCGCTCTTCACCTTGGCCGCGTACACCGGCGCCTTCACGAAGGTGGCGTAGTGCATGTTGGGCACCGTCACGTCGATGCCGAAGATCGGCTTGCCCGTGGTGATGTCCCGGATGCCCACGGTCTTCTTGCGGGTCCCGATGATCGTGAACTGCTTGGGATCCTTGAGCGGCACCGCGTCGAGCGCCGGCGGTGTCATGGTGGCCGCGGTGGCAGCGAGTGTGCCGTAGGTGGCCGTCTTGCCGCTCGCCGCGTGGCTCACCACCCCCTTGGCCGTGGTGAGCTCACCCACGGGCACGTTCCACTCCTTCGCGGCCGCCGCCAGGATCATCTGACGGCCGGCGGCGCCCACGCGACGCTGGGGAATCCAGTTGGTGGGGGTGGCCGTGGAGCCGCCGGCCACCTGCGCCGGGTACCTCGTGGGATCGAAGTCGGCCTGCTCAATGCGCACGTTCGCCCAATCCACGTCCAACTCCTCGGCGATCAGCATGGGCAGCATGGTCTTGATGCCCTGACCGATCTCGGGATTCTTGGCCGTGATGGTGACGATGTTGTCGGCCGTGATGCGGATGAACGCGCTGAGCGATGGATCGGCCGCCGGCGTGCCGGCGCCGAGGCGCGTGATCGCTTCGAGCGGCTCGGCGTAGCTCGCCAGCAGGATGCCACCACCGGCGAGGGCGGTGACCTTGAGGAAATCGCGGCGGCTGCTGACGCCGGCGCCATTCGCGCCGTGCTCGGGCTTGATGGGCGTGGCCATGGTCAGTTCTCCTCCTCGTGCTTGCCCGACCCGCTGCTCGAGCCCACGGCGGCACCGCCGGCCTTGATCTCGGCGGCGCGATGGACCGCCGCGCGAATGCGCAGGTAGGTGGCGCAGCGGCAGAGGTTCGTGTTCAGCGCCGTATCGATGTCCGCGTCGGTGGGCTTGGCGGTCTTCGCCAGCAGGGAGGCGGCGGCCATCATCTGCCCCGCCTGACAGTACCCGCACTGCGGCACATCGAGCTCCTCCCACGCCTGCTGCACCGCATGGGCGCCCTTGACGTCGAGCCCCTCGATGGTGGTGATCTCGGCGCCGGCGGCCCGCGAGACCGGCAGCGTACAGGTGCGCTGTGCGACGCCGTTGATGTGCACCGTGCAGGCGCCGCAGCGGTTGGCGCCGCAGCCGAATTTGGTGCCCTTCAGATCGAGTTCGTCGCGCAGCACCCAGAGCAGGGGCATGTCCGCGGGAGCATCCACCGTGCGGGTGGCGCCGTTGACCTTGAGCGTGATCGCCATGGGACCGGAGGTCGGGGGGAAGGAAGGCGTAACCGGTGAAATCTCGCCTCCCGTGGCGGGGGCGTCCAGAGAGCCCGTCCCCGCCCGACATCCGACCGTGGACCTTTCTCCGGACGCCGACGTCCCGTAATCATCAAAGAGCCGAACGCCGGCACCGAATCCGGATCACTCCCGATATGCCCGAGGTTCACGTGCGCCCCTTGCTTGCCGTTGCTGTCGTGCTTGCTGCCTGCACGCAGGCTCCGCCGGCCACCCCGATCGGCGAGAACCCGGGGAGCCCGCCATCAGCGCAGCCGCCTGCCGACCGCTCCCCCACGCCCGCCAACACACGGGGCGTCGTGATTGCCGAAACCGTGGCTGGCGGACTCGTGAACCCGTGGGCCATCGAGTTTCTCCCCGACGGTCGCGCGCTCGTGACTGAACGGCCAGGGCGGTTGCGCGTACTCTCCGCCACGGGGCAACTGTCGGCGCCGGTCACCGGCGTACCGGCCGTGTTTGCGCAGGGGCAGGGCGGGCTGCTCGACGTGGCCGTGGACCCGCAATTCTCGCAGAACCAGCTGGTCTATCTGTCATTCGCCGAGTCCGGTGAAGGCGGCGCCGGCACGGCGGTGGTGCGCGCCCGGTTCACCGGGACCGCGCTGGTGGACGTGCAGGTGATCTTCCGCCAGACCCCGAAGCTGAATGGTGGTGGGCACTACGGATCGCGGCTCGTCTTCGATCGTCACGGGCTCCTCTACGTCACCCTGGGAGACCGCATGAACTGGCGCGATCGCGCCCAGGACCTGTCCATGGGGCAGGGCAAGATCATGCGCATCACCAGCACCGGCTCGGCGCCGAGCGACAATCCCTTCGTGGCGGTGGCGCATGCGCAGGCAATCTGGTCGTACGGTCACCGCAACGTGCAGTCAGCCGCCCTGCATCCGGAAACCGGCCAGCTGTGGACCGTCGAGCATGGTGCGCGTGGTGGCGACGAACTCAATCGTCCCGAGCGCGGGAAGAACTACGGGTGGCCCGTCATCACGTACGGCGTGGACTATTCGGGCGCACGCATCGGCGAAGGCACGACCAAGGCCGGTCTGGAGCAGCCGGTGTACTACTGGGATCCCGTCATTGCGCCTTCCGGCATGGCCTTCTACACCGCCAGCGCCATTCCCGGATGGCGCGGCAGTGTGCTCATAGGCTCGCTGTCACCGGGGGCGCTGGTGCGCCTCGAACTCACCAACGGCCGTGTCACGCGCGAAACGCGCTATCTGGGCGAACTGGGCGAGCGCATTCGTGACGTGACCGTGGGCCCCGACGGCTTCGTGTACCTCGTGACCGACAGTGGGAATGGCCGCGTGCTGCGCGTGAAGCCGGCGGCGGGGTAAGCCGCTACTTCAGCATCCACCAGCCCGCCGCCACCAGCAGCACCACCACCAGCGCACCGAGCCACACGGGCAGCGGCGTACGAGCCTGCGGCGCGGGCGACTCGGGAGCCGCCAACGATGGCGCCGCCGGCGGCGCCGCGAGCCCATCGAGCACTTTCACGACCGCCGTTGCCGAAAGCGGGCGCTGCAGAGGATCCTTTTCCAGGCAGCGCATGAGCAGGTCGGCCAGCGGCGACGGCACTTCCTGACGCAACTGCGCGAGCGGTGTGGGGGTCGCCGACACCTGCGCGCTCATGGTCGCGCGCAACGATGCACGCACGAAGGGCGGTGCCCCCGTCAGCATCTCGTAGGCCACACAGGCGAAGGCGTACAGATCAGCTTTGTGGTCCACGACGCGGGCATTGCTCACCTGCTCGGGCGCCATGTACGCCGGCGTGCCAAGAACCATGCCCACCGTGGTCAGGCGACGTCCGCTGGAGACGGCGTCGGCACTGGCCTCTTCCAGCGCCTTCGCCACGCCGAAATCGGAGATCATCGCCACGCCGTCGCTCAGCAGGATGTTCTCCGGCTTGATGTCACGATGGACCACTCCCTTGGCGTGCGCATAGGCAAGCGCCGAGGCCAGCTCCCGCAGCAGCCGCAAGGCTTCGGGCAACGGCAGTGCCCCGCGTCGGGTCAGGTGCTCACGCAATGTTTCCCCTTCCACGAACGGCATCGCGTACCAGCGCAGCGTCGACGCGGTGGCGGCGGCTGCACCGTTCGGCTCGCCCGGCACCGGTTCCCGCGCGCTCAGCAGCGGCACGAGATGCGGATGCTGCAGGCGCGCCGCGATGAGGATCTCGCGATGGAATCGCGTGCCGTCCACCCCGTCGGCGAGCTCGGTCGGCAGCACCTTCAGCACGACGGCGCGCTCGAGTGCCACCTCGGTCGCGAGGAACACTCGTGCCGATCCGCCGCCGCCCAACTCGCGCGTGATCACATACGCGTCGCCAAGCGAGCGCTGCAAGCGCTCGCGGAGCGAGCCCTCGGAGGCGGAAGGAAAGAAACTCACCCGGACAATCTACCGACCGAGGGGCGCGAATCCGACTGGCGCCCCTCGGCAGCCCGGCGTGGACTTACTTGGCGAGCTGTCGCACCACGTCCTGCAGCAGGCGGACCTTGGCGGCATCACGCGAGCGCGACGCGTCAGCCGTCAGCTGCGAGGCGAGCAGTGTGAGGGCCTGCCGGCGCGCCGCGGGCGCGGCCTTTTCGGCGGCATCGAGGGCACGCGACACGGTCGTGAGGCGCGCCGCCGGCAGGCCGTTGGAACGGTGCAGCTGGTCGATGTAGGCGCGGGCCACCGGAAAGGCCGCCGGCCAGGTAATGCGCATCTGCAGCTGCGGGTTGACCTCGTCGTACCGCACCAGCTTGGCGGCGTCGATTTCGTTCTTCGTGAGGAACTCGCTGGGCTGCAACTCGAAGAGGTCGAGGCCGCGACCAATCTCCGACCCCACGATGTAGCCGTTGTACCAGTACGTGCTCCAGAAGCCCGCCAGCGTCAGCTGGTCGGCAATGGGCCCGCGATCGAAGAAGGCGATCTCCACCGGACTGGCGGGATTGCTGAAATCGAAGACCGACAGTCCGCCCTGGTACCACGCCTGCGCCATGATGTCGCGGCCGGGCACCGGAATGAGTGACCCGTTGTGGGCCACGCAGTTCTCGCTGGCCGCCTGCGCGGCGGGAATCTTGAAGTAGCCGGTGTGCTGCAGCTTGCGGTCGGCGCCCAGGGAGAAGAGCGCGTTGGCGCCCCATGTGGGGCGATCGGAAGCTCGGCAGCGCGGAGCGGTGCCACCGCCCCATTCGTCGGTGAACAGCACTGTGGTCCCGGCGTTGTTGAAGGTGGCCGAGTGCCAGTAGGCGAAGTTCGGATCGATCACCTCGTGGATGCGCCGCGGGTTTTCGGGAGTGCTGATGTCGAGCAGGATGCCGTTCCCCGAGCAGGCGCCTGCCGCCAGCCCGATCTCCGGGTACACGGTGATGTCGTGGCACTGATCGGTGGTGCCGGTGTTCTGGGTTCCCTCGCCATGACTGCCACCCTTCCAGAGCCCGGCGATGTTCCCCTGCGCATCGGCGAAGATGCGCGGGGCATTCACCACGCGCGCCTCCTGCGGCGCTGCGAGCGGCACCTTGATGACCTCGATGCGGAACAGCGCCGACGCCGTGTCCTGGGCGCTGCGGACGCAGCCGGCCAGCTCATTGGGAGAACGCACCGGCCCCGTGCCCTGCACGTACAGGTACACGTTGGCCTTGTCGTTCTTGTCGGTCACCAGCGTATGGGTGTGCGAGCCGCGACACGTCTGCACGGCCGCGACCTGCCGGGGGTTGTCCAGATCGCTGATGTCGAAGATGCGCACGCCGCGGAAGCGCTCGCTGCTCACCGTATCGCGCACGCCCTGCGTGCCGCAATCCACGCGCCCCACGAAGTCCTCGACCGACATGAACAGCAGCGTGCCATGAATGGAGAGGTCGCCCTGCCCGCCCTGGCAGACGAACGCCTTGCGCAGTCGCGGGGCCTTGGGGTTGCTGATGTCCCAGGCCTGCCACCCGTGCCAGCCGCCCTGGAAGACCAGGTTCTTCTGGAAGGCCAGATCGGAGTTCGCGTAGTCGAAGCTGCCGATGTTCTTCGGGTCGAACCACCCCTCCTGCTTGGGGGTGTTGGACACGTGGGTGAGGTGGCGAATGGCTTCACCAGCGTCGCGGAAGCCGGTCTTGAGACCCACGCGGGGATCCTGGGCCCCGGCGGCAGTCGCCGTGCCCAGCAGGGCAGCGGCACCAAGCGCACCAGCGAAGGCGCGCACGGATGGAAACGAAGGGAACGTCATGGTGGCGGGAAGAAGGAAGGAGGGATTACCGCGTGGCGAGCAGCGCGCGCATGCGGCGGATCTCGGCGCGCTGGTCGGTGTCCACATCGGAGGCGAACTGGAAAATCATGGGATCGCGCGCCGCGTCGGCCGTGGCGAGCAGCTGCGCCACCATGACGAGGGCGCCCTCGTGGTGTTGGATCATGTACTCCAGGAACAGCCGGTCGAACGAGGCGCCGCGCGCGCGAGCCAGCGTGTCCATCTGGGCCGGCGACAGCATGCCGGGCATGGTGTGCGCGGCATGGGTGTGCTCGGCATGTCCCGGCGCCGGAGCATGCCCGGTGGTATCACGCGCGTCCCGCACTACGGGGGCGAGCGCAGGCACCGGGAGCCCGCGCGCCTCGAGCCACTGGCGCATGATGGCGATCTCATCCTGCTGGGACACGCTGAGGCGTTCCGCGAGCAGCGCCAACTGCGGATGCGACGAACGTTCGGCAACCAGGGCGCACATCACCAGCGCCTGCGCGTGGTGTCCGATCATGCCCTGCATGAACGTCACGTCGGACGGCGTGTAGCGCACGGGGGGCTGGGCCGCAGGCACGCCCTGCTGGGCCACGAGCGGGGCCGGCAGCGTGGCCATCATGAGCAGCAGGGGACAAACAAGGCGAAGCACGTCATCTCCTTCGGGTGTCCCGAAAGATATGCGCCCCCTGCGGCATGAGGCGATCAGTCGGGACGCTTGGTGGTGATCTTGATGACGCCGTTGCTGCCGCGCACGCCGAATTCGGCGGTGGAAACGGCGTCCTTCAGCACTTCGATTTTCCGGATGTCCCGCGGATTCAGGCCAATCAACCCGCCGGAGCCCGGCGTGAGTTGCTGCCCGTCCACGAGGATGAGCGGTTCGGTGTTGGCGTTGATCGACGCCGCGCTGCGAATGCGCACCTGCACCTGACCATTCACACTGTACACCTGTACCCCGGGAAAGCGCCCCACGAACAGCTCTTCCACGCGGTTCACCGGTTGTTGTCCGAACTGCGACTCGTCGAGCGAGTTGGCCGATTCCATGGTGGCGGCGACGCGCACGGAATCCTTGCGGCCCCCCGCGGGCGCTGCGGGTGCCGCAGCCGCCGTCGCCGCCGGGCGGGGGCGCGCACAGGCGGACAGGGCGGCAACGGCCAACAGGGCGGCGGGCAGCATGGTGCAGCGACGGCGGCTCGAGCTGGTACGGCGCATGGTTCCCCCGGTTCGATCGTGGGCTTCGCTGCAAGAGTGTTACCGACAAACACCCGCCGTCGCTGCCGTGTGTCCGCTGGCGGCCGGATTCATGAACACCTAATGCACGTGTCGGCAGTTGGAACAGAGAAGTACTTAGCTTGAAAATAATCGTCCAAACAGATAGAATGTGGAGATGAGCGGTTCCACGCGCGACATCTTCGGCGGCGCGCCCGTGGCGCAGCCCGCCCTGTCTGGCTCCTACGGGGCGCCCCCGCCTGGCTACCGCCTCCCGGCCGGTACCCGACTGGGCGCGGTACGCCTGCAGGTGAGCCACCTCGAGCGTTCGCTGGCCTGGTATCAGGAGATACTGGGCATGGAGCTGCTCGACGCGTCGGGGGACGTGCGCAGCCTCGGCGTGCGGGGGGCCAACGAGCCGCTGGTCGTGCTCGAGTATCGCCCCGGCACGCGTCCGGTACACCCCGGCTCGCGCCTCGGGTTGTATCACGTGGCCATCCTGCTCCCCGATCGCCCGGCGCTGGGGCGTTTCGTGCAACATCTCGCGCAGCGCGGCGTCCGTGCCGGTGCCAGCGACCACCTGGTCAGCGAAGCGCTGTACCTGCACGATCCCGACGGGTTGGGGATCGAGGTGTACCGCGACCGGCCCCGCTCCGCATGGCAGCGCATCGGCACCGAGCTCATGATGGCGACCGACCCGTTCGACGCGGCCGGGGTGGTGGAGGCAGCGGCCGACGAGCCGTGGCAGGGATTGCCGAGCGGAACGGTCATTGGCCACGTGCACCTGCACGTCGGCAACCTGGCCCGTGCCGCAGTCTTCTACAGCGATGCCCTGGGCTTCGACCGCATGGTCTGGCGCTACCCGGGGGCACTCTTCCTCGGCGCCGGTGGCTATCACCATCACCTCGGCGTCAACAGCTGGGCGCAGGGTGCTCCCGCACCGCACGCCGACGACGCGCGCCTGCTGGAATGGCGTCTTGTGGTCGACGAGCCCGCACGGGCGCTCGAGTCCGTGCGCGCTGCCGGGTTCGAAATGAACGGAGCGCTCGCTCTGGATCCCTGGGGCACGGCGGTACGGCTCAGCGCGACATCGAACGGCTGACTTGATACCGGGAGGGGGTATCAGGTAGCATACCCCCTCACCCTATCGGGAGCGACACGTGCAGAAAGCCACATTCGAGATCGCCGGCATGTCCTGCGGGCATTGCGTGAAGGCGGTTGATCGGGCGTTGCAGCAGACGCCAGGCGTCACGGTGGAGCAGGTGGCTGTGGGGTCCGCCACCGTCGCGTTCGACGCCCAGCAAACAAGCGCCCCCGCCATCGCGCAGGCCATCGACGACGCCGGCTATCAGGTCCTCGCTACGCGCTGATTGCCCGGCACCCGTTTCGCTGGCCTGCACCCGGAGTTCGCGTCATGAGCGCGCCGTCCGTCGACCCCCGTCTCGCCACGCTGCGCATCCCGGTGACCGGGATGACCTGCGCGGCCTGTTCCTCCCGTGTGCAGCGCATGCTGCAGCGCGCGCCGGGCGTGAGCGACGCCGCGGTGAATCTCATGATGAAGAGCGCCACCGTCACCTTCGACCCGCAGGCCACCTCACCCGACGCGCTGCTCACGGTCATCCGTGATACCGGCTACGGGGCAAGTCTCGCGGACAGCAGCGAAACGGCGTTTCAGGAGCAGGAAGCACGGGATCGCGCGCAGGGTGCCGAGTACCACGATCTGCGCGCGAAAGCCTGGGTGAGCGGCCTCATTGGCGTGGTGGCCATGGTCGTGAGTATGCCGCTCATGAGCGCAGCCCCGGCCGGCGGGGACGGCGTCCATGCCCACGGGGTGGTGGCCGACCCGTTCATGCGCTGGGCCATGACCTCGCTCGATCCGCTCATGCGCGCGGTCCTCCCGGCGCTGTACGCACAGCCGCCGCGTCTGCTCACCGTGGGGCTGCTGGGGGCGACGCTGCTGGTCATGGTGTGGGCCGGTCGGCACTTCTACACCCGGGCCTGGGCGGCGCTGCGTCATGGCAGCGCCGACATGAACACGCTGGTGAGTGCCGGCACCCTCGCGGCGTTCGGCTACTCGCTGCTGGCCACGCTCGCGCCGGCGTTCTTTACCGCCCGCGGGGTGATGCCCGACGTGTACTACGAAGCGGTCATCATCATCATTGCCCTCATCCTCACCGGCAACGCCTTCGAGGCGCGCGCGAAGATGCGCACGTCGGTGGCCCTGCGCGCTCTCGTGGATCTGCAGCCCGCCACGGCGCGTGTCGTGCGCTTTGGCGAGGAGGTGGACGCGCCCGTCGATACGGTGGAGCCCGACGAGATCATCGTCGTGCGCCCGGGGGAGCGCGTGCCGACTGACGGGGAGCTGGTGGAGGGCGAGAGCGCCGTGGACGAAAGCATGCTCACCGGCGAGTCGCTGCCGGTGGCGAAGCAGCCGGGCGACCGGGTCATTGGTGGTACCATCAATCGCACGGGCGCCTTCCGCTATCGCGCCACGTCCCTTGGTGCCAACAGCGTGCTCGCGCAGATCGTGCGGCTCATGCGTGACGCTCAGGGGAGCCGCGCCCCCATTCAGCACCTGGCCGACCGCATCAGCGCCGTGTTCGTGCCGGTGGTCATGGCACTGGCGCTGCTCACCTTCGGTGTCTGGTACGTCGCCGCCACCGAGGCACCGCTGGTGCGGGCCTTTGCCGCCGCCGTGGCCGTGCTCATCATCGCCTGCCCGTGTGCCATGGGGCTGGCGGTCCCCACCGCAGTCATGGTCGCCAGCGGCAAGGGTGCCGAGATGGGGATTCTCATCAAGGGCGGTGACATCCTCCAGCGGGCAGGGGATGTGCGCACGGTGGTGCTGGACAAGACCGGCACCATCACCGAGGGACGTCCGGCGGTGACCGATGTGCTGCTCTCTGCCGCGGCCGTATTCGACGAGCACACGCTCCTGCAGCGCGTGGCCAGTCTCGAACGGCTCAGCGAGCATCCTCTGGCAGACGCCATCGTGCAGGAGGCAACGGTACGGGGACTGGTGCTCACGCCTCCGGAGGCCTTCCAGTCCGTCACCGGCCGTGGCGCGCACGGCGTCGTTCAGGGCACGTCCCTGGTGGTGGGCAATGCGGCGCTCCTCGCCGAATGGGGGGTCAGCACGCAGTCACTCGACGCGGCGGCCACGCAGCTGGCGACGGCCGGCAAGACGCCCATGTTCGTGGCCGCCGACGGTACGCTGGCGGGGATCATCGCGGTGGCCGATCCCATGCGTGCCTCATCGCGCGACGCCATCGCCCGACTCCATACCATGGGGCTGCAGGTGGTCATGCTCACCGGTGACAACCCGCGCACGGCGCAGGCGGTTGGTCGTGACGCGGGTGTGGACGCCGTGGTGGCCGGCGTGTTGCCGGAGGGGAAGGTGGCCGAGGTACGGCGACGGCAGCAGGCCGGGCAGGTGGTGGCCATGGTGGGTGACGGCATCAACGATGCGCCCGCACTGGCGCAAGCCGATGTCGGGATGGCCATCGGGTCGGGCACCGATGTGGCCGTGGACGCGGGAGACATCGTGCTCATGCGCGGCGACCTGCAGGGCGTGGTACGCGCCATTGCGCTGTCCCGGCGCACGATGCGCACGATGAAGCAGAACCTCTTCTGGGCGTTCATCTACAACATCGTCGGCATTCCCATCGCCGCCGGGGTGCTCTATCCCGCGTTCGGCCTGCAGTTGAGTCCCATCCTGGCCAGCGCTGCCATGGCGTTCAGCTCCGTCAGCGTGGTCGCCAACTCGTTGCGGCTGCGCCGCGCGCGCTTCGACTGATCGCACTCTCCTTCTTCCCGCCACACATGCCCAACGTCTCCTCGACGCGCCGGTCCGCACGCAGCACGTCGGCCATGCCCGACGCGACTGCCGCCCCCGCCGCGCCGCTGGCCGAGCCCCTCGCCGGGTGCGGATGCACCGTCCCCATGGCCTCCGCCAACGGCGAGCCCCGCAAGGCCGTGGCGGTGGATGCCGGGGCCAAGGAGCGCAACCGCAAGCGTCTGCGGCGGATCGAGGGGCAGGTGCGTGGTCTGCAGAAAATGGTAGACGACGATCGCTACTGCGCCGACATCCTCACGCAGATCGCCAGCGTACACGAGGCGCTCCGCGCCGTGGGACGTGAGCTCATGCGCAATCACCTCAAGCACTGCGCCACTGCGGCCATTCGGCAGGGGCAGACCGAAGCGGAGGGGATGTACGACGAGCTCGTGGAGATGGTCTATCGCACGGCGCGGTAGGCGCGGCGCACCGCGCGGTTCAGGTGGCGCCGCGGAACAGATCGATTTGGGGCGGCGTCAGCGGCAGGCGCAGTGCTCGCAGTGCCGCGTTCGTCCAGTCGGCGCGTGCCTCGGGGTCGAGCCGCACGGCCTCGACCCCGAACCGGTGCAGCAGCTCCTCGATGATCTCGTCGATCTGCCGCTGAAAAGCGGGGCTCACCGCCCGCTTGCCATCGAACGTGGGGGCGGCGGTCACCGGCACCTTGAACAGGGTGTGATAGCTGCGCACCCACTGCAGCACGAGGGGCTCCAGTTCGGGCTGCCGTCCGGCGCTTGCCACCAGATACGCGTAGTTGTCGAGGACCGAGCGGTCGCATACCACCACCTCGTACTGCGCGGCCGCTTCGATCTCCTCGGCGATCTGCGTGTGGAGAATCCACGCCTGGGCATCGAACGTGGTGTCCTCGTTGATGGGCAACGGACACCGCCGTGCGACCTCCTTCACGATGTCCACACCCAGATCGAGACGCTTGAGCTGCGCGGCCAGATCGAAGCACAGCGTGGTCTTGCCCACCCCGTGGGTACCCACGAACGCGACCTTGAGCTGATGACGCCCGAGGGCATTGGCGGGGAGCAGGAGCGCGGCGCTGGTCATCCCTGCATCGTAACGGCACCCTGCGCCGGCGGGCATCCCTTGCCAATCGCGCGCCCTCCGCGCATTTGAGAGGCGTGGCCCGTCCGCATCGGACCGGGGGCACGTTCTTTCTTCCGTTCACGATGAGTCGCCTGCACACCACCGGGGCCGTGCTGCGCCGCCACGCGCGGGCGCGCCCGTATGACGTGACCCTCCCGCTCGCCCTCGAGCGTCTGTCGTTGGCGGCACCCCAGCCTGGCGAGGTGCTGGTGCGCGTCACCGCCGCGGGGCTGTGCCACTCCGACCTGTCAGTCATTGATGGGAGCCGCGTACGCCCCCTGCCAATGTTGCTGGGGCACGAAGCCGTGGGGGAGGTTGTCGAGCTGGGCAGCGCCGTCCGTGATCTCGCCGTCGGCGATCAGGTGGTCTGCACCTTCGTGCCCTCGTGCGGCAGCTGTCGGTCCTGCGCCGTGGGGCGGCCGGCGCTGTGCGAGCAGGCCGCCGCCGCCAACGGGTCCGGCGCACTGCTCGAAGGGGGGAGCCGCCTGCGCGACGGCACCGGCGCAGTCGTGCATCATCATCTCGGGGTCTCCGCCTTCAGCGAATACGCCGTGGTCTCGCGACGGTCCCTGGTGCGCATCGACCACGCCGTCTCGCCGCAGATTGCCGCCCTCTTCGGCTGCGCCGTCATGACCGGCGTGGGCGCCATCGCCAACACCGCCGCGCTGCGTCTTGGCGAGACGGTGCTGGTGACGGGACTGGGCGGGATCGGGTTCGCCGCGCTCCTCGGTGCCCTGGCCGGGGGAGCGAGCACCGTGATTGCCGCCGATGTGAGCGACGGCAAGCTGTCACTGGCCCGCACGCTCGGTGTGCAGCACACGGTCAACGTGGCCGATCCGCAGGCGCTCGAGCAGGTCCGTGACCTCACCGACGGCGGGGTGGACATTGGTTTCGAGGCGGCCGGTGCCGTGGCCGCACTCGAGTTCACGTACCGGGCCACCCGACGTGGCGGGCGAACGGTCACCGCCGGGTTGCCGCACCCGGAGCAGCAGGTGGGGCTGGCTCCCGTGCAGCTGGTGGCCGAGGAGCGCACGCTGCAGGGAAGCTATCTGGGCGGCTGTGTCCCCCTGCGCGACATTCCGGCGTATATCCGCCTGTACCAGCGTGGCCGGCTGCCGATCGATCGGCTGCTCACGCACGAGATGCCGCTCGCGGAGATCAATACCGGGTTCGAGCGCCTCGCGGCGGGCGAAGCCATTCGACAGGTCGTGCGGTGCTGACGCCGGCCGGAGAGAACAGATGACCGTGACCCTGTGGCACGAGCAGGCGTATGTGAACGGGGCGTGGGTACCCGCAGAGACGGCGCGCACCTTCGATGTGCACAATCCGGCCACCGGCGAACTGCTCGCGCGCGTGGCCAATGCGGGTACGGCGGAGACCGAGCAGGCCATTGCCGCGGCGCACGCGGCCTGGCCCGCGTGGCGCGACCGCACCGCCAAGGCGCGCGCCGTGGTGTTGCGCCGGTGGCATGATCTCCTGCTGGCGCACCAGGATGAGCTGGCCACGCTCATGTCCCGGGAGAGCGGCAAGGTCATAACGGAAAGCCGTGGCGAGGTGGCGTACGGCGCGGCGTTCGTGGAATGGTTTGCCGAAGAGGGGAAGCGCGCCTACGGTGACGTGCTGCCGTCGTCGGCACGCGATCGCCGGCTCGTGGTCCTCAAGCAGGGGATCGGGGTTTCCGCCGCCATCACGCCGTGGAACTTCCCCCTGGCCATGATCACGCGCAAAGTGGCACCGGCGCTGGCCGCGGGGTGCCCGGTAGTCATCAAGCCCGCGGCGGAAACGCCGCTCACGGCTCTCGCGCTCGCGGCGCTGGCCGAGGAAGCGGGGTTTCCCTCCGGTGTGTACAACACGCTACCCACCACCGACAGCGACGCGGTGGGCAAGGTGCTGTGCACGCATCCCATGGTGCGGAAGCTGTCGTTCACCGGGTCCACCGCGGTGGGCCGGCAGCTCATGGCGCAGTGTGCGCCCACGCTCAAGAAGCTGTCACTCGAGCTGGGAGGGAACGCCCCGTTCATCGTGTTCGAGGATGCGGACGTGGAAGCGGCGGTGCGCGGGGCGCTGCTGGCCAAGTACCGGCACAACGGGCAAACCTGCGTGTGCGTGAACCGCATTCTCGTCCAGCGCGGTGTGTACGATGAGTTCGTGGCCCGTTTCAGTGAAGCGGTCGCCGGGTTGCGCAGCGGTGACGTGTTCGATCCGGCGGTGCAGGTGGGGCCGCTCATCAGTGATCGCGCGGTTGCCAAGGTGGAAGCGTTCGTGGCCGATGCCGTCGCGCACGGGGCGCGGGTGGTATGCGGTGGGCGCGCCCGCGGGGGGCGCTACTTCGAGCCTACGGTGCTCGCCGATGCCACCCCCGCCATGCGCCTTGCGCGCGAGGAGGTGTTCGGCCCTGTGGCGCCCATCTTTGTCTTCGATACGGAGGCGGAGGCGGTGGCGATGGCCAACGACACGGCGTACGGACTCGCTGCCTACTTCTACAGCCGCGATGTGGGGCGCTGCTGGCGCGTGGCCGAGGCGCTGGAGTACGGCATGGTGGGCATCAACGAAGGGCTCATTTCCACCGAGCTGGCCCCGTTCGGCGGCATCAAGGAATCCGGCGTGGGCCGCGAAGGGTCGAAGTACGGGCTCGATGCCTACCTCGAGATCAAGTACCTCTGTTTTGGTGGCCTCTGAATGACGGTCCGGTTCGACGCGAGCACGCGGCGGCTGTCGCTCGAGCCGCGCCGTGCGGCATTCTACGGCAATCCCTACGCGGCTTACGCCGAGATTCTCGCGCAGACACCGGTGGCCTTCTGGGAAGAGCTGGGGATGTGGTGCTTTTTCGGCTACGAGGAGGTGAACCGGCTGCTGCGTGACCGCCGCTTCGGCCGGGAGATCCTGCACGTCACCACGCGCGAAGCGCTCGGTTGGCCACCGCCGACTGCCCACACGCGTGATTTCGACGCCATCGACGCCCACAGCCTGCTGGAACGTGAGCCGCCGGCCCATACGCGGCTGCGTGCGCTGGTAAGCCGCGCCTTCGTGTCGCGACGCGTGGAGTCGCTGCGCCCCATCATCGAGGCCCTGGCGCACGACCTCGTGGACGACTTTCCCGACGGGCCGTTCGACCTCATCGCGCGGTACGCCACCCCCATGCCGGTGCGCATCATTGCGCGCATGCTGGGCGTGCCCGAGTCGATGGCGCCGCAACTCCTCGCGTGGTCGCACGACATGGTGGCCATGTATGGTGTGGGACGCAGCGAGGCGGTCGAAGTGCAGGCCAACGCGGCCGCGGCCGATTTCTCGGCCTTCGTACGCGAGCTGGTCGCGGCGCGTCGTCACGCTCCGGGCGATGATCTGCTGTCGGTCCTCATAGCGGCCGAGGAGGATGGCTCCCGGCTGTCGGAGGCCGAACTGGTGAGTACGGTCATTCTGCTGTTGAACGCCGGGCACGAGGCCACGGTGCACGCGCTGGGGAACGCGGTGCGGGCCCTGCTCGAGCATGCGCCGCACCTCGTGGCCGCCGTGCGCGACGACGCGCTGCTGGCCCACGTGGTGGAGGAATCGTTGCGCTTCGCCCCGCCGCTGCATCTCTTCAAGCGCTACGTGCTGCACGACACGCACGACAGCGGCATCGCGTTGCGGCGCGGTGAGCAGATCGGGCTGGTGCTGGGCGCCACGGGGCGCGATCCGCGTGTGCAGGCGCATCCCCACGCGTATCTGCCCGGGGCGGCGCAGGCACGGCACACCAGCTTCGGCGCCGGCATCCACTTCTGTGTGGGGGCCCCGCTGGCGCGACTGGAACTGCAGTGCGCGTTGCAGGTGCTGTTTTCCCGGTGTCCATCGCTGCGGCTGGTAGAGACGCCGGTGGTGAAGGACAGTTGGCACTTCCACGGTCATGAGGCGCTCGTGGTGCGCAAATGAGACACCGCTCCCTCCGGGTCCTGCTCACGGGCGGCCTTCTGTTGCTGGCTGCGTGCGGCCACGATGTGCCGCCGCCCTTCGTGGCGCCGCCTTTCGTGCCGCCGCAGCTGACCCTCATGCCGGCGCCGGAGCTGCGCATTGCCAGCCCGGTCGGCAGCGACTGCAATCGCCCCTCGTTCTGGATTGGTGACCGCTTCTACCAGATCGTGAGCAACCAGCACGCGTGGCGCAGTAACGGCGCGGCCGACGCCGCCAGCGCGCAGCAGTTCACCCTGTCGCGCTTTGCCGACGACGATCCGTCGTTCGCGTGGGACGAGGCCACGCGCTGGTACGTGCACGACATCAACAGCGACGTGGCACCGACCCGCACTCCCATGCGCTGGATCGAGTCGGCGTACCGGCGCCCGGGCGATGGCGTGCTGTTCGGCCTCTACCACATGGAGGAGGGGCCGTATGTGCGCTGTGGCGCCCCCTTCGAACGGCCCTACCTGTCGGTGCCGCACATCGGTCTGGCTCGTTCCACCGACGACGGGCAGAGCTGGACCAATCTGGGGCTCATCCTCAGCGACGGCACGTTCCCCATCTCCTGCGATCTGCCCATCCGTTTTTTCGCCGGTGGTGTGGGTGACCCGAGCATGGCGGTGGGCCCCGACAGCGCGCACCTGTACATCGTCTTCACCGACTACTCGGGCGCCGACCCGCGCACGCAGGGCATCCAGCTGGCGCGCCTGGCCATGGAGCATCTGGATGCGCCGCTGGCCCCTGACGGGACCAGCCGGGCGGTCCGCTGGTTCAAGGGTGGGTGGACCGGTCCCGGGCTGCAGGGAACGAGCGGCGAACGGGTGGGACAGCAGTGGCCGGCGGGGCCGATCGGGCAGGCCACGCCGCTGTTGCCGCCCGCCCGCTCATGGCAGGATCCCGAGGGGGGCGGCTTCTGGGGGCCGTCGTTGTCGTGGAACACGCATCTGGGCGCCTTCGTGCTGCTGCTCAACAATGTGTCCGGGGCGCGCGCCTTCGACGCCGAGGGGAACTACATCACGTACATCCCCGATATCACGGCGCCAGCGCCAACCCCGCGGGTGCCGCAGCGGCTGCAGGATCTTCCTGGTGCCCCGGCCGCCGGCTGGTATGTGCAAGGGCTTGGTGATCCCGCCATGCGCGGCACCAGCGCGTTCACCGGGCAGGACGCGCGCCTGTTCGTGGGCGATCGGTCGACGCGGGTGATGCACTTCGTGAAAGGGTCGCCACACTCCGGCCGTTAGCCGCACGCGGCATGGCCAGGCGTCGCCGCCGGCAGCCGCGCGCTGAAGGCGAGGGTTCTGCGCGTCCTCAACGGTGGAGCAGGCCGATGTCCAGCGCGAATCGCACATACTCCGTGCGGTGACGAATCCCCAGCTTCTCCTCGATGCGTTCCTTGTAGGTCTCGACAGTCTTGTTGCTGATGCCCAACTGCTGCCCGATCTCGACGCCGCCGAATCCGCGCGCGGTGAGTTCCACGACGGTACGTTCACGTGTACTGAGGGCTGCCAATCCATCGCCGGCGGCGCTGCGCGGCTGCCGGCGCTGCAGGGCACGCTCGCGCTCGCGCGCGGCAAGCAGGCGCGCCACGCGAGGGCGCACGTAGGTATCGCCGGCGGCCACGACGCGAAGGGCCTCGATCAGTTCGCTTTCGACGGCTTCCTTCGTGAGAAAGCCGGAGGCGCCGGCCTCGAGGGCGGGCAGCAGGAACTCCTCCTCCGAGTGCATGCTCAGGATGAGCACACGTGGCGCACGCTCCAGCGCCGACAGGACACGCGTGATCGCGAGCCCATCCTGCCCCGGCATGTTCAGGTCGAGTACCACGACATCGGGACCGAGGCGGGCGACCTGTCGTGCGATGTCTGTCGTGGCATCGCAATCCCCAACGATCTGGACGTCCGGGATGGCATGCAGGAGCAGGCGGAGCCCGGCACGGAAGAGCGCGTGATCATCAACCAGGAGCACCCGGATGGGCTCCGATGAGGCGGCGATGCCGCGCCGGGCGTACGGGCGCTGTACCAACGCATCGGCGAGTTGGAGCAGCCGATCATCCTGTGGTTCCGGACGCATAGCGCACGCTCTCGGATTGCTGGCCCAATTGGTGTCGGGTGTTTCCCGACCGTCGGCCCCGCACCGCCCTCGGACCGTACCGAGGCTGGCGGTTGAGGTGGCCGCGTTCTCCAACGGCCGCTCTCTCTGCATGACTCATGCCTCACCCACCGCGAGCCAGCGCACGGTGCAGCCCGCGACGCCCGCCGAGGCGCCGGTGTTCCTCCACACAACCCGTGTCGACGTGAGCCTGGTCAGCTTTCCCGGTGGGCGGTGGTCAGAACTGCAGCTTGAGGCGGTCATCCACGGCTGCGACGCCCGGCGCCGACCAGGCCGCCTGCTCCGCCAGCCCGCGGGCGAAAGACGAATGCACACGCCCCTTCAAGGTGACGCAGCCATCCACCACCTCGACCGCGATATCTGCTGCCTCGAGCTCCGCCTGTCGCTTCATCGCGTCCTCGATGCGATGGCGGACATCGGCGGGTGACGCGCTGGTCTGGAGAGTGAGCAGGTTGCGCACCCCGTGTACTCCCGTGAGTTCGCGCACCGTACGCGCGGCGGCCTTTCGCTGGAACTCCCACGTCACCGTCCCGTCGAGGGTGACCCAGCCTTCGTCCACGCGCACCTTGATCCGATCGGCGGGGACCTGCACGTTCCACTTGAGGGCCGAGACGACGGCGTGGGCGATATCGGTATCCGACCGTACGTGGGCGGTCGGAATGACCACGTGCAGTTCATCGGCCACGGCCTGTACGCCACGCACCCGCTCGGCGGCGCGCGCCGCGTTGGCCTTGACCGCGAACGAGTCGACGGTTCCGCCAAGCGTGACGACGCCGGACCTTACGATCACGGCAATCTCATTGTCGCGAACGCTCGGGTCCCACTCGAGTTCACGCCGGACCTGTTCGGTGATCTGCAAATCATTGAGCATGAGACGTCTCCTGAGGATGAGCGAGGGGCGCGCCGGGCACGGTGAGCGAGCCGGACGCCACTGCGGATGGCGCCGGGGTGAGATGTCGCTGGAACCAGCGCGCCACATGGTCGCCAAGCGCCAATTCCACGGGTGGCGACGGTGTGGGCGCATGAAAGACCCGCAGTTCGGCCTTTCCCGGCGCGCTCCGCACCGCCTGCGAGGCGTAGCGGAGCATGTGCACATCGTCGCGCGTGACCAGCAGCAGCGTCGGTAACTGGAGCGCCGGGAGGAACGGTCCGGCGATATGCAGGTACGGATCGATGAGCACCGCTGCCCGGGCGACATCCGGCCGCCTCGCGATCGCGTACACGAGGGATGTCGCATCCTCCTGGCCCGCCATGATCCCGAGCGGCAGGGCGCGCGTCGCGGGCCGAGTGGCGAGGTACGCGGCCACGTCGTCGATGCGCCTGGAGAGCAGGTCCACGTCATAGCGAAACGAGCCCAGCGCCCGCTTGCCATGGTCCTCCTCCGGCGTCAGCAGGTCCGCCATCACCGTGGCGATGCCCGTGTGGTGAAGAGTGGCCGCCAGCACATGATCCCGTGGACACTCCGCGCCAGGGTGACAGCCGTGCACGATCAGCACGAGGGCGCGGGGAGTCTCCGGCAGGGTGATGACCGCGTGCAAGCCGACCGCCCCGGTCGGCAGTGTAATGCGCTGCGGTACGATTGCGCGTTCCCGTTCAGCAGCGCGGTGTTCCACTTCGTGGTCCACGGTGCGTTCACGTCCGTTGCCCATACGGCTACGTCTGCTCTGAAACGAGGCCGCGTTGCACGGCGCCATTCACGTTGGCCAGCAGCAACGATGGGGCGGAGATGCGCTCGACGAGCGTCTCGATCGTTCTGGGCTCCATGGGTCCGAGGGTGAGCGCGAGGTCGCCCTGGCTCACCACTCCCGAAACCGCCCCGTCCGGTCCCATGATGGGCAGCCGGCGGACCTGGTGCGCTCCCATGAGGCTGACCAGGTCATGGACCTCCGCGGACTCCGGGGCAGACACCAGCGGGAAAGAGCTCATGACGAAGCGGATGGCAAGTTCGGGGCCGCGCCCTTCGGCCAGAGCGCGAAGCATGAGATCGCGATCCGTCACCACGCCGACGAGCTTGGCTGGGACAGACTCGTCGACCACGGGGAGGAATCCGATGTTCCGGTCGCGCATCAGCGCGGCGGCCTCCCCCACCGAGGTGCGGGGAGTGACCGTGTAGACTGTCCTCGACATCACGTCGCGTGCACGCATGACTGACTCCGACAAAATGGAAGGCGGCGGGATCGCCGCAGCGGGGTGAGGTTGCACGCAACGTGCGATGGCGGAGGTTCGTTCGCCGTCAGGCCCCGTCCGAAGTCTGTCGGTTCCGCTCCGACCACCCAGCCGCCGTGCATGCCGGCGTTTATCGGACGGCATGTCGGAGTCCGCCTGATATGCGGATTCAGCCATCACCCACACCATGGGGATACTCGACGAGCTTCCTTGCGTTCACCGCGGTGGCTTCACCGCACGTCTCGTGGACTGACGACCATGCCCAGCTTGTCCGCCCTATCTTCGCTGGAACGCGCGTTGCGCTCCACGCTGGTCTTGAGCGTGTATTGTCGGAGCGACGCCGAAGACCCGGCAGCACGCACGGTGTGGCGTGCGGAGCTGCTGCATCGACTCTCGGCCCTCGCACGCGAGCACCACGCGGATGGTCATGCCAACCGTGAAGCGCTGCGCACGGCCGTGGCGCACGTGTCGGCCGCTGTGGATGCCATACCGGCCGCCACCTTGATGCCGGGGTGGGTGGCCTTCGCCACGACCGAGGGCGTGCACTTCGCCGAACCGCTCCTGGTATCGGTGGCACCGGGTGCGTGGTGGGGCGTGGGGCCGCGTCTCGCGCCACTGGTCGTGGCGTTGCCCCGACGCCACCCCAGTGTGGTCGCCGTGGTGGATGCCCGAGCGGTGCGGCTCTACGCCGTGGAGCCGGGTGGTGTGCAGGCCGTGGAGACCATACAGGCCGAGCAGCGACCAGGCGCGGGTCGCCACATGGGCGCGCCGCCTCAGCCGGGCTTTCACCCGGGTACGCGCGGCGACGTGGGGGCCGACACGGCCGAAACGGCAAAGCACGCGAGCGGTTTGCGCATGATCGCGCGCGCGGTCCAGCGCCTCGAGGAGTTGGCGGGCCCCGACGGCTGGATCCTCATCGGTGGCACGCACGATGCGGCGAGCGGCTTGGCCAAGCGACTCTCTCCGGAGGCGCAGCTGCGCATGCACCTGCTCCGCGGTCTGGATGTGCACGCGACCCCGGCGGTGATTCACGCGCATGCGGGGCGTGTGCTCACGGAACTCGAGTTGGCCGCCGACCAGTTGATGGTGGCGGAGTTGCTCGAGCAGGATGCTGCCGGCGGGCTGGGCACGACGGGGGCGCCGCGCTCGCTCTCTGCGCTGGGCGTCGGCGCGGTCGATCAGCTCACCGTGACTGAGTCATTCATCATCGAGCATCCCGAGCTGGCGGAAGAGGCCGTGCGGTTGGCACTGACCACGCATGCCCGCATCGGATGCGTGCGTGGGGAGGCCGCCGTGGAGCTGCATCGTGCAGCCGGCGGCATCGCCGTGCGGCTGCGCTATGCGCCCACCGCGTGGACCGCCAGCCGCGCCTCCGCCACCGTCGAGCACGGTCGGGATGTCTTGGGCACAGTGTGAGTGCGCACTCCTGCGCATCGGTCCGTCCGACACGACGTCGGATTGCGACTGATAGGCGCTCCCCCGCCCGTTCTCAAGGTTGGTCGTGCGCTCGCCAACGACGCCGGCGCATGAAGCCGGAGGGCGGCGCCCTCCACCGCACTGCCATTTCGCCCAGGGGCCAATCATGACCACCGTCACCCGCACCACGCTCGCCTTGTCGGCCCTCGTCATCCTGGGCGCCTGTACGCGTGAGCCGGAGAGCGTCAACGATCAACAGGTGGCCGCACGCATCCCCGTCGACACGCCGGTGGCATCCCCGCCACCGGACCTGGTCGACTCCGCCACCGGTGTCCTGGCGCGTCGCGTCGAGCCGCAGCAGTACTTCGACGCGACCCGGGCGGCGTTGGCAGCGAAGGAACCCGAGAGAGCCCGCAGCGGTCTGCTCGCCGCTGCGCGCTTCCTCGACCGCCAGGCGGACAGCAGTGCGGGTGCGGTCCGCGAACAGCTGCGGCTGGTCGCGCGTGACATCGACACGCTCGCGGCGGCAGTGGCGCGGCAGCGCGATGTGTCGGCGCGGCGTCTCGACCATGTCGTTGCGCGCGCGAATCTCGCTGAATCGGACCGGCACCTGGCGCGCGTGGCGTCGGCATGGACCGCCAGGGACACGGCGCGTACGGCAGATGAGCTGCTCATGGCCGCCGATCATCTCGAACGGGCGGCCACCGACGGCAGGATTCCCGAGAACAAGGCGCGTTCCGCCGCGACCGCAGCGGCCCGGTCACTCGCAACCGATCTGCTGCAGCGGCAGCCTGATGCGCCCGATCGCCTGCCGCGCACGCAGGACGCGCTGCGCGCGGCGAGTCGCGCCGTCCACGACCGACTGCAGTCGAGCGCGCCGTGAACGCGTCCGTGGGGGCGCCACACGCCGTGGGGCAGGCGCAGCGCGTGCCACGCCTCGCCTACATGGTCTGGTGTGCGAGCCTGCTCGGCGCGAGCGGGTGCGCGTCCGCCGTCCTGACGCCAGCGCCGGAGGCGCGTGTGGTTCCGGGCACCGCCAGCGCGGCCATGAGCGAGGTCGCCGGGGTGCGGGTCACCGTGCAGGCCGATGCTTGGGAGGGGGTCCGGTCGGTGACCGACCGCGTCCACCCACTGCGGGTCACCATCGAGAATCGCAGCGCCTTCACGGTGCGCGTGCGCTACGGTGATTTCGCGCTGGTGGCGGCGAACGGTGTCCGCAGGCCGGCGCTCCCCCCAGTGCGGGTCGAAGGGGACCTGCTGTCCCCGATGCTCGCGCCTGGACTAGCGCCGATCATCACGCCGCGCTTCAGCTATCGACGATTCTACGTGGCACCGTACTTTGCGCCGCTCTATCCCGGGGTGCCGGTGTACGGGCGGCCGTACGTGCTCTATGATCCGGGGTACTATGCCTTCTGGCATGTCGACTTCACGCGCGCGGTGCGTTCCTCGGTGGAGGTGCTCTCCCTGGCCCTGCCGGAAGGCGTGATCGAGCCGGAGGGGCAGGTGGCCGGGTTTCTCTACTTCCGCACGGTCGATCCGGATGCCGGCCAGGTGGTCTTCCGTGCGGCGATCGTGGCCGTACATGGTGAACGCGACGCCGTGGGCGGAACCGTACTCGGCGAAGTGGCGGTACCGTTCACCGTGACCAAACGGCGATGACGCGGGAACCGGCACCGCAAGGGGGCCTCCAGGCCTAGAGCGCCGACGGGTACGTCTCCGGTGGCTCCGCGCGTGCCCGCGTGCCCATGTGCTCCAGCGGTTCGACGGCGCGCGTGGTGTCGTAATGCAGCACCAGATCGAATTGCTCCGGGAGGCGGGCCTGGAAGTAGTGGCTTTGCCGCTCGGTGTGCGGGCGGTAGATCACGCCAATGGCACGTTCGAGTCGCGGCATGCGCAAGGCCGCGACCGCATCGTTGTCGCCGGTGAGGTCCACGAGGAAGTTCGGGGTCGCGCGTTCGCCCGAGACCTGATGGAAGAGCCATTCGTAGCTGCCGGCGAGCGCCGGACACACGGGGACGCACTGCGCCGGCTCATCCCAGTTGGAGGCCGCCGTGACCGACCCGGTATAGGTGGTAAAGCCCACGAGGCAGGCCGCGGCACCGAATCGTTCCCTGGCGAGCTGCCCCACGTTGATCTCCCCCATCGCATGCATCTCGGTGGCGCGCGCATCACCCAGATGGGAGTTGTGCGCCCAGAGCACCACGGCGGCGCCCGCCCGCGAACGCGCGTGGAAATCCACGATCCGCTCGACCGTTTCCATCATGTGTCGGTCGCGAACGTTCCATGACTCGGTGGGATGGCCGAACATCGCGCGATAGTATCGCTCCGCGTTGCGGACGAGCCGGGCGTTCTGTTCGGCGAAGAAACGGTCCTCCTGCGCCGCCAGACCGTCGCGTCGCAGGAAGGCGTCGGCCTGCCGCTGCATCTCCTCGAGCTGTGCCAGCACCGCGGCTTCGCAGTCGGCGTGCAAGCCCAGCGCCGCGAGCCGGCCGTACCGCTGCGGGTTTCGCCCACCCACCTCGAGACAGGCATAGCGCGCACGTGCGCGCCGGGCCGCCTCGGCATCCACCGTTTCGAGATACCCCACCAGCGCCTCCATGGAGGCGTGCAGGCTGTAGAGGTCCATACCGAAGAATCCCACGTGCTCGGCGGCGGGACGCGCCCCATTGTAGGCGCGCAGCCAGCCCACGAAATCGAGCACATCGGCGTTGCGCCACATCCACTGCGGGAAGCGCCGGAAGCCGGCGAGGGCGTCGGTCGCCTGGTCGTCGGCGTCAGGTCTCCAGGTCACGTGCCGATGCACACGCCACGCGTCCGGCCAGTCGGCCTCGACGACGACGGCGCCAACCTGCCCCGTGCGGATGAGGGCCTTCGTGATCTCGGCCCGGACGCGATAGAACTCGTGCGTGCCGTGCGAGGCCTCCCCCAACAGGATCAGGCGAGCGTGCTGTGCGCGCTGGAGGATCGGGGCGAAATCTTCTACTCCCCCCGAGAGCGTGCGGGCGGCACGCCGCACCGCCGCGACCGCATCGGGCGCGAGTGACTGCATGTCGGAATCCTCCTGCTGTCAGCGCTGACCGGATGCGGCTGGCAACTGGTGCTGCAGCCGCCGTTCGGACTCGGCCAGCAACGTGGCCACCTCCTCATCACTCGTCTGGCTGAACTCCGCATACCACGCCCCGACCGCGAACAGGTTGCCGGCTTCCACCACGCAAACACAGGCGTCGGCCTCGGTGCGCAATCGGGCGCAGCGGTCGGCCGCCCCGACGGGTACAGCCACGACGATCCGCCGGGCATGTCCCTGCCGCACCGCCAGCACCGCCGCTCGCATCGTGGCGCCGGTGGCGAGTCCGTCGTCCACGAGAATCACGTCACGTCCCGCCACGTCGAGTGGTGGGCGTTCGCCGCGATACCGCCGGCGACGGCGCAGCAACTCGGTGTACTCGCGCCGAATGACCCGATCCAGCAGCAGCGCGGCCGCCGGTTCGCGCTGGAGGAGGTCGTAGTCCACGACCTGGGCAACCTCGCCGTTCAGCGCCGCGATCGCGCCCATGGCCACTTCCTCGTTCCCGGGCAGCCCGAGCTTGCGCACCGGCAGGACGTCCAGCGGGGCGGCGAGCAGCGTGGCCACTTCGAAGGCCACCGGTACCCCCCCGCGTGGCAAGCCGAGCACGAGTAACGTGTGTGGGGCGGGTGAGGCATCGGCGACCGTTGCCACCATCACGGCCAGCTGGCGGCCGGCATCGCGTCGATCACGGAACACGTGGGCGGACATGCGCGCATCCTCCATGGAGCAGTACGATGTCCGATCAAATTGGCCATGGCCGGCGCGACGCGCCTTCCCGTTTGTCCGACATGGTGTCGGTTTTCGTCCGATGGTTCGGGCGCGCGGGGTTCCCCCGACAGTCCGAATGATGTCGAACCGATCGGATGACGCTCGCCAGCGAGCGGCCCCCCGGAACGTGCGCGAGCACGGCTCGGGGGGCCGCTTCGTGCGCGCCACTCTCGACGTCGCTGGCGTTCAGGAGACGGCGAAACGCTCCGCCATGCGGGCGATCGCCCACGCCGCCTGCTCGCGCACGATCTCGTGCTCGTGCTCGCGCATCGCCTCCAGCACGGCGAGATCCTCGTCGGAGCTGATGTTGCCCAGCACCACGCGCGCGTTGCGCTACGGCACTCGGATCGCACCACCCAGACTCGCGCCGCAACGCGCTTCTCTTGACGATACCGCACCCGCGCGACAAGCTCAGCGCCGAGGCCTGAGAGACTTCCCTTGCCGGTGAGGTGCAGATGCCGCTGTCGCCGACCTCATTGACGGCATGGTCCGTCTCGTCCGAACGCTGGAGTACGCTGGGAACGATCGCGTCCGAGCACCGGCTGGTGCGCGTGCTGCTGCTGGTGCTTGGTCTTCTGGGGCCATTGAACCTGCCGTTCTCAGTTCCTCCGCTTGGCCGCGACGCCAGTCCGGGATGGTTCGCCGCCTCTGCCATACCGAGCCCATACGCATTGGAGTCGGCGACAGGCACGAGTGCACCTCTTCGGATCACTCGGGTGTCCCGTCGCGCGCGTCAGGCAGGGGTGCTCCCCGGCGACGTGCTCCTGGCCGTCAACGGAGTACCTGTCACGCTCGCCACGCTGGCCGAACACCGTGCGCGCGCCGTAGGCAACCTCGTCACGCTCGATCTTCAGCGGCGCGCCGACAGCGTGCGGGTGCGCGTGCAAGTGGACGCCGCCACGATCGGATATCGGGTCTACACTACATATGTACTCTTGCTGACCTGCCTGAGCTGGCTGGTCGGCATGGCGCTCATTGCTTCACGAGGCTCCACCGGCTACGGGTTGCTGACGGGGACGGCGCTGCTGCTGATTCCTCCCATTGGATTCTCGAGCGGCGTTCCCGGGGCGGGGCTGCTCCTGACCTCGGTACGCTGGTTGTGGCACATGGAGGCGTCCGCCTTTCGCCTGTTTGTGCCTGCACTGCTGCTCCACGCGTTGGCCGTCGCCGCTCGGCGCCCGACGTGGTGCTCGCCTCGACTCTGGGTGGGCGTGTACACCCTGCTCGGCGCCCTGCTGCTGCTCGTGACGGATCTCGGTCGGGATCCGCTGGCGTGGGCCCGGCCGGGGATCCTCCGGGATCTCCGCATGCTCGTGGGGTTTCTGCTGGAAACCGTAACGGCGCTCAGCGCCGCGTACATGTTCCTGCGATCGGAGGTGTCGCAGGGTGTCACCATGCGCATCGTGTACGGCGCCATCGCCGCCGTGATGAGCTCGGCATCGCTCTTCTCCTCGACAACCCTGATGTTCGGCCCATGGCCGGGAGAGGAGTTCGTCTCGGGGGTCAACTCCGTTGCCACGCTCTTCCTGCCACTGGCGCTCGCCCTTCACTTCTTCTCGCCCGAGCGCCTGGATGATCGCGTTCGCAACGCGCCCGCCCTCGCGACATGGGGCTTTGCCGTCATTCTGTCGGCGGTACATGGGCTGGTCATCTTTGCGTCCGTCGCTGTCGTGCTCAATGGCTCCGGCCAGGATCTTGGTGGCAACGAGTGGCTGCTGTTCTCGACCGTGGTCGCCGCGACCCTGCTCCCGGCACCGGCGTTCCGATGGCTGCGTGCCACCGTCGATCGGCGGCTGATGTCCCGCTGGGTGCGGGCCGAGTCCAATGCGCAGGAGTTCGTGTACGAACTCAGCCAGGAACTCGATTCCACCCGCATCGCACGGCGCATCGAGGAAGAGATTCCCGCGCTGCTCGATGTCTCGTCGGCCGAGCTGTTCCTGGTCGGCGAACCAGGTCATCCCATCTCCGCGACCGCTCAGCATGGGGCTGGGACCGATGTACAGTTCGTCTCCGTAAGCGAACTCGAGGCGATGCGCGCAGCCGACACGCAGGAGGGCGTCACCGTGTTCCCGGTCTGGGGACTGGACGGCGTGCCGATCGCTGTGCTGCGCATTGGCGCCCGCACGGACGGCCGTCCCATCGATCTTCCGGCGCGAGTGCTCATTACGACCATTCGTCAGGGGGTAGGCGCCGCCCTGGCGGCTGCCAAGGCGCATATCGATTTGCGTCGCGCGGGACAGGAACTCGCGACGGCTGAACGCATCGCCGCCGTCGGTTCGCTTTCCGGTGGACTCGCGCACGAGATCAAGAATCCGCTGGCGGGGCTCAAGATGGGCGTGTACGTGCTGCGCCGGGACGGTGTTGACCCCGTGAAGCTGCAGCGGCTCGAACGCGACGTGGGTCGTATCGATGACCTGGTATCCGGCCTGTTACGCTTCACCAGTGACCGAGCCGATCACGGCGACGAAGTCCGTCTGGTCGATCTGCGACTCGTGGCCGCCGCGTGTGTCCGCGAACTGCGGGCCGGTGCCGAGGACCGCAGCATCGAGGTGATCGAGGAGTACCCGGAGGAGGTCGTACTGCAGCGGGGAGCGCTCCTGCAGTTTCGCCTGATCCTCACGAATCTCCTCTCCAACGCGGTCGAAAGCATCGGGGCGGTTGGCCGCGTGGTGCTGACGCTCCGTACGGAGAGTGACGTCGTGACACTGACGGTGAGTGACACGGGGTCGGGCATTCCGCCCGGTATTGTGCAACGCGTGTTCGACCTGCATTTCACCACGAAGCAGAGCGGCACGGGCATCGGCTTGGCGCTCGTGCGCCGCGAGGTGGAACGGCTCGGGGGGTACGTCGAGGTCGTTGAGACATCCACTCGCGGGACGACGCTGCGCGTTTCACTGCCTCGCAGTACGGAGGCACTGGTCTACGAGGAAACGGTTCCCCATGACGAAGCCGCTGTTCCTGATCATCGATGATGAGCGAAACTTCAGTGAGTTCCTGAAGGAGGCGCTGGAGGGGGAAGGATACGAGGTGGCGCTGGCTGGCACGGCCAGGGCGGGCCTTGAGCTGGCGCGGAAATCCCTTCCCCGTGTCGTGCTTCTCGACCAGAACCTCCCTGATCAGCAGGGGTTGGCACTGTTGCCCGAGTTCCAGCGGCTGGCATCCGTTCCGGTCGTGATCGTGATAACGGCGCATGCGGAGGTCGGCTATGCCGTGACGGCGCTCAAGGCCGGCGCATTTCATTACCTGCCGAAGCCGTTCGCCTTCGATGATCTGCTGGCCGTGCTGGCACAGGCTGCGATCACCAATGACCTCCTGTCGCCGACGTCGAGCAATGCGGCCATGCAGTCGATCATCGGCACATCGGCCGCCGTGCACGAACTCCGGCGTCAGCTGGTGCGCATCGCGGCCAGTCCTGTTCCTGCGGTTCTGCTCGAGGGCGAATCCGGCACGGGCAAGGAGCTGGCCGCGCGGGCCATCCACGACGCGAGCGCGCGGCGGAGCGCGCCCTTCGTGGCGGTCAACTGTGCGGCGTTGTCCGAGACGCTGCTGATGAGCGAGCTGTTCGGACACGAGCGTGGGTCGTTCACGGACGCCCGTCAGCAGAAGAAGGGCGTCTTCGAGCTTGCCCACGGCGGGACGCTGCTGCTCGACGAAGTGAGCGAGATGGGGGTGCGTGCGCAGGCAGCGCTGCTGCGTGCGCTGGAACAACGTAGCTTCACCCGAGTCGGTGGGCAGAGTGAAATCAAGGTCGATGTGCGCGTGATTGCCGCCTCCAATCGCGATATGCGTCAACTGGTCTCCACAGGACAGTTTCGCATCGATTTGTATCACCGGCTGAATGTGGTGCGCGTGATGCTGCCGTCACTCCGGGAACGTACGGTGGACATTCCGCTGATCGCGGAGCATCTCTCGCGCTCCATCGCGCTGAGTTACGGCGAGTCGGTTCGGCCTGTGACACCGGCGGCCGTCGCGGCCCTCGAGGGGTACGAATGGCCGGGAAACATCCGGGAGCTTCGCAATGTGATCGAGCGTGCCTATGTGATCAGCGGTGGTCCGCAAGTGGAGCTGCGGGACCTTCCGGATGAGTTGCACCCTGTGCCCGCTGCCATCCAGACCGGCGATGTAGCCGTCCGGAGCGCGGAGTCGGGCCGCTTTCAGGATGCGAAGCGCGAGGTCGTGGAGCACTTCGAACGCGGCTACCTGCTGGAGGCGCTGCGGAAGGCTGGTGGGAACGTGACGATTGCCGCCGAGCGCGCAGGGGTGCTCCGGCAGGTCTTTCAGCGCATGCTGCTGCGCCATGGCATCACCCCCACGGACTTCCGCGATTCCACCAGCACACGCGTGCGTCACCCCGAATGACTTCCCGGTACTGCACCAGAAAAGGTGCGGTGACTGGCGCACAATAGGTGCGATACGGATCGCGGCATAATGGGTGGCGATGGCAGAGGGCCAGCCTGTCGAATGCCACCAACTCTCGGCGCATCAACGGCTTGCGCGGCTGACCCGGGGGAGGCAAGGGCGGCGGACGGGACTGGCACGTCGTGTGCCTTCGAGGTGAGTGCACGCTTCCGCCCACCGCCATCCCCGCGAGGTTCCCCGTGCGAGTCCCGAGCGCGACTGCCGCCACCCTGTGCTTCACGCTCTGGCAGGCGGGTGCCACACTCGGTGCGCAGGCTCCAACGCGCGCCGCCGCGATGATGACGCCGCTCACGGCAGACCAGATCCAGTCGGTCACCTCCATGATTGCCGGTCGCGACGCCCCGATGTGGCATCCGGACGGAACGCGACTGGCGTTCCTCGGCAGCATGGGCGGGCCGATCGGCCTCTGGGAAGTGGATCGCGATGGGGGCCTGCCGCGCCAGCTGATCGCCGACCTGTCGCTCACCGGTGTCGGGTCGACGGCCTCGCAGAACCCGCGCTGGTCACCCGCGGGTGACGTCGTGGCCTATGTCTCGAGCAAGGGGGGCGCGCCGGAAATCTGGCTCTGGTCGGCGCAGACCCGGCGCGACATACCCCTGACATCGCTCGGCGGCCGCATCAACTCGATGAACTGGTCACCAGATGGCCGCCGGATGGCGTTCGCCGCCGATCGCTACGGGAGTGAGGACATCTACGTCGTGGAGCTGTCGTCGGGTGCCGTGACGCGCCTGACGAGTCATGCCGGCCATGAAGTGTTCCCTACCTGGACGCCCGACGGACGGTTCGTGCTCTTCGATCGCCTGGACGATCGCTGGATCGATCACGAGGTGATGGCCGTGCCGGTGGACGGGTCGTCAGCACCGCGGCTGATCGTTCGTGATACGGGCTTCTTCGACTATCGGGGCGGTGTGGCGTTCGGCTACGCCGACGTGGCACCGGACGGCAAGCGCGTCCTGTTTCGGTCGCAGCGCAGCGGCTGGCTCAACTACTGGACGGTTCCGTTGGCCGGCGGCACACCAACGCCAGTCGCTCCCGAGCAGGCCGAGCAGAGCGAGGCCAGCTGGTCGCCCGATGGCCGGCAGCTGGCCTTCGTCTCCAACCGGAACGGGACGCTGCGCCTGTTCGTGGTCAGCAGCGACGGCGGCCCGCCGCGCGCGCTCGTCTCGCCAACGGATGGGGTGGTGTCGAA
The DNA here is from genome assembly GCF_021298855.1 of Gemmatimonas sp. Lineage (GTDB taxonomy): Bacteria > Gemmatimonadota > Gemmatimonadetes > Gemmatimonadales > Gemmatimonadaceae > Gemmatimonas. Next base: position 142,518 of record NZ_JAJTHI010000022.1, read on the forward strand.
ACCCGTCTGGTCGCCCGACGGCAGCCGCATCAGCTACATGATGGGCACGACGACCGCGGCGGCCGACCTCTTCATCGTGGAGGTCGCCAGCGGGCGGAGCACACAGGTCACCCACTCGATGCCGGCCGCGATCTCTCCGGGCGCGCTGATCACGCCGCGCAAGGTCACGTATCCGAGCACCGACGGCTTCACCATCAACGCGTACCTGTATGAACCGCGCGGGGTGCGCCAGGGCGAGCGCGTCCCCGCCCTCGTGTGGGTGCATGGTGGTCCCACCTCGCAATTCATGGACACGTACCAGGCACAGGTGCAGTTCTTCGCGCAACGCGGGTACGCCGTGCTGCTGCCCAACATCCGGGGAAGCTCCGGATACGGACGTGCCTTCGAGGATGCCAACAACGGCTGCTGGGGACACTGTGACCTGAAAGACATCGTGGCCGGCGCCGAGTATCTCAAGTCCCTGCCGTATGTGAACGGCGGCAAGCTCGGCATACATGGCGTCAGCTATGGCGGATGCATGACCATGTCGGCCATCGTGAACGCGCCAGGGCTGTTCCAGGCAGCGATCCCGGAGTCGGGCTACGGCGACTGGGTGAAGTTCCACGAGTGGAACGACGAGCTGCAGCACACCAAACTGCTGGCGTACGAGTTCGGCGCATTCCCCGATAGCGCCGCCGTGTACCGGCGCAACTCGCCCATCTACAACGTACGCCGCGTAACCACGCCGACCTACCTCATGCACGGCGAGGGCGCGCGCACGCCGTGGCGGCCAGGGCAGGCCAGCGTGCCGGCCTCACTCGACTTCGCGCGGGCACTCGACGCGGAATACAAGATCTTCCGCTACAAGGCCTACCCTGGCGAAACGTACTACGTCACGTCCCGCGCCAATGTCCGTGAGAAGCTCGGGGACATGCTCGGCTTCTTCGATCAGTTCCTGAAGGACAACGTCTCCGACGCGCCATCAGCGTCTTCACGCTCACGGGAGTGACAGGCATGCAGACCATCGGTGTTGATGACCGGGTGCGGCGGTCGGTGGGAAGGGCGCCCCGAGCCCTGCTCGGTGCGCTCACCGCGCTCATGGCGGTGACGGGCGTGACGCCCGCCCGTGTGACTGCTCAGGCCGGGGGGCGCTTCGCGGTACGCTTTCCCGCATCGCTCAATGCTGCTCCCATTACGGGTCGTCTGTTCGTGGCACTCTATCAGCGGAACGACGTCGAGCCACGCATCGCGGCGTATCAGTCCGCGCGCACGCGAATCGGCCGCGTGCCGTTCTTCGCGATCGATGTCGAGCAGCAGGCGCCGGGCACGTGGGCCATGCTGAACGACAATGCCGTGGGATACCCCTATTGGAGCATCCGCGACATCCCCCCCGGTGACTACTATGCGCAGGCCGTCCTCAACGTCTACACCCGGTTTGCCCGGGCCGACGGGCACACCATCTGGGCACATCAGGATCAGTGGGAGGGACAGCGGTGGGCCTTCTCCCCGGGGAACCTGATCAGCACACCGGTGAAGGTGCGCGTGGATCCGACGCGGGGTTTTGTCATCCGCCTCGACCTCGACCGGAAGATCCCCCCGATCGAGGTCGAACCGGATACCCGCTGGGTGAAGCGCATCAAGTTCGAGAGCCCCCTGCTCACCAAATGGTGGGGGCATCCGCAGTATCTGGGCGCCACCGTGCTGCTGCCGAGGGACTACGACGAGCACCCGGAGACGCGCTATCCGGTAGTCTTCGTCCAGGACCACTTCAGCCTGGCCGCGCCGTTCAACTTCACGACCGCGGACACACCATCCACGCCAGGGCTCAATCTGGCGGCGCCCGGAATGTGGTCCGCTGCCGAAATCGGGCGGCCGGTCGGCGGTGCCGGTAAGCGGGAGTCCGGCTTCGAGTTCTACCAGCAGTGGGTCCGCGACGACATGCCGCGGATGATCGTGGTCAAGTTCCAACACCCGACGCCGTTCTTCGACGATTCGTACGCCGTCAATTCGGCCAACAACGGGCCGTACGGCGACGCCATCCTGAAGGAACTGATCCCGGAGTTGGAGAGGCGCTTTCGCATGATTGCGGAGCCGTATGCCCGGGTGCTCACGGGCGGCTCGACCGGCGGATGGGAATCGCTGGCCCTGCAGGTCTATCATCCCGACTTCTTCGGCGGGACCTGGACCATGTACCCCGACCCCGTCGACTTCCGTCGCTATCAGCTGGTGGACATTTACCGGGACACGAGCGCCTTTCTCGTGCCGAATGCCGCGCCAGGTGCCCCCGAGCGCATGATGCAGATGAGCCCGGAGGGCCAGCCCGTGGCTACCATGCGGCAAATCTCCCAGATGGAACTCGCGTCGGGAACGCGTGGCCGCTCCGCGGCCCAGATCGACATCTGGAATGCCACCTATGGTCCCGTGGGGCCGGATGGATACCCACGCCAGCTGTGGGATTTGCGCACGGGCAAGATCGATCACGAGGTAGCGATCTACATGCGAGAGCATGGATACGATCTGCGGCACTATCTCGAGACCAACTGGTCGCGCATCGGGCCCTCACTCGTCGGAAAGCTGCACGTGCTCACGGGAGACATGGACGACTTCTATCTCGGGCCGGCCGTCTACCTGCTCGAGAGCTTCCTGGAATCCACGAAGTCTCCCCATTACGGCGGAAGCTTTCGCTACGGGCGCCCCATGAAGGGCCATGGATGGCAACCCATGACCAACGCGGATCTGCTCCGCGAGATGGCCGCACACATCGCTCGCAACGCGCCCGCGGGGGCGCCGGTGCAACGATGGCGCGATTCGCGCCCGACTCCCTGAGTCGACGCGGGTGCTGCCGCACCGTCGCGCCGCACGGCAATCGCGGGTGCCCACACGATGTACACGCCGGATGACCTCTCCATTCACTTTCGAGGACCCCATGCACCTCCCCTGGCTGGCCCGAGCAGCACTCATCGTGCTCTTGGCACATGTGGTGCCATTCGCCCCCACCTACGCGCAGGATGCGCGAGCGACCCGCCCACTGAGCGGGCGCGTCACCGAGGAAGGATCCGGCGCGCCCGCAACCCAGGTGCAGATCGTCCTTGGCGCCGTCGCCCTCGGTAGCACCCGCGACGACGGGACCTACAGCGTCCGTATCCCCAATGGTGCGGTGACCGTCACGTTTCGGCGCATCGGCTTCGTGCGCAGTGACCAGGCTGTTGCCGCGAACGTGTCAACCCTTGACGTGGTGCTGCGGCGCGACCTGCTGCGGCTCAGCGAGATGGTAGTGACCGGACAAGCCACGGGGATCGAGCGGCGCAACGCCGCCACGGCCATCGCCTCCGTGAGCGCGGCGGAACTCAATCGCGTCCCGGCACCCAGCGTGGAAACCATGCTCGCGGGGCGGGTACCCGGCGCGGAAATCTCGAGCAACTCCGGCGCGCCCGGCGGAGGCAACCAAGTGCGACTCCGCGGGATCTCCACCGTGATCGGTGCGGCGACACCTCTTTATGTGGTGGATGGCGTGATCATCAGCGATGCGACGATCGCGCCCGGCGTGTTCGCCGTGACCGGGTCGTCGGCCAATCCAGTCGTCGGTGGCCGGCAGGACAACGCCTCGAATCGCGTAGCCGACCTCGATCCGAACAGCATCGAGCGCATCGAGGTCCTCAAGGGTGCGACCGCCGCCTCCATCTACGGATCGCGCGCCAACAACGGGGTCGTCCTGATCACCACCAAACGCGGCAACCTTGGAAAGCCTGCGTATACCTTCACCCAACGCTTCGGCCGGCCGGAAGTCGCGCGAACCATCGGGCTGCGCCGATTCAATTCTCAGGCAGATGCCATCGCCACCTTCGGTCCGGCGGTGGGCGCCCTGTGGAAGGAGGGGGCATTCTTTGATCATGAGCGTGAGGTGTACGGCGAGACACCGACCTCATGGGAAAGCATCATGAGCGTCAGCGGGGGCAGCAACGACACCCGCTACTTCGCCTCGGGACTGCTCAAGGACGACGGCGGCATCATTGCGAACACCGGGTACCGCAAGCAGTCCCTCACGGTCGGCCTCGATCAGAACATCAGCAGCAAGCTCACGGCCCGCGTCACGACGAACCTGCTTGGCACGAAGACCGGTCGTGGCCTCACCAACAACGACAACCGCGGTGTGGCGCTGGGGCAGGCGCTGGCGCGGAGCCCGTCCTTCATCGACCTTCGACGCAATCCCGACGGCTCGTTCCCGCGAAACCCGGCGGCGCAGAGCAACCCCCTGCAGACTGCCGCCCTCAGCAAGAACGACGAGGTCGTGTATCGCGCCATCACCTCGGGCAACCTGACCTACAACGCCTTCACTCGCACCCGTCAGGATCTGCGCTTCATCGCCAGCGGTGGCGTCGACTTCTTCAATCAGCGCAGCAACATCCTCACGCCCCCGGATCTGCAGTTCGAGCCGCTCGACGGCCTCCCCGGGACGGCGGTGCGCTCCAACGCGCAAAGCCTCAACATGAACCTCAACGTCAGCGCGGTGCACACCTATCGCTCTGCGGGTGGCGGGCTGCAGGCGACGACCTCGATAGGCCATCAGTATGAGCAGCGCGGTCTGAGCAACTCACGCGTGGTGGCCCAGAACCTCATCGGGGGACTGGACAACATCGGCCGTGCGACCGCGGTGAGTGTGGCCGAGGATGACTCGCGCACGAACGACATCGGCATCAATGCCCAGGAGGAACTGCTCCTGCTTGATCAGAAGCTGTTCCTCGCCGCCGGCTTCCGTGCCGACCGGAGTTCGAACAACAGCGACCCGAACCAGTACTACTTCTTCCCGCGCGCCCAGGCCTCCTACCGGTTCGTCTCGCTGCCGTCGATTTTCGACGAACTCAAGGTCCGTCTCGCCACGGGACGTTCGGGCAACCAGCCCCAGTTCGGGCAGAAGTTCACGGAGTTCTTCGGCGGCAACATTGCGGGCCTGCCCACGATCGAGATCGGCAGTGGTGCCCAGACGGCCGACGCCAACCTGCGCCCGGAGATTCAGCGGGAAATCGAGACCGGCCTCGATCTCTCGATGCTGAAGGGACGCGCGGCCCTGGAATTCTCGTACTTCGACAAGCAGACCGATGATCTGCTGGTCACCGCGACGCTGCCGAACTCGACCGGGTACGGGTTGCGGATCTTCAATGGCGGATCGATTCAGACACGCGGGTACGAGGCGGCGCTGAAGGGCTTCCCCATCGTGACCAAGTCGTTCGAATGGAACTCCACCACGACGTTCTCCACCATCAACGCACGCGTACGCTCGCTGCCGGTTCCGCCGTTCCAGGCGCCCGGCTTCGGTACCACGTTCGGCGTCTTCCAGATCGAAGCCGGCAAGTCACTCACGCAGATCGTCGGCAATGACTCCCTCCCGACCGGGCAGGGGATCGTGACGCAGGTCGGCGATGCCAATCCCGATTTCCGGATGGGTTTCAGCAACTCGTTCCGGATGGGTCCCTTCAATCTCACGTCGCTGTTCGACTGGCAGCAGGGGGGCGAGGTCATCAACCTGACCCGCTATCTCTGGGATGCCTCGCGGAATGGCGCCGACTGCAACGACCTGGCGCCCCTGCCCAACGCCACGAACGAAACGATCTGTGCCCGGCGCCTTCGCACCTTCCCCCGGCAGACCCGCAACTACATCGAGGATGCGAGCTTCGTGAAATTGCGCGAGCTGACCCTCACGTACGACCTGCCATCCGCGCTGGTCCGTCGCGCCATGAGCCGAGCGGAGTCGGCGCGGCTCACGCTCTCCGGCCGAAATCTCCTGATCATCACCGACTACACCGGACTCGATCCCGAAGTATCCAACTTCGGCACCCAGGCGGTCTCCCGCGGCTTTGATGTGTCTCCGTATCCGCCAAGTCGCAGCTTCTGGTTCTCCATCGACGTGAGGTTCTGACCATGATCACTCTCCGGCACTTCCGTCGTGGTCGATTGTCGACTGCATTCGCCACATCCCTCGTGCTTGCCGCCGTGGGCTGTGGAGAGATCGATGTGGCAAACCCGAACAACCCGAGTGTGGATGGGCTGGTGCAGTCGCCGAACGCCACCAGCGCGTCGGCGCTCGCCACTGGGTTGCTGCGCGGGACCCGGGCCAACGTGGCCGAGGGGATTCGCTGGCTGGGCGCATTCGGGCGCGAAGGATATCCCATGTCGGTGACCGGGGCCTCGTTGCCAGGCAGCGTGCGGGATCCACTCAATGGCAACGGGTTTCCCGGCAACGTGCTCTACGCCGATCCGTACCGGAACATCCGGTCCGCCAACCTGCTGCTGGCGGCCATCAGCGACGTGGGCGCGTGGAGCGACGCCCAGAAGGAAGCGGCACGCGGCTTTGCCAAGACGATCCAGGCCTATGACTTCCTGCAGGTGATCGTGACCCGCGACGTGTTCGGCGCCCCGCTGGATGTCGGCATCGATCCCACGGCGCCGCCAGCCCCGATCGCCACGAAGGCGCAGGTCTACGCGCGCATCGCCACCCTGCTCGACGAGGCCAGGGGGCATCTGCAGGCGGGCGGCACCGCGTTCCCGTTCCCGCTCACCAGCGGCTTCAGCGGCTTCAACACCCCCGCCACGTTCCTCCGGGTCAACCGGGCGCTGCGGGCACGCGCCGCCGTGTACACGGACAACTGGCAGGTGGCCCTGACCGCGTTGAGCGAATCGTTCATCAGTACCACGGCGCCCCTCACCCTCGGGGCCTACCACGTCTTCTCGACCAATTCCGGGGACATCACGAACCCCAACTTCCGGCCGGACCTCCTGTTCGCCCACCCCCGACTGCGGACCGAGGCCAAGCTGCGCGCCGATGGCTCGCTCGACCTGCGTGCACAAACCAAGCTCGTGACCGTGCCCACGTTCACCGTGCAGGGCATCAGCTCCAATGTGCAGTTCACGATGTACAACTCGGCCACCGCGTCCATCCCGCTGATTCGCAACGAGGAGCTGCTGCTCCTGCGCGCGGAGGCCAATCTCGGGCTCGGAAACACGGCGCTGGCCATTCAGGACATCAACCTGGTGCGCACGACGGCCGGTGGTCTGCCGCCGCTCCCCAGCAACTTCTCCGGGGATCTCCTGACGGAGCTGCTGTACGACAAGCGGTATTCCCTCGTGTGGGAGGGAGGGCACACATGGATCGACATGCGGCACTATGGCCGCCTCGCCCAGATCCCCGTACGGGCCGCAGACCCCCGGCTCTTCCCGGCAATGCCCATCCCCGTGGCGGAATGCCAACCGCGTACGCCGCAGCCGACAGGATGTGGAATCGTCGACGGCATCACTCCGCCCCCGCAACCGTAAGGCAGGGACGCGCCGGGCACCCCGTGCGGGGTGCCCGGCACGCATCACCGTTTCCCATCGACACGAGGCGCACCCGGATGCGACACCCGCTAGTTTCGCTCGCCGCCCTTGGCGCACTGCTGAGTCCTCTCCTGAACGCCGGGACCGGCGCGCAGGGGCAACCCCTCAGCGCCAGTGACGTCACGTCGGTCCGCTCCATTGTCGGGGGCGTGGCGCCGCAATGGTCGCCAGACGGAGCGCGTCTGCTCATCGGCGGTGCGCTGGGAGGTTCGGATCTGTGGACCGTCCCGGCGGCTGGCGGTCTGCCAACGTCGCTCGATATCCAACTCGGCGAGATCGCCTTCCTGCAGTCGCATCAGCCCAAGTACGCGCCCAATGGTCAGTGGCTCTCGTACATCTCGAATCGCAACGGCCCTGCCGAGCTCTTCGTGCGCTCGCTGCGGGATGGGACGGAGATGCAGCTCACGAATCTTGGCGGACGCATCAACTCCTATTCATGGTCGCCGGACGGGAATTCCATCGCGTTTGCCGGCGACAAGTTCGGGCACTTCGATGTCTACACCGTCACGGTACCCGGCAAGGCCGTCGTGCGCCTGACCAACGACACCCGGTACGAGGTCTTTCCCACCTGGACCCCTGACGGGAAGCGGGTGGTGTACGCCCGCATGGACGAGCGCTGGCTCGAGCACGAGGTGCTCGAACGGTCCGCCGCTGGCGACGGACAACCGCGAACGATCGTGAAGGATGTCGACTTCTTCGACTATCAGGCTGGCGGGAATTTCGGCTATTCGCTGGTCTCACCAGATGGCAGCACGCTGCTGTTTCGTTCGCACCGCAGCGGGTGGATCAACTATTGGATCGTGCCGATGGCCGGCGGCGTTCCGCGGCCAGTCGCGGCCGAGGCGGCTAATCAGTCCGGCGCCCGGTGGTCGCCGGACGGAAAGTCGATCCTGTATCAGGCGCTGTGGAACGGGACACAGGACCTGCGGATCGTTGCCGCTGGCGGCGGCGCGCCGCGCGTGCTGGCAAAACCCGACGGCATGGGGGTGATCAGCAACGCGGAATGGTCACCCGACGGACGTCAGGTGAGCTTCACCCGCGAAACCCCGACCGAAGCGGCCGACCTGTTCGTCGTGAACACTGCGGGAGGTGCCCCCCGCCGACTGACGACCTCATCCACCGCGAGCCATGTCGCGAGCCGGCTCATCACGCCGAAAAAGGTATCGTACAAGTCCCCGGACGGCCTGACCATTCAGGCGTATCTCTACGAGCCCACGCTGGCACCCGGCAGCAAGGCGCCCGGCATCCTGTTCATTCACGGTGGACCGACCTCGTCATTCAACGATACGTATCAGGCGCAGGTGCAGTACCTGGCCATGCGGGGGTACGCCGTCCTGCTGCCGAACATCCGGGGCAGTTCCGGATACGGCAAGATCTTTGAGGACGCGAACAACGGCTGCTGGGGACGCTGTGACCTGCCCGATGTCACCTCCGGCGTCGAGTTTCTGAAGACGCTGCCGTACATCGAGCCCACGCGGATGGGCATCACGGGCACGAGCTATGGTGGATGCATGAGCCTCGCGGCCGCGGCCTTCGCTCCCGGCGTCTTTCAGGCGGCGATCGCCGCGTCAGGGTATGGCGACTGGCTGCACTTCCACGCAGAGCAGGAGTTGCGCCACGTGAAGCTCGTCGAGTACGAGTTCGGCGACTTGCCACAGGCCGCAGACAAGTACCGCATGTCGTCGCCGATCTTCTTCATGAAGGAGATCCAGACGCCGATCATGCTCATTCATGGCGTGGGGGCGCAACTTCCGCGCTCGGTGGCCTCCGCGACCTTTGCCGATCGCCTGGAAATGAACTACAAGCCGTTCACCTACAAGACCTATCCGAATGAGAACTACTACATTCGGCGTCGTGACAACATCCAGGTCATGCTCGGGGACATGGTCGCGTACTTCGACCAACACCTGAAGGACGGTATCCGGGAGCCGGCCCGCGCGCGCGAAGGCACCCGATGAGTCGCGCAACCGGCCTCCTGCTGATCACCGGCGCACTGCTCGGCACGCCACTTGGCGTGTCCCTTGGTGCGCAGTCGGCAGAACCTCGGGCGTTGTCTGCGCGTGAACTTACGGGGATACGGTCGGCGGTTGCGAGCGAGCCGCAGTGGTCGCCCGACGGCTCCACCCTGATGTTCAATTCGTCACTCGGTGAGGGGGGCCTCTGGGCGGTCCCCGCCAGCGGCGGATTCCCCACCGCACTCAACGTCAGGACCGGGGGCACCACGTTCCTGGGGTCGGCGCAGCCGGAATGGTCACCAGACGGCAAGTGGCTCTCGTACGTGTCGACCAAATCCGGAACGCCGGAACTGTGGCTGAGTTCCGTCGCCGATGGGCAGGAGCGCCAGCTGACGAACCTGGGTGGACGGATTGGGTCGTACACCTGGGCGCCCGATGGATCCGCCATCGCCTTCTCGGATGACAAGCTGGGCAACCATGACATCTGGACCATCCGGATCGCCGATGGGCATCTGCGCCGCCTGACGAATGGGCCGCTCCTCGAGGTCTCCCCGACCTGGACTCCCGACGGACGCCAGGTGGTCTACGTCCGACTCGACTCCACGTGGCGCAATCATGACGTGCTGGTCATGGCGCCCGACGGCAGTGGTCCGCGCGTCATCGTGCAGGATACGGGCCTGTTTGATTATCAGGCGGGAGGGGCGTTCGGCCCTGCGCAGGTCTCGCCTGCCGGCACACACCTGCTGTTCCGCTCGCAGCGATCGGGATGGGTCAACTACTGGGTGGTGCCCATGACGGGCGGAGAGGCTCGCCAGATTGCCGCGGAACCTGCCAATCAGAGTGGCGCACGCTGGTCGCCTGATGGTCGCGACATTCTGTATTTGTCGCTGCAGAATGGCACCCAGCACTTGCGGGCCGTGGCTTTGGCCGGTGGCGTATCCCGATCTGTGGCGTCGCCGTCGGGAATGGGCATGGTCTCGGCAGCCAACTGGTCACCCGATGGACGGCGGGTCAGCTATGTGCTGGCGTCACCGACGACCCCGGGAGACCTGTACGTCGTGCCGTTTGCAGGAGGGCAGGCCACTCGGCTGACGAACTCGGACCCTCCGGCGCACATCGCGCAATCGCTCATCGTACCGGAAAAGCTCACCTACCGATCGGAGGACGGCCTCGAGATTTCCGCGTATCTGTACCGGCCACGTGGGCTCGCCGTCAACGAAAAGGCACCGGGGCTGCTGTGGATTCATGGAGGACCCACGGCGCAGTTCAGCGACGCGCTGCAGCGTGACGTGCAGTTCTTCGCGATGCGTGGTTTCGCCGTCTTGCTGCCGAACATTCGCGGCAGCTCGGGCTATGGCCGTGCCTTCGAGGAAGCCAACAACGGCTGCTGGGGGCGCTGCGATCTGCCGGATGTTCTGGCGGGAGTCGCCGTGCTGAAGACGCTGCCCGAGGTCCGTTCAGACCGGATGGGCATTACCGGCACGAGCTACGGCGGATACATGAGCATGGCGGCCCCGGTCTTTGCGCCGAAGGTGTTCCAGGCGGCAATCGCCGCGTCCGGCTACGGCGACTGGGTCCACACTGTGGCCGAGCAGGAAACGCGGCACGTGAAGCTGCTGGAACACGAGTTTGGCCCGTTGAGCCGCAATCTGGAGAAATACCGCCGCAGTTCACCGATCTACGAGCTGGAGAATCTCGAGACCCCGATCATGCTGGTGCATGGCGCGGCCACCACCATTCCGCGATCCGACGCCTCCCGGTTGTTCGCCGACCGCCTCGAGATGCTGTACAAGCCGTTCGTCTATCGCACCTATCCCAACGAGAACTACTACATCTCCAACCGGGAGAACACGGTTGCCCTGCTCGACGATATGCACGGTTTCTTCACGCAGCACCTGAAGGATGGTGCCGTGCACGGCGATGCCCGTGGTCCGCGGCGCTAGGCGCACGCGCCGTTGCTGAGCGACACCACCGGGGCAGCCGCTCTGGGTGGCCGCTGGTGGGTAATGATCACGACCCGTATCCCCCGCGGGCGAGACGTTCGATGCCCCACGCCGCCTGCTCGCGCACGATCTCGTGCTCGGGCTCGCGCATCGCCTCCAGCACGGCGAGATCCTCGTCGGAGCTGATGTTGCCCAGCACCACGCACGCGTTGCGCTGCAGCATCCACAGCGTGGCGCGCTTGATGGCTGAGCCCTTGAATGCCGCCGCGTACTCGGACGGCCCCATCATGAGGATCTCGCGCGCCAGGGCACGCGTGCCCGCGTGGTCGTACGACTCGGCGAACAGCTCCCGTGGTGCGAACTCCGGCAGCATCGCGTCACGCGCGCACTTCACATTCCACGGGCACACTTCGTTGAAAGAATGGCCGGAAACCCGTATTGAGATCAGGCTGTCGACTGGTCGGCTAACTCTCAAAAATACAACGACTTGAGCAAGCAAGGAGCGATTGCCTTGGGCGGCGGATTGGCCCCTCGCTCCATCTGCTCGGAAGCTTGCCCCAGAAGAAGCTTCATAGTATACTTCCGAGCATATGGACCTCCTCGAGATCCTCACCCGCCCGGAAGGCAAGACCCTCGAGTTCAAGCGCGATCTGTCCTCTCCGGATGGCGTGCTCAAGACGCTGATCGCCTTCGCCAACACGGCCGGCGGTACGCTGCTCGTCGGGGTCGAGGATCGGACGCGAAGCGTGCGAGGCGTACCTGATGCCCTCGATGTCGAAGAGCGGATCGCAAACATCGTGAGCGATTCCATCGCGCCCCGGCTGTTGCCGGACATCGAGATCCTGCCGTGGCGCCGCACGCAGGTCATCGCCATTCGGATTCATCCGAGCGCTGCTCGCCCGCACTATCTCAAACGTGAGGGAGCGGAGTCCGGGACCTACGTCCGCGTTGGCTCCACCAACCGCCGCGCCGATAACGAGATGCTGCAGGAGCTCCGCCGCACCGCGCGCGGAGAGAGCTACGACGAGCAGCCGATGATCGACCTTGACTCGGAAGCGCTCGACTTCCGAGCTGCTTCCGAGTCCTTCAAGCCCACTCGGACCCTTCGGCGTCGCGACTTGGAGACGCTGAGGCTCGTCACCAGTCATCAGGGCCACACCGTACCGACGGTAGGCGGCATGCTACTCTTCGGTCGGGAGCGCGAGCGCCACTTCCCGGACGCTTGGATCCAGGCGGGGCGCTTTGACGGGCTCGAAAAGAGCCGTATCCTCGACCGGGCAGAGTTCCGCAACCCACCGGTCGCTGCCATCGAGGACGCCATCGCGTTCATCGAGAAGCATTCCCTGTACAGTGCCGACATCGGGAGAGTCCGTCGAACGGATCGTTGGAACCTCCCGCCTGTTGCCGTACGAGAAGCTGTTATCAACGCGGTCGCCCACGCCGACTACGCGCAGCGCGGCGCTCCGATTCGTATCTCGATCTTCGACGATCGCTTGGAGATCGAGAATCCGGGTCTGCTCCCGTTCGGCCTAACGGTCGCAGACCTCGAGAATGGCATCTCCAAGCTCCGAAACCGAGTAATCGGCCGCGTCTTCCATGCCATCGGCCTTATCGAGCAGTGGGGGAGTGGCATCCAGCGAATGACCGCCGCGTGCCGCGAGGCCGGGCTGGCTGACCCCCGGCTTGAGGAGATCGCAACGAGGTTTCGCGTGACCATATTCACCTCACGGGTCAACCGCCCCACGCTCGATGACACCGATCAGGCCATCGTCGATGGACTATCAGATGGGAAGGGCAAGTTGACCAGTGAGATCGCCGCCGTCATTGGACTGACCCCTCGGGCCACCCGTACCCGACTGGCCCGCCTCGTGGGTAACGGGCTTGTTCGCGAAGTTGGAAGCGGACCGCAGGATCCGAAGCGGCGCTATTTCCTGGCGAAGTAGAGCCAATACCACGTATGGAGCTCCCCGGGCATTCCCCGATGAGCCAGATCGACGAATCGCCCCGGGTTTCAGTAGAATCGTGAGTTGAGTCCCACTTCGACCAGGTCCGAGGATCGGACACCCGTAGCTATCGCGCTTGCTACTTTGCCGGGGGACTAGTAGCCGATGGCCTCCATGATCCGCTGATCATGGTGAAAGGACCAAGGTGTGCTCTTCAGACTGCTCCGCGACTCAATTGAAGCACCGCCCACGCCGCCTGCTCGCGCACGATCTCGTGCTCGTGCTCGCGCATCGCCTCCAGCACGGCGAGATCCTCGTCGGTGCCCACGTTCCCCAGTACCACGCACGCGTTGCGCTGCAGCATCCACAGCTTCGCACGCTTGATCGCACTGCCCCTGAACGCCGCCGCATAATCGGCCGGCGTCATCATCAGGATTTCGCGCGCGAGTGCCCGCGTCCCCGCGCGATCGTGCGTATCCGCAAATAGCTCGCGCGGGCGGAACGCATCGAAGGCCGTGTCCCGCGCGAACTTCACGGTCCACGGACACACGTCATTGCAGATGTCGCAGCCGTAGAGCAGCCCGCCCACACCCTCGCGCAGCGCCGGCGGAATCGGCCCGCGGTGTTCGATGGTGAGGTAGCTGATGCAACGGTTTGCATCGAGCACCCGTGGCGCCGGAAGCGCCCCCGTGGGACAGGCGTCCAGGCAGCGGGTGCAGGTGCCGCAACGATCGGCATCGAACGGCGCGTCCTCATCGAGCGCCACATCCACGAACAGCGAGGCCAGGAACAGGTGTGAACCGGCCCCCGGCACGATGAGCATGGTGTTCTTCCCCACCCACCCGAGCCCCGCGCGCTGCGCGAGATCCCGCTCGAGAATGGGCCCGCTGTCCACGTACGGGCGCGCGTTCACCGGTCGCCCTACTTCGCGCTCCAGCCAGCCGTGCAGCTCCCGCACCCGCTCGCGCAGCACCACATGGTAGTCGTCGCCCCGCGCGTAGCGCGCCACGGGACCGGCTGGGGTGCGTCCCCCATACGAGGCGGCCACCACCACCGCGTGCGTGGCACCGGGGTGCGGCAGGCGGCTGTCGCGGCGCCGTGCCGCCCCTTCCCCCTCCAGGTACGCCATGGAGGCCTGATGGCCGGCGGCCAGCCAGGCGTCGAACGCGGCCCGTGTGGTTGGCTCACCCAATCGCGCCACGCCCGCGGCATCGAACCCCAGCCCGTACGCCTCGGCCTTGAGCCGTTCGGTGAGGGAGCGGATCGTCAGGGCTGTCGCCCCACCCACCGGGCAAAGGCGATCACGTCGCTGGCCGGCGGAATCGCCGCCTCGTCACCGTAGGCCGTGTACATGCGCCACCGTACGTAGGTCGTGGCGGGAAGCGGCAGAAACGGGAAGCGCCGGTACCAGTGCCGGTGCCGGAATCGCCACGCTACGCGCAGCAGGTCCACCGCCAGCGCCGGGGCCAGCAGGGCACGCCAGGCGAGCTGCAGGGAAAGGGTAATCCACGCCATGCCGAAACCTAGCGGAATGTGTCGTGGCGAACGACGGCCACGCTCGGGAACAGGCGCGCGGCCCCTTCCGTCGGCACCGGGCCGGCATGGCCCGCATTAGATTGCCCGCTCATGACCTTCGATGACTATCAGCAGCTGGCAGCCCGCACCCTGGGACGCGATCGCACGCCCGAGCAGCAGCTCGCCAACGCGGCGCTCGGGCTCACCGGCGAGGCGGGCGAAACCGCCGAGATCATCAAGAAGCACCTGTTCCATGCCACGCCCCTCGATCACGACGCGCTGGTGAAGGAACTCGGGGATTGTCTCTGGTACATCGGCGCCTTCGCCACCGTGCTGGACCTGTCACTCGAAGACATCGCGCAGCGCAACATCGACAAGTTGCGGCGGCGCTATCCGGATGGCTTTGATCCCGAGCGCAGCCGCACGCGGACCGAGTGACGCCCCGTGGCCGGCCCGTGCGGTCCCCGGCGACGATCGCCCCTCGCAGCCCCCCCGCGAACCGTACCGCGCGAAGCGGCCATCGGGGGCGCCGCGCCCCTCGATGGTGGTGCCCTACCGGAGGAATGATCGCCCGTCGAAATCGGTATCGGTGCGGATTGCCAGCAGATCCAGGGCCGACGGGACAATGTCGGCAGTGCGCTGTGGCGGTCGCGTGGTGGGACAATCCACGATGAGGGGCACCAGCATCTGGTCTCGAAGAAGGGCGCCGTGGGTGGAGACGTGTCGCACCGGTTCGAAACGCGCGCGCAGGTCCCACCCGCTGGCGGCCGAGACGATCACATCCCCCGACCGCGAGGAGGCGCCGAGCCAGGACAGCTGCACCAGCGCGTCGGGATACGCCGACGCGTGGGTGGCCTGCCATGCCGCGTCGGCGTCGAGATCGCGCAGCGTGCCGCCGAGGCCCAACGGGTCCCCCTCGGTGCACACATAGGACCAGCGTGGGCCGTGCGGGCTGTCGTGTCGACGCACCTCGGCCACGCCGCGCGCCGCGTGGCGCACCTGCACCGTGTGCGCATCATTGTTCACGGCGAGCAGGTCGACGGCCGGGCGGTCCGCGAGCTTGTCCAGCAGGCGCCCCCAGCTGGCCGTGTGCGAACGCCACCAGCGTCGCTCCCGTTCCTCTGGCGCGAAATAGAGATGCGCCATGGCGTTCCCTCCCACCATGAGGACGACGTCGGGGTTGCGCACGCGCAGTTGCGGGTGCGCGCGCACCCGCAGCCCTTCGCGCTGCAGCCAGCCGTGCAGGTCGTCGTGGTGGGTGACCTCCGCGTGCCCGTGGTCTCCGGTCACCCACACGTGCAGTGAATCGCGCCAGCCGCCATGCGTGGCGATGGCCAGCGCCCGGGCTACGGCGTCGTCCACATCGGCGATGGCGGCGCGCACCGCGTCGGACCGCGGCCCATGTTTGTGGGCAAGCTTGTCGGCGCTGAGAATGGCCAGCACGGCCACCCGGGGGCGCACGCGCGCGAAGCGGGCCAGAAAGGCGGCCGTGGCCTGCTGTTCCACGCGTCGCCACCCCTGCAGGTCACCGCGAAAATGCGCCGGT
This sequence comes from Gemmatimonas sp., assembly GCF_021298855.1. Taxonomy (GTDB): domain Bacteria; phylum Gemmatimonadota; class Gemmatimonadetes; order Gemmatimonadales; family Gemmatimonadaceae; genus Gemmatimonas. The sequence continues at coordinate 158,767 of NZ_JAJTHI010000022.1, forward strand.
GCGGCCCGCAGCATCCATCCCACGCCGCGGCCGATGCGCCCGTGCGTGGCTCCGCGACCAATCATGCTCATGGCGGCAAGCGAGGGCTGCGCGTATTCGAGCAGCGTGGGAACGTGGGCGGCCACATCGCCATCCACGTGCCAGATGTCCATGCCGGCGTAGCTGCGCGATTGCCCCGGGGCCCAGCGCAACGAACGGCTGCGGTCGAACCAGCGCAGGCCGGGCAGCCCGACGCGCGCCGGGTGCTGGCCCATGAGGAACGGCACGTACGCCGGCCCGGTGACGGAGGGGAACGACGTCGTGACCGCGTGCGCGCTGCCGCGGGCCCGCAGTGCGGCCAGAGTAGGCGCACGGCCGGCATCCATCTCCTCGGTCAGTACATCGTGGCGCACGCCGTCGGCCACGACGAGGAGCAAGCGCCGGGTCGTGGTGGTATCATGCGTCACGGCGGACCCACTCGTGCCATGCCGTTGGGGCGTGCGTGCCCGCTCGTATTGCGCTTCACCGACCCCCTGTCTCCACCCGTCCACTCATGGCGAAATCCCGACGTTCGTCTCCTCGTACCGCAACAGGCAAGCAGGCCTCTCCCGTCACCCGGGCCACGGCCGAGCAGCAGTCCGTGGCCGCCTATCGGGAACGCACGGAGGCCGGGCATCGCGCCGCGGGCCGTGAACCTGCCGGCACCGCGAATCTGGTGTCGAAGGGAGCACGCGCCGTGCGACGCACCGATCCCCGACTCGTGGATCAGTCGTTGCGCGACCGGCCAATGCTTACGGAGGACGAAAAGTTGCTGCAGGCGCCACGGGAGGAGGCCACCGCCTTCACCCGCTCCGACCCCTGGCGCGTCATGCGCATCACGTCGGAGTTCGTCGAGGGGTTCGACGCGCTCTCCGACGTGCAGAAGGGGGTGACGATCTTCGGGTCTGCCCGCACCGGTCCCGACGACCCGATGTACGAGGCGGCACGGGAAACGGCGCGGATTCTTGCGCGTCAGGGGTTTTCCATCCTCACCGGCGCCGGTCCGGGCATCATGGAGGCGGCCAATCGCGGGGCCAAGGACGTGGATGGGCACTCGGTAGGATGCAACATCGAGCTCCCATTCGAACAGGGCGCCAACCCCTACGTCGATACCCTGGTGAACTTTCGTTACTTCTTCGTTCGCAAGACGATGTTCATCAAGTACTCCAATGCCTTCCTCATCTTCCCGGGCGGCTTCGGGACGCTCGACGAGCTGTTCGAGGCGCTCACGCTCATTCAGACCGGGAAGATCTATCAGTTCCCCGTGGTCCTCTTCGGCACGCACTACTGGGCGGGGCTCGTCCGCTGGATCACCTCGCGCATGGCTGCTGAAGGCAAGATCTCGCCGGGGGATCTCGACCTGCTGCTCCTGACCGATGACCCGCAGGAGGCGGCGCAGGCGGTCATCGACGCGCACGATGCGCAAACGGCCGGGCGTCTGCGAACGGACGAGGGCTGAACGCCCCGAGACTTGAACCATTCGCCAGACACGGCATATTTCGGCCTTCCAGTGCGCCCGGCCACCACGGTCGGGCGCTCGCCTTTTATCCGGCCCCAGCTGGCACGCGCATGTTCCAGGAACTGATCGCCCAGATGGCACGCGAAGTCGAGAAGCTCCAGTTCGAGCTGAACGTCACGCTGCCCGCGGAAATCCGCAAAGCCGTCGAACTCGGCGACCTCAAGGAAAACAGCGAGTACAAGGCGGCGCTGGAGCGGCAGCAGTTCGTGCAGGCGCGACTGGGGCAGCTCACGCAGCGCGTAACCAAGCTGGCCAACATCGACATCACGCAGATTCCCGCCGACAAGGTGGGGCTCGGGTCGAAGGTGGTCGTGACCGACGAAGTCACGACGCAGCTGGAGACGTACGAGCTCGTCTTCGGTGATGCCGGCGAGCTGCATGACGGCCATGTGACCATGGGCTCTCCCATCGGCCGCGCGCTGCAGGGCAAGGCCGTTGGCGATGTGTGCATTCTCAAGCTGCCGACCAAGGTGCGACGGCTGCTCATTGTCGAGCTGTACACGATTCACGATCGCAACGCCGACGATCTCGTCTGATTACCGCCCCGACCGGAGCACTCATGTGGCAGGCCGTCTACGACACGCGCGGTGACGCCCCGCACACGCGCATCCGCTGTGTGGAGCGCGATACCCCAGCACCCGGGGCCGGTGAGGTGCTGCTGGAAATGCTCGCGGCACCCATCAACCCGTCCGATGTCCTCACCATCACCGGACAGTACGGCGCACTGCCGCCGCTGCCGGCCGTGGGCGGGAACGAGGGGGTCGCGCGCGTCGCGCAACGGGGCGCCGATGTCCGGCGACTGGCCGTGGGTGACCTGGTCCTCATGCCGGTGGGCGCCGGCACCTGGAGCTCGCATGCGGTCGCCCGGGCCGACACGCTGCTGCCACTCCCCGCCGGCGGTGATCCGCTCCAGTTGGCCATGCTCACGGTCAACCCGCCCACCGCGTCGCTCCTGCTGTCGGAATTCGGCACGCTCGCTCCCGGGGACTGGGTCGTGCAGAACGCGGCCAACAGCGCCGTGGGGGAGTATCTCATCCAGCTGGCGCGTGCGCGCGGCATTCGCACCGTGAATGTCGTGCGCCGCGACGCCATGGTGCCCGTGCTGGAAGCGCTCGGTGGCGATGTCGTGCTGGTTGACGGCCCCGATCTGCCAGAGCGCGTGGCGGCCGCGACCCAGGGAGCGAAGGTGCGCCTTGCCTTCGATGCCGTGGGGGGCACTGCCACCGATCGGCTGGCTCGGTCGGTGGCCATTGGCGGCACCGTGGTGAATTACGGCGCCATGAGTGGCGAGGCCTGCAAGGTGGCCCCCGGGTCGTTCGTCTTTCGCGATGTCACCCTGCGCGGATTCTGGCTGGCGTTCTGGTTCCGGCATGCCACGGGCGAGCAGCAGCGTGCCCTGTACGGGGAGCTCGCGCAACGGGTCGCTGCAGGGACGCTGGCCGCGCGCGTGGATCGCACCTTCCCGCTGGCGCAGATACAGGATGCCGTGGCGTATGCGGCCGCCGGCGGGCGCAACGGCAAGGTGCTGCTCGTTCCCTGAGTCAGCTACACGGCATCCACCGCAAACAGCCGCGTCACCTCGGCGTCGTACGCTGCCAGCGCGGCCGCCGTGGTGGTCGCACTCCACTGGAGCGCTGAGGCCATGTGCGGCGCAATGCATCGTGCCGCCGCGCGACCGTGATCGCGCGTTTCGAAGGCGATGTGCGTACGACGCACCAGGACATCCGCGAGCGTGCACGCCAACTCGTGTTCCACCGCGTGCCGTACTTCGGCCAGCACGTACGGCAGCTGCTCCACAATGCGTGTGCCAAGCCGCTCGTCGGCTTCCGCGTACTGCCAGACCCGCCGCCAGTGGGCGCCGTACGACTGCGCCAGCTGCTCGCCCACGGCGGCGTCTCGCGTCGTGGCGCGTGCTTCGGCCAGGAGGGGTTCGCGGTGCGGGAACGCGCCGCCGGGCAGTGGGGTGCTGGTACTGTCCTGCGGGGGACGACGCGACACGAGTGCGGCGCCGGTGGCCGCCGCCCCGCGGGTGGCATGGGTGAGGACATCGGCGGCCATGGCCCGGTAGGTCGTGAGCTTGCCCCCGGTCACACTGACCAGACCGTCCGCACGGTGTACCACGGCATGCTCGCGTGATGCCGATCCCGCGTTGCCGGCGCCGGCCCGCGCCGCGGCCAGGGGGCGAATACCGCACCACGCGCTAATCACATCGTCGCGTGACAGGCGGGCGTCGCCAAACTGCCCGTTGACGCTCTGGAGCAGGTAGGTGATCTCGGCTTCCGTGGCGCGAATCTCGTCGGGGCCGCTGCGCGCAGCTCGCTCGGTGGTGCCAATGATGGTGTGCGCCCCCGCCGGGAGCACGAACATGACGCGCCCGTCGAGCGGCGAGACCATCGTCACCGCATCGTGGTTCCCCACGCGGTTCCGCGGTACGGCAATGTGCGAGCCTGCAGAACCGAGCAGTTGCGTGCCCTGACTCTCACCGGTGAGGGCCGCCGTGGCATCGCTCCACGGCCCGGTGGCGTTGACCACCACCCGCGCCTGCACCACCAGTTGCTGATCACCGAGCCGGTCGTGCACGAGCACGCCGGTGAGCCGGCCGCTGCTGCGCACGCCCCCTACCACGGCCGCATGGTTCACGATCACCGCCCCGGCGTCGCGGGCGGCCAGGGCCGTGGCCAGCGTGAGGCGCGTGTCATTGGTTGCCGCGTCCCAGTACCGGGCCCCGCCCTGGAGCCCGTGCGTGGCGAGGGCGGGCTCCTGGGCATGCACCTCGGCTGCCGAGAGTCCCTGGTGCGGGTGCACATTGCGAAAGAGCGACAGGGCATCGTACAGCGCCAGTCCGGCGCGCACCTTCCAGAGCGGCACTCGCGCCCCGCGGTAGACGGGCCACGTGAAGGCCAGCGGGCGCACCAGATGCGGCGCGAGCTGCAGGAGCAGCCGGCGTTCGCGGCTCGACTCGAAAACGAGCCCGAGATGTCCGTGCTCGAGGTAGCGCACCCCACCGTGCACCAGCCGCGAGGAGCGACTGGAGGTGCCGGCGGCAAAATCGTCACGCTCGAGCAGCGCGGTGCGGTAACCGGCAAGCGCCGCCTCGCGTGCCACGCCGGCGCCCGTAATGCCGCCGCCGATCACGACCAGATCGAAGGGCTCGCCGGCAAGCGCGGCCCAAACCGCGGGGCGGTGCGGTGGCGGTGGCGGTGCGCTGCTCCCCATGCCGCATCATCGCGAACGGACCGGCACCCGGCAAGCGGAGGCCGTCGGCCCTGCGGCCCACTGGTTATGTTTGCCCCATGCCCACCTTCGGTAACGGCCGACGCATCGCCATCATTGCCGGCGTCCGCACGCCGTTTGCGCGCTCCGGCACGGCGCTCAAGGACCTCACGGCCATCGACCTCGGTCGCGCCGCCGTCGGAGAGCTGGTGCAGCGCACCAGCCTCGACGCCAGTACGGTGGACCTGCTGGTGTACGGGACGGTCATCCCGTCGGTCATCGCCCCCAACATTGCGCGCGAACTGGCGCTCATGCCGCACTTCCCGCGTACCGTGCAGGCCTACACCGTGGGACGCGCCTGCGCGTCGTCCAATCAGGCCATCACCGACGCGGCCGACCAGATCGCGCTGGGGCACGCCCACGTGGCCATCGCCGGCGGAAGCGAGAGTCTCACGCAGGTCCCCATTCTGCATTCCCGCGGCATGAGCGACATCCTCGTGGCCGCGTCGAAGGCCAGGAGCATGCGCCAGCGCGTGGCCACGCTCGCGCGCGTGCGACCGGGCGACTTCGTGCCGATCACGCCGGCCATTGCGGAGCCCAGCACCGGCGAGACCATGGGGCAGAGCGCCGACAAGATGGCCAAACTGAATGGCATCAGTCGCGAGGCCCAGGATCGGTTTGCGCTGCGCTCGCATGAACTGGCGGCGCGCGGTCTCGACGACGGCCGGCTTGCGGCCGAGATCGTGCCCCTGCCCGTGCCTCCCGCCTACGACACCATGCTCGCCACCGACAACGGCGTGCGGCGCGACAGCAGCTACGAGCAGCTGGCGCAGCTCAAGCCCGTGTTCGATCGGCAGTACGGCACCGTCACGGCGGGTAATGCGTCGCCGCTCACCGACGGCGCGAGTGCCGTGCTCCTCATGAGTGAGGAGCGGGCGCGGAGTCTGGGCTACACCCCGTTGGCATTCATTCGGTCGTACGCCTACGCGGCCGTCGATCCAGGGGAGCAGCTGCTGCAGGCACCAGTGCTGGCCGCGCCCCTCGCGCTCCAGCGCGCCGGCCTGTCGCTGGCCGACATCGATCTCGTGGAAATGCACGAAGCCTTCGCGGCGCAGGTGCTCAGCAACCTGCAGGGGCTCGCCTCCAGCACGTGGGCGGCCCGCGCCGGACTGGGGGCGCCCGTGGGTGAGGTGAACCCCGACCGGCTCAATGTCATGGGTGGCTCGCTCTCCATTGGCCACCCCTTTGGCGCGACCGGCGCGCGCGTGCTCACCACGCTGTGCAACGAGCTGCAGCGGCGCGGCGGGCAGTTCGGTCTGCTGACCGTGTGCGCCGCCGGCGGACTCGGCCACGCCATGATCGTGGAGCGCGTGTGATGACGGAGGCGCAGCGCAGGGAAGGTGCTGACGGTCTCGTGGCCGACGCGGCGACCGGAGTGACGTGTACGGTGGAGCAGGGCGTGGCCGTGATCTGCTACGACCAGCCGGGTTCGCCGGTGAATACGCTCAACTCCCGGGTCGCGCCGGTGTTCGATGGTCTCTTCCGTCGCATCGAGCAGGACGAGGCGATCGTCGGGGCCGTGCTGCTGAGCGGGAAGCCCGACAGCTGGATTGCCGGTGCCGATATCGACGAGCTCACGCGCATTGACACGGCAGCGCAGGCCGAGGGGCTCTCGCGCGCCGGACAGGCGGTGCTCGATCGACTGGCGGCCATGCGCAAGCCGGTGGTGGCGGCGGTGCATGGCGCGGCGCTGGGCGGCGGGCTGGAAGTGGCGCTGGCCTGTCGGCATCGTGTGGCCACGGACCATGCCAAGACGGTCCTCGCCCTCCCTGAGGTGCAGCTGGGGCTCATTCCCGGCGCCGGCGGCACCCAGCGCCTGCCGCGTACGGTGGGGCTGCAGGCCGCGCTCGACATGATTCTCACCGGGCGCAACATCAGGGCGCGCAAGGCGTGGCAGATGGGGCTGGTGCACGAGTTGGTGCATCCCGCCATCCTGCGCGAGGTGGCGCTCCGTCGCGTGCACGATCTGGCCGGAGGGCGTCCCACGCCGACGCGCCGTCGCGCCAGCGGCGCTGCGGTGGTGCTGCTCGAAGACAACGCGCTGGGGCGCACGCTCGTGTTCCGCAAGGCCCGCGAAGGGGTGATGGGCAAGACGCGGGGGAAATACCCCGCGCCACTTGCCGCCATCGACGTGATCCAGCAGGGGTACGCGGAAGGCATGGAGGCCGGGCTGCGGGAAGAGGCGCGCCGGTTCGGGGAGCTTGCCATGTCACCGGTGTGCCGACAGCTCACGTATCTCTTCTTCGCCACCACGGCGCTCAAGAAGGACAGCGGACTGCCCGCTGGCGTGGAGGCAACGCCCGCCGCGGTGCGCAAGGTGGGGGTGCTCGGGGCCGGCTTCATGGGCGCCGGCATTGCCGGCGTGGCCGTGCAGGCGGGCACCCAGGTGCGGCTCAAGGATGCCTCGGTGGAGCGCCTGGCTACGGGTTGGCGTGCGGTGCGCGACGTGCTGCGCGAGCGGCTGCGCAAGAAGCAGCTGACCCGCGCGCAGTTCGACGACACGCTGGCGCTGGTCGGCAGCACCACCGATTACCGTGGCTTTGCCAACGCCGACCTCGTGATCGAGGCGGTGTTCGAAGATCTCGCGGTGAAGCATCAGGTGCTGCGCGAAACGCAGGCGGCGGCGCCCCGCGCCATCTTCGCCTCGAACACCAGCACGATTCCCATTCGGGACATCGCCGAGGCGGCGGCGCGCCCTGATCGGGTGGTGGGCATGCACTTCTTCTCGCCGGTGCACAAGATGCCGCTGCTGGAAGTGATCGTGACGCCACGCACGAGTGCCGCCACCACCGCCACCGCCGTGCACTACGGCCGACAGCTGGGCAAGACGGTCATCGTGGTGCAGGATGGCGCCGGCTTCTACGTCAATCGCATCCTCGCGCCCTATCTCAACGAAGCGGGACGCCTGCTGGACGAGGGCGCGCGCATCGAGGAGCTCGACGCGGCGCTGGTGGACTTCGGTTTCCCGGTCGGACCCATCACGCTGCTCGATGAAGTGGGGCTCGACATTGCCGGCAAGTCGGGGCCGATCATGGTGGCGGCGTACGGCGATCGCATGCTGCCGTCGGAGACGCTGCGACGCGTCGTGGAAAGCGGTCGGCTGGGACGCAAGGCACGGCACGGCTTCTATCGGTACGACGAGCACGGCAAGCGCGACGGCGTGGACGAGAGTGTCTACGCTCTCACGCCTGCCGGCGCGTCGCGGCAGGCAATGGGAGGCAGCGAGATGCAGACGCGCTGCGTCCTCCCCCTGCTCAACGAGGCGGTGCGCTGTCTGCAGCACGGCATCATCCGCAGCGCGCGCGACGGCGACATCGGTGCCGTGTTCGGCATTGGCTTTCCGCCCTTCCTCGGCGGTCCGTTCCGCTACCTGGACACGTTGGGTCTTCCCGCCGTGGTGGCGCAGCTCGACACGCTCAACGCCCGCTTCCCAGGCCGCTTCGAACCGGCGGCCCTGCTCCGGGAAATGGCGGCGAGCGGGCGCCGCTTCCACCCCTGATCCCCTGACCATGTCGACACCCGCCCTGCATCCACGCATTCACGAGGTGATCACCGCGCTGGAGGATGCCCAACGCGAGACCGAGGCCCTGCTGGCCACGCTCACCGCCGCGGATGAAGCGCGCCGGTTGGGTGACGGCTGGACGGTGGCGCAAGTGCTCGAGCACATGGCCATCGTGGAAAGCGGCGCCGGACGCGTGGTGGGTACCATCGCCAAGCAGGTGGCCGACCAGCCCGAATCGAGCGACGAGCCGGTCGCACCGTCGGTACTGCGTTTCAAGGTGGCCGACCCGACCGTGCGCAAGGTGGCCGCCCCGGAGATGGTACAACCGGTCCAGGGAACGCCGATGGCTGAATCGGCTGAACAGATGCGCGCGGCGCGCGCGCGACTCATTGCGGCGTTCGCCGCCGCGTCGGGACGCGCCCTCGGACAGGCGCACTTTCCGCACCCGCGGTTCGGGCCACTCGATGGCTACCAGTGGGGACACCTCGCCGCACAGCATCAGCTTCGCCATCTGGTGCAGATCCGCACCATCCTCGCCTCCTGACTCATGTCGCCGCCAATGCCACGCCTCGCGTGCTCCCGTGTCGCCGCGCTTCCGGGGGCGGTGCTCGCCGCCATCGTTCTGGCGGGATGCGCCGCGGCCCCCGGCACCGCGCAGCCCGCCGCGTCCGCTCTCGCACTGCCGCGCACGCGCGCCGAACGCACCGACTATCGCGAGACGTCGTCGTACGCCGACGTCATGAGCTTCCTCGACTCGCTGCGCGCGCTGGGCGCGCCCATCAGCGTCAGCGAGCTGGCGCGCTCCCCCATGGGCAAGGCGGTGCCCCTCGTGGTGGCCTCGCGCCCGGTCGTGCGCACGCCGGCCGAGGCCCGGCGGCTGGGGCGGCCGGTGGTGTACGTACAGGCCAACATCCATGCCGGTGAGGTGGAAGGCAAGGAGGCCGTGCTGGCGCTGCTGCGCGACTGGTCTTTCGGGGCCCGCCCCAACGTGCTCGACTCGCTGGTGCTGGTGGTGGTCCCCATCTACAACAGCGACGGCAACGACAAGCTGGCGCCGCAGGCGCGCAACCGCGGGGCGCAGAACGGTCCCGAGATGATCGGGGAGCGGCCGAACGGCGCGGGGCTCGATCTCAATCGCGATTACGTGAAGGCCGAGGCTCCCGAGACGGTGGGCGCACTGGCGGCGTTTGCCGCCTGGACGCCTGACGTGTTCATGGATCTGCACACCACCAATGGCAGCTACCATGGGTACGCGCTGACCTATTCGCCGTCGCTGCATCCGGCGGCGCCGCTGGCCCCCTTCACCGCCGACACGCTGCTTCCGGAGATTCGGCGCCGCATGAAGGCGAAGCACGGCTTCGAGGTCTTTCCCTACGGCAACTTCACCGGGGCCAATGGGCGCGAGAGCCTCGCGGCCGACCTCAAGTCGGGGTGGGCCACCTACGAGCACAAGCAGCGCTACGGAACCAACTACGTGGGACTGCGCGGTGCCGTGAGCATTCTCAGTGAGGCCTACTCGCATGATCCGTTCGCGCGCCGCGTGGCGAGCACGCGGGCGTTCGTGCAGGAGATCCTGAGTTACGTGGCGGAAGACCGGCCGCGCATCCTGCGCCGGGTGGCGGCCGGGGTGGCGGCGGCCACCTTCACCGGTGCCCGGCGCGCCGATATTCCCATTCGCGGCCGCTTCACGAGCCGGCCGGATACCCAACCCGTGCTGGTCGAGCGCCTCGACCGCGTAGCCGATACGACCCAGCTGACCGAGCCGGGGGTGCCGCGCGGCCTCCGGCGGTCGGGGGTGATCACGGCGCAGCGCATGCCGGTCATCGACCGCTTCGAGGCCACCCTGACGCGCACCCCGTCGCCGTACGGCTACGCCATCGAAGGCGACTGGCCGCGCGCGCGGGAACTGCTTGCGGCGCACGGCGTGGCCTTCCGCCCCCTCGCCGCTCCGGCCTCCGTGACGCTGCGGGAGTTCGTCGTGGACTCGGTGGTGGCCAGCGGACGCCCGTTCCAGGGGCACCGGGAAATGTCCGTGCAGGGCCGGTGGCGTGACGCAACCCGCACGCTCGCGGCCGGCACCGTCATCGTGGCTGCCGGGACGCCACAGGATCTGGTGGCCTTGCTGCTGCTCGACCCGGAGAGCGACGACGGCCTGCTCACGTGGAACGTGTTCGACACCGCGCTTGCCAAGGGCGCGGTGGCACCAGTCGTGCGCCTGACGGCGCCCATCCGCTAATTTCCGGCCATGCTCAGGACGTCCCTCCTCTATCTCTCGCGCCAGCAGCGCGTCTTCGACTTCGTCAAGAATGTCGGGTTCGCGCGCAAGATGGCGTCGCGCTTCGTGGCCGGCGAAACGATCAGCACCGCCGTCGAAGCGGTGGCGCAACTGAACGCCAAAGGCATTGCCGCGTCACTCGACCTGCTGGGCGAAAGCGTGCACAGCGAGGCGGAGGCGCGCGCGACGGGCCGGCACTACCTCGAAATCCTCGATCGCATTCACGAGCGCCAGCTCAATGCGAACGTGTCGGTCAAGCTCACCGCGCTCGGGCAGGACATCTCCGATGACCTCGGGGTCGAGGTGGTGCGGGAGGTGATCGCGCGCGCGCGGCAGTACGACAGTTTCGTGCGACTCGACATGGAGTCCAGCGCCTACACCGATCGCACCCTCGATACGTTCGAGCAGCATCTGTTCCCCGGCTTCGAAAACCACGTGGGCATCGTACTGCAGAGCTCCCTCCGTCGCACGCTCGACGACGTGGCGCGCGCGAACCGCCTCTCCGCGCGCGTGCGCATCTGCAAGGGCGCCTACCTCGAGCCGCCCGACGTGGCATTCCCGGACAAGGCTGACGTGGACAAGAACTACGTGGCCGCGATGCACACGCTGCTGACCGAGGGGCGCTACCCCGGCATCGCCACGCACGACGAGGCCATCATTGCCGAGGCGAAGCGGTTCGCGAAAGCGCAGGGCATCGCCCCCGACCGCTTCGAGTTCCAGATGCTTTACGGCGTGCGGCGTGACCTGCAGGAGCAGATCGTGAAGGAAGGGTACCGCATGCGCGTCTACGTGCCCTTCGGCAGCCAGTGGTATCCCTATCTCATGCGCCGCCTCGCCGAACGTCCGGCCAACATTGCCTTCATGGCCGGCAACATCGTGAAGGAGTCGCTTGGCAGCTGACCAGGGCGATGCGTCGCCGACGGTACATCACGGTCATCATCAGCCGCCCGATCATGCGGCCGGCGATGAGCGGACGCTTGGCGGCTACATGGCGGTGCACAAGCGGCCGGCGGCCTTCGAGGGCGCCGACGGGTGCGCCTACTCGGTGGACATCCTCACCGATACCACCGGCCAGCCTGAGGCGCCGTGGGGCGCGTATCTGTTCTTCGTGCGCTGGAGCCACGGAGAGCCCGAGGTGCAGGGGCATCTCGAAACCGGGTTCATGGTGACCGGTTTCAGCGAAGCAGCGGTCCGGCATCAACTTGGCGGCATGGCGCTCTCGCTGGTGAAGGCCACCCTCGACGGCCTCGTGCGCACGCGGTCGGCCCCGTGACCCGCGACGCGAGCCTGTTCGTGCAGCAGGGGCCCGCGCCGCCGCCAGATCACGCCGTGGAAGGCGTCGTCGTGCAAGGCACGGGCGGGGTGTGGGATGTGCGGCTCGAGAGCGGGGCCGTCGCGTCGGCGTCCCTGCGTGGACGGCTCAAGCACGAGGCGCACGGGGCACTCAAGCTGGCCGTGGGCGACCGGGTGCGGCTGCGTTGGGACAACGGCGACCCGGGCGCGTGGTTCATCACCGACATTCACGAGCGCCGCAGCAAGCTGGCCCGACGTGCGCCCGGCGGAGCGCGCGGTGAACGGGTGGTGGTGGCCAATCTCGACCAGGTGCTCGTGGTCTTCGCCGCCGCGCGTCCGGAACCGCACCCGCGCATGCTCGACCGATTCCTGGTCATTGCCGAGGCCAATGGACTGCACGCGCGCATCGTGGTGAACAAGTGCGATCTCGTGTCCCCAGAGGGGGCGCGCGCGCTCTTTGCCGAACACGTAGCCGCGGGATACCCGGTGCACTACACCAGTGTGAAGACCGGCGAAGGGCTCGAGGCACTACGGGCGGAGTTGGCCGGCCGCAGCTCGGCGCTCTCCGGCCCCTCGGGCGTGGGGAAGTCGTCACTCATGAACGAGCTGTTCCCGGGGCTCGAGCTGCGCACGGCTGCCATCAGCGACAGCGTGAACAAGGGGCGCCACACCACGGTCGGGGCCGTGCTCCATCCGTTGCCGGGCGGTGGGTTCCTTGCCGATACCCCCGGCCTGCGCGAGGTGGGGCTCTGGGGGATCGATCCCTCGGAGTTGCCGCACTGCTTCCCGGAGTTCGCTCCCCTGCTCGGGGCCTGCCGTTTCGCCGATTGCTTGCACACCGTGGAGCCGGGGTGCGCGATTCGTGACGCCGTCGAGCGCGGCACGATTGCCCGCGGTCGCTACGAGAGCTACGTGAAGCTGCGCGAGGAGTTGGCGGCGTAGGGTGCCGTCCATGGTGCGGCGCCACGGTCCCGGAATTCCCAGCGGTTCCGGCAGGAACCGCGGACCGCAGTTGGGGATTGGCCCGATATGACGCCCCCTCTCGTTCTCATTGTCGGTGCCACCGGTGGCATTGGCCAGGCGCTCGCCCACCGGCTCCACGCCGCCGGCGTGCCCCTCCTGCTCGCGGCGCGGCGCGCCGAACCGTTGGCGGCCCTTGGCGCTGCGGTGGAGGCGCCGAGCCTGGTGACCGACGCAACCGACTGGAACCAGCTCGACGCCCTTGTCGACGCGGCGGTCGCGCACGCGGCGTCGCGTGGCACCACGCTGGGCGGGGTGGTGAACACGGCCGGCTCTCTGCTCCTCAAACCGGCCCATCTGACGCGCGCGGATGAATACCAGCAGGTGATCGCGCAGAACCTCACGACGGCGTTCGGGGTCGTGCGCGCGGCCGCTCGCGTCCTGACCGGAGGCGGCAGTGTGGTGCTGTGCAGCACGGCGGCGGTGCGGATTGGTCTTGCCAACCACGAGGCCATCGCAGCGGCCAAGGGAGGGGTGGAGGGACTCGTACGCTCGGCGGCGGCCACCTACGCGGCGCGCGGGCTTCGCGTGAACGCCGTGGCGCCCGGGCTTGTGGCGTCGCCCCTCACGGCGCGCATTACCGCGTCCGCGCCGGCGCTCGCCGCCTCGCAGGCCATGCACGCGCTCGGCCGTATCGGGACGCCCGACGAGGTGGCGTCCCTGATCGCCTGGCTCACCGGTCCCGACGCCGGCTGGGTGACCGGCCAGGTGTTCGGGATCGACGGCGGGCTGGGGAGCGTGCGAACGCGCTAGCGCCGGACGCTCCGCCTGCCGCCGCGCTCACCACTCCCTGACGTCGCCCCACGCAACCCAACCCAGCGCTCCTCCCTTGAACAAGGGACCGAGCCGGCCGAGCTCCGCCGACTTCGCCGTCAGGGCCGCGATCTCCTCGGCGGTGAACTTGCCCTCGAGGGCCTTCTTCAACTCCGGGTCCGACTGCGCCATGGCCCACAGCGCCATGCGCTCCCGCAGCAGGCCAAATTCCTCGCGCGTCATGGCCTTCCGCGCCTCAGGCGTTGGCTCCAGCGGCTTTGCGCTCTTGCCGTTCAACCACGGCTGCTCGGAGCCGTCCACGTACGCCTGCCCGCGGATTGAGGCTTCCAGGGCAATCAGCTCGGGGGGCTGGTGCGGATACGCGCAGCGGCCACCCATGGCGATGACCTGTGTGGTGGCCGAGAGCACCTGAATCGAGTCACGGAGCGCAATGACCGCCTTGGCGTCCTTGCGGGCCATCGCAGCCTGCACACGCTTCTCCATCGCCTCGCCCTGCTTCTGCATCCCCTCGAGCCGGGCAATGCTCTTCTCGTCCATCGACATCATGGCGGCCGGGCTCACCGACTTCTGCGCCGCCGACACGCACTCTTCGGCCGCCTTCCGCTTCGCCTCGTAGGCGGCTCTCGGCGTTACGGCAGCGAGCGTGAGTTCAGCGGTGGCGACGAGCGGTTGAAGGCTGGTCAGCACCAGATCCAGCCGCTCGGGGGTGATGGTCATGTTCGCCTTCTTCGCGCTGCTGTTCGCACTCGGCTCCGCCAGACCAGCCTTCGTCTTCGCGGCGTCCTTGATCGCGTCAGCGCCCATCTTCTTGAGTCGGCCGAGCTGTGCAGACGCCGGCGTGGACAGGGGGCCGAGGGCGGCGGTGCCGACCAGCAGGGCGGTGATCCAGTGGAGACGGCGCATGGCGCAACTCCCGAGGGAATGAGTGGAGGAAAGCCGGTCGGATAATCTTGGCGTTTGGCCGACGCTGGCAAGTCGGCGGTCGGTCCGGGCGGCCCCACCTCGCGGCGTGGCGTCAGGCGGGTTCCGCACGGAGCTCAGCGCGGGCGCGCGACGATCGCCAGCGGCACGGCCCGTAGTCCGGGCCAGCGTGACGCCGCGGCGCCGCGGCCAATCCGCAACTGCGCCGACAGGCCGCCGTCGAGCATCAGGGCGTCGATCGCCCCGAGTCGCCAGGCGATCTCGGCCATTTCCGGTGTCGTGGGACCGATCGGCACCCGTTCGACGGCTCGCGTGAGGCCGCTGCCGGTGTCGGCGTAGCGCGACAGGAGGACCAGCAGCATTCCATCGCGCCGCAGGCCGATCACGAGGCGCGCGTCCCGATGGGCACGATCGAGGTCGGTGCCTGCGCACAGAGCCGGAACCGGCAGGCCACTCACGAGGAGCTGCGGATACGACTGCACCGCCTCCTCCCAGCGCGCGTCGAGGGTGGCGGCCGGCAGGGTGTGCGCCGGCAATATTGCCGGCCTGCCGGCGGTGTCGACCGCGAACGCCCCCGCCAGCGCGCCGGCGCCCGGAGCGGCCCGGTCACGGCCGCGATGGCGCACCCAGCCCCACGGGCCGGCATCCGTGAACTGGCCGGCGTTGAAGGCGAGAATGGCGTCCGGCGGGGCCTCCTCGATCGTCCATGGGCCCAACGCATTGCCCGCGCGGGCGATTTCCAGCGTGAGCGTCACGCGGGCCGGATCCACCACCGCCACGATGATCCGGTTGCGCACCCCCTCGGCGCCCAGCCGGACTGGCCATTCGGCCCAGCGCACGGTGGTGCCGCGCCAGCGCAAGGCCGGTGGGGACGCGGGCGCCGCCTCACGCGCCTGGCAGCGGATGGCGTCGATGCGGGTCGTTTCCAAGCGCGCGGTACTGCCGGCGGCCGCCGGCGACCCGGCGGAACGTACCGACGTGCCCGGCCGGGACTGGGCGCCCGCCAACCTTTCGCCCGCCGCAGCGGGAGTCACGATGACGAGGCCGGTGGTGGCCAATGCCAACCGCCACCGGCGCCCGTACCTCACGGCGAGAGGCGCCGCTTCACCCAGCGGCCGGCTTCCTTCCGGAACTGGATGCGGTCGTGCAAGCGACTCGGACGCCCCTGCCAGAATTCGATCTCCTCCGGCACCACACGGAAGCCACCCCAGTGCTCGGGCAAGGGCACGGAGCCGTTGGCGAAGTGTTGCGCATTTGCGGCCAGCTGCGCCTCCAGCGTTTCGCGCGACGCCAGCACGCTGCTTTGCGACGACGTCCACGCACCAATGCGACTGGGCAGGGGGCGCGTTTGGAAGTAGGCGTCGGACTCGGCGCGACTCACCCGCTGCACCGCGCCGTTGATGCGCACCTGCCGCTCGAGCTCGGCCCAGAAGAAGCAGAGCGACGCGCACGGATTATCGGCCAGCTCCGTGCCCTTGCGACTGCGGTAGTCGGTGTAGAACACGAAGCCGCGTTCGTCCACGCCCTTGAGCAGCACGATGCGCGCCGAGGGATACGCATCGGGGGTGGCCGTGGCCAGACACATGGCGTTGGGTTCGAGGACCTCGGCCTTGACCGCCTCGTCGAACCAGACGGAGAACTGCGCGATGGGGTCAGCCGCCACGTCGGCTTCGGAGAGCACGTGACGCTGGTACTCCTTGCGGATGTCGGCGATGGACATGATCTCGGGAAACGGGGGGGAGGGCGCCGTGGCCGGTGTGCGTCGGGTCAGGCGACATCAACCAGCGGGAGCGGTGCACGCGGGTACGCTTCCGGCACGCCATCGAAGGGGTCGCCGGTGAACGCGTCGCCGTCCGGTGTTTCGAGGACAAAGCCCGCATCCTCGATCATGCGCAGATCCTCGCGCGCCGTCTGCCCCTGCGTGGTGAGGTAGTCGCCCACGAAGATGGAGTTGGCGGGATACAGCCCCATGACCTGCATGCTGCGCAGGTGCACCTCGCGGCCACCGCTGATGCGGATCTCCTGCGTGGGCAGCAGCAGCCGATACAGCGACAGGATGCGCAGGCACTGGCGCGGGTCGAGCTGGCGCACGCCTTCGAGCTTCGTGCCCGGGACGGGGATGAGGAAGTTCACCGGCACGCTCTTCACGTCGAGTTCACGCAGGGAGAGCGCCAGGTCGATGACGTCGTCGTGGCTTTCGCCCATGCCGAGGATGCCGCCGCTGCACGTCTTCATGCCGGCCTTCTTCACCGCTGCCACCGTGTTCACGCGATCCTCGAACGTGTGCGTGTTCACGATCTCCGGCGTGTAATTGGCCGAGGTATTGAGGTTGTGGTTCACCGTCTCCACGCCCGCCTCCTTGAGGCGCAGGACCTGCTCCTCGTTGAGCAGCCCCAGGCAGGCGCAGATCTTGAGGTCGTGCTTCGCGCGCACCGCCTTCACCGCGTCGAGCACTTTGCCGAAGACCGTTTCGCCGGGGGAGCGACCGGAGATCACCATGCACAGCGTGCCGGCCTTGAGCTGCGCGGCGCGATCGGCGGCTTCCATGATGCGCTCCTGCGCCAGCATGGGGTACTTCTCGATCTCGGCGGCGGAAATCTTGGACTGCGAGCAGTAGCCGCAGTCCTCCGGGCACAGCCCGCTCTGCGCGTTGAGCAGGAAGTGCAGGCGCACGCGATTGCCCCACGTGGCGCGCCGCACCCGATAGGCAGCGGCCAACTGGTCGAGCAGCTGATCGTCGGGCGCGGTGAGCACGGCACGGGCTTCATCGCGGGACAGCAGGTCACCGGCGAGTGCCTTGTCGGCGAGCGACTGCCAGATGGGGAGCACGGTCATGGGACGGAAGGCGAGAGTGAGGGGGCGCTGCGCGCCGATACTGCGTGAAGTGTAAAGGGTTGCTACCCAACTGCACGACGGTGGGGTGCTGCCCCGCCGCCCAGGAGCGTGTCCAGCCCCGACGCGTGCGCCGCATCGGCGAGCGCGTCGAAATCCTCCACGCGATCGACCCACGGAAAGCGCAGCAGACGCTGCGTGGGCAGCAGTTCCTGCAGCACGTCGAAGTTGGTGGCCTCCGCCACCGTGGCGTCGTGATCGGTGAGCGAGGTGAGCACGATCCCCAGCAGCGGCAGCCGGGCGCGTTCGAGCGCCTGGACGGTGAGCAGCACGTGGTTGAGGACCCCCAGCCGGTTCCCCGCCACGAGGACCATGTCGCACTGCCAGCTGGCGAACAGGTCGGCGTACGACAGCGTGGCGGTGAGCGGTACCAGGAGGCCGCCGGCACCTTCCACGAGCAGCAGCTCCTGACCGTGTTCCAGCGCCGTGCGCGCCTCGTTCAGGTGATCGAGCGCAATCGTCACGCCGGCGCGTCGTGCCGCCACCATGGGCGCCAACGGCTCGCGCAACACGTACGGCCGCACCAGCGACAGGGGGTGCACATTGCCGCAGGCGCCTCGCAGGCGGTCGGCATCGGACAGCAGGCCGCTCGCCGACACGGGTCGCTCGTCGATCCCCGACTCCGCCGGCTTCATGGCCGCGACGCGCATCCCCAGCTGCCGTGCGCGCGCCGCCAGCGCGCAGCTCACGACCGTCTTGCCAATGCCGGTGTCGGTGCCGGTGATGCCCAGGCGGCGTACTGCAGGGATGGGGTCAGTCATCGACCGGTCCTCCGGTGGAGAGTGGGGCGGCACGTTCGCCAGCCAGGAAACGCTGCAGCACGGTGTACACGCGGTCGAGCTCGTCGTCGCGAGTGCAGTAGGGGGGCAAACAGTAGGCCACGTTCCCCAGCGGACGAATGAGAACCCCCTGCTGCAGCGAGAACGCGGCCAGCTCGCGGCCGATATCGCTGAGATACCCCGATGGCGCCTCCAGCTCCACGGCCGCCACCGTACCGAGCTGACGCACGGCCTTCACACCCGGCACATTGCGCAGAGCGGCCAGATGCCACGTGTGGCAGTCGGCGATGCGCTGGCGGGCCCCTTCGCACGCCTCGTCGAACAACGCGAGCGACGCGAGCGCGGCTGCGCAGGCCATGGGATTGGCCGTGTACGAGTGGCCGTGAAAGAAGGTCTTGCGCCGGTCACTGCTGGAGAACGCCTCGAAGATCGCCTCGGTGGCCACGGTGGCGCCCAGCGGCAGGACGCCGCCCGTGATTCCCTTGGACAGGCAGATGAGATCGGGGTGCACGGTGGCCAGCGCACAGGCGAACATGGGCCCCGTGCGCCCGAATCCCGTCATCACCTCGTCGGCAATGAGATGCACGCCGGCCGCCGCGGTGCGCGCACGGATGGCCTGCAAGACCCGCGCATCCCACACGCGCATGCCGCTGGCACCCAGCACCAGCGGCTCCACGATGACCGCGGCCAGCTCGTGGCCGCGCGCGTCCAGCAGCGCCTCGAGTGCACGTACCGTGTCGCCTTCGGAGGGGTCGGGAAGCCGCGCCACCTCGAAGAGCAGGGGCTCGTACATGTGCGTAAAGACCCCGCGCGCGCCGGCCGCCATGGCGCCGAAGGTGTCGCCATGGTACGCGTTGTCGAGCGCGGCAATGAGACGGCGTGGCGTTCCCTGATTGGCGAACGATTGCAGCGACAGCTTAATCGCCACCTCCACCGCCGTGGACCCGTTGTCACTGAAGAACACGCGCGACAGCCCCGCCGGGAGCCGCTGTACCAGCGCGGCCGCCAGTCGTGCCGCCGGTTCGTGCGTGAAGCCGGCAAAGATCACCTGGTCCAGCGTGCGCGCCTGCTCGGCGATCGCCTGCACCAGCGCCGGGTGGCAGTGACCGTGTGTCGTGACCCACCACGACGAGATGGCATCGAGCACAGCCTGGCCGTCGGTATCGTACAGCCAGCTGCCCGCTGCGCGCGCGATGGGCCGCGGGAGCGGCGCCTGATGATGCTGGGTGTAGGGATGCCACACGTGAGCGGCATCGAGCGAAAGAAAGGGGTGGGCCATGCAGCGCCTGCGCGCGAAGGAAGAAACGGTGCCGCGCGAGTCAGACTCGGCGCAGCACGTCGATGAGCGTGGCGCCGAGGGCATCCACCAGCTCCACCGGATGCACCGCCGACATGGAGATGCGCAGACGCGATGTCCCGGCCGGCACGGTGGGCGGGCGTACGCCCCCCACCAGGAATCCGCGGCGTCGCAGATCGGCCACGGTGGCCATCGTGCGCACAGGGTCGCCGATCTGCAGCGGGATGATGTGCCCGTCCTCCGGACCGGTGACCGGCAGCCCGGCCGCGAGGAGTCGCCGGCGCAGGCGCCGGGCGCGGTCACGCACCGCATCGCGGCGCCACCCTTCCACCTCGGCAATGCGCAACGCCTCGAGCGTGGCCGCGGCCATGGCCGGCGGCGATCCGGTGGTGAAGATGAAGGAGCGCGCGCGGCTCACGAGGAACTCCACCAGCTCCTGTGAGCCACCCACGTAGGCGCCGGCCGTGCCGAGCGCCTTGCCAAGGGTGCCCACCACCACGTCCACGTCGCGGGAGACGCCGAAGTGTTCGAGGCTGCCGGCGCCGGTGGCGCCCAGCACCCCGGTGCCGTGGGCATCGTCCACGTAGGTCCACGCCTCATGATGCCGGGCAATGGGCACCAGCCGGTCGAGCGGACAGTAGTCCCCGTCCATGGAGAACACGCCCTCCACCACGATGAGTGCCCGACGGAACTGGGTACGCTCGGCCGCCAGCATGCGCTCGAGTGCCTCGAGGTCGTTGTGCGGAAAGACCCGCACCGTGGCGCGCGACAGGCGGCACCCGTCAATGAGCGACGCGTGATTGAGCGCGTCGGAGTAGATCACGTCGCCCCGGTCGGCCAGCGCCGGGATGGCGCCCACGTTGACCATGTATCCCGACGGAAAGAGGAGGGTGTAGTCGCACCCCTTGAGCCGGGCGAGCGTGTGCTCGAGCGCCTCGTGTATCGGATGATTGCCGGAGATGAGCCGGGCGGCGGCCGCTCCCGTGCCCTCGGCCTGCAGCACGGCATGAGCCGCGCGCGCCACCCGCGCATCGCTCGCCAACCCCAGATAATCGTTGGAGGCGAAGTCGGCCACCCGGTCGCCGCCCAGCAGCACGGTGCCCGCACGCCGCTGCTGCACCTGACGCAGCGCGCGCTTGAGTCCCTGCGCCTCCAACGCGCGCAACGCGTCGTCGAGCGCCGCGTTCATCGTGGAGGGGGGCAGCAGCGGGTGATCGGAAAACGGCGGACTCACGACCTCCTCACTGGATCACGAAGGTGAGCTGCGTCTTCGTGGGATGCGCCGAGCACACACCACCAAAGGTGCCGGGCGGCACCGTGTAGTCGGTCTGTTGGCCGGCCGGCACGGTGAACATGGCGAGGCGATGCTGCACTGTGTCCTCGTTGACCACGCGAATCTTCCGCTTGGGGCCGCGACCGCCCACGAACACCGTGTCGGGCAGCGGGGTGTCGCGGCCGAAGGCATCGGTCACCACGGCCACACCCCCGCGCTGCACGCGAATGAGCGTGTCGGGGCGTGGCCAGCTCCACCACGCCACCGCGGCGGTGCCAAAGATGATCGCCACGAGCGTGGCGACGCGTTGCCGGGTCATGAGGCGATGATCAGGGGGCGCGCACCGGAACACGCACCACGAGCGAGTCGCCAGCCGCAAAGCGCAGCGTGAGCGGCACGGTATCGCCCACGGCGAGCGTCCGGGTGAGTTGCAGCAGCATGACGTGCACGCCGCCGGGCTGCATGACGAGGGAGTCGCGCGGCGCAATGGGAACGGCGGCGCGGGCCATCATGTGCGCCATGCCGTCGTGCTGCATCGACTCGTGCACTTCGGCGGCTGTGGCTGCCGTGCTGGTCACCGCCACGAGTTCCGTGGCCACGGAGTCGGCGTTGACGATGGTGAGGTACGCGCCGCTGGTGGCGCCGGAATCGGCTGGCCGTGCCCACGCGGCCGACACCAGGCGTCCCGCGCGCGGCGTGTCGCCGGAGGCGGCCTCGCCAGAGGCGGCGTCGCTACCGGCGCAACCCACGCAGACCGGCAGCACGGCCGCGAGCGCCACGCGCACGGCCTCGCGCGCGACCAGCTGCAGACGATGATGGGTCATCACAGCAAACGTTCCAGGTCGGCCGCCAGTGCCTCCCAGCGGGTTCCGAAGGGGTAGAGCGCCACGAGTGCCCCGCGCTCATCGAGCAGGAACTGCTGGGACGAGTGACTCACCAGATAGCCGCTGGCGGGTGTGCCCGCCTCGCGCGCCGCCGCCACGCCGAACAGCTCCAGCGTGCGGGCCGTGGTTGGGGCGTCACCCGACAGCCCCACGAAGGTGCTGTCGAACTGCCGCGCATAGCGCAGCGCCACGGCCGGCGTGTCCCGCTCAGGATCGACGGTCACGAATACGAAGCGCACGCGCTCGGCGGTGCGCCCGAGTTGTGCCTTCACCCGCTTCCAGTCGGCGAGCGTGGTGGGGCAGACGTCGGGACAATGCGTGTACCCGAAGAACACCACCGTGGCGCCGTCGGGGGTGCCCCCGAGCGTGTACGCGGTGCTGTCGGGGAGGGTGAAGGCCACCGGGGCCATCGCCCGGGGCGGATCCACGGCCACGCCCTCAAAGCGGCCGCGGGTGTCACACGAGACGAGCAGTACCCCCGCGGTGATGCCTGCGATCAGGCCGCGCACTTGTCACACAGCCCGTACAGCACCACCTCATGCGACTCGAGATGGAACCCCTGCGGCGTGAGATCACGCAGGTCACCCGGGCACCCGTGAATCTCGAACACGCGGGTGCACTGCCGGCAGCGGAAGTGATGGTGATGGGCCGAGCCGGCGCGTTCGTAGCGCGGTGGTTCGCCCGGCAGCTCCACCGGAACCAGCCAGCCGCTGTCGACGAGGGAGTTGATTGTGCGATAAACCGTGGCGATGCCCAGTTTCGAGACGTGGCTCCGCCCGTACTCGAGGACCTCGGTGGGGCCCAGAGGCCGCGGAATCTCCTCGAACACCAACCGGATGGCATCGCGCTGCCGCGTATTGCGTTCCATGGCGTCAAATATGGCATGGTGCAGTGGCCCGGGGCATCCGGCCGCCGCGATGGAGGTGTCCAGAGTGGCGGGCGGGGGAGCCCCCCGATTGATTTGCCGCATGCCCGACCCGACCCCACACCCTGCGCCCGTCGGGGCGCCACTGGTTTCCCGCCCCGCGTGGGGGCGCTGGCTGCTCGTGAGCGGCGCCGCCATCGTGGCGGCGCACCTGCTCGATGACGTCGCCTGGCGCACCGTACGGGTTCCGGGCGTGTACGAGAAGGACTGGGGGCGCCTGCTGCGCAGCATGGGGTTCCTCCCCACCTGGCTGTTGCTGGCGCTCGCCTGGTGGCTGCAGCAGGAGGAGCGGCCGACGCGCAAGACCGGCACCACGCTGCTCGTGCTCGGCCCGCTGCTGGGTGGTCTCGCAGCCGAGCTGCTCAAACTGCTGGTACGACGGCTGCGCCCCGACCCGGAGCTGTTCGGGTACGCCTTTCGGAGCTTCACCGACGGCCCGTGGTCGAACCGGGGTATGGGGATGCCCAGCTCCCACACACTGGTGGCGTTCGCCGGCGCATTCGCCCTGGCACGACTCTTTCCACGCGCGCGCTGGGTGTTCTACGCCCTCGCCGCCGGCTGCGGCCTGACGCGCGTGATGGCCACGGCGCACTTCCTGAGCGACACGGTGGTCGCCGCCTGTGTGGCGTGGGGGGTGGTGGCGGCGCTCGATTCCCGGCTGCGACCACCCGTCGCCGTGACCTAGCACCGCCACGACTCCCAGTGCGCGCGCAGATCCGCGGAGCAGTCGAACCGCTTCCGTTTGTGTCGCGGCAGGTCGGCGAGGGTCTGGAGCCGGTAGTGTTTCCCCAGGACCGACGGCGCCCACGCCTCGTAGCGGGCGAACAGCTCCGCCACCACGGCAATGCCCCGGTGTACGCGCTCGTGCTCGCTGCTGCAGCGGGCCGTACGTGCGCGTGGCAGCTGACCAAGCTGATGCAGCGGAAGCGCCAGCGGCCGGTCGGTGAGGCGGGCACTGCTGGCATGACGGGGCAGCAGGACGCCGCCCTCGCCCAACCGATGGGAGGCATATCCGCTGCCGCCCGGGCGATCCTCCGCCGCTGACTCGGCCCGGGGGGCGGCCGCGATACCGCCGCCGCCGCTGGTCAGCGCAGGGAAGTGCACGGGTCCGCAATAGGCCCCAAACCCCCAGCACACCACGGCCTCAAGTGGGGGATTGCCCGTGAGCGCATACACATAGCAGCTCGTTCCTCCCGGCGTGGGTGACCCCCAGCGGACGAAGCCGAACCGCTGCAGCGCATTGCCGTCGGTGTGCCGGATGTCGTGCCCAAGGAACCAGAACTGCTGGTCGAGCAGCACGGGGAGGCGCAGCGGGCGGGAAGGGGCTTGCGCGGGCATTTAGTGATACTAGGATCTCAATACTGTGTAGTCAACACTTCTGCGGGAGACCCCATGGCCAAGAGCGGCCGCGTGAACGTGAAGCTGCGCTCCACCGAGAGCCATCACATGTACGTCACCACCAAGAATCCGCGCACGACGCCGCAGCGGCTCGAGCAGCGCAAGTACGATCCGTTCGTGAAGAAGCACGTGCTCTACCGGGAGTCCAAGTGACCGCGCCTGCCGTGCTGTCGAGCGACCGCCGGTTGCCGGTCACGGTCCTCTCGGGGTTTCTGGGCGCCGGCAAAACCACGCTGCTCAATCACGTGCTCGCCAATCGCGAGGGGATGCGCGTGGCGGTGATCGTGAACGACATGAGCGAAGTGAACATCGACGCCCAGCTGGTGCGCGGTGGTGATGCGGCGCTGTCGCGCACGCAGGAGACGCTCGTGGAGATGACGAACGGCTGCATCTGCTGCACGCTGCGCGACGACCTGCTGCAGGAGGTCGCGCGCCTCGCCGCCGAAGGGCGGTTCGACTATCTGCTCATCGAAAGCACGGGCATCGGGGAGCCGTTGCCGGTGGCCGCCACGTTCACCTTCGAAACGGAAGAGGGCGTTTCCCTCGCGCAGGTGGCGCGTCTCGACACGATGGTCACGGTGGTCGATGCGTACCGCTTTCTCGCGGACCTGGGGTCGCTCGACGACCTCAAGGCGCGGCAGCTCGCGCTGGGCGACGAGGACGAGCGCACCATCCCCGATCTGCTCATCGACCAGGTGGAGTTTGCCAACGTCATCGTGATCAACAAGGCCGATCTGGTGGGCGACGACGAGCTGGGGCGACTGATCGCGATTCTGCGGCACCTCAACCCGGAGGCGGAGTTGGTCACCTCCACGCGCGGCGTGGTGGCGCCGGCCACCATTCTGGGGCGTGGCCTGTTCGACTTCGCGCAGGCCGAGGCGGCCCCGGGGTGGCAGAAGGAGTTGGCGGGCGAGCATGTGCCGGAGACGGAGGAGTATGGCATCTCCAGCTTCGTGTATCGGGCGCGGCGCCCGTTCCATCCGCAGCGGCTGTGGGATCAGGTGGACCGTGGTCTGCCTGGGGTGCTGCGCGCCAAGGGGTTCTTCTGGACGGCCACGCGCCCTGACCTCGTGGGGAGCTGGGCGCAGGCCGGCCAGTTGGTGGAGGTGAACCCCGCGGGCTACTGGTACGTGGCCAGCCCGGCCGACAGCTGGGAGGTGGACGATGAGGAGCGCGCGATCATCGAAGGCCACTGGGACCCCGAGGTGGGGGACCGCCGCCAGGAGATCGCCATCATCGGGCAGCGGCTCGACCAGTCGGCGTTGACCGCCATGCTCGACGCGTGCCTGGTGACGCCGGAAGAGTTCGCCGCCGGTCCGGCGCTGTGGTCGGCGTTCCACGATCCGTTTCCCGAGTGGGCGGAAACGGAGGTGGAGGACGAGGACGAGGCCGAAGACGAGGCCGAAGACGAACTCACCTGACGGACGCGGCGCGGACGAGGTACACGCGCTCGGTGAGTCCGTGCAACGCTCCGCCGCGGAATTCCTTCTCGAGCACGAGGATCCGAGCATCGCCCGCGACGATCCTCGTGCCGTGATTCGTACCGTCTCGGCCGTCGTCGCGCATGACGTGCAGGAAGCCGCTCGTACCGGGGACCGCCCACGCCCCTCGTTCCTCGTAAGTGATCAGGGTGTCGGTGCGAACCCGGTGCGTGTACTTGAGCGACGCGTCGAACTCGGTTTCGATGCGGGTGCGGCCGGCGCGAATGTTCTCCACGGTCCGCCGGATGTCGATCGCGGTCGCGTGCCGAATCGAATCGGCGGCGGCGTGCAGGACGGGGGCCCAGTGGTCGATCGCGAGGGAATCCACGTACCAGCGTCCCAGCACGCTCACCGCGGATGGGAGTGCTGTGCCGGGCGTCGACGCCCCCTCGACGGCCGCGCGGATGCGAGGCGTGGACAATTCGCCAACAACACGGACCGGCGGCGCAAGAGGCCCAGGGCGTACCACCAGCACGGTAGGGGTGCCGTCCACATGCAATTGCGTAGCCAACCGGGCGTCACTCAGCACGAGGGGCCGGGTCGTCCCGTGACGCAGGCAGCGCATCACGGCGATGGAGTCCACGCCGGCACGAACCGCGATCGCTACCAGACTGTCCGTTGGGTTGGCGAGGTGGCGCCACTGCTCCTGATCGCGCAGCAGCTGCTTGTGCACGCGATCGAACACCGTGGCTCCACCGAGCCCGCCCGCACAAAACGCGGCCTCGGCAGCGTGCGCTCCCCGCAACAGCCCCGGGATTGGTGATACGCGGACCACGAGGTTGGCCCGCCATGTGGCCGCCAACGCCGCCAGCGAGTCACCCTGCCCCAGCACAAAGCTGCGGCAGGTGGGGCAGGCGTGATCGACGAACTCGTGGATGGTGGGCCGAAGTGAGTCGAGCGCCCCTGCTGGACCAACCCCCCGGCTGCGCGCCGCGTCAGCCCGACGAATCAACGACAGCTCCTGGCGAGCACTGTCGACCGGGGTTGCAGGACGCGATTGCGCGGTGGCCGCGTTTGCCACGATCAGCCAGAGCGACAACGAAAGCAGGGCGAGAGGGCGATCGATCATCGCTCGGTCTCCCGTTGCGGCTTGGCGACCCCCGGGTACACCCCACTCACCTGCCGCAACCCGCTCGTGCCCGGCAGGAAACTCACCTGCTCCAGCACCGGGGCGTCGCCATGCAGGTGTTCCTGTACGAGGCGGCGCGCGAAGTCCGGGGTCACGTTGCGATACCACACGTTGTCGGGCTGCACGACCACGGTACAGCCGTCGTCGCACCGTCCCAGGCATCGCGTACGGGCCGTGTGCACGGCAGGGTCCAGTCCCAGCGCGGCGATCTCTCGGCGAAGGGTGACGGTCACCGCATCGCCACCGCGGTCGCTGCAACTGTCGCCGTTGCACAGCAGCACGAGCCGCTGCGTTCCATTCAGATTCCAGGTGGTCATCGCTGCTGAAGGAGAAATTGTTGATAGCGAGTTATCGCAATCAACAACGAAAGCATCAAAAGTACAGTTATTTAATCTTGCAATTGTTTAATTGATTGCGTAGGCTACCACGCATGGAGAGTGAACTGTGTGGGTCCACCGAACACGAGCAACCCGCCGCGCCGCCCCTGGTCACCGCGGCCATCCGCGAACGCGCGTCGCGCATGCTGGCCGCCGCGGGCGATCCGTCCCGACTTGCGCTGCTCGAACTGCTCGGCGATCGCGAACGGTGTGTGAGCGATCTCGCGGCGTTGACCGGTGACAGCATGCCTGCCGTATCGCAGCGCCTGCGCGTGCTGCGGGGCGAGCGCCTTGTGACCTCGCGTCGCGACGGCAAGCACGTGCGCTACCGGCTTGCCGATCAGCACATCCAGCAACTCATCCTCAACCTCCTTCGCCATGCTGCGGAGGCCGACGGCTGACGGTGCCAGGCACCCGGTCGCGTGGCGTTCCCGGGGGAACCGCTCGACTGCTCATTCCCCCCGGATTGTCTCCCGGAGTCCTGTCATGAGCTTGCACGCGAATCACCCCCACGTCCACGGCGCCGGCTGTGGTCACACGGCCATCCAGCACGACGATCATGTGGACTATCTGCATGATGGGCACCTGCACCATCCCAACGGGAGCGGGGTCGAAGAGCATCACCTCGCCGTGACCGCGGCCAATCCCGCCGACTGCACCCCCGGTCATCGCTGCGGCGGACACGATGCCGCGCACGTGCATGGTGAAGGCTGCGGGCACCCCGCCGTGCCGCATGGTGACCATGTCGATTACCTCGTTGACGGGCACCTCCATCATCCGCACGGCGATCACTGCGACTTTCACGGCAGCGTGATGGCCGTCGCCTGAGCCGGACCGGCGCCGCTCCCGACCACACACGTTCGGGAGCGCCGCCATACGGCGCGCCCCGCTTCGCCCGTGGCAACCCCCGCGCTACTCTTGGGTATGTCCGGCATGTCCTTGCTTCTCGCCACCCTGGCGGCGCTTGCCCTTGGCCCCGCGGTCGCCCATCTGGCGCGCCGGCAGGCGGCGTTGCTCACCTTCGTGGATGGCTTCGTGCTCATCTGCATTGGTGGGCTGGTGCTGTTCGATGTCGTGCCGCACGCTCTCGAGCATGGCGATCTGCTCGCGCTGGTGTTCATCGTGGCCGGTTTCGTCTTGCCGGGGCTCGCCGAACGTCTGCTCACCTTCGGCGTACGGCAAACCCACCTGATCGTCACGGTGCTGGCGATGGTGGGCATCGCCCTGCACTCGCTGCTCGACGGCAGTGCGCTGGCGCAGAGCAGCGACGGCGGCAGTCTGCTGGGCTACGGCGTGCTGCTGCATCAGCTGCCGGTGAGCCTCATGGTGTGGTGGGTGCTCAGCGACCGCCATCCCGTGGTCCCGTGGCTGGTGCTGCTGTTCATGGGCGCGGCGATGGTGGTGGGATACCAGACGGAAGCCACTCTCTTCGCCGCCCTGCCTGAGCGCGCCGGACACCTTTTCGAAGCGCTGGTGGGCGGGTCGCTGCTGCACGTGATCGCGCATCCGGCGCACGACCATGATCCCGCGCATGAGCATGAACCGGGACATCCGCATCTGCACGGCACCGCCGCGGGTCACGCGCACGGGCACGCGCACGGGCACGCGCACGGGCACGCGCACGGGCACGCGCATCCGAGCGACCATGACCACGGTCACCAGCACTCCCACCCGCCAACTCCGTGGGGCCGCTGGGCCAACGGGTTGGGGGCCCTCAGTGGCGCCGCGATGCTGGGGGGACTGCTGCTGCTGCGCAGCGACGCGCTCTCCATGCCAACCGCCACCGCCATCGGTGACACGTTTTGGGCACTGTGCCTCGACAGCGCGCCGGCGGTTCTCCTGGCCTACATCACGGCGGGGTTCGTGCACGCGTATCTCCCCACCGGCGGGTTGGCATGGATGAGCAGGGGCTCGCGCGTGCGACAGGGGCTTGCCGGAATGGCCGTGGGCTTGCCGCTCCCGATCTGTTCGTGCGGCGTGGTGCCGCTCTACCAGCAGCTGGTGCAGCGGGGCGCGTCCACCACGGCCGCCGTGGCGTTTCTCATTGCCACGCCCGAGCTGGGGATCGACGCCATTCTGTTGTCGGTGCCGTTGCTGGGCACGCAGTACACCGTTATCCGCGTCGCGGCCGCCGCGCTGGCGGCCATGACCGTGGCGCTGCTGGTCGGTGCCCTCGTGCCGCGCAAGCGCGCCGCGCTGCCGCTGCTTGGCGAAGCCAACGATGCACCCGTCAACACCCGTGACCGGCTCGCGCAGGCCGCGCGGTCGGGGCTCGCCGACATGGTCGACCATACCGCCCCGTGGATTCTGGCGGGTATCGTGGTGGCGGCGTTCGCCACGCCACTCCTGGAGGGATCGTGGCTCACACAGCTGCCCACGGGGGTCGATGTCCTGGTGTTTGCCGCCGTGGGGATGCCGCTCTACATCTGCGCGTCGGCGTCGACACCGCTGGTGGCGGTGCTCGTGGCGGCCGGCGTGAGCCCCGGCGCCGGCCTCGCCCTGTTGCTCACCGGTCCTGCCACCAACATTGCCACGCTGGGCGTTCTCACGCGGCTCCACGGTCGTCGCTTTGCCTGGCTCTTCTCGAGCGCCATGGTGGGCGTGGCCGTTGCCCTGGGGCTGCTCGTGAACCTGGTGTGGCCCACGCTGACCGCATCGCAGCCAGCGCTCGTTGGCGAGGGGCAGGGCACGTGGTGGCAAATCACGTCGGTCGCGCTGGTGGCGCTGCTGTACGCCGCATCGGTGCTGCGCCGCGGCGCCCGTGGCTTCTTGGGTGAGCTGCGCTTCGAGCTGTCTTCCACGTGAGCCGCATGCCGGACCCCGCCCGGTAGTCGGCGCGAGCGGGGGAGGCAGGCGGTCAGGGCACGACCACGCCGCGATCGCGCACGATGGTACGCCCGGTCTGGGCACTGTCGGAGAGCAGTTGCACGCTCACCCGTTCGACGTTGGGAAACGCGCGACTGATGGCAAAGCCGATCGGCCGCCCCGCCACCGGACGCGCGCACTGCACCTGCCAGCGCGCATACACCTCGGCGTGTGTACCGCGCCCCTGCAGCACCCCCACGGAATCGGCCACCACGCGACAGCCCAGCGCCGCATCGAACTTCACCAGCGTTGCTCCACCAGTGCGCAACTGCGCCAAGGCCGCGTTCTGGCGCGTACGCTCGGCGGCCGTGCGCGGCGCCCGTTCAAAGCCGTACATGTCGTCGGCCGGCGCGCGCAGTTCGATCCGCCCCGCTGCCCCTTCGAGACCGATCAGCAGTGTCGCCTGCCCGTGGGTATGCTGCGCGTCGGTAACGCGTGCGCCGAGTGCCCCGAGGAGCAACAGGGCGGCGAAGCGCCCGCGACGCGGTGCCCGGGTCATCGCGCCACGTCCTCGTACTTCGAGAACTTCTCCGCCTCGATGCGATACCCCGCCACACCGTAGGGAGACTTGTAGTTCTCGACGCGCAACGTCCCGACCACCCACACGGGATCGAAGAGGGAAAGCGTGGCCATGCTGCGCAGTGAGGCGTACACGATCTGGTTGGGGGGCGGCGGTGGCAGATGCACGCAGGCGCCGAAATACGGTACGAGCAGGAACTCCTTGGCGCGGTCCTGCAGGTCGTCCAGCGGCACGATGAAGCCTGGGACGCGAACGCGTTTGCCGTCGAGCGCCTTGAGCGTGTCGCTCATCTTGCCCGAGCGGTAATCAAGCCCGCGGAGCAGCTTCCAGTCGACGGTGATGACGCCCTGGTCCGAGGTCGTCCCGGCACTTGGCAGGGCATCGGGAACCGGCCGCGGCCGCACGCCGCCGCACATGGCGGCGACGAGCAGCATGAGTCCCCAGGAAGCGATGTGGCGTGGACGCACAGGTGGCCGGTACGATGTGAAATGAGTCGCCGTTATCAATAATGGTCCAGTTGGGTTGGTCCGTCCAGTCTCTCCGCGCCACGGCATCATCGAACCGCTGCCCACGAGTGCACCCAGCCGTCCTGATGCGCCGAAAACAGGCGGCGCTCGCGGGGGTGCCACGTGAGTGTCTGCACTCCCGACGGTGCGAAGGCGGTCGCCACCGGTCGCCTGGTGGTTTGGGTGAGATCCCACATCAGCACCTGTCCGTCTTCGGCGCCGGTGGCCACCCACAGCCCCTGCCGGTAGAACGCCACGTCACTAATGGGCAGTACGTGGCCACCCAGCGACACGGGGCTCGTGCCTGCCGGCCCGGCGCCGGCGAAGTTCCACACGCACGCATACGGTCCCCCGTTGGTCACGAGCTTCTTGCCGTCGCTGCTGAACGCCAGGCGTGTGACCTTCTGGTGGTAGCCCGTCATCTCGAGGTTGCCGCGCGAGGCAATCTCGAAGATGTGCACGGCTGATTCCTGCATGCCGGCAGCGAGCCACTTGCCGTTCGGCGACCAGGCGTGCGAGAAGAACGAGCCTTTCCAGTCGAGTTGGTCCACTGGCGCGTCGTCGTGGCGTGACCAGACGGTAACGCCGCCGTACCCCGAGGCCGACAGGCGGTGTCCATCCGGAAGCCACTGCACATCGGCTACCGTGCTGCGCAGCGGGGCATAGCGGCGAACGAGTGATCCGTCGGCGGTCCAGAGACTCACATGCGCGCCGGCGGCGACGGCACACAGCGCTCCATCGGGTGACCACGCGAGATGCTCCACCCACGGCCGATGGCGGCCCGTCGAGGCGGGCACGCCATCGGCCGCGGCACGTTGCGCGTCGCCCTGGTGATCCCAGAAGCGTACGATCCCGTCCTGCCCCCCCGAAACGAGCGTTGTACCGTCGGGGGACCACGCCACGGCCAGCGTTCCGAAGGCATGCGCCGCCCAGTGGCGTTGCACCAGACCGCGGTCGGTGTCGATGACCGTGAGCGCCCCATCACCGGTTCCCACCGCGAGCCAGCTCCCGTCGCTGCTCACGCGCATGGCCAGTGGTGCTTCATCGAGTTGCACGCGCCAGCGAATACCCACCGACGGGCCCGCGGCGGCCGGGCGGCTCGTCACGCCAGGCATGCGTGGAATCCATCGTGCAGCGCCTGACGATCGAGGTTGCGGCCGATGAACACGAGTTGGCTGCTGCGCGGCGTCTCACCCCACGGTCGATCGGGGCGACCGTCAAAGAGCATGTGCACGCCCTGAAACACGAAGCGCTGCGCGGCGCCCTTGATGGCAACGATCCCCTTCATGCGGAAGATGTCGGTGCCCTGCGTCATGAGCAGTTCGCCGAGCCAGCTGTTGAGCTTCTTCTGGTCGAATTCCCCGGCGAACTCGAGCCCCACCGACGTGACCTCCTCGTCGTGTTCGTGCTCGGGATTGAACACATGCTCGCTCGCTGCGGCAAGGACGTGCCCCTGCTGCTCCACCCGCATCGAGAACTCATCGGGGTGGTGCTGCGTGAACAGCGCGTACGCCCCGCGCTCCGGCAGGTTGAGCAGAAACCGCTTCTCACCGCCACGGTCGAGCTGCACGGACACCGGTGTCGTGCCCAGCGTGAATCCCTGTCCCGGGGCGATCTCCTGGGGGTCGGCCGAGAAGAATACCGCCACGCGGTCCTGCACTTCGGCAATCGCATCGGCCGTGGTATTGGGGAGCTTCCACGCCATCACCGTCATCTCCGGGTCGGGCCCGTCATTGATCACCAGCGTGGCGTTCCCTTCGTCAAAGTGAAAGGCGCCGGCCCATTCGAACGGGTACTCCGGCTCGAGGAAGGTGGGTCGCTGCTGCAGCGCCCGATCGAGATCGAAGCCACCGACATTGAGCACGGCATCGAGCTCGACCTGGGCGTTCGTCGTGCGCACGATGCGGGCCACGGCATTCATGCCGCGCAGCCGGCGCTCGAGCTGGTCCAGCTCCTCGGGAGTCACCAGATCGCACTTGTTCAGCACGATCACGTCGGCAAAGGCCACCTGCTCCTTGCATTCGCTCGACTCATCGAGGTGCAGCACCACGTGCTTCGCATCCACCATCGTCACGATGCCATCGAGGCGCAGTTTCGTCTGCATTTCCTCGTCGACGAAGAACGTCTGGGCCACCGGCGCCGGGTCGGCGAGCCCGGTGGTCTCGATCAGGATGGCATCGAACCGGTCACGGCGACGCATGAGTGAGCCAAGAATGCGAATGAGATCGCCGCGCACGGTGCAGCAGATGCAGCCGTTGTTCATCTCGAAGATCTCTTCGTCGGCGTTGATGACGAGATCGTTGTCGATGCCGATTTCGCCGAACTCGTTTTCGATCACGGCGATCTTCTTGCCGTGCTGCGCCGTGAGGATGTAGTTGAGCAGCGTGGTCTTGCCCGAGCCGAGGAAGCCGGTCAGCACGGTCACGGGGACGCGCAGGTCGGTCGCGGGCGCGGACGAAGCGTCGGGGGTGGCAGTCGGTGCGGTCATGCGAGCCTCAGGCGGCGTCAGGGGTGGGGGCAGGGCAGGCCGCGGTCAGCGGCGACGGGAAACGGTCCACGCGGTGGTCATCGAGCGTGGGGGGCAGTGGGAGCGCGTGGCCGGCGACATGCACTGCCGACGCCCACTCGACCAGCGCCTCGAAGTGCGCGGGCGTGTGGAGACCGCCCAGCCACTGCGGCCCTTCAGCGGTGATGATGCCCACCACATTCACGAGGTCGCACGGGCCAAGACAGCCGGTCATGGTGAGCTGCACGCGCGGATTCAGGCGTCGGCGCTTCCACTCGGTCTTGAGCCAGTCGACCGGGACGGCCGGCTTGCCGCGGTCGGTCCGGCCGCAGCAGCAGCCCAGGGCGCAGACGAGCAGCTGGGCATGGCAGGCGCGCTTCGTGATCAGGCTCATGGCTCTGGAAATGATGGTAAGAATGCAGTATCAATAATAAACTGATTGCTTCACTCCTCGACAAGCGCCGCGTATGCATATCGCCGAAGGGTACTTGCCACTGGTCCACTGCCTCGGCTGGGGCGTGCTCGCGGGAGCCCATGTGTGGGCGGGGTCCCGCACGCAGACACCGTGGCGCATTCCCGTGGGGAGCACACCGCGGGAACCCGTCGCGGCGCTCGGGCCGCGTGCCGCCTATGCTTCCGCCATCGCCTTCGGGCTCCTGCTGACTTCACTCAAGATGCCGTCGCTAGCGGGCAGTTCGAGTCATCCCACGGGTATGGCACTCGGGACTGCCCTGCTCGGGCCACGCCGCATGGCCCCGGTTGCCCTGGGCATCCTGCTGCTGCAGGCCCTGCTGCTGGCGCATGGCGGCATCACCACGCTTGGCGCCAACACGTGGAGTCTGGGGGTGGTGTGCCCGTGGGTCACCTGGGGCATGTGGCAGCTGCTGCGTCGCCTGCACCTGTCCGATGGCGTGGCGCTGGGCACGGCTGCGGCACTGGGGGATTTGGCCACTTATGCCGCCACCGCCGGGCAGTTGGCGTTCGCCCAACGCGGTGCTGGCGTGGAGATGGGCGCGGCCTGGCTATCGATCCTCGGCGTGTTCGCTCTGACGCAGCTGCCGATCGCCGCCGTGGAAGGGGTCCTCACGGCGCTCGCCTGGCGCGCGCTCGCGCCCGAGCGCCACCCCGCTCCGGCGTTGGGTAACGCATGAGCCACGTCGCACAACGCCGGGCGCGTGTCGCGCTGTTGGCAGGCATCGTGTTGGCTTTATGGTTTGGCGTGTTCACGCCCCGTCGCGGCACGGGGAGCGATGACCGCGTGCGCGAAGCAATCGCGGCCGTGCCTCACGCTCCGGAGTCCCGCGTCATGCCACGGCTGTCGGCCGAGGAAGAGCGCAGGCGCTTTGCCGTGGTGGCCCTGCTGGCGGCCGGTGCGCTGGTGGGGCTGGCCTTGCTGGGGCGTGGCCGACGTGCGTGACGCCGAGCGGCTCGCACTGGCCGTTGCTCTTCTGCTGCTGGCGTTGCTGCGCGCGTCTCCCGTGAGTGCGGGGGTGGTGATTGGCGTGAGCGCCGTGGTCCTGGTCACTCATGGGCGTCCGTGGGCGTCGGTGCTCACGTGGCTGGCCGCGCCGCTGCCGTTCCTCGCGGCCTCGACGCTTGCCGGATGGTGGACACTATGGCGCACCGGCGACGGCGGGGGGGCGGGTGCACTCGCCAGCGTGTACGCGCACGGTGGGGAACGGCTGCTGCAGCAGGCGTTGCGGGCGGCGGCATGCACGGCGGCCGTGGGAGTGGCCGTCCTGTCCGTGCCGCTGCCGGTGGCGGCGGCCGCGGCACGTCGCCTGCGCATCCCGGCCATGGCTGTGGAGGTGCTGGTGCTGTCGCTGCGCGTGGTGCATGTCGCGGGTCGCACGTTGCGCGCGCGGGTACGGTCTGCCCCGTTGCGTTTCGGCGCCCACAGTGCACCGGCGAGACTGCGCACGAGTGTCGGGCTGGCGGCAACGATGGCGTCGGTCACGCATCACCGTGCGCGGCGTCTCGACGCGATGATGGAGATGCGCGGGACGCCGGACTGGGCGGCTCTCGCTTCGCTGGTGCCAACGGCGCGCACGCCGGTGTTGCTGGTCATCGGTGCGACGGCGGTCGCCGTGAGCCTGCTGCTGTGACGGCCACGTCCGCGATGGCCGGGTGCCTGGGGGTCGCCGTGGGGCTGCGCGACGTCCATGTGTCGCATCGCACCGCGTATGGTCAGGTCCGCGCACTGTGCGGCGCGTCGTTCACCGCGCCGGCAGGGCAGGTAACACTGCTGGCCGGACCCAACGGCGCCGGCAAGAGCAGCGCCTTGGCGACGCTGGCCGGCCTCCAGCGCGCCGCGCGCGGTCAGGTGCTGCTGAAAGAGCGCTGGCATGATGCCGGTCGCGTCGCGACCGCCGCGCGTGGCGTCGTCGGGTGGCTCGGCTCCGACCCGGACGACCAGCTCATCGCGCCGCGGGTGCACGACGACATCGCCTTCGGTCTCCTCAACCGGGGCGAGTCGGCCACCAACGCGTCGGCCCGGGTGGCAGCCATGGCGGAGCAGCTGGGGATCGCGCCACTGCTTTCGCGCAGTATCGACGGGTTGAGCCACGGTGAACGGCAGCGCGTAGCGCTCGCCGGGGTACTGGTGCTCGAGCCCCGTGTACTGCTGCTCGACGAGCCCACGTTGGGGCTCGATCGCCGTGGGCATCGCGCACTGCTCACACTGCTCTCCTCGTTCCGTGCGCGCGGCATGACCATGGTGGTGGCCAGTCACGACGAGCAGCTGGCCGACGGCTGGGCCGATCATGTGGTGCTGTTCGAAGGCGGTACCGTGGTGCTGGAAGGGCCGAGTGCAGAATCAGTCATTCACCCCGCGTGGCGACGTGTGCTTGGTCTCGCCGGCAGCTGACAGCGTTGCGACAGGGTGCAGCAAGCCGGGACCGGCGGTTCCGTTGCTGCCCGTGTGTTCCTTGTTCCATCGACTTCCTCCTCGAGCCCTGCTGATGGCCCCATCCCCGCTCGCGCCACATCACGACCGTCTGCTATGGGTCGGTGTTGCCTGTCTGGTCCTCCTGGTCGCGGGCGCGGTGTGGCTGATGCCACGTCTCATCACCAGCGACGTCCTCCCGCCGGCCGAAACCTCCTCGCCCCAAAAGAACGACCGGCCGTCGGTCGGCCCGTGACGTCGCGGGGCGCTGGTCGCCACATGCGTCGCGGGAAGCCGCACTCACATTCCTTGCCACCTGGGGAGTGCCGCCACCGCGCTCCGCGTGGTGCGTACCCTGCCGTGCGGGCGCGCTCACGGCCGTGCGTGGCGCAACCGCCGGAGGCGTGATGGATCTCTTCGCAAAACGGTCACACGGTCACGTCGATCACCTGACTCAGGTGAAGGCGTGGGTCCGGGAGCTGATGGACGTTTCCCCGAATGCCGCAGTGCTGGTCACCGAGCTGCGGTGCACCGAACCAGGGTGCCCACCGCTCGAAACGGTAATTGCCATTCTCGAAGACGCGGTCGCGCCACGACAGTACACACTGCATCGGGCCGTCGCCGATGTCACGCGGCAGGATATTGCCGACTCTGCCGCGCCTACACGTCGCGGGTGAACGTCGATGGGCGTATGCCCGGCGTGGGTGCGGGCGTGCTCAGCTCCCGCACCCGCACCCTGATCCGCAGCCGAAATCGGAACCGTGGGTGCGCGCGACATCGGCGGCGCGGGTCGATTCGGCTGCCAGCGCCGCAGCCACAGCCACGCCGCTGCGCTGGGGCGTGAGGGCGCCCCAGCCGCCGCTGATGACGCGGCGCACCGGCTCGCGGGTCACCGGATGAATCGTGAGGGGCGCATCACCCATGGCCTGGTGCCAGGCAAAGCGTGCGGGGACGTCGTCGTCGCACTGCGGAACGGTTTCGTACTCGTACAGCGGCATGGGGATATCCGAGGGGAGGTACAATTGATAATTTACTCGCAATAATATGGTCTTCCCACCTTTGCTCACCCTGTCGGCCATGCGCCATTCGTCCGCCCGCTTCGTCCGGCCGCTGTTGGCCGTCCCCATTGCCCTCGCGATGCAGGCGACGGCTGCTACCGCGCAGATCGTTGCCTCGGAGCGCGCCTCGGTCACTCAAACGGTGGATGGCACCACGATCACCGTGGACTACTCGCGGCCGCGTCTGCGTGGTCGCACGAACATCTACGGGGGCCTCGAAAAGTGGGGCACGGTGTGGACCCCGGGTGCCGACGATGCCACGGCCATTCGCCTGTCGCGCCCGGCCATGGTGGCCGGTTTGCGGGTGCCGGCCGGTCGCTTCTCGGTCTGGTTCGTCCTGCGCGAAAAGGAACCGTGGACGCTGGTGCTCGACCCGCGCGATTCCCTCTTCCACACCGCGCATCCCGACTCGACCGCCGCGCAGTTGCGCGCGCCGATCGTGCCCTTCGACGTGCCCAACACGGAAGTGCTCACCTGGGCGTTCCCCGACGTGAGCATTCGCGGCACGACCCTCGAGTTCCGATGGGGCACGAAGGGGGTCGCCGTCCCTATCGTCGTCGAACCGACGCTGCCGCTGACGGTGACGGCCGCCGAGGTGGCCGCGTTCCTTGGCAGTTACGACTTCGAGTGGGCTGACAGCACGAGCCAGCCACGTCGTTCGGTGTTCACC
The DNA here is from genome assembly GCF_021298855.1 of Gemmatimonas sp. Lineage (GTDB taxonomy): Bacteria > Gemmatimonadota > Gemmatimonadetes > Gemmatimonadales > Gemmatimonadaceae > Gemmatimonas. The sequence continues at coordinate 196,806 of NZ_JAJTHI010000022.1, forward strand.
GTGGAGCGTCGTGGCGATCAGCTGTTCGGTACCTGGGATACTCCGCAGCTGGGCTCGCTTCGCGAGATGCAGTTGCTGAGCCACGGAACGGACCGATTCGCCTACGGGTGGTATCGCAATGGGTCGCTGTGGGCCACCAGCCTCGAACTCAACCTCGAGTTCGCGCGCCGTGACGGACGGGTGGTCGGCTTCACCTACAAGTCGTCGAGCGAGGTCGTGGCCCGCGGCACGCGTCGGCCATAGTGGCGTCGCCAACGCTTGCCGGCCGCTCGGCGCGTACACGCCCGCTCGCCGTCACAGTCATCAGCGGCTTCCTGGGGGCCGGCAAGACCACGTTGCTGCGGCGCCTCCTGCGCGATCGCAGCGATCTGCGCATGGCGGTCATCGTCAACGATCTCAGCGATCTGGCGGTCGACGCCGATCTGGTGAAGGAGCTCAAGGAGGGGGATGAGGAGCTCGTCATCGACCTCCATGCGGGTTCACTGGGGGGATCGCTGCGCCCGGCGTTTCGCGACGCGCTCGACCGCGTGGCCGCCGATCCCTCGCTCGACTACCTGCTCATTGAAACGAGCGGGGGGTCACATCCGCATGCCCTGCTCGAGGACATTCAGCGACATCGTGGCCTCACGCTCGACGGCGTGGTCACGGTGGTGGATGGGCTCAACCTGTGGCGTGATTTCGATGGCGGTCGTGCGCTCCTGCAGGACGCCCCGCCGTCGATCTCGCCCGTGTCGCTGCTGCGCGCGCAGATCGAGGCGGCCAGTGTGCTGCTGGTCAGCAAGGCAGATCGCCTCACACGCGCGCAGGTCACTGACGTGTTCGCCGTGCTGCACCAGCTCAATGTGCACGCCCTCATCGTCTCGATGGCGTACGGCCAGGTCGATCCGGCACTCATCGTGGGCGCCCGATCCTTTCAGAAGCGACGGCGCCGTCCGCGCGGGGAACCGGTGCGGCGCTCGCCGGTGGCACCCGCGCCCGACGATCCTGCCGTCTACGGTCTCGGATCCGTCACCTTGCGTCATACTCGGCCATTTCACCCGCAGCGCCTGCACACCCTGGTACGCGAGTCGCTCCCGCTGGGGGTGCATCGCAGCAAAGGGTGGATCTGGCTGGCCTCGCGTCCCCTCGATGTGCTGGTGTGGAGCCACGCCGGCTCGTGGGTGGGACTCGAGTGGGCGGCCACGTGGAAGGCCGGCATTCTCCTCGATCCGGCGGCGCGTCTGTTGCCAGAGGAGCGTGCCGGTCTCACGGCCGCCCTCGCGCAGCTCGACCCCGTCTTCGGCGATCGCCATTGCGAACTGACCATCATTGGCGTGGAGCCCGATCGCACCGCCTTCGCCGACGCGCTCCGGCACTGTCTCTGCACCGATGCCGAGGTTGCGGCCTGGCAGAACGGTGAGCGCTTCGATGATCCCTGGCCGCAGACCATCCGTCGTGTGTGACGTGGTCGGCCGTCGTACACCAGAAGACGCAGCGATCGCCCACTGGTGCACCACCACGTGCGGTGCCAACTTCGCCGCATGATCCCGCTCGTGCTCATGGCCGGCTTCCTTGGCGCCGGCAAGACCCGGTTTCTCTCGGAGCTGGTGCCGCAGCTGGCCGCGCGGGGCACGCGGGTGCGCATCATCCTCAATGATTTTCAGAACGCCCGCGTCGACGCCGCGCGGCTGGGAGCGCTCGAGGCGCTGGTGACGCCGCTCAACGGCGAGTGCGTCTGCTGTGGCTCGCTCCGCGAGTTGCTGCAGACGCTGTACGATGTGCCGCCCGATCCGGGCAGCGTCATGATCATCGAGGCCAACGGCGCCACGGAGACCGACGAACTGCTGGGCCATCTCACCACCGATACGCGGCTCGGGCACTTCACCCTGCCCGTGCAACTCACCGTGGTGGATGCGGCGCGGTGGCAGAAGCGCTGGTGGCACAACGGGCTCGAACGCGCGCAGGTGGGCACGGCCACACACCTGCTGCTCAACTGGACGCACAAGCTCGACGCCGCGCGTCTGGCGGCGGTGGAAGAGGCCATACGCGCCGAGAACCCGCGCGCTGCCTTCGTGAACACCGACACGTTCGCCGAGTGGCTGCACACCCTCGCCGCGCGGGTGCAGCACGATCCGCAGCAGGGCGGCCGCAGCACGGGGCTGCAGGCGGCGGAGCCGCGGGCGCGCGCCGCGCGGGCGCCGCACACGCATCCCTTCGGCAGTATCGCGCTGCCGCTCCCCACCGTGGTGTTGCGGCGCGACTTCGAGCAATTCGTGGCGGAGCTCCCGGAGCAGGTGGTGCGAGCCAAGGGGCTGGTGCGCTTCGCCGACGATCCGGGACCCATGTACGTGTGGAATCGGGTTCCGGGGCGCGCGCGGGTGCGTCTCGATGCGTCGTGGCCGCATGCCGACGCGACGCCCACGGCGTTGTTCATCGGTGTGGCCCTGCCCATCGACGCGCTTACCGAGGCGGCGGCGCGTCTCGGCGACAGGGTGCCGCCAGCCTGAGGGAATCGGCGAGCGCGGTGGGCGCAAAACCGGTGGGGCCGCCGCCGAGGACCAGGCGCCACGTGTAGTGGCAGCGCGTGGTCGTCGTGAGTGAGCCGCCGGCGCTGCCCGGTGTGCGCAGCACGAGATACGGCAGGTCGTGGTACTGACGGAGGGCGGAGAGCTGTCGGGCAATCGCGCGCGCATCGCCGCGTGCCGTGAGCACGCCGAAGTCGCTGTCGGTGGCAATCTCGTTTCCCCGGGTCAGGCCACCAATGGGCTGCCCGTTGGCGTGCACTTGCGACGTGGCGCTGGCCACCACATCGAACGCCTGCCGTTCGGCGTCATCCCACGCCACGAAGTACCAGAGGTCCGGTGAGAGCAGGTCATCGAGCAGGCGCAGGTGCGCCACGACCTCGGGACCGGAGCCGTACGCGAGGGCATCGAGCGCCACATCGAAGCGCACATCGGGCTGCGTCCGCGCCACCCGCTCCCGGGCGCGCTGCCACACGGCGAGATGGCGTGGCGTGGGCCGCTCTCCGGCGGCAAAGCGGAAGAGCGACGACACGTGCGTGGGGGCGAGCGCCACGAGCGCCGTGATGACGGAATCGGTGGTGACCGAATCGAACAGCCACTGGCCATCACGATAGACCGTGCTGGCCACCGATCGCGCGAACACGGGCCCGAGGCGTTCACCGCGCACTTCTCCGGGCACGTGCACATGCCGGTGCGCGCCGCGCGCGGCGGCGGTACGAGGGGCGGGCACGCCGGTGTCGGGTGGCATGGCCATGGACCAGCGTCCATTGCATGCGCCGGCCACCGCGAAGGTGCCCAGCAGGAAAACTCTTGCCGAAACGCGCATCAGCGATAATGATAAGGCTCTATCAGCATAGCAATGCCGCCGATTCTTTCGGGTCGGTCGGCTCACCAACGCCGGTCGCGCCATGCATTCCACGGATCTCGCGGTATCGGCCTCTGCCACCACCTTGGCGGCCACGCCCGCTGTTCCCCGCCTCGCCGCCCGTGGCCTCACCAAGCGCTACGGCGATGTGGTGGCGCTCAACGCCCTCGACCTCACCATCAACGCGGGCGAGGTCTACTGCCTGTTGGGGGCCAACGGGGCCGGGAAGAGCACGACCATCAATCTCTTCCTCAACTTCGTCGCGCCCACGGCCGGCGACGCCCGCGTGTGCGGCATCGATGTCACGCAGGATCCGCTGCAGGCCAAGCGGCACCTCGCGTACATCCCCGAAACCGTCATGCTGTACAAGCAGCTCAGCGCGCTCGAGAATCTCGACTATTTCGCCGGGCTCGCCGCGGAGGCGCCGCTGCCCCGGGAGCAGCTCATGGCGCACCTGCGCGATGTGGGGCTGCGCGACGAGCAGGTGCACCAGCGCGTGGCGGGCTTCTCCAAGGGGATGCGGCAGAAGGTGGGCATTGCCATTGCGGTCGCCCGCAAGGCCGATGTGCTGCTGCTCGACGAGCCCACGTCGGGGCTGGACCCCAAGGCGTCGAATGAGTTCTCGGAGGTCATTGGTCGGCTGCGCGAACGCGGCGCGGCCGTGCTCATGGCGACGCACGATCTCTTTCGCGCCAAGGAGTCGGGGACTCGCGTGGGGATCATGAAGCGTGGCATGCTCGTGGCCGAACTGGCGACGGCCGACATCGGACACACTGATCTCGAGCAGCTGTACCTCACCCACATGCACGACTGAGGGCGCGCCCATGATTGCCCACATCGCTCGCAAGGAACGCACCGAAATGTGGCGCGACGGCCGCTTCCGTGTGGCCGCCGTGGCCCTGCTGCTGCTGCTCGCGGTGGCGCTGCTCACCGGGCTCACCACGTCGCGCGGCACCGCGCGCGACCATGACGCGGCGCAGGAGGCCATGCGCGGGTTCTGGGTGAATCAGGGGGCCAAGAACCCGCACTCCGCCGCACACTACGGGCTGTGGGTGTTCAAGCCGTCGCTGCCCCTGTCGTTCGTCGATCACGGTGTGGACGCCTACACAGGCGTGACCACGTGGCTCGAAGCGCACAAGCAGAACGAGTTCACGCGCCGTCCCGCCATGGATCGCCCCAATGTGGCCCGCTTTGGCGAGTGGACCGCGGCCGCCGTACTGCAGCTGCTGGTGCCGCTGCTCATCGTGATGCTCGCCTTCCCGGCGTTCGCCGGCGAACGCGAAACCGGCACGCTGCGCCAACTCGCGGCCATCGGGGTGCCCATGCGCACCCTCATGCTGGGCAAGGCGGCGGGGATCGCGTCGGCGCTGGCCGTGGTGCTGGTGCCGGCCACCGTGCTGGGAGTGGCCACGCTCTGGCTGGGTGCCGGGGGCGGGCGCGGGGCCGATGACCTCGTGCGCTTCGCGCTCCTCATTGCCACCTATCTGGCGTATTTCGCGGTGCTGCTGGCGCTGGCGCTGGTGGTGTCGGCGCGTGCCCGCAACGTGCGCGTGGCGCTGGTCCTCCTGCTGGGCTTCTGGACGATGAACTCGCTGGTGGCGCCGCGGGCGGTGGCCGACCTGGCGCGCCAGCTCCATCCCACGCCGTCGGCGGTGGCGTTCCAGGCGGCCATGCAGCGGGACATCGAACAGGGACTCGACGGGCACAACCCGGCCGACGCCCGGCGCAAGGCAGTCGAAGCACAGGCGCTGCGTGAGTACCGGGCGGTGTCGCTGGAAGCGTTGCCGGTGAACTTCGACGCCATCGCGATGCAGGCGTCCGAAGAGTACGCCAACACCGTCTTCGACCGGCACTTCACCGCGCTCTACGATCAGTACCGGGCGCAGAACACCCTCACGCAGTGGCTCGGGCTCGTCTCGCCGCTGCTCGCGGTGCGTTCGCTCTCCATGGGGCTGGCCGGCACCGATGTGGAGCAGCACCGTCACTTCGCCGTGCAGGCCGAACTCTATCGTCGTGGCCTCATTCGCTGGACCAACAACTACTTCCGCGACAACACGCTCACCGGCGAGTGGGACTGGAAGGCCCCGCCTGAGCTGTGGGCCAAGTATCCCCCGTTTGCGTACGACGCACCACCCGTGCGCCAGTCGGTGGCCACGCAGGGGGCCGCGCTGCTCGTCCTGGCCGGGTGGCTGGCGCTGGCGGCCCTGCTCGTGTGGCGCGCGCCCGCGGCGCCGGTAGTCTGATGCGATGGCAAACCATCTGGCGCAACGAATGGCGCCTGCTGCTGGCCGATCGTGCGCCGTGGGTGCTGGCGCTGCTGTTCACCGTGGTGGCGCTGTACGGGGCGTGGAACGGGCGACAGTGGAGCGCGTTTCAGCAGGCCGCCATTGCCGACATTCGCCAGGCCGACCACGAGCGGATCGCGAAGCTCGATTCCCTGCTGCAGCGTGCCGAGCGTGACAGCACGGTGACCGTGCCTCCGGCGGGCGCACTCGGGGCGTCGGGGGCCACCACGCATGCCGTGCTCGACGTGCCCCCGCTGGGCGGGCTGGCCGTGGGAGCGAGCGACCTGCACCCGTACTACGCGCGCGTCTCGGTGCGCAGCAAGGCCAGCTTCATGGCCACCGATGAAGTGGAGAATCCGCACAACCTGCTCGCGGGGCGCTTCGATCTGGTGTTCGTGGTGGTGTGGGTGCTGCCGCTGCTGCTCATTGCGCTCACGTACAACACCATTACCGGCGAACGGGATCAGGGCACCATGGCCCTGTGGCGCGCGCAGCCGGTGCCGGCCAGTCGGGTCCTGGTGGCCAAGCTTGGTGTGCGTGCCGGGTTCGTGCTGGGTGTGGCGACGGTCTTGCTGGGTCTCATGGCGTGGCTCGTGGGCGTGCCGCTGGGCGACCCGGCGGTGGTGCTGCGCCTGCTGCTCTGGTTGGCCGTGGTGCTGCTGTACGCGGGCTTCTGGCTGGGCGTGATCGTGTTGGTCAACGCCACGGCGCGTTCCTCGGCGGCGAGTGCCGTGCTGCTGCTGGGGAGTTGGCTGGTGGTGGTGGTGGTCATTCCGGCCACGGTCAGCGCCGTGGTGTCGGCGGTGTATCCCTCGCCATCGCGGGTGGCGCTGACCACGGCGCTGCGCGCCGCCAGCGACGAGGCGGCCGCGCAGGGGGACACGGCCATCAATCAGTTCCTCGCCGATCACCCCGAGATGCTGCAAACCGGTGTCCTGGCGGCGAACAACGCGTGGGGACGCACCCTCGCGCAACAGGAGCGGGCCAACGACGCCATGCGTCCGGTGTACGCGGCCTTCGACTCGGCGCTGGCGGCACAACATCGCGCCGCAGCGCTGGCCAGCATGGCGAGTCCCGCCGTGATGGCGCAGGAGCTGCTGCACGATCTTGCCGACCGCAGCCTTGCGCGATTCCGCCGGTTCGACGCCGCCATCGACCGTCATCATCAGGCGTGGCAGACGTTCTTCTTCCAGCGCGTGTTTGGTGAGCGCAAGGTGCGTCACGCCGAGCTCGCGTCGCTGCCCCGCTTTGCCTACGCCGATCGCGCAGTGGGCGATGTGCTCTCCGCCCAGGGCGGCACGCTGCTGGCGCTGCTGCTGCCCACCGCGCTCCTCTGGTGGTTGGGCTGGCGACGGCTGCAGCAGGTGGCGGTGCACGAGTAGGCCGGCGCTCGAGGACGCGATCGCCGCCGAACGGGTCTTCCTCTGTTCGGCCGGGTACGACACGTTACCATGCCACCCGCGCCTCCTCACCTCCGAGCTTCCGCGATGACCCGACCCGCTGTCGTCCTTGCTGCCGGCCTTGCCGCGACCCTCATTGCCGTGGTCATGACCACGGCGGTTCCCGTGGCCGCGGCTCCCCTGCCGCATCTCAAGCTCAAGCGCTCGTTCCCGGCCAAGGACACGGTGCTGACCTCGAGCCCCGACGCCGTGCGGTTGTGGCTGACCGAAAAGGCCGACCTGCCGGCCACCAGGATCACGGTCACCGGTGCCGGCAACGCCGCCGTGGCGACCGCCAAGCCCACGCGCGGCGCCGCTGCCGATGCGCCGATCGAGGCCACGTTGACGCAGCCGGTAGGTGCCGGCCGCTACACCGTGGCGTGGAAGACCATGTCGAAGGACGGGCACGTGGTAAGCGGTACTTTCGGATTCACGGTCAAGCCGGCTCCCTGAGTGGGGGACTGGGCGTGGGCCTCTGTGGCAGCGCGCCTGCTGCTGTACGTGGGCGCCCTGCTGGCGGTGGGCCGCGCCAGCGTGGCGTTTCTCGATCCCGAGTGGAAGGCGGGAGCGCGCAGCGTGCACGACGCGCGTGCCCCGCGCCTGCTGGCGTGGGGCGGGTCCGTCGCGTTGCTGGGGGCGCCGCTGCTCTTGCTGGTGCTGCAGCTTGGTGCGCTCGAGATGACCGCCGCCGACGTGCCCACGCTGCTCACCGACACCGGGTGGGGACACGGGTGGAGCCAACTGATGGGGGCGTGCGTCCTGGCGGGTGTGGCCCTGCTGCTGCCGGTGGGACGCACGACCTCGCTGCTGCTGCTCATGGCATCGCTGGGCGTGGCGGCGGCCATGGGCGGGCTGGGCCACGCGGCATCGGATGAGCAGTGGCCGCTTGGCGCGCGCCTGCTCGACGCCATGCATGTGGCCGCCATGGGCGCGTGGATTGGCGGGCTGGTGGTAACGCTGCTCATCACACGCGTGCCGGCCTTCGCGCTGCGCGACGCCGCGTGGCGCACCTTCAGCCGCACGGCCACGATCATGGCCCCGGTCACCGTGCTGACCGGCGTGGGGAGCGGCGCGCGGCTCCTGCTCGGCACGCCCCCCGCCGCCATTCTGGCCAGTGACTATGGCCGCCTGCTGCTGGGCAAGTCGGTGCTGGTGCTCATCGTGCTGGCCATTGGCGCCCGGCAACGAAAGCGCATCGCGCGGGGGGAGACCGCTGCCGTGGGCGCCGTGCGCGTCGAGTGTGCGGTTGCCGCCGCCGTGCTGCTCATCACGGCGGTACTCACCGGCAGCGAGCCGCCCGCCGCCGACTGACGCCAGATTCGCAGGGGTCAGGCAAACCGGTGATGCGCCGGCGTACGGTGGAGCGCATCATGCAGCATGGCGTTCCCATGACATCCCACATTCGCAATGCTGGAGGTCGCCCATGTCCGCACTGTTGGTGTTCCTGCAGATCATCGCCGTCTGGCTCGTCACCGACTTTCTGTCGGGCGTCTTTCACTGGCTCGAAGACGCGTATGGGAACCCGTCGTGGCCCATCATCGGCCGCCACGTCACGAAGCCCAACATCCTGCATCATTACGCCCCGCGGGCGTTCGTGACGAATTCGTGGTTCCTCAGTTCACGGCTGCTGCTGGCCATCTGCGCCGGCCTCACCGCCCTGACGCTGGCACTCGGGGTGTTCAACTGGATGATTGCCCTGTCCATGGTGCTGGGGCTCAATGCCAACCAGGTGCACAAGTGGAGCCATCGCTCCCGCCGGGAGAACGGCCCGGTCGTGCGGCTGCTGCAGCGGTTGCACCTCATCCAGTCCCCGTCGCATCACCACCGCCACCACGTGCTGGGGAAAGACTCGCACTACTGCGTGCTCACCGACTTCCTCAATCCCATCCTCGACGGGGTGGGGTTCTGGCGCGGGTTGGAGCGGCTCATCGCGCGGGTGTTCGGCGTCGCGCGCCGAGACGACGAAGCCATGGCGCGCGCGGTCCTCGCCGACGATCCGGCCATCTTCGGCCCGCATCTCGAGGCCGTCCGGCAGCAGGTGGCACGACAGGCGCGCGACCGTGCGCGGCCGCTTCCGCACGTCCCGGCGGGGCGCGCCACCGCCCACGCGGCTCCCTGAACGCCAAACCGCCCCGGACGAGGTCCGGGGCGGTTGGCAGTACGTCATCAGGCTCAGCGGCCGTAGCGCTTCTTGAACTTGTCGACGCGACCCTGCGTGTCGATGAGACGCTGGGTGCCCGTGTAGAACGGGTGCGAGTCGCTCGTGATTTCGAGGAGGATGAGCGGGTACTCGTTGCCGTCGTCGAGCTTGATCTTCTGCTCGCTCGTCATCGTCGAACGGGTGAGCACCAGCGCGCCGGTCGACGCATCCTTGAA
>NZ_JAJTHI010000077.1 GCF_021298855.1 Gemmatimonas sp.
CAGGGTGAGGGATGAAGCCAGCCGCCGGCTGTCGCTTCCCCCTTCTCCCTGATCGCCTGCCCCCGGCTGCCTCCCTTGTCAACGGAACGGGCGCGCCGGACGGCGCGCCCCTCATGACAAGGCAGGGAGCAGAGCGAAGGGGATCAGGGTGAGGGATGAAGCCAGCCGCCGGCTGTCGCTTCCCCCCGCCCCCTGACCCCCCGCTCCCTGCTCCCTCCCTTGTCAACCAAAAGGGCGCGCCGTCAGGCGCGCCCCCTCCTTCTCAAAAGATCTTGAGGTTGATGTACTTCCGCGGGTTCTTCCTCAGATCGATCGCCAGCGAATCCAATCGCGCCAGCAGCGTGTCCATGCGCGCGTACACCGCCGGGTCGTTCATCAGCCTCCCGGCGGTCCCCGGGCCGGTGTTCACCTTCTGCACCAGCGACTGGACCTGCGTGTTCGTCTCCCGGAAATCGCGCGACAGCTGCTCGAAGTTCGCGCTCGTCGCCCGCAGATTCACGAGGGTCGAATCCACCATGGCCGAATCGACACTCGACAGCGTCTTCCGCAGCTGCGACTGGGTCAGCGTGAGCTGGCGCGACTGCTCGGCCGCCACGGTGCTCAGCTGGGCCACCAGCTTCGTCAGGTCCGCCACCGTCTGGCGCACCTCCCGTACCCCGCCGCTGTCCACGAACTGCCGCCGCGCCTCGTCGCTCAGCGCCCGCACGTTGAGGGCAATCGAATCCCCCTTCTCGAGCAGCTGCGCCACCCCCGGGGAGCCGGCGCCGGTGGGGATCGTATCCCCCTTGGCCATCTTCCCTTCGATCCCCTTCACCGGAGTCAGCGCAATGAGCATGTCGCCGAAGATGCCGTTCGCTTCCACCGACGCCGTCGTCCCGCTCGGGATGCGGTACTGATCCTGCACCTGCAGCGTCACGTCGAGCGTGCCGTCGGGGATGAGCTCTACCTTCTCCACGAAGCCCACCTGCACACCGGCCAGCAGGACCGGCTGCCCCTGCTTGAGCCCCGCCCCCCACGGGAAGCGGGCGTGCATCGTGTAGCCCTTGGCCAGACCGCCGCGGGCAATCCAGATCGTCCCGCCCAGAGCCAGGGCAAGGGCCACCATCAGCAGCAGCCCCACCAGCACTTCGTCACGTCGCTTGGTCGTCATAGAAAGAAGGAGTGCAGGCTCACGCCTGGATGAACGGAGCCAGAACGGCCGCGACAATGGCGTCGAGCACGAGAATGGACACGGACGCAATCACGACCGCCGTGGCCGTGGAACGACCGACCCCCTCGGCACCAGCCTCCGTGACGTAGCCCTGGTACGAGCAGACGAAGGAAATGGCCGCTCCGAAGCAGAACGCCTTGATGAGCGAGTAGATCACCTGGAAGGAGGTGAACGCCAGGCGGAGGCCGAGGAGAAAGTCGTCGGTGCGCACGTCGGTGGCGGTCACGAGCGTGGCCCACGCGCTGAAGATGGCCGTGGCGTTGGCCAGCACGGTGAGCGCGGGGAGCATCACCAGCGCCGCCAGCAGGCGGGGCAGGGCCAGAAAGCCCACCGGGTCGAAGCTGAGCGTTTCCAGCGCGTCGATCTGTTCGGTGACACGCATCGTGCCGATCTCGGCCGTCATGCGGGCCCCCACGCGTCCCGTGAGCACCAGTGCCGTGAGCAGTGGCCCCAGTTCGAGCACGATGGACTGCCGCACGATGAGCCCCACCACCGACATCTGGACGCCGGGAAAGAGCTGGTAGCGCGTCTGGAAGGCGGTGACCCCACCCAGAAAGGCGGCCACGATGACGGCCAGCGGCACCGAATCCACACCGATGTTGCGCATCTGGCGGATCGTCTCCGGCACCCACGTGCCCGGGTCCCGCAGCCCGCGCACGATGTCGCGGGCAAAATAGGCCCGCTTGCCGAACGCGTGCAGCAGCCCCGCCACATAGCGCTGCGCCAGACCCACCGTGTAGGCAATCGGCATCAGCAGCGGGCGGGGCGGAGTGAAGGGATCATCGCGGGGTCAGGTGCGGACACGGGCCAACAGGATGATGGCGAAGCTACCTACGAGCAGGTTCGGAATCCACGCCGCCATGTCCGGGGAGATGAGCCCCTTGCCGCCAATGGCCTTGGTCAACTGGATGAGCACGAGGAAAAAGACGGTCGTCGCCAGGCTTACCGCAATGCCGTAGGCCGCCCCGCCGCGCTGCGAACTCGTGGCCAGCGGGGCCCCGAAGAGCGCAATGATGAGGCAGGTGACCGGAATGGCGATCTTGAGCATCCGCTCCACCTTGAGCGTGTTCACGTCGGCGCCCGACCGTTCGAGCGCCTTGATGAACCGGGTCAGCTCGGCAAAGCGCATCTCAGCCGGGTCCCGCTCGGTGGCGCGCAGCTCCTGGGGTGTTTCCTTGAGGCGCCGGTCCACCAGCGAATCGAAGCTGAACGCCAGGTCGGCCGTCTCATTGGGGATCACGTGCAGCACCCCCGACTGCAGCGTCCAGCCGCGCTGCGCCGTCCAGTGGCCACGCTTGGCGGAAATGAGCAGCCCTGGCCGCCGCGGCCCGCCGCGCTCCTCGATTTCCACGTCGTTCAGCGTCTTCTCCCGCACGCTGAGCGTATACACCCGGTACACCCGCCCCTCATCGCTCGCGAAGGCGAAGTTGTACCGGTCGTCCATGGCGTTCGAGCTCGTGCCGGCCAGCAGCTTGAGCCGTTCGGCATTGGCCGGCGGTGCCACCTCGCTGAAGACCAGGTCGAGCCCCATCGCGAAGGTCGCCATGACCACGATGGGGGCAATGAAGCGGTAGAAGCTGATCCCCGACGCCTTGGCCGCGGTGATCTCCGAGTAGCGGGTGAACGTCCCGATGGAGAACACGGTGGCGAAGAGCACCGCCGCCGGCATGATCATGAACAGCGTATCGGGGATCCAGTATAGGTAGCTCAGCGCCAGTGCCTTGGCGGTGAGCCCCTTCTCCTGGTACTTGCGCAGGTTGTCGACCAGGTCGATCACGAACACCAGCACCGGGAACCCCATGATCGTCACGCTGAAGATGCGCGTGAACTCCCCGGCGATGTACTTGTCGAGCGGTGTGATGAGTCGGGTGCTCATGCCGGCACCGCCGGCGCCTTGAGCGCACGCGCCAGCTGCTTGCGCGCGCGCCGGTCGGCCAGCCAGTCGCGAAGCCCGCCGCCACGCGACGTATCGGTGGTGTTCTCCACGCGCCAGAGCAGCGCGATCCCCACCAGCGAGAAGATCACGTTGGCGATCCACATGGCGATGAACGCCGGCAGCCGCCCCTTGTCGGCCAGTGCCTCGCCGCCCATGAGGCAGATGTAATAGAGGCCGAACACCACGATGCTCACGCCAATGGTGACCCCCACGCCGCCGCGCGGAAAGCGCAGCGCAATGGGCGGGCCGAAGAGCACGAACACGAGACAGGCAAACGACAGCGCGAACTTCTTGTGGATCTCCACGGCCAACCCGTCCACCACCTCGCGCTGCGCCAGCAGCTGCTGCTGCGCGGCGCGCATGGCCGTGGCGTACACGCTCACCGTATCGGTTCCCGCCAGGGTCGCGGCCGGTACCGCGGCGGCCGCGGCGGCCGCGGCGCGGGCGGCCGAGTCGGCCCGGGCGGCGGAATCGGCCCGGGCGGCGGAATCGGCGCGCGCGACAGAGTCGGCCGCCACCGCCGCCGGCGAACGCTCCAGCCCGGGCTGCTCCACGACGGCCGGCGGCACCGGCGTCGGAACCGGCGCCGGGGCCGGCGGCTGCTGCACCGGCGGCTGCTGCACCG
>NZ_JAJTHI010000049.1 GCF_021298855.1 Gemmatimonas sp.
CCACCGGTGAAGCCGTTGACGATCGGCAGCACCACGGCCAGCCCGCCCACCAGCGCCGCGGCGGCGGGCACCAACGCGCGGCGCACCACCGGGGAGCCGGGAGCCATGAGCATGCCCGCCACGATGGCCAGGACGGCGGCATACAGCCCACCGCGCGAAAAGGTCATGGCGCTCTGTACGGCCAGCCCCGCGGCCACCAACAGCGCCACCAGCGATACCAGCAGCCGCCGGTGCAGTGCCGCGACCAGGGTGCATGCCAGCGCTCCCACGCCAAGCACGGTGGACACCTGGTTGGGGCCAAAGCCCCCCGAGGTGGCGAAGTTGCTCTCGCCGGTGAAGACGATTTGCGTGGCGGTGAGCGTGCGGTGCCCCGTGAGTGCCGCAATGGACACGATGGGCAGGGCCAGCGCGAGCAGCAGCGTGATGGTGTTGGGCCGGTTGGCCCGCTCGCTGCGAAGGGCCCAGCTCATCATGAGCAGCGCGAATGCCGGTGCCAGCGTGGTGAGCGTGCCCTGCCGCAGCGAGCGGTCGGAGATGTCGGGCTGCCCGGCCGGCACGAGCACCGACGGCAGCAGCAGCAGCGCGAACGCCACCAGCAGCCATGGCGGCCCTGACGTGCTGCGGAAGCGCATGAGGGCCAGCGCCCCGGCCAGGATGCAGAGGTACTTGGCCGTTTCCCACGGGAGACCCTCGCGCATGAAGCGCCAGAGCACCTCGCTGCCGGCCACGTAGGCAAAGGCATACGGGAGGCGCGCCGCGCCGTCGGTGACCGCGGCCAGCAGCGTGGCGCCAATGACCAGAGCCCCGTGCACCCGCACCAGGCGGTCGTCAATGGAAACGCCCACGCCAAGCGCCAGATGCAGCAGCACAAGGCCGAGCAGCACGGGCAGCAGCGCCGGGCCGTCCATCGCCGACTCGCCGGGGCGTGTCTCGAGGCTACCGCCGGTGCGGTGGTCGGGGAGATACAGGGATCGGGGTGCGGGGCCCGTCATTCGGGGAAATCTACTTGCCGCGGGTCGCTCCACGCCCGGAGCAGGAGCGCCAGCAGCGCATTGCCCAGGGCGTTCAGGTCGTACGCAGCGGCTCCCCTGTTGCCGGACACGGCTATCCCGTCCGGTGGTGCGTGCGCAATGGCCCGCGCGACGTCGGTAGCGGTGGGCCGCGCCGTCGCGGTCGGCGCCCCGGCAGGCCGTGCGGTCTGCCCCGCCTCCCCGTGCGGCGTCACCACCCGCAGCCCAAACGCCTGCGCCTCGTGGACCACCTTGGGCCACCCTTCGGTCTCACTCACCAGCACCAGCACGTCGTGCGTCTCGTACTGCGTGAGCACGTCGTCCAATGGCAGGGCGCCGGTGAAGCGTACCCGCGGGTCCCCCGCTGCCTGTGCCTCGAGACGCGCCCGCTCGGGGCCGTCGCCCACAATGGTGCAGGCGCTCACCACGCTGGCGGGCAGCTGCGCCACCGCCTCGAGCACCACGTGGGCCCGCTTGGCCGCACTCAACCGCCCCACGAACAGCACACGGTACGGCGGCACCGGCACGGCGGCGCGAGCCGAGGCCGCGCGTTGCGCCCGCGCCAGCTGCTGCGGGGTGAACGACGCCGTGAAGAAGGGCACGATGTGCGCCGGGTCGCCGGGCTGGCGCCCGTACACGGTGACCGGGCCGTGCCACCAGCGGGAGCGCAGCAGCCAGCGCTGCCAGCGCACCGTGGCCGCCTCGCCCGCATACCCGCCCCACTGCCCGGCATACTTGGCCACCAGCCGGCGCGACCGCAGCGGCGCCACCAGCGCCCCCAGCAGCCCCACGTTGCCGGGGCAGCGCACATGAATGGCGTGGGCATCGCCCAGCAGCCGCCAGAGCCGCCACGCCAGCCAGGGCGCCCGCACCGCCTGCCAGAGCTTGGCCGCCGTACTCGTTCCCCCCGACTCGGGAAAGGCCCGCACCGCCACGTTGCGCGCCCCCAGCGGGGCGGCATCGGCGGGAGGCGGCGCGTGCCGCAGCGGCGACACGATGACCACCTCGGGAAACAGCGACGCCCACACGTCGATTTCCCGCGCGTACGGGCCGTAGGCAAAGAGCCGCCCATCGTGCTGGTAGTGCACCACGTGCGATACGATGGCCAGCCGCAGTACGCCGCCGGGGCCAGCGCCGGCGATTACGTCATCCATCACGCGCCTCGGCCACACAGCGCGCGTAGAACGCCTCGTTGCGCGGCGCCAGCTGCGCCAGATCGAAGTGCGCGAGGCAGCGGGCGCGGGCGGCGGCGCCCAGCTGTGCGCGTAGCGGGGCGTCGCCAAGGAGCCGCGTCATGGCGGCCGCCAACGCCGGCACATTCGTGGGGTCCACCAGCAGGGCGCTCTCCTCGTGCACCGCCGTTTCGGGCCCCGGGCCCCGGGCACTGATGATGCACGGGGCGCCGGTGGCCATGGCCTCGAGCGCCGCCAGCCCCTGCGCTTCGGCCTTGGAGGGAAACACGAACAGCGTGGTGCGCGCGAGCGCCTCGGCCACCTCGGCGTTCGCCAGTACGCCGGCAAAGCGCACGCGCGAAAACAGCGCCGAGGGCACGAGCCCCGCCATGGCTTGGGCGTAGGAACCGCCCGTGGCCGGGTCCCGGCTGTCGCGGCCGATGAGCTCGAGCGTGGCGTGGGGCCACTGCGGCGCCACGATGGCAAAGGCCTGCAGCAGCTCGCGCACCCCCTTCTTGTCGCACAGCGTCCCCACGAACAGCACCTGCCCGGGGTGCTGCGCCACGTCGGGGCGGGGGGCGAACTGCTGCGTGTCCACCGGGTTGGGGAGCACCGTGACCGGCCGCGCTGCCAGCGATGGCACGAGCGCAGCGGTGGTGCGCGCCACGAAGTCGCTCACGGCGCACAGGTGCGTGGCGCGGCGCAGCGAGCGGCGTTCGGCCCAGGCGCGCCAGCGGCGCAGCGGGCGCCCTTCGAGGTGCGCAAAGAAGTGGTGCCCGCCGTGCAGCCGCACCACCCGCGCCACCCCGCGCGGCAGCGGCAGCAGCGCGAAGGCCCCTTCCGGCCCCTCGATGAGTTGCACCGGCTGCTGCGCGTGCACGGTGGCCAGCGCGGTGCCCAGGGCGCGCGCATCGGCCAGCGCCCCCGCGCCGCCCCCGCGCGAGGGGAGGCGCAGCACACGCACGAGGCCGTCGCGCTCGTCGCGCACGGCCCCCAGTCCGCGTTGCACCCCCAGCACCGTGACCGTGTGCCCGCGTGCCGTCATGGCGTGGGCCATGGCGCGGGTGAACGTGCCAATCCCGCCGTGCGACGCCGGGGGATACTCCCCGCAGAGATAGACGAGATGCATGCTCGGGTTCACGCGCGAATACGGGAACCACGCCGCCCAATTGTCAATGGCTGAGGTGGCGGGTGCCAATGTGCGCCGCGGGTGCGTTAATTGTCACTCCCGA
>NZ_JAJTHI010000015.1 GCF_021298855.1 Gemmatimonas sp.
CCGGCTCTGACCCCGGCTCTGACCCCAGCTCTGACCCCAGCTCTGACCCCGGGAAGGTTGGGGTGGCCCAGGCGCGGGCGGCGGCGGCGTGTGCCGGCAGTCCCTCGGCGTCGGCCAAGCGCCCCACATCGTCGCTCAGCAAGGCGGCCGCCCCGGGGGTCACTTCCTGCCACGTGGTCCAGCGCACGAAGTCGAGGGTGCTGAGCCCCGAGTAGCTGCGCCCCGCCCCGGCGGTGGGGAGGACGTGGTTGGCCCCCGTCATGTAGTCGCCGTAGGCCACACTGCTCGACGCGCCCAGGAAGATCGTGCCGGCGCTGCGCAGCGCCGCGAGCGTGGCGTCGCGCACCTCGTCGCGCACCAGCAGCAAGAGGTGTTCGGCGGCCCACACATTGGTGAAGGCAATGGCGTCGTCCAGCTGCGGTATCGTGACGATCGCGCCCCGCTCACGCAGCGACTGTTCGATCACTGCGGCGCGCGGCGCCACCGCGATCTGCCCTGCCAGCGCCTCACGCACGTGCACCGCCAGCGCATCCACATCCTCGCCAGCCAACACCGCGATCACGGCGGCGTCGGGATCGTGCTCGGCCTGCGCCAGCATCTCGCGCGCAATGGCCACGGCATCGGCCGAGGCGTCGGCGAGCACGAGCAGCTCGCTCGGGCCGGCGGGCGCATCGATGGCCACGCGGTGCACAAGCTGCAGCTTGGCCTCGGCCACGTAGGCGTTGCCGGGCCCCATGATGCGATCGACGCGCGGCACACTCGCCGTACCCAGCGCCATGGCGGCAATGGCACCGGCACCACCAACGGCGAACACCCGGTCCACGTTGGCCAGCGCGGCGGCGGCCAGCACCACCGGCGACGGCATGCCGTCGGGCCCCGGAGGCGAACACACGATCACGTCCTGCACCCCCGCCACCCGCGCGGGAATGGCGCCCATGAGCAGCGAACTCGGATAGGCGGCGCGTCCGCCCGGCGCATAGATCCCCACCCGTTGCAGCGGGTCCGGCCGGCGCCCGACCGTGATGCCGGGTTCGGGGGAGCAGACGGTTTCCACGGGGCGAAACGCCGCGTGCACGGCGGCGATGTTCCGTGCGGCACGCTCGAGGGACACACGCAACGCGGGGTCGAGTGAGGCGAGCGCGGCGTCCCAGGCGCTGCGCGGTACCTCGAGGGAGGTGAGCGTCACGCGGTCGAAGTCGCGGGCGAACTGGAACAGCGCGTCGTCACCACGCTCGCGTACCTGGGCGATGAGGGCGGCGGAGCGCTCGCGCACGGTGCCGTCGGTCGTGGACGAGCGGTCCACGATGGCACGACGCGTGGGGGCATCGAGTGACGCCAGGGCCCCGAACGCCCGCAACGGCACGGAGGCTTCCAACGACGTGCTCACGGCACGAGCCTCTCGATGCGCGTGACCAGAATGCCCTCGCCGCCAAGGGCCCGCAGCTGCGAGATGGTGCGATAGATGGTTGCGGCGCTCACGACGGCGTGCACGGCCACGTATTGCGAGGATTCGGCAATTTCGATGACCGTAGGGCCGTTGAGGCCCGGCAGCACCTCCCGCACCTGATGGAGCGCGGCGCGCGGGACGTTGGCCATGAGGTAGCGCTGCCCGCGCGCCCGGATGACCGACGCCAGCGCGGTCACGAGGTCGTCGAGTTCCTGCCGGCGGTCGGCGGCGCCGTGGCGCGGCCCCCCCTCCGCGGTGATGAGGTGTGCGCTCGAGCGCAGAACGGTTTCGATCTCGCGCAAGCCATTCACGCGCAGGGTGCTGCCGGTGGAGGTGAGATCCACGACCACATCGGCGATGCCCAGGTGCGGCGCGATTTCGGCAGCTCCCGACACCGGGACCACATCTACCGGCCGGCCGGCCTGCTCGAAGAAGCGGCGGGTGATGTTGGGAAAGACGGTGGCCACGCGCATGCGCTGCCCATCCTTTCCGATATCGGCCACCGCGCGAATACCCGAGTCCTCCCGCGCGGCCACCACGAGGCGGCACCGGCCGAAGCCGAGGTCGAGGTGGGAGGTGAGGGGGCGTCCCGATTCGTTCACCAGGTCCCAGCCGGTCACGCCCACGTCGGCGGCGCCGTCGGCCACGAACTCGGGGATGTCCTGAGCGCGCACGAAGATGGCCTCGAACTCCCCGCCGAGGGAAGCGGTGAGGGCGCGCTCGCCGGACGAGCGGACTTCGAGTCCGGCGTCGTTGAAGAGTTCGCGGGTGTCTTCGGAGAGGCGCCCCTTGTTGGGGAGGGCGATACGGAGCATCGGGTGTTCTAGTAGAGAGAAAACGGAACAGGACGTCCCGGCGGGCAACAAAAAAGGCCCGTCCGGTAGGGACGGGCCGCAGGTCGCCGTGCGCGGGGACGCGGAGTGCTTACCCCATCACGCACGAAGCGCCCCGACCCGTCGGGCCGTGGCTGTGGTGCGCATGATGGTGGGCGGTGCGGACGGCAGGCATAGTCGTGAGACGGTAGCAGGCTCGAGGGATGGCGTCAAGTCTGGCCTTCCCTGACCGGCCCCTTGGCGCTGGTCGCCTTTGTGAATAAGTTCACAAAGTCTGCAGGGCCCTGCAGGCACAGGCCATCCGGTGGCCTGAAAAATAGGAAATTTCCGATATAGGCTCTGGAGGCCTACACACATGCGGTTTCTCGGCTTTGCGGTGGTGACGGGCGCGGCGATCCTGCTCGGCGCGTGCGGCGGTGGTGACAAGGCGGCGACGGATTCGGCGGCGGCTCCGGCGGCCGACACGGCGGCGGCAGCGGCTCCGGCGGCTCCGGCGGCGGGCGCGATGGCCCCGATCACGGGCACGACGCACACGGTGAACATGGTGGGTGACGGTCAGGGCTACCGCTTCGAGCCGGCCGAAATCACGATCGCCGCGGGCGACGGCATCAAGTTCGTCATGGTCTCGGGCGGCCCGCACAACGTGGCCTTCGATCCCGCCACGCTGTCGCCGGAAGCGAAGACGGCCCTCACGGCGAACATGCCGGAGCAGGCTGGTGAGCTCTCGGGCAAGATGCTCCTGAACGCGAACGAAGAGTACACGGTCTCGTTCGCCGGCGTTCCGGCTGGTACGTACGACTACCACTGCACGCCGCACCTCGCGATGAACATGAAGGGCAAGATCACCATCAAGTAAGCTTCGGCTCACGCGATGTGATGGGCAGGACCACGGGGGCTGGCGCGATGCGCCGGCCCCCGTGTTCGTTACGGGCACCATGACTTCCTCCCGCGCCCGTTGGCTGGCCGCACGCACACGGAACGCGGCGCGCCATGGCCTCGTCATTGCCGGCACCGGCGCCCTCGTGATGATCGCAGCGCTGCTGACCTTCGTGCTGCTGCCACGCCAGGCCGATCGCGCGCTGTCCACCGCCATCGCCGCGCTGCCGCCGGCGCGTGACACGGTGCAGCTGCGCGCGCAGCGGGTGCGTGCCGATGCCGCGCGGGCCCGGGCCGAAGGGCAGCGCACCGCCGCCCGCAAGGCGCTGGCCGACTCGTTGCCCGGGAGCAGCGGCACCGCCGACTCGCTCTTCACCACCGCCATGCTGCCCGTCCTCGCGCGCGACACGGCGCTGCGCGCCTTCGCGGCGCAACTGGCGCGCGCACGGCAGACGCCGCTCATGGAGAGCTACCGGGCGCTCAGCGAGTCGCCCGTCATGCAGCGCGATTCCGTGCGCCGCGCCGCGGCCAGCCGGCTGCGCGATTCGCTCGACGTGCTGTACGATGAGCGCGAAGCCTTGGCCGCGTTGCGCGGCCCCGACGCCCGCTACGCCGCGCTCACCATGCGCCTCACCGAGGTGGGTGACCAGCTCGTGGCGCTCGCCGACCGCACCCTGCGGGCACAGGCCCAGCTGCCCGAGCCCGCCTCTACCGTGCCCGTGGACGCCGCGCGCCCCGATTCGCTGCTCGACGCGGCCGTGCGCCTCGCCACGGACTCCGTGGTGGCGCTCGACACGCTGCTGGCGGCGGCGCAGCGATTCAATGCCATCCTCGATGCCCAGCGGGCGGCGCTGCGTGCGCGCATGCAGTTGTCCGTGCCACCGGTCGCGATGCTGCTTGCCTCGCTGGTGCTGGGACTCAGTGGGGGCTTTTCCGTGGCCGTGTGGCGCGAGATGCGACTCCCCATGGTGGGGGACGCGCAGGAGCTCGAGGCACTCACCCGCTCGCGGGTGATCGTGCACCAGGGCGACGCCGCCGCGCCCGGAGAGTCGGGGGGCGCGTGGCGCATGGGCGCACGACGGCTCCCTCGCTTCGCCCGCCGCGCGCGGCCGCCGGAGGCGCCGGTGCCGGTGCTCACGCCGGCCGGCGATGCGTGGCCGTTGCTCCATCTCACCCTCTCGCACGTGGGAGACGTTTCGCGCGAGGTGCAGGTGCTCGCGGACCATCCGGTGGTGGCAGGCGCGGTCGGGCTCAACCTGGCGTCGGTGGCAGCGCGCGAGTCGCGCGCCACGGCACTGGTGGACGCCGCGCAACGCGCCGGCGCGCTGGTGCCGCTGCTCCCCACCAGCGCCCTGGTGCGCAGCGACGGCGAGCGGTCGACCCATGGCGGCGGCGCCACGGGGGCGTTCGGTGCGGACACGTCATGGGAGGAGGCGTGGGACGCGTCGCGGGCCCTCCCGCTGGGGCGTGACGCGAGCGTGACGCTGGTGCTGCCGCGTCGGGCCCGCGCCGACGCCGGTGCCCGTGCGCGCGCGGGGGGCCCGGAGCACCCGGCCACCGCCGACACTCCCACGCGGCTCGAGCCGCTGCTGCGCCACTTCGACTTCACGGTGTACGTGAGCGACCTGTCCCGTGCGCCGGCCGTCCCTGCTCACTGCGATCTGGTGCTCTGCGCAAGGCTGGGAGAAACGCCGCTGGCCTGGGTGGCCCGCACCGTCAGGGCGGCCGAGGAGCAGGGGCGCCGCATTCGCGCCGTCGTGCTCTGGGCTACCGATGTGCCGCTGGCCGGCTCGCGCGCCTCCGGCTAGTCTCCGCTGCATGTGGGCAGATACGCTGTTGACCCTCGAGCAGGGACATCTCCTGCGCCTGGGCGTGTGGGCCGCGCTCAGCATGCTCGGTGGCACCGCGCTGCTGGCGCTGCTGACCGTGCGACGCATGACGGCGCCGCTGGTGCGGCACTTCGCCATTCAGACGCTGGCCTGGGGGGCCGTCAACGCCCTCATTGCCCTCTGGGCGTGGCGTGGTCTGGCCATGCGCGACTTCGCCGGCACGCAGAAGCTGCTCAACATCCTGTGGCTCAATACCGGCCTCGATATCGGCTACGCCGCCGTGGGGCTCACGCTGATCATCGTCGGCTGGCGATGGGAGCGACGGCTCGGCGCCGTGGGGGCCGGCATCGGCGTCGTGCTGCAGGGACTCGCGCTCGCCGTGCTCGACTACCGCCTCATCGTCCTCATCGGCCCGTTGCGCTGACGCCCACGCTGACGCCCACGCTGGCGCCGACCCCGGCGCGGCCCGTCGGCCGCTGCTTCCGTCACCGACGTCTCGTCTCGTTTCCCCTGGCCTCATGGAACCTGTCATCCCCGACCTGCGCGCCGTTCCGCGCGCCGACGCGTACGCCCGCCTGCTGGAAATGCAGGCCCTGCTCCTGCACGACAGCACCGATGCCATTGCCGGCATGGCAACGCTGAGCGCCATGCTGCACCACGCCTTCGGCCATTTGTGGACCGGGTTCTATCGGGTCGTGGAGCGGGACCGATTGCTGCGGGTGGGGCCGTATCAGGGATCACTCGGCTGTCAGGACATCGCCTTCGGGCGCGGTGTCTGCGGCACGGCCGCGGCGGAACGCCGCACGGTGGTGGTGCCCGACGTGCACGCGTTTCCGGGACACATCGCCTGCGATGCCCGCTCGCAGAGCGAAATCGTGGTTCCGGTGTACGACGCCGCGGGTGCCCTCATGGCCGTGCTCGACATCGACTCGCCCGTGCTCGACGCCTTCGGCGATGACGACGTGGCCGGCCTCGAACGGTTGGTGGCTTGGTTCACCCGCACGACGTATGTTCCCGTCCCTGCCTGACGCGCCCCGTCAGATCCGCCATCGCCCGTCGCCCCGCCGTTCATGCCTGGTATGACTGGATACTCCGATCGGATCAACCACGCCTTCGCCTTCGCGGCGAAGCATCACGACCAGCAGGTGCGCAAGGGCACACGCCTGCCGTACCTCACGCACCCGGCCAATGTGGCGATGATTCTCACCCGCTACGGCTGCAGCGAGGACACGGTGGTGGCGGGGATCCTGCACGACGTGGTGGAGGACTGCGTGCGCGACAGCATGACGCGCGAGATGCTCGAGGAGCGGATCGGTCACAAGTTCGGCCACAGCGTTCTCGCCACCGTCCTCATGGTGACCCACCGCAAGGTGGACGACGATGGCATCGAGCTGTCGTCGGAAGACAAGAAGGAAGACTACCTCGCCCGTCTGTCGCTGGCGAACGAGGACGCCCTGTGGGTGTGCGCCGCGGACAAGGTGCACAACGCCAACAGCATTCTCTCCGACCTGCGGCGCACCGCCTTCCCCGAAACGGTGTGGGGGCGCTTCAGCGTGGGCCGCGACGGCACGGTGCGATGGTACCGCCGCGTGGCCAACCGGCTGCGCGAGGTCGGGTTCAACGCCCCCATCGTCGATGAACTCGACGCCGCGGCGTCGGCGCTCGAGCAGGTGTAGCTGCCCCGGCTGTCGTCATTTCCCCACCACCATCTCCGGCCCTGTCGCCCATGCTGATCGCCCTCGTCTCCGCCTCGCTCGCCGCCGTGCAGCCGCCGTCGGCGGCCAAGCTGGAAATCACCCCCGCCAACCCGGTGGTCATTGCCGAGGACACGCTGCGACTGCGCGCCCGGGTGGTGGATGCCAATGGCCAGCCCGTGCCGGGCACCACGATTCGCTTCATCGCGGCGGGTGGCCGCTTCGAAGGCGCGATCGATGCCGACGGGTTGGTGCGCTCCGGCTCCACCGGCACCATGCCGGTGACCGTCGTGGCGCAGATCGTGGGGCAACCCACCATCACGCAGCGCATCGAAGTGCGCATGGTGCCCGGACCGGCCGCCACGATCACGCTCGACGACGCCCCGACGCGTCTGGTGGGCGGGCAGCGTCTCGTGCTGGTGCCCACGGTGCGCAGCGCCGCTGGCGACCGGCGCGACGACCGGGTGCAATGGAGCAGCAGCAACCCCGCGGTGGTAGCCGTCAACGCCGACGGCCTCGTGGAGGCGAAGGGGGTGGGACGTGCCGTGCTCACGGCGCGCGTCGATCGCGCCACGGCCACGCACGCGGTGCTGGTGGTGGCGGGGCGCATCGGCGCACTCGCCATCACCCCCAGTGCGAAGGAGGCGCGCACCGGCGACGTGATCCGCTTTGCGGTGACCGCGCGCGACGCCGCCGGCCGGCCGTTGGCCGGACTGACCCCCAGCTGGAGCTTCAATCCCGGTCAGGGGGTGATCGACGCCGACGGGGCGTTCACCGGCTATGAAGGGGGCACATATGTCGTGACGGCCACGCTGGGCACGCAGAGTGCGCAGGCGGTGGTGCGGCTCACGCCGCGCGACGTGCGCCGGCCGGCCACGGTCGTGGGGCGGTTGCCGCGCACCGGGTTCACCACGGAAGAGGTGTGGTTGCACCCCACGCGCGAGATCGCGTACCTCGGCACCGGCTCGGGGGGCGACCGCATGTTCACCATCGACATCACCGACAAGAGCAAGCCGGTGGTGACCGACTCCATCGTGGAGAACACGCGGCGCGTCAACGACATCATGACGAACCCCGCCGGCACGCATCTCGTGTTCACCCGCGAGGGGGCGAGCGACCGCAAGAACGGGATCGTCATTGCCACGCTCGACGATCCGCTGCACCCGAAGAAGTGCGCCGACTATACCGAAGGGCTCACCGGCGGCGTGCACAGCACCTTCGTGTACCGCCAGGAGAAGTACGGCACGCACATCTATCTCACCAACGACGGCACCGGGGCCATTCACATCATCGACTGGAACGACCCGTGCCAGCCGAAGACGGCCGCCGTGTGGAAGACGCCGCGTCCCGACGCCGGCCGCTCGCTGCACGACATCGACGTGCAGGATGGCCTCGCGTACCTGAGCTACTGGAACGACGGGCTGGTCATCCTCGACATCGGCAACGGCGTGAAGGGTGGCAGCCCCAGCAACCCCCAGCTTGTGAGCCAGTACAAGTACGACCTGAACGACATGTACCGGCAGGTGGAGGCGTCGGGTGGCCCGGGCTTCATTCGCGGCACGCACACCGCCTGGCGTCACAAGAACTACGTGTTCATTGCCGACGAGGTGTTCCCCGCCGCGCCGGTCAAGGGTGCCAAGGATGCGAGCGCCGGGCGCGCGTACGGCCGCCTGCAGGTGATCGACGTGAGCAACATCGCCAAGCCGAAGAGCGTGGCCTTCTACGAGCCCGAGTTCGGCGGCGTGCACAACGTGTGGGTGGCCGGCGACACGCTGTACATGGGCGCGTACAACGCGGGCTTCCGCACCTTCGACATCAGCGGTGAGCTGCGCGGCGATCTGCGGGCGCAGCAGCGGGAGATGGTGCACGTGCACACCGCCGACATGGACGGCTACGTGAAGAACGCCGCCATGACCTGGGGCGTGGTGGTGCGCAACGGCCTCGCGTACGTGAACGACATGTACAACGGTCTCTGGATCGTGCGCATGGATCCCAAGCCCGAACCCAAGAAGACCGTCATCGTGCCATGAAGCGCCGCGTCGCTCTCCTCGCCGCGTCCCTCGCCTCCCTGACGGCCGCGTCCGGCGCCGCCGCGCAGGGCGGCGCGTCGCTCGCCCCACCGGCTCCCGCGCGCACGTACACGGCGCTGGTGGCGAGCGAGAGCGTGGACCGCGTGGCGGTCATCGAGTTCGGCCCGCAGGGAGCGAAGGTCGTCCGGCAGCACGACGTGGGGGTGATGCTCGCCGATCCCGACGGTCCGCACGGACTGGCCGTGGCCCCCGACGGGGCGCACTACTACGTGAGCACGGCGCACGGCACCCCGTATGGCGTGCTGTGGAAGTTCGACGCGCGCACCAACGCGTACGCCGGCCAGGTCATGCTGGGCAACTTCCCCGCCACGGCGCAGGTGACCCCCGACGGCCGCCTGGTCGTGGTGGTGAACTTCAACCTGCACGGCGACATGGTGGCGAGCGACGTGAGCGTGGTGCGCACGGACAGCCTGCAGGAGATCGCCCGCATCACCACCTGCGCCATGCCGCATGGCTCGCGCGTGAACAGCCGCGGGACGCGGCATTACAGTGTGTGCATGATGGACGAGCAGCTCGTGGAGATCGACCTCGACGGACTGCAGGTGTCGCGCCACTTCCTGCTCACGAAGGGGATGGAGCGCGGCATGAGCGGCGCGCCACCGGTGCGCGGGGCGGCCGACGCGGCACACGCCGGACACGACATGAGCGGCCACGGACTGGCGCAGCCGGCGGCGGGGAGCACGACCTGCTCCCCCACCTGGGCCCAGCCCAGTGCCGACGATCGCACCGTGTGGGTGGCGTGCAACGGCACGAGCGATCTCGGGGAGATCGACGTGGCGTCGTGGACCATGCGCCGCCGCATTCCGGCGGGGAATGGCGTGTACAATCTCGCGGCCACCCGCGACGGGACGACGCTCGTGGCCACCAACAAGCGCGGGCAGAGCGTGGGCATCATCGACACGAAGACCGGTGCCACGCTCGCCACCCTCCCCACGCAGCGGCGGGTGGTGCACGGCGTGGCGATCACCCCCGACGACCGCTATGCGTTCGTGACGGTCGAGGGGGTGGGCTCGGAGCCGGGGACGGTGGAGATCATCGACCTGACGACGCGGCGCACCGTGGCCCGCGTGGATGTAGGGCAGCAGGCGGGGGGCATCGACATCCTGCCGCTGCGCTGATCCGGGGGGCGGGTCTTGCTGCGGCGTCGGCAACAGCGCATGGTACGGAGGCGGTGGCCGGGCACGCATCCCGGCGACCGCCGGTCGCCTCTCCAGGACGACGCGCTCGCCACCTCTGCCATGGAATGACCCCGCATGCGATTCCTCCGCGTTGCCGCCGCTGCCGGTGCGATGACACTCCTCGCCGGGTGTTTTCACCAGGTCGTCGACACCGGGCTTCCCCGCTCGACGACGACCGTGACGAAATCGTTCCACCCGTCCTACATCTTCGGCCTCGTATCGGGCTCGCCGATCGACGTGCGTCAGCAGTGCCCCAGCGGCATTGCGGTCGCCAGTACGCGGCAGACCTTCGCCAACGGCGTCGTCGGCATGCTCACCCTGGGGCTCTTCACGCCCCACGAAGTGTCGATCACCTGCGCCAACGGCGGACGCGCCGATGCCGGCACCGTGACGCGCGTGCTGGCCGCGACGCTCGACACCGAGGCGTTCAACACGGCGCTGTCGGAACTCGCCCGCGAGTCGGCCGTGTCCGGCCGCCCGATCATCGTCACCTTCGCGCCGGAAACGGCCCCTTCGCGCTGATCGCGGGAGACCTTGCCATGATGAGCCGGATGACTCGTTCCGTTTGCACGCTCGCCACGGTGGCGGCCGTCAGCCTGCTGGCGGGCTGCTACCACTACACCGTCGTTTCCGGGGCGCCGGAAGCGGCGCAGAAGATCGACCTGCCGTGGCAGAAGTCGTGGGTGCTGGGGCTCGTTCCCCCCGACACCATCAAGTCCCAGCAGACCTGCCCGCAGGGCATCGCCAAGTTCGAGACGAAGCACAGCTTCCTCAACGGGCTGGTCGGCAGCCTCACCTACAACATCTTCACGCCGATCCATCCCACGGTCACCTGCGCCAGCGGTCCGGTCGCGCGCTGACCGCCGTGCCCATGTCCCGTCGGGTGCCCGGCTCCATGAGCCGGGTGCCCGACGGACAGGGGAGTGACCCCGCGCCTCAGTAGGTGCGCGCCACGTAGTCGTTGAGGATGCCGAGGAACTCCGGCACGATGCGGTCCCCCTTGAGCGTGGTGAACAGCTTGCCGTCCACGTAAACGGGCGCCTTGGGCTCCTCGAAGGTGCCCGGCAGGGAAATGCCGATGTTCGCGTGCTTGCTCTCGCCGGGACCGTTCACCACGCACCCCATCACGGCCACCTTCATCTCCACCACGCCGGGCTTCGATTCGCGCCACACCGGCATCTGTTCGCGCAAGTAGCCCTGGATGTCCTCGGCCATGCGCTGGAAGAAGGTGCTGGTGGTGCGGCCGCAGCCGGGGCAGGCCGTGACCTGCGGCGCGAACGACCGCAGCCCCAGCGACTGCAGGATCTGCTGCGCCACGAACACTTCCTCGCGGCGATCACCACCGGGCTTGGGGGTGAGCGACACCCGAATGGTGTCGCCGATCCCTTCGCTGAGCAGGATCGACAGGGCCGCTGCCGACGCGATAACACCCTTGTTGCCCATTCCCGCTTCGGTGAGGCCGAGGTGCAGGGGGTAGTCGCACCGCTTGGCCAGCCGGCGGTAGCACTCCACGAGATCGGGGACCACGGAGATCTTGGCGCTCACGATGATCTTGTCGTGCGCGAGTCCCACTTCTTCGGCGAGCGCGGCGGACCGGAGCGCGCTCTCGAGCATCGCGTCCATGTACACGTCCTTCGCATCGCGCGGCGTGGCCGACGCGGCGTTGGCGTCCATCATGTCGGTGAGCAGGTGCTGGTCGAGCGACCCCCAGTTCACGCCGATGCGCACCGGCTTGTCGTGATCGATGGCCGCCTGCACGATGGTGGTGAAGTTCGTGTCGCGGTGCTTCGTGCCGACATTGCCGGGGTTGATGCGGTACTTGTCGAGGGCAGCGGCCGCCTTCGGGTACTTGGTGAGCAGCAGGTGCCCGTTGTAGTGGAAGTCGCCAATGAGCGGCACGTCGAGCCCGCGGTCCTCCAGGCGCTGGCGGATCTCGGGAACCGCCTGCGCCGCCTCGTCGGTGTTGACCGTGATACGCACCTTCTGCGAGCCGGCCTCGAACAGCGCCGCCACCTGGTCGGCGGTGCTGGCAGCGTCAGCCGTATCGGTGTTGGTCATGGACTGCACCACCACGGGGGCAGAAGACCCCACGGCCACACCGCGCACCGTGACCGTGACGGTGGGACGACGGCTACCGAACCCTGCGGCGGAGGACGACACGATACGCACCCTGCAAGTGGAAGTGACGGGATGGACGACGGCGAAAGCTAGCGCCTGCCGGTAGGGTCGCCCAAGTTCCGTTCATGGCCGATCCCACTCAAGACGAACACGACTCGCCGGCCGGCAGTGCCGGGTCGGCGGCCACCGGCGATGCCCCGGGCGGCAAGGCCACCTCGCCCGCGCCTCGCGCGTCGTTCGTGCGCCGCCATTGGCTGGCGGTCACGGTGCTGGCGCTGCTGGGGCTCCCGGCGCTGGGGCTCGGCATCTGGACAGCGGCAGCGCTTTCGTGGAGCTACTCCGAGGGGTCGCGCGCGGGCTACGTGCAGAAGATTTCCAGGAAGGGGTGGCTGTGCAAGACCTGGGAGGGGACGCTCTACACGGACATCGCCAAGGGTTTCCGGTCGGACAGTTTCTCCTTCACCGTGCGCAGCGATTCCGTGGCGGCCGCCATTGCGGCGCTCAGTGGCAAGCGCGTCACGGTGACCTACCAGCAGCATGTCGGGGTACCAACCTCATGCTTTGGCGAGACGGAGTATTTCGTCACGGCCGTGGCGCCGTCGCCCGAGTAGCGACGCGCCCCATTCGCGCTGGTACGGCATTCGCATCATTGGCGGTGCACGACGTGCGCCCCCCTTGAACTGGAGGTATCTGATGAAGCATGCACTGCGGACCTGTGCATTGATCGCGGCCGTGATGGGCCCGGCAACCCTGGGTGCCCAATCCACCGACCGGTCGGTGAGCGTTGGCGTGAGTGGCGGCCTGTCGCTGCCCATGGGCGATCTGGGCGATGTAGCGAACTCCGGGTACAACCTCACCGGGCACCTGTTCTTCAAGCCGGCGGCGCTGCAGTCGGTGCGTCTCCGGGCCGATGTGAGCGTCGACCAGTGGGACTACAAGGATGTCGTGGTGTTCGAGGGGAGCACCCGCGCCATCGGCTTCGTGGGGAACGTGCTGTACGACATCCCCACCGAGTCCTCCTCGATGCTCCGGCCCTATGCGCTGGGCGGTCTGGGCATCTTCAACACCAGGAACCCCGAAACGGACCAGTCCGACACCAATCTGGGACTGCAAGTGGGTGGCGGTCTCACCTTCCAGCTGTCGGGCTTCTCCACCTTTGCCGAAGCGCGCTTCGTGAATGTGTTCAGTGACGGTCGAAGCTCGCGCTACGTGCCGATCACGTTCGGCGTGCGGTTCTGATGTAGGGAAGGCTGTTCCGGAACGCGTCGGATGCCGTGTCGGATCGGCGGGACCGGCGGTTTGGATGGCCCAACGCCCGCCGGGCGCCACGAGACCGTGGCGTCCGGCGAAGTCATTCGTGCACTTTGCAGGCATGCGTGCTTCCAACGGGAATCCCATCGTCATCGTCGGCGCCGGTGTGGCCGGACTGGTCGCGGCCATTGAACTGCAAGCGGCCGGGCGCGCGGTGCTCGTCCTCGATGCCGCCCCCGAGGTGGGCGGACGCGTACGCACGAGCCGCCACGACGGGCTCGTCATCGATCACGGCTTTCAGGTGCTGTTCACGGCGTACCCCACGCTGCGCCGCTATCTGGACTTCGACCGGCTCGCCCTGCGGAAGTTCCTCCCGGCAGCGCGTATCGCGCGCGACGGGCACGTCTCGCTCATTGGCGATGCGCTGGCCGACCCGGGGTTGCTGCTCGACACCATCTTTGCGCGCGCCATTGGCGTGGGCGACAAGCTGCGCCTGCTCGCGCTGCGCCGCTTCGCCCAGCACCTCAGCATCGACGACTGTTTCGGCCCGCGCTTCGCCGGCATCAGCACGCGCGAGTTTCTCGCGGCGCGGGGGTTCGGCGCGCCGGTGATCGACGGCTTCTTTGCGCCGTTCTACGGTGGCATCCTGCTCGATCGCACGCTCGCCACCAGCGCCAGCATCCTGCTCTTCACCTTCAAGATGCTGGCCGACGGCGACACGGTGATTCCGGCCGGTGGCATCGGCGCGCTCACGCAGCAGATGGCGGCGCGGCTCACCCCCGGCAGCGTGCGCACGCGCACGGCGGTGCGCGCGCTGACGGTGACGGCCGGACGGGTGAGCGGCGTGCAGCTGGATGATGCCACCACGATCGAAGCCGCGCAGGTGGTGCTCGCCACCGACGCCCCGGCCGCCGCGACGCTGGCGCGTACGGTGGGGCTGTCGCTCCCCGAGCCCACGGGCGCCCGCGGCTGCACCACGCTGTACTTCACCGCCCGCACCTCGCCCATTCCCGGCAAGGCGCTGTGGCTCAACGCCAACCCGCAGGCCGTGCTCTCACACGCGGTGACGCTCACCGACGTCGCGCCCGAGTATGCCTCGCAAGGGCGCACGCTCATTGCCGCCACCGCGGTAGGGGCGGCCGCCGATCTCGACGACGCGACGCTGGACGCGGCAATGCGCCATGAGCTGGCGCGCATGGGGGGCGTCTCCCCCGACGCCCTGACGCTCGATCGGGTGGCGCTCTGGCGCGTGCCCTACGCGCAGTACGAGCAGGCCCCGGGGTGGCGGGAACAACGCCCCAGCATTGCGTGTGGTATGGCAGGGCTCTGGCGCGCCAGCGAAACCCTGCACTCCAGCTCACTCGAAGGTGCCGCACGGGGCGGCGAGATGGCGGCCAAGGCCATCCTGCACGCCACGTGATTCTCCAGTCCTCACCGATCATGCGTTCTGCCTTCCGCCCGGTGCGCGCCACGGCGGGCACCCTGTTCGCCTTCGTGGCGCCGCTGCTGTTCGCCCCGGCCTCTCTCGTCGCGCAGGGTACGCTGCGCGAGCAGTCCGCCAATCTCCCCGGTGGTGCACCGCGCCAGATCATCGCCATCAACCCGTTCATGCCGCTCGCCGGGTTCTTCCAGGGTGAGTACGAGCGCAAGCTGCGCGACAACACGAGCGTGGCCATCGGCGCGTCGTATGTGCCATGGAACCGCAATGTGCTCAACGCCGACATCAAGCTGCGGCTCTATCCGCAGGATCGCGCGCTCGAGGGGTTGGGGCTCGCCGCTGGTGTGGGGCTGGGGCGCACGCAGCAGGCCGACGACGTGGGTGCCTGTGCGCCGATCAACTGTGAGCCACCGGTCTTCGCCGGCGCGCAGGTCACCGCCCCCACGTTCTCCGTGGAGGCGCAGTACCAGTGGCTGCTTGGCCGCACGCGCGCCACGGCGGTGACGGTGGGTGGGGGCGTCAAGCGGTACTTCTTCAGTGAAACCGACGTGCGGGATCGTGACATCAGCCGCGTGCTCCCCACGGGGCGGCTCACCATTGGCTGGGCGTTCCGGTGAGACGGGCCACGCGAGCCGTGACCTGCGCCGTGGCGGCCCTGCTGCTCGGTGCCGTTGTGCTGCCGGCCCAGACCCCCACGCGCATCATCTCGATCAACCCGTTCCTTCCGCTGGCCGGGTCGTTTCAGGGCGAGTTCGAATCGCGACTACGCGAGAACCTGTCGGTGGCGGTGGCGGCATCGTATCTCGCCCCCGGTGACAATGACGACGACCGCTTCGCCAACGCCGACATCAAGCTGCGGCTCTATCCGTCGGAGCGGGCGCTGCAGGGGTTCGGCTTTGCGGCCGGTGTGGGCGTGGGGCGCCAGTCCACGGTGAGCTTCGTGGACTGCGTCGGCTTCAGTCCGTGCACCTATCCGCGCCGCAGCGCCACCTCACCCACCTTCTCGGTGGAGATGCAGTACCAGTGGCTGCTGGGCAAGCAGCGCAACACGGCGGTGGCGGTGGGCGGCGGCGCGCGGCGCTACTTCCTGCTCGAGGACTCGCCGACCGGGTTCGACCAGTTCAACGAGTACATGCCCACACTGCGCCTGACGATCGGGTACGCCTTTCGCTGACGGCTGGCGGGCGGTGGCGGCGTCCACGTCCAAAGCGGTCTGCGTGCGGCGGTCGCCGCTGCTGGACGCCACCGACGGTACGCCCGCATCTCCCCCTCGACGCCACCGGGTCTGCTGCGCGGCGCCTCACCGGAGTCGGAGGTGCACTCGCGCCGCCGCAGGGGCATTACGTCGCGATCAGCGGCAACAGCGCACGCAGCTGGTCCACCGTATGCACGGCGCCGGCCGCACGAAGGCGATCGGGGGCCACCAATTCGGCGTAGCCAATGACGGTCATGCCGGCGGCGTGTGCGCCCTGCACGCCAAGCGGGCTGTCTTCCACCACGATCGTTCGCCCGGGCTCGAATCCCAGCGCCTCGGCCGCGTGCAGGAACAGATCGGGCGCCGGCTTGGGGCGCGCCACATCCACGGCGCTGAAGCGACGCCCCTCGAAGCGGGCCAGCAGCTCCGTCGCGCCCAAGGTGGTGCGCATCTTCTCGTGTTCGCCGTTGCTGGCCACGCCGTACCCAATGCCCGCGGCATCGAGCGCATCGAGCAGCGCCACGATGCCCTCGACCGGGGTGACCTCGCTGGCCAGGGCCACCTTCACCTCGTCGTAGAAGCGCGGGAGCAGCGTATCGGGCGGGCGGCGGCCCAGCTGCTCGGTCACGATCTCCAGACAGCGGCCCATACTGTTGCCAAGATAGGTGGCGAGCGATTGCTCGGTGGTGGTGGGCAGCCCGATCTCCGTGAGCAGCCCGGCCCACACGCGGCTGGTGATGCGTTCACTGTCCACGAGCACCCCATCGCAGTCGAAGATGACGCCGTCGTAGCGCTCTCCGCGAAAGCGAAGGGAGGCGCCGCCCGCTGTCGTCGTCACAGCGCCGGGGTCGAGAGCGCCGCGTGCGCCTGGGCGATCTGCGCGCGCACGGCTTCGGGCCCGGTGCCGCCGGCAATGTTGCGCGCGGCGAGTGACGCTTCAGCGCCGAGGGCATCGCGTGCATCATCACCGAAGAGCGCGTGTGCCTTGCTGAACGCGTCGACCGGCAGTTCGGTCATCTCGATTCCCGCTTCTTCCGCCTGACGCACGAGCGACCCGACCGCACCGTGCGCTTCGCGGAAGGTCGCGCCCTTCTTGACCAGATAGTCGGCGAGGTCGGTGGCCATCATGGCGCTGCTCACGGCGGCGCGCATGCGCGCGCGCTCGAAGCGCAGCTCACTGATGGCGCCGGCCATGGCCGGCAGCACCAGATGCAGCAGGTCCACCGCGTTGAAGAGTGCCCGCTTGTCGTCCTGCAGATCCTTGCTGTAGCCGCTGGGGAGGCCCTTGATGGTCCCCACCAGCGACACCAGGTCGCCCAGCACACGGGCGCCACTGCCGCGCGCCAGTTCGAAGACATCGGGATTGCGCTTCTGCGGCATCATGCTGCTGCCGGTGCTGAAGCCGTCGCCGAACTTCACGAAGCCGAACTCGCTCGACCCGTACACGATGAGATCTTCGGCAATGCGCGAGCAGTGCACGGCGGTCATGGTGCACACGAAGAGCGTTTCCGCCACGAAGTCGCGGTCGCCGGTGGCATCGATGCTGTTGGGGGAGATGCTCGCGAACTCGAGTTCGTCGCGCAGCACGTCGCGCGGCACCGGGAAGGCCGAGCCGGCAATGGCGCCGGAGCCGAGCGGCAGCACGGCTGCGTTGCGCAGCGCGTTGGCCAGACGCACGCGGTCGCGCTCGAGGGGCCAGAAGTGCGACAGCAGCCAGTGCGCGCCGCTCACCGGCTGGGCGCGTTGCAGGTGGGTGTACGCCGGCAGGATGGCATCGGCGATGGACTCGGCCTGCGTGAGCAGCGCCTGTTGCAGCTCGCGAATGGCCGCGTCGAGCTTGCGGCAGGCATCCATGGTCCAGAGGCGCGACGCCGTGGCCACCTGGTCATTGCGCGACCGGCCGGTGTGCAGCTTGGAGGCCACGGTCCCCGCCTCTTCATGCAGCAGGCGGTCGATCATGGTGTGGATGTCCTCATCGGTCCCAATGGGCGGTGCGCCGTCGGCAATGCGCATGGCCACGCGATCGAGACCGGCCCGGAGCTGCTCGGCTTCCTCGGCCGTGAAGACGCCCGCCTTGCTCAGGGCCAACGCCCACGCCTTGGAGAGACGGATGTCGTGCGGCCAGAGGCGGAAGTCGGTGCCGATGGACCGATTGATGGCGTCGAGCAGCGGCGACGGGCCGCCGGCAAAGCGACCGCCCCACAGCTTGTGCGTACCGGTGTCGTTGGACATCAGAATTTCGATGAGGGAGAGATCAGAACAACTGATCAGGTTTGGGTGGCTCGTTCAAGTATCCGGAGGGCGGCTGGCATCTCGTGAGCCGCGGCAGTGCCGGGTGGTGGGTTGCGGGTTTCCGGTGTTGAACCCGCAACCGGAAACTCGATACCCGAAACTCCCCGTCGCACACGGGATCCTACGCAGCGATCTTGCCCCG
The DNA here is from genome assembly GCF_021298855.1 of Gemmatimonas sp. Classification (GTDB taxonomy): domain Bacteria; phylum Gemmatimonadota; class Gemmatimonadetes; order Gemmatimonadales; family Gemmatimonadaceae; genus Gemmatimonas. The sequence goes on from NZ_JAJTHI010000015.1 coordinate 18,384, forward strand.
GCAAAAAGCCTGTTACCGGATGTACGCCCCGAGTTTCCGCAGCACTCGCTCCCTCCCCTCGGTGCTGCGGCAGATGATGAGCACCGTGTCGTCGCCGGCGATCGTCCCGGCCACGTCGGGCCACTCCAGCTGGTCAAGCGCTTCGGCCACGGGCTGCGCGCCGCTCTTCATGGTGCGCGCCACCACCAGCACCTGCACCCCCTCGACACCGGTGAGCAGTTCGGGGAGCATGCGTTCGAGGCGGGCGAGGGCTTCGGCCTTGGCGCCACTGCCGTTGCCGCTTTCGGGGAAGGCGTAGCGCGCACGCCCCTGACTGTCGGGGATGCGGGCGAGGCGCAGCTCGCGCAGATCGCGGGAGAGCGTGGACTGCGTGACATCCCAGCCGCGCCGCCGCAATTGCCGGCGCAGCTCCTCCTGACTGGCCACGGCATGGGCCGTGATGATGTCGCGGATGACCGCGTGGCGGTCGTGTTTGTCGCTCACTTGCAAAGCTCGTTCGGGAGGCGCGGAGAAGGGGAGGTGCGGGGACTGCCTCCGGGCTGCTCCAGTGGTAACCGGAGACACCGGCGGCCGATTGACAGCGCCGGCCTGCAAAATTATGCATTAACACTGCATAAAACGCCGCATCGAATCAACCGTCTTCCGTTTCGCCTTTCGTGCCCGAGTCTTCCGCTCTTCCGACCTATCGCGTGGGTGTGCTGGGCGCGTCCGGTTACTCCGGGCGTGAGCTGTGCGCGCTGGTGCTGGGGCATCCGCAGCTGGCGTTGGCCTTTGCCACGGCCAACAGCCAGCGCGGGACCACCTTGCGCGTGCGTGCCAACGGCCGCGTGCACGAGGTGCCGCTGGTGGCCCCGGAGGCCGCCGATCTGGCGGGTGTGGATCTCGTTTTCGCGGCGCTGCCGCATGGCGCGAGTGCGGAGTGGATCGCCAAGGTGATCGCGGCCGGCGCCAAGGTGGTGGACCTGTCGAGCGACCTGCGCCCGGGGCACGGCGGCGCCGCTCACGATCTGCCTGCCGGGGTGCCGCACGATGCCCCGTATGGCATGCCGGAGCTGTTCCGGGCCGATGTACAGGGGGCGCGCGTGGTGGCCAACCCCGGCTGCTATGCCACGAGCATTCTTGTGGCGCTCGCGCCGCTGGCCAAGGCGGGGCTCATCGCCCCCGGCGGCACGGTGAGCATTGCGAGCGCGAGTGGCGTGAGCGGCGCCGGGGCGAGCCCCAAGCTCGAGCTGCTCTTCGCCGAAGTCACCGAAGACTTCCGCGCGTACGGTGTGGGAAACGCGCACCGGCACCTCTTCGAGATGCGCGCCACCATGCAGCGTCTGGGCGCCGACTGCGACCTGCTGTTCACGCCGCACCTGCTGCCGGTGGATCGCGGCATCCTCAGCACCATCACCGTGCCGCTGTCGCGGCCGCTGGCCGACGCTCTGGAGCCGTATCGCAGCGCCTATGCCAACGAGCCGTTCGTGGAGCTCACCACGGGGCTGCCGAGCCTCGCCGATGTGCAGCACCGCAATGTGGTGCGCATCGGGGCGGTGCTGCCCACCGGCCTGCGACAGCCTTCGCTGCTGGTGTTCAGCGCCATCGACAATCTGGTGAAGGGGGCGGCGGGGCAGGCGGTGCAGAACGCGAACCTCATGCTCGGCCTGGACGAGCGGCTTGGGCTCCAGATGTAGTGCGGGCGACAAGCAGCAGACGGCAGACGGCAGGAACTACAGCACGCAGAACGGCAGGAAATCGGTAGAACGTTCGGGCGCGGCCGCTTCGCGGCGCACCCGATAGCCTGTCGGGGTCGTGGTTGTGGTCTCGGCCCCGGCCGTTCACCCCGACCTGCCGTGTGCTGCAATCGAAGCCGCGCGCAGCGCCGGCTTCGCCAGGTTCCTCCGCATTCCTCCCGTTCTGCTCACTGTAGTTCCTGCCGTCTGCCGTCTGCTTGCAGTCGCACACACCACACTCAGCCTCCACACCCGTACTCGTCCATGATCTGCATAAAGCTCGGCGGCCGCACCCAGAACGACCCACGGCTTCCGCCGGCGATCGCCGCCCTCTGGCAGGCGACCGCCGGCGAGGTGGTGGTCGTGCATGGTGGTGGCGATCAGATCAGCGCGCTGCAGCGGCTGCGCGGGGAGGAGCCGGTGTTCATTGGCGGGCGCCGCGTCACCACCGACACGGCGCTCGAGCTGGTGCGCATGGTGCTGAGCGGGCTCGCCAACAAGCAGATGGTGAGCGCGCTGGTGGCGGCGGGGGCGCCGGCAGTGGGGATCAGTGGCGAAGACGCAGCGCTGCTGCGCGCCACCCCCATCGATCCGGCGCAGTTCGGCCACAGCGGCACGCCGGCGCAGGTGAACCCGGGTGTGGTGCACGCGCTGCTGCGCGCGGGATACCTGCCGGTCATCTCGCCGGTGGCCGCGCGCGAGCACGCGGGCGAGGCGGGGGCGTACAACGTGAATGGTGACGATGCAGCGGCCGCCATCGCGGCGGCCATTGGGGCCACCGAACTGTTCCTGATGGCCGATGTACCGGGCGTCCTCGATGGCGACCAGCAGCGCCTCGCTACGCTCACGCTCGACGAGGCCCGCGCGCTGGTGGCCAGTGGCGTGGCGGGTGGCGGCATGGCCGCCAAGCTGGACGCCTGCGCCATGGCGCTGGCAGGTGGAGTGACCCGGGTGCGGATTGGGGATCTCGCCGCACTCACCGTCCCCCAGGCGGGGACCGCGATCGTGGCGCGCGAGGACGCCACGGATTCTTCCAGGCAGCTGCCATGACTTCGACGATGCTTCCGCCCGTGGCTCCGGCGCCAACGCCGGCCGCCCCCGCTCCGCTGCCCGCCATTCTGGGCACGTACAAGCGACAGGCGCCGCTCTTCGTGCGAGGTGAGGGCGTCTACATGATCGACGAGACGGGGAAGCGCTACCTCGATTTCGTCGCCGGCATTGCCGTGACGTCACTCGGCCACAACGACGCCGGCGTCAACGCGGCCGTGCAGGAGGCGCTCGCGGCGGGCCTCATCCACACCTCCAACCTGTATCGCACCGCGCCGGGTGAAGCGCTGGCGCAGTGGCTGGTGGAGCACTCGTTCGCGAGCAGCGTCTTCTTCGCCAACTCGGGGGCCGAGGCCAACGAAGGGGCGTTCAAGTTCGCGCGGCGCTGGGCCCGCAGCACCGAGCATCCGTCGAAGCACGAAATCATCGCCGTGCGCGGCTCCTTCCATGGTCGCATGCCCGGCACGCTCGCGGCCACCGATCGCCCGGCGTACCGTCTGCCGTTCCGCCCGCTCATGGGGGGCGTGTCCATCGTGGAGCGCGACCTCGACGAGCTGCGCGCCGTGCTCGACCCGGAGACGGCGGCGGCGGTGATCGTGGAGCCCATTCAGGGCGAGGGCGGAGTGCGGGTGGTGGAGCCGGCATTCCTGCGCGGACTGCGCGAGCTCACGCGGGAGCGCAACGTGCTGCTCATCCTCGACGAGATTCAGTGCGGCCTGGGCCGTACCGGGTCGTTCTTCGCGTACGAGCAGCTGGGCATCGAACCCGACATGCTCACCATCGCCAAGCCGCTCGCCAACGGACTGCCCATCGGGGCCATCCTCGTGAATGAGCAGGTGGCGCGCGTGATGCAGCCGGGGGACCACGGCACCACCTTCGGCGGCGGGCCGCTGCTCGCCAATGTGGCCCACCATGTGGTGCAGCGGTTGTCCGACCCGGCGCTGCTGCAGCACGTCCGCGAGACGGGGGCCTGGTTCGGCGCGCAGCTGCAGGCGATTGCCGATCGCACCGGCGCCGTGCGCGCCATTCGCGGCAAGGGGCTCATGTGGGGCATGGATGTGCACGAGCCGGCTGCGGCCATCATTGCCCGGGCCTTCGACCGGGGGCTGCTCATGGTGAGCGCCGGCGAGCACACGCTGCGCTTCCTGCCGCCGCTGGTGATCACGCAGGCGGAGCTGGCGGCAGGGTTGGAGATGCTGGAAGCGTCGATCAAGGGGTGACAGCCCTGTCGTCGGTGTGCCGTGGGGTTGGCTGGCTCCGTTGAACAGCAGACGGCAGACGGCAGGAACCACAGCACGCAGACGGCAGGACTGTCGTAGAACAACACGGGCGCGGCTGCTTCGCAGCGCGCCCGATGTCCTTTGTCGGTGCAAATCGGGAGCCGCGCGCAGCGCAGGCTCCCGAGTCGTTCGTCCGCATTCCTGCTGTCTGCGTCCTGTGGTTCCTGCCGTCTGCCGTCAGCTGGAAGTCCCACACACTGAACCCGCCCCGCACCGATGTACATTCCCGCCCCCTTTCGCGAGTCCGACCGCGCCACGCTGTACGACTTCATGGTGGCCCATCCGCTGGCGGTGCTGGTCACGGCGGCCGGTCCGGTCGACGCCCCCTATGCAACGCACCTGCCGCTGCATCTCGATCGCGAGGGGGGCAGGCTCCAGGGGCACGTGGCCCGCGCGAATCCGCATGTGCAGTGGTTGCCGGCAGCCGGCGCCTCCGTGCCCGGACTGGTCGTGTTCTCCGGGGTGGACCACTACGTCACGCCCACGTGGTACGCGAGCAAGCAGGAATCGGGGCGGGTGGTGCCCACCTGGAACTACATCGCGGTGCATGTGCAGGGTGCGGTCACCAGGCACGACGATGTCGCGTGGCTGGAGGCGCACCTGGCGCAGCTGACCGACGTGCATGAGGCTACGCAGGCGCATCCGTGGGCCATGCACGATGCACCGCGCGAGTATCTGGATGCACAGATGCGCGGCATCGTGGGGGTCTCCGTGCGCATCGATGCGCTGGAGGGGAAGTACAAGATGAGTCAGAATCGCCCGGATGCCGACATCAACGGGGTCGTACAGGGGTTGGCGCGACTCGCCACGCCTGCGGCGGTGGCCACCGCCGCGGAAATGGCGCGACGCAAACCGGCACGCTGACCGCGCTGGCTTCTCGCGATGGCGCGTCAGTCCGTGTGATCCGCGGTGCTGCTTCGTGCCCGCCCGCGCCCGCGATTTTCGACTCCCCTCTGTTGCATTTTGCGTTTCCGCACAATATTGACGGCGCCATCACGTGCCTCCGTGATCGGTGCGGCGTCCACGCGGTGCACGCGCGTGATGCAACCGCGAAGTGCACCAGCCTGCGTGGCTGAATCATCGGTGGGTAGACCCTGTCCTGGCGCGTCGATCCGGCGACGCGCATGAGGCCGGACGGGGCGCCGGTGAGGTGCCGCGTGTGGCGATCGCCAGTATGGTGGCGAGATCCCGTGTGCGACCTCCTGCAGACGGCAGACGGCAGGAACGACAGCACGCAGACCGCAGGAACATGGAAGAGCGGCGCGACTGCTGCGCAGCGCGCCGATATGGGACTCCCGGACGACGAACGGCGACGTCATTGGGGTACCAAACCCGGCCGATCGATCGCGGGGGAAAGGCAATCGGGGGCGCCGCGCAGCGGCCGCCCCCGTGTCGTTTGTACCGTATTCCTGCGGTCTGCGTGCTGTCGTTCCTGCCGTCTGCCGTCTGCAGTTCGTTGCACACTCGCGACCCGCCCCCGCCTGCTCCGGCGCTAGATTTCGCGCATGATCTCTCGCGCCCTCGCCGCCGCTTTCACGCTCGCGCTGCCGGCCGTCGCCGCCGCGCAGCAGCCGCCCAAGCCCACGCTGATCGTGCAAATCACGATCGACCAGCTGCGCCCGGACTACCTCGAGCGGTGGGGGCCGCAGTTCACCGGCGGCCTGAAGCGCTTCCTCACGCAGGGGGCCTTCTTCACGGAGGCGTTCCACGACCACGCCACCACCGAAACCGCGCCGGGACATGCCACGCTCTGGTCGGGGCGCATCCCCGCCAACACCGGCATCGTCATCAACGACCTCGGCGTGGCCGACGCGCAGACGCCACTGCTGCTGGGGCGCGGCGGCGGGGCGTCGCCCTGGCGCTTCCGCGGCAGCGCACTCTTCGACTGGATTCGCGCGCGCGACCAGTTCTCGCGGGCGCTCTCCGTCTCGCGCAAGGATCGCGGCGCCATCCTGCCGCTGGGCAAGGCCAAGCAGCAGGTGTACTGGTACGGGCTCGACGGGCGCTTCACCACCAGCCGCTACTACGCCGATACGCTCCCCACCTGGGTGCAGCAGTTCAATGCGCGCGATGGCGCCGCCAAGTACCTCGGCCAGACGTGGAATCCGCTGCTCCCCGCGTCGGCGTACCCGGAGCGCGACAGCGTGGCCTACGAACACGAAGGCAAGGACATCGCCTTCCCGCACACGCTGGGTACCGACCGGCGGCGCGGCCTCGATTCGCTGTCCTCCTTCCCCTGGATGGACGACTACACGGTGGACATGGCGCTGGCGGGAGTGGTGGCCATGGAACTCGGCAAGGGGCCCACCACCGACGTGCTGGCGCTGTCGCTCTCCACCACCGACGCGATCGGCCACGCCTGGGGCCCGGACTCGAAGGAGCTGCACGATCAGGTCCTGCGCGTCGATCGGCTGCTTGGCCGCTTCATCGATTCGCTCTACGCCATGCGCGACTCCACGCGCATCGTCTTTGCCCTGGGCGCCGATCACGGCGTAACGCCGTATCCCGAAGCGTCGTTTGCGGGCACCGACCCCAACCGCGGCCGGGTGGATGTGCGCCCGGTCATCGATGCGGTACGCAGCGCGCTGGTGGCCCGCGGACTCGAGACCGATGCGCTCGTCTATCAGGACAAGATGATCATGGTGGATCGCCGCCGGTTTGCCGCCAAGGGGATCAACGCCGACTCGGTCATCACCGTGGTGCGCCGCGGGCTCCTCGCGCTGCCGGGGATGGCCAGCGTGTATAGAGTGTCGGAGCTTGCGGCGGCGGCCGCGCGCGGTGACAAGGTGGCGCGTCGCTGGCGGAACTCGCTCCCCGCCGACATGCAGGTGGCGCTCACCGTCACCTTCAAGCCCGGCTACTACGTGTTCACCACGCGCTACGCCACGCACGGCATGCCCTACGACCTCGACGCCAAGATCCCGGTGCTCTTCCTGGGACCGGGGGTGAAGCCGGGGCGCTACACCATGCCCATCCGTTCGGTGGACGTGGCGCCGACACTGGCCGAGCTGGCGCAGGTGGTGCCCATCGAGCGCATCGACGGCACGGTCCTGTCTCAGGTCCTGACCACCCGGCCGGCGGTCGGCAGCCCCGCGGCGCGTCGCTGACGCGCGATCCGCGCACCAACCACCGCCCCGCCGCGTTCACCACGCATGACGAGCCTCGATCGCGCCTTCGACGAACTGCGCTTTGGCGGGCAGCGCACGCTCAACCTGCGGGCGCTGCAGCCCACGGCGCTGCAGGCCACCGCGCTTGCGGAACGCTGGTTGCGCGAGCAACAGGTGCTGGGGGCCGACGAGGCGCTCGTGATCACGGGGCGCGGCAACAACAGTGTGGATGGCTACTCGCCCGTGCGGGAATCGATCGTGCGGCTGCTCCCCTCCCTCCGTCGCCGCAACGTCATTGCAGGCTACGCCGAGCATACCCCGGGCTCGTTCGTCGTGACCTTTGCGCCGGTCACGGCGCTCTTCGAGACCCCCAAGCGCCGCCGCGAGAAGCCGGCGCCACCGCCGCGGCCCCCCAGTCTTCACGGACTCGACGACGAGACGGTGCGGCAGCTGCGTGACGTGGCCGTGCTGTCGTTGGCCGTGCTGGGGGTGAACGCCCCCACGCGCGCGCAGCTGGAAGACGAAATGCTGCGCCAGTTCGCCGCTCTCTCCGCGGCACTCCCCGACGGGGCCGATCGCGAGGCGCTGCTGCAGCAGGCGCTGCTGCGCGCCGCCGAGGAGTACGAGGCGGGCTGAGGTCGCGGGACAGCGAGATGCCGCCACCGGCCGTAGCATTGGGGATATGGACACCACACCTCAGTCAATCCGGCCCACCATGACGCGTGCCCCCCTGAGTTCCCGCCTCATCACCACCGGTCTCGTACTGGCCATGCCGGCCGTGGCCCGCCTCGAGGCTCAGTCGCTGCCGCCCATGCCGGGCTATGCCCCGGCAACGGCGGCCGCGCAGCGACAGCTCGAGCAGGCCGCCATTGCCGGCCCGGTGGCCTCGCGGGCGCGCGCCCACTCGGCGGCACTGTCGAAGGAGCCGCACGTGGCGGGCACGCCGGCGCAGCAGCGCACCGCCGACTACGTCATGGCACAGATGAAGGCGATGGGGCTGGACACGGAGCTGCGCAGCTACGCCGTGTGGCTGCCGCACGCCACGGCCGTGTCGGTCACCATCCTCGGCTCCGACCCGGTGGCCCTCGATCTCACCGAACCGCCGGTGGCGGGCGATGCCGCGACGCAGCTGCCGCAGTATCTCACCGTGAACGGCTCGAGCGGCGCCGGGGTGGGCGAAGGAGAGGTGGTGTTCGTGAACTTCGGGCTCATCGAGGACTACGCCACCCTCGATTCACTGGGCGTGAGCGTGGAGGGCAAGGTGGTGCTCGCGCGCTACGGCCGCAGCTTCCGCGGCATCAAGGCGCGTGAGGCGCAGAAGCGCGGCGCCGTGGCGCTGCTCATCTATACGGACCCGCTCGACGACGGCTTCGTGACCGGCGATGTGTATCCCGAGGGACCCATGCGGCCGTTGCGGGGCGTGCAGCGGGGGAGCGTGTTCAACGGCACCGGCGATCCGCTGACGCCGGGCTACGCCAGCACGCCGGGGGCGCCGCGCCTCACCCCCGAGCAGACGGCGCTGCCGCGCATTCCCGTCGTGCCCATCAGCGCCGCCAACGCGCAGACGATCCTCGCCGCCGTGCGCGGCACCGACATTCCGCGCAGCTGGCAGGGGGGCATGGCACTGCGCTACCACGTGGGGCCCGGACCGGTGCGGCTGCGTGTGTCGGTCACCACCGATGCCGCCACCAACGGCACCAAGCAGATCCACAATACCCTCGGCTATCTGCGCGGCACCGAGTTTCCCGAGCAGTACGTGTACATTGGCGCGCACCGCGACTCGTGGGGACCGGGGGCGGCCGACAACATCAGCGGCACCGTGAGCGTGCTCGAGGCGGCGCACGCCCTCACCGACCTTGCCCGGAAAGGGCAGCGCCCCAAGCGCACCATCGTCTTCGCCACGTGGGATGCGGAGGAGTGGGGGCTCATGGGGAGCACCGAGTACGTGGAAGACGACTCGCTGCGACTCCAGCGCGGCGCGGTGGCGTATCTCAACCAGGATGTGTCGGCGCAGGGGTCGCAATTCGGCGGCGGCGGCAGCCCCAGCATGCGCGCCATCCTGCGTGATGTGGTGAAGAGCGTGCCCGACCCCAAGGGGCGTGGCTCCGTGTACCAAGCGTGGCGCCAGACCAGTGGCACGCGCGCCGATTCGCTCGAGCCCACCATGGGCGACCCGGGGGGCGGCAGCGACTTCGCCGGCTTCTACAATCATTTCGGCATCCCCACCGCCGACTGGGGCTTCGGCGGGCCCGCCGGTACCTATCATTCGGCGTACGACACCTTCGCGTGGATGGAGCGCTTCGGCGATCCGGAGTTCCTGTATCATGCCACGGCGGGGCGCATCGGCGCGGCGTTCGCGCTGCGGCTCGCCAACGCCGAAGTGCTGCCGTACGACTACGCGGAGTTTGCGCGCACGATGCGCCGCTATCTGGCGCCGGTCGAGCGCGGCCTCGCGCAAAAGGGGTGGAGCAGCGCGCCGGTGGGCTCGCTCGCGACGGCCATCACCACCCTCGAACGCGCCGCCGTGGCCTTTGCCGCGGCCCGGGACACGGCGCTGGCGGGCACGCTCAGCAAGGCACAGCGCACCGCGGCCAACGCCGCGCTGCTCACCGTGGAGCGCAGCTTCGCCCGCGACCGCGGGCTCAAGAGCCGGCCGTGGTATCGCACGCTCATCTACGCGAGCGATGTGGACAACGGGTACTCCAGCATGGTCTTCCCCGGCGTGAACGAGGCCATTCGCTACGGCACCGAGGCGGAGACGCAGGCCGAGGTGGCCGATCTGGTGTCGCGTTTCGAGGCCGCGGCGAAGGCACTGGATACGGCGCGGGCGGCCCTGGCCGGCAAGCGGTAGGCGGCGGGAAACATCGGGGAACAGCGGGGAACAGCTCGTCGGAGCCCACGGCGCCGCGGCGGCACGGAGGGAACGCGATGACCTTGCCGTGCTCCGTGATTCCGCGCATCCGTGTCTCCGACGCGCATGATTTCAGAACCCATTCACCAGAACCAATCGTGGTCGAACATCAATCCGTTCAGGACATTGCCGCGCTGCTCAAGAGCGACACCCCGCCGCACATCATCGACGTGCGTGAGCAGTGGGAGTGGGACATCGCCCACATCGAAGGCAGCACACTCATTCCGCTCTCCACGCTGCCGGCGCAGGTGCACACGCTCGACACGTCGCGCACGTACGCGCTGCTTTGTCACCACGGCATGCGCAGCGAAATGGCCGCCAACTGGCTGGCCCAGCACGGCTTCGCGTCGCTCATCAACATCGACGGGGGCATCGACGCGTGGAGCCTCGATGTGGACCCGTCGCTTCCGCGGTACTGACGGCCCACTGCCTCACGCTGGCCGCCGCCTCCTCGTACTCGCGCGCTGCCTGGCTCCTGCGGGGTTGCGCGTGGGGCTCCTGTTCGCCGCACCGGTTGAGTGGCCCACACCCCGGATTCGGACTAACTTTTGCGGCTGGCCCTGAAACGGCCGGTTCTGTTCGATCTACGTTTTGGAGTGTTCATGCCCGAGTTCGGAAGTTGGGCGAGCGACTGGTGGAAGCCGGTCGTATTCGTTCTGGTAGCCGGTCACCTCACGAATATCTGCGTCACGCTGTTCCTGCACCGGTCGCAGACCCATCGCAGTGTGGTCTTTCATCGCATAGTGGAGCTGCCCATGCGGGTGTGGCTGTGGCTCACCACGGCGACGAAGACCAAGGAGTGGGTGGCGTGCCATCGCAAGCACCACGCGTACGCCGACCGTGAGGGGGATCCGCATAGCCCGGTGGTGGAGGGGCTGCGCAACATCCTGCTGAAGGGGGCCTTCTACTACCGGAATGCCGTGCGGCAGCCGGGAATGCTGGAGAAGTACGGCAAGGGCACGCCCAACGACTGGATCGAGCGGCACCTGCTCGACAAGCGGTCGAACCTGGGCATCTTCCTCATGCTGGCCATCAACATCTGGCTCTTCGGCTGGTTCATCGGCCCCGTGGTGTGGGGGATCCAGATGATCTGGATTCCCTTCTGGGCGGCGGGGATCGTCAATGGTGTGGGGCACGCGCTGGGCTACCGCAACCATGACGTGAAGGACGAGAGCCGCAACATCTCGCCCATCGCCATCATCATTGCCGGCGAAGAGCTGCACAACAATCACCACGCCGATCCGCACAGCGCGAAGTTCGCGCACCGCTGGTTCGAGTTCGATATCGGGTGGATGTACATCAAGCTGCTGTCGCTCTTCGGGCTCGCCGAAGTGAAGTACGCGCGCGTCGGCGCGCATGTCCGCGTGGCGGAGTAACCATGGCCGATGTGAACTGCACCCGGTGCGGGACCACCCGCGAAGGCTTCGAACGTCCGCCGTTCCCCGGCGCCATCGGCGCGCGCGTCGTGGGGGAGATCTGCAAGGAGTGCTGGGGGCAATGGCTCAAGCAGCAGACCATGCTGATCAATCACTACGGGCTGAACGTCATGGACCCGCAGGCCCGCACGTTCCTCACCCGCAACATGGAGGCCTTCCTGTTCAAGGCCGGGCAGAGCGACGACGTGGATACGAGCAAGCAGGGCACGATCACCCATTGAGGTCGATCCTCCTCCAGTGCTCCCCACATCACTGATCGTGGGCGCGCGGAGCACCAGGTGCCGAACGCGAAACGCCCCCGCCGGCAATGGTCGGCGGGGGCGTTCGCGTTCGCGGGTGGTGGACTCGTCGCGATGCGTCGGGTCGAACAAGCGCCGGGGGAGCGGCGCCCTGAAGCAGCGATTCGCTCAGTTCACGCCAGCGATGTACCGGGCCAACCGCCCGCAGCTGGTGCATTTGAGCGTCACGTGCGAATGCGGCTGGGGCGGGGCCTGGGCCGGATCGCGGGAAATCTGCCCCTCACAACTCGGGCAGCTCAGGGGAAGTCCGGTACGATCCGCTGCAATGAGATGCAGCGCCTGGGCCGGGTTGTACGTGTTCGGACGGGGCTTGCGCATCACGCCTCCAAACGGAAAGTGCGCGGCCAAATAGGGGAGTGCTGGCCAGCGACCGATTAAGGTATATCCCCCTTTTTTCCCGCAACACTACTTTAAGTACTTTTGCGGTAACAACTAACCGGTATGCGCGATTAATGATGGTTTTTCCCTAGGAACATACGGTCCACTATTTGCTCGGACTGTGAGACTTGCACCGCCCAATTCCGGTACGCTGACCGCTTATCCGGGTTTTGTTCCCAACGGGCCGCCGACCGCCCCGGCGGCACCCGCCCTTGCGTATTGCATCGGGTTCGCTGAGGCTTCCGCATGGCCACCACCGCCCGCCCCGCCCGCGACTCGCGCCCGCTCAGCCAGCACCCGGAAGCGCACGAGCCGGCGCTCGACGACCGCACCGCGGCCGCGCTGCGGCTGTGGGTCATCATGGCCCGGGCCCACACCGCGGTAGCGGCGCACGCCGCCGCCGACGTATCGCGGCATGGGCTGACGCTGGCGGAGTTCGGCATCCTCGAGGCGCTGTATCACCGCGGGCCGATGCTGCTGGGCGAGGTCCAGAAGCGCATTCTCGTGTCGAGCGGCGGCATCACCTTCCTGGTGGACCGGCTGGTGGCCAAGGAGCTGGTGGAGCGGCGCAGCTGCGAATCCGATCGCCGGGCGCGCTATGCGGCGCTCACCCCCAAGGGGGTCGCGCTGGTGGCGGACATCTTCCCGGCCCACGCCGCCGTGGTGGCACGGGCCATGGAGGGGATCAGCAGCGAGGAGCAGCAGCAGGTGGCCGACCTGCTGCGCGACATGGGGCGGCACGCGGCCATGATGCCGGGGCCACACCACGACTGACCCGTCGCCGACGCGGTTCGGGCGCCCCCTTGACGGGGGCTTTCTTTCCCGGTTACATCTCATAACTGAGATAACCGCAGTCAGTCCAATCAGCCCCGAGGTAATTCCATGCAGTGGGTCATCGATCCTGCGCATAGCCAGATCCAGTTCGCCGTGAAGCACCTCGGCATCTCGACCGTGCGCGGCACCTTCGATCAGTTCAGCGGCACCATCACCGAGGAGAACGGGCAGGCGGCGTCGGTCACCGTCACCGTCGACCTCGCCTCGCTGGATACCGGGAACGCGCAGCGCGACGGCCACCTGCGCAGCCCCGACTTCTTCGACGTCGAAAACCACCCAACGGCCACCTTCGCCCTCACGCAGTTCGAGCGCACCGGCGACGCCGTCACGGCCACCGGGGACCTCACCATCCGCGGCATCACCAAGCCCGTCACGCTCACCGGCGACATCGGCGGCCCGGCCAAGGACCCGTGGGGCAACCAGAAGGTGTCGGCCACGCTCGAGACGAAGATCCCGCGCAAGGAGTGGGGGCTGGTGTGGAACGTCGCGCTCGAGGCGGGCGGCGTGCTGGTGTCGGAAGACGTGAAGCTGTCGATCGATATCCAGGCGCAGCCTGCGTGATGGTACGCGGGGCGGCCACCGGCCGCCCCGCTTCTGGTTGAAAAGGCAGGGAGCAGGAAGAAGGTGGTCAGGACGAAGAACGGGGCCGGTGCATTCGCACCGGCCCCGTTGTCACTTCCCCCTTCCTCCTGATCCCTGCCCCCTGCTCCCTCCCTCGTCAACCAGAACGGCGCGCAGCGCCTCCCTCACTTCCAGTCGGCCACGAACAGGTTCGTCTCCCCCGCCTTCGTCGCCCCGCGATTGCTCGCGAAGATCAACTGCTTGCCGTTGGGCGAAAACATGGGGAAGCCGTCGAACTCGGGGTTCGTGGTGATCTGCTCCAGCCCCGTGCCGTCGAGCTTCACGGTGAACAGATCGAAGTTGCGGCTGCGCGGGTTCTTGTGGTTGCTCGAGAAAATGATGCGCTGCCCGTCGGGGGTCCACGAGGGGCCGAAGTTGGCGCCGCCAAGGTTGGTGATGCGCCGCTGGTCGCTGCCGTCGGCGTTCATCACGTACAGCTCCATGCGGTTGGGGCGGATCATGCGCTTGGCCAGCAGATCCTTGTACGCCTGCAGATCCTTCTCGTTGTCGTAGTGCCACGCGCGGTACACGATCTTCGTGCCGTCGGGACTCCACCACGGGCCGCCATCGTACCCGGGCGTGGTCGTGAGCCGCTTCACGTCGCTGCCATCCACGTTCATCGTGTAGATGTCGAGATCGCCGTCCTTGAGGCTCGTAAACACGATGCGCTTGCCGTCGGGACTCAGCACCCCCTCGGCCGTGTATACGCCGTAGTTGGTGAGGCGCTTCATGTTCTTGCCGTCGATATCCGTGACGTAGATGTCGTACGGATCGATTCCCCACACATAACCGGCGCTGGGATCGGGCTTGGGCGGGCAGGCACTGTCGGCGTGGTGCGTGGCGCCAAAGAACACCTGCTTGCTCCCCGGCAGGAACCAGCCGCAGGTGGTCTTGCCACCGCGTGAGACCTTGGTGAGCCCCGTGCCGTCAGCCCGCATCACGTACTGCTGATCGCAGCTGCGCCCGTCGCGCGTGCTCTGGAAGGTGATGTACTTCCCGTCGGCGCTGAAGTACGCCTCGGCGTTCTCCCCGCCGTCGGTGAGCTGGACGAGGTTGGCGAGATGCCCTTCGCCGGAGTCCGACGCAATGGCGCGGCGCAGCGGGGCCGAAGACGAGGCCGCCGGTGCGGAACCTGTGGAGGCGCTGCAGGCAGCAACGAGCGCCGCCGCCAGGGTGGCGGCGGCGAGCGAGAGGCGGGAGGAGGTGCGTGACATGGCGTGAACCGTACCCGACCGACCGGCATCGAGCAATCCGGACTTTTCCGTACACGGCGGTGCGGTATCCCGCCAGAACCCGCCGCCGTCACCAGAAATCCGGCTGCCGTCCCTCCCCCGCTGGAGCGGGCCCCCGGCCCCGCTGACTGTTCGGACATCTCAATCCGACGGTATGCGCTCACCCATGTTCCGCCTGCTCCTCCCGGCCCTGCTTGCTGCGTCGCACCTCCCGGCGCAGCCTCAGACATCGGCCGCCCCCGATTCCCTGTCCATCACGCTGACCGACGCGCTGGCCCGGCTCTCGGCGCGCGAGCCACGGCTGGCCACGGCAAGCGCCCTGCGCGACGTCGCACGGGCGGCCCGCGGCGAAGCGCTCAGTGCGCGTCGCAACCGGCTGCTGCCCGTGGTGTCCGCCGGGTACGGCACCCAGCGGCTGGCCCAGAATCAGTTCGTGGAGATCGGCCGCCGCGCCGGCATTCCGCCAGTGCCGGCCGACCAGCTCGATCCCTTCGCGCGCGTCTTCGCGTCTCCCAACACCCGCACGGCCAGCCTGAACGCCGCCATTCGCCCCTTCGACGGCGGGGTGGCCAGCGCCAACGTGGATGCGGCACGCGCCGGGGTGCAGGCGGCCACCCTTGCCCAGTCGCAGCTGCGCGCCGCCCTCGAAACCGAGGTGGTGGCCCGCTACGCCGACGTGCAACTGCAGCGTCGCCTGCGTGATGTGGCCGATTCGGCCCTGGCGCAGGCGCAACGCACATTGGCGGTGACCAGGCAGGCCGTGGCGCAGGGGCGCACCCCCGAGTTCGAGATCTGGCGCGTGGAGGCCGACGTGCAGGCGCTGCGCCCCGCGCGTATCGACGCCGACCGGCAGCTGCAGCTGGCCGACCTGGCGCTGCGTCAGCTCCTCGACCTGCCGGGCGGCACGCCGCTGCGTCTCGAGTCCCCTGCCGAACCGTGGAGCGACAGCAGCGCCACCGGCAGCGGTGCAACGGACAGCCTTGGGTTCTCACCGTTGGCAGCGTCATCGTCATCAGCCACGGGTACCGCTCCACGCACATCGCGCCTCGCGCTGCGGGAGCTCGACGCGCGCACGGAGGAAGCGGCCGCCCGCCATCGCGCGGCGTGGCGCGCCCTGCTGCCGGTGCTCGACGTGACGCTGAGTCACCAGCGGTTGGCCTATCCGCTGCGCGGCGGCAACTGGGGCGGGCCCTACTACCAGAACACGCTGGTGGGGGTGTCACTGTCGCTGCCGCTCGACCTCACGGGCGCCACCACGGCGCGCATCGAGTCGGCCGCCGCCAGCGAGCGTCTGGCCCAGGCCCAGCGCCGCGCCGCGGAACGCCAAAATGAACTGGAGCAGACCGACCTTGCACTGCAACGGCACGCCAGTCGCGCGGCGTGGCAGGCCGCCGTGGCCGGCGCCGCGAGCGCGGACAAGGCGCTGCGCGTGGCGCAGGCCCGTCACGACGTGGGGCGCGCCTCGCTCCTCGAACTGCAGGACGCGCGCCTGACCTGGCAGCAAGCCATGGCGACCCGCGCCCGCGCCGCCCGCGACCGCACCGTGATCGAAGCACGCGCCGCCCGTTTTGACCGCCTTCCCCTCTTGCCCCTGCAGCCGTGAGCGCCGCCTACATGCCCCCTCATTCACCCGCTCTCACTCGCCGCACGGCCCGCGTGCGGGCCACCGCACTGCTGCTCCTGTTGGGTGGAACCATGGCCGCCTGCAACAGCACCGGCGCCGACCAGACCAACGCGGTGCCGCGCCAGCCCGCGCCCGACCAGGGGGCGGTTGTCTCGACCCCCATCGTGGACACCGTCGCGGCCGACACCGCGCTGGCGCACGCCACCGACACGGCGCGGGCCGCCTCGGCCTTCGACCTGAGCGGCACCCTCGAGCCGCAGGCTCGCGCCCTGCTGCGCGCCGAACTGTCGGGCGCGTTGCGCACGCTGGCGGCGAAGGTGGGTGAGCCGGTGCGCGCCGGCGCCGTGCTGGCCACGCTCGAGGTGCCGGCGGTTCGCGCGGCGCTCGCGGCCGCCGAGGCGCAGGTGCAGGCACAGCAGGTGTCGCTGCAGCAGGTGCAGCGCGAACGTGCGCGCGTGGCCGGATTGCTGGCCGTGGGAGGCGTGAGCCGTGCCGAGATGGACGAGTGGGACGCGCGCGTGCAGGCCACCGAGGCGGCGCTGCAGGCCGCGCAGGCGCAGCGCGCCAGTGCGCAGGGCGACGTGGCCCGCCTCACGGTGCGGGCGCCGTTCTCAGGCGTCGTGGAACGTCGCATGGCCACGCAAGGCTCCATGGTGCAGGCGGGCGACGAGTTGCTCAGCATCATTGACCCCGGCACCCTCGAACTCGACGCGGGCGTACCGGCCACCCTCGCCCGTGCCGCGCGTCCCGGCGCACGCGTGGCACTCCGCGTGGCGGGATGGGGCGACTCCACGGTCACCGCCCGCATCGTGCGCGTGGCGCCGGCACTCGACCCCGTCACGCGCCAGCTGCGCGTGACCGTGCGCGTGCCCAATGGGGCCGGCCGGCTCCCCGCGGGCGCGTGGGCCGAAGGCACGCTCCTTGGTGGCAGCGCCGCCACGGGCGGAGGGCGCTGACATGTGGATCTCCGATCTGGCCATTCGTCGCCCGCTGGTGGCGGTGGTGGCCATGCTGGCGCTCGTCATGGCGGGCTTGGTGGCGCTGCGCAGCCTCGAAACCGACGAGTGGCCCGACGTGCAGGCACCCATGGTTACCGTGACGGTGCCCTACCCCGGCGCCACGCCGTCGCAGGTGGAGCGAGAGCTGCTGCGCCCGCTCGAGGACAAGGTGCGCAGTGTGGGCGGCCTCAAGACGCTGAAGGGCACGGCGGGCGACGGCTTCGCGCTGCTCTTCGCCGAGTTCGTGTTCAGCAAGCCCACCGGCGAAGCGGTGCAGGAGGTGCGCGACGCCGTGAGCGCCGCGCGCGGTGACCTGCCGCGTGAAGTGGAGGAGCCGGTGGTGGAGCGGTTCAGCGAGACCGACCTGCCGGTAATGAGCCTGGCCGTGGGTGGCAACGGTGACGCCCTCATGCTGGGCGCCGACGCCCGGCGTCTGGCGCGCGAACTGCGCGCGGTGCCCGGGGTGGCGCAGGTGCGCGTGATTGGCGACGCGGTGCCCGAGCTGTCGGTGCAGGTGCGTCCGGAGGCGCTGCGCGCCACCGGCATTTCGCTGGCACAGCTGACCGCCACCCTGGAGGCGCAGAATGTGTCCGTGCCCATTGGCCGCGTGGAGAATGCCACGCGCGAAGCCACGCTGCGCTTTCAGGGCCGCCCCGACAACGCCGAGGCGTTCGCGGCGCTGCCGCTCGTGGCCAGCGGGGGTCGCGTGGTGCGGCTGCGTGATGTGGCCGACGTGCGCATTGCGGCGGCGGAGGCGCGCACCACCGCGCGTGTGGACGGGCAGGCGGCGGTGACGCTCGACGTGCGCAAGCGGCGCGGCGTGAGCGCCACCACGGTGGCTGAGGGGCTGCGCGCACGTCTGGCCACCGCCGAGCGCACACTGCCGGCGGGGCGCACCGTGCGCATCGTGCAGGACGCGGGCACGCGTACGGCGCTGGCCGTGTGGGACGTGCAGAAGACCCTGCTGGAGGGCGCGGTACTGACCGTGCTCGTGGTGTTCGTCTTCCTCAACAGCTGGCGCTCCACGGTCATCACGGGGCTCGCGCTGCCGGTATCGGTCCTCGCCAGCTTCATGGCGGTGTGGGCGTTTGGCTTCAAGCTGGAGACCATGTCGCTGCTGGGGCTGTCGCTCGCCATTGGCATTCTCATTGACGACGCCATCGTGGTGCGCGAGAACATCGTGCGGCACGTGGAGATGGGCAAAGACCACGTCACCGCGTCACGCGAGGGCACGAAGGAGATTGGCCTGGCGGTGCTTGCCACCACCGCCGCCATCGTGGTGGTGTTCCTCCCCGTGGGCTTCATGAATGGGTTGGCGGGGCAGTACTTCAAGCCGTTCGCGCTCACCATTGCCTGCGCCGTGCTGGTGTCGCTCTTCGTGAGCTTCTCGCTCGACCCCATGCTCTCGGCCTACTGGCCCGATCCGCACGTGCCCATTGGGCAGCGGTCGTGGATCAGCCGCGTGCTGCATCGCTTCAATGTGTGGTTCGATGGGTTGAGCACCGGCTATCGCGGCGTGATCGAGTGGGCGCTCGCGCATCGCGCGCTCACGCTGGCGGTGGCCGCGGCATCGCTGGTGGTGGCGGTGCTGCTGCCGGCCATGGGTGCGGTGGGGGCCGAGTTCCTGCCGGAAGACGATCGCGGGGAGATTGGCATTCTCGTGGAGGCCCCACCGGGCGCCGCGTTGCCGTACACCACGGCGCGCGCCGAAGCCGCCGCGGCGCTGGCGCGCCGGCTGCCGGAAGTGCGCACCGTCTACACCACCGTGGGGGCCGGCGAGGGGGATGTGTCGCAGGCGCAGGTCATGGTGCTGCTGGTGCCGCGCGCGGCGCGGGCGCGCACGGCCCGCCAGATTGCCACGGCGCTGCGTGGTGATGTGATGGCGCTCACGGGGGCCACCTACGCGGTCATGGACCTGGGGCTCAACGGCTTCCTCAAACCCATTCAGCTGCAGGTGCGCGGCGCCGATGCCTCCACCCTGCCACAGGTGGCGGCCGCCATTGCGGCGCGCATGCGCACCGTGCCTGGCGCGGTGGATGTGACGCTCTCCAGCCGCCCCGGTGCGCCCGCGCTGGACATCCGGCTCGATCGCACCTTCTCGGCCACGCTGGGCACCACGCCGGCCGAAGTGGCCGGGGCCATGCAGGCCGCGTTTGCCGGCGTGGAGGCCGGGCGGTGGATCGATGATGACGGGGACCTGCGCAAGGTGCGCGTGCGGCTCCCCGAGGCGCTGCGTCGCGAGTCGGGCGATCTGGCCGCGCTGCCGCTGCAGGTGCCGGGCGCTGACGGCGCGCTGCAGGCGGTACCCTTTGCGCAGGTGGCCAGCGCCACGGCCACCACGGCGCCCACCCGCATCGAGCACGACAACGGGTCGGCCTCGGTGACTGTGACGGCGAATGTGCTGGGCCGTCCCCTGGGCGACGTCGCGGCGGGCATCGACCAGCAGCTGGCGGCCATGTCGCTGCCGGCGGGCGTCACCGTGGCGTACGCCGGCGATGTGGAAGACCAGCAGGAGGTGTTCGGCAACATCCTGCTGGCGCTCGCCGTGGCGGTGGTGGGGATGTACTTCGTGCTCGTGTTGCAGTTCAATTCGTGGATCGAACCGCTGGCCATTCTCGTATCGCTGCCGCTGTCGGCGGTGGGGGTGGTGGGCGCGCTCTGGATGGCCGGCATGACCATCAACATCATGTCGCTCATTGGCGTCATCCTGTTGGCCGGCGTGGTGGCCAAAAACGCCATCCTGTTGCTCGACTATGCGAAGCAGCTGCGTGACGGAGGCCGAAGCTTGAGAGAAGCGCTGGTGGAGTCGGGCGCGACGCGCCTGCGGCCCATCGTGATGACTACGGTGGCGCTGGTGGCGGGCATGGTGCCCGTGGCCGTGGGGAGTGGCGAGGGCGCCATGTTCCGGGCGCCGCTGGGCATGGCGGTCATTGGTGGCACCATCACCAGCACGTTCCTCACCCTGCTGGTCATTCCGGTGGTGTACGCGCTGCTCGACGGGGCGCGTGAGCGCGTGGGTGGCTGGCGTCGGGTGTCCGCCACCACCACGGCGCACGAGCCGCTGGCGTGAACGGGCAGATGAACGGGCAGATGAACGGGCACGCGAACGGACAGGCGAACAGGCGCAGTGTGCTCGCGCGCATCTCCCGCGGCGAGCTGCTGTCGCTGCTGGGCGTGGGCGTATTCGGCGAACTGCTGACCGTGGCGTGGATTGCCGCCGTGTTGGGGGTGGAGAAGGGGCAGGCCACCTGGGCGCACGCGCTGGGGCTGGCCGCGGTGGATCTCGTGTCGCTCATGTGGGTGCCCGTGCCGCTCTTTGCCTGGTACGATCGCTTTCCACTTGCGGGCGATCACCGGCAGCGGAACCTGCTGCTGCGCGCGGTGGGTGCGCTGGCGCTCATTCTGGTGACCTCATTCACGTCGGCCGCGGCCACGCGTTGGGCGGGCGACGCCTTGGGCATTGTGCCCGCGGTGATCCAGGCCATGCTGCCCGGCTACCCCGAGCAGGTCTTCTGGGCCGCGTGCCCGGTGCTGGGTGCTTCCCTGGCGTATCTGGTGCTGCGTCGCCTGCACAACGCACGCGATGTGGAGCAGCGCAACGCCGAGCTGCAGCGGCTGGCGCTCGAGGCGCAGCTGTCGGCGTTGGCGGCCGAGCTGCGGCCGCACTTCCTGTTCAACGCACTCAACGATCTGGCCGAGCTGGTGCACCACGATCCCGCGCGCGCCGAGACCATGCTGCTGCACCTGTCGTCGCTGCTGCAGGCCACGCTGGCAGCCGGCCGGCAGCGCACGGTATCGCTGGCAGAGGAGCTGCAACACATGGACGACTACCTCGCCCTGCAGCAGATGCGCTTCGATGACCGGCTGCAGGTAACGCGCGCGGTGGATGCCTCGGTGCTGGCGGCGCGCGTGCCGCCCATGCTGCTGCAGCCGCTGGTGGAGAACGCCGTGGTGCACGGGATCGAGGGGCGCGTGGGCGCCTCGCAGCTGCAGCTCACGGTGCGCGCGCGCCCCGGCACCCTGGAGGTGCAGCTGGATGATGATGGCCCCGGGCCCACCGGGTCGGCGCACCGCGGCACCGGGACGGGGCTGCGGAACGTGCGGGAACGGTTGGCGGCGCTGTATGGCGAGGCGGCCGAGGCGGTGCTGAGCGAGCGGCCGGGGGGCGGTGCCCGCATGCTGCTGCGTCTGCCGCTGGAAGTGGCATGACGATGCCCGCGTTGGCGCCGTTGCGCACCATGGTGGTGGACGATGAGTCGCTGGCGCGTCAGCGGCTCAAGCGATTGCTGGCGCAGGATGCACGGGTGCACGTGGTGGGCGAGGCTGCCGATGTGCCCACGGCGCGCGCGCTGCTGCCGCAGCTCACGCCGTCGCTGCTCTTCCTCGACGTGAGCATGCCGGGGGAAGACGGGTTTGCGCTACTGCGGGATCTGCCGCCCGAGCTGCGCCCTTTCGTGGTGTTCGTCACGGCCCACGCCGACGCGGCGGTGCGCGCCTTCGACGCGCGCGCCACCGATTTTCTGGTCAAGCCCGTGCGGACCGAGCGGCTGGCCGAGTCGGTGACACGCGCGCTCGACGCGGTGGCGGCGCGCACGCCGGCACAATCGGTATTCGACGATGAGGTTCGCGCGGAGCTGGCGCGTCTCGTGCGCGGGCTGGCTGGCGGAGGAGGGGGGGATGGTGCCGCCGCCACCGCCCCGTTGGCGCACTTCGCCGTGACCGTGGGGCGTCGCACGCGCTTCGTGAAGCTGGAGGAGGTCGACTGGTTCGAGGCCGACGGCAACTACGTGCGGCTGCACGTGGGGCGCGAGCAGCATCTCGTGCGCATGACCATGCAGAAGCTGGAGCAGAGCCTGGATGCGCGGCGCTTCGTGCGCGTGCACCGGTCGTATGTGGTGCCGCTGGACCGCGTGCGCGAACTGGTGCAGCTGGGGTCGGGGGAGTACGAGCTGCGCCTGACCACCGAGGCCACGCTGCCGGTCATGCGCACGTACCGGGACCGGCTGCCGCTGGGGTGAGCGGGGCCACGGAGAACCCGCGGAGAACTGCTCGTCGGAGCCACGGAGCCACGGAGAACTGCTCGTCGGAGGCGCAGAGCCGCGGAGACGCTGAGAACCACAAAAAACAAAATGGGGTGCCCGGTTGGACACCCCATCTTTCCGTTCATTCGCGGTGCCTCGTGCCTCTGTGCCTCCGTGTCTCCGACGAGCCGTTCAGCTGCTCGCCTACGGACCGGTGTGTCAGTTGCGGCGAGCCACGCCCGGCTTGCTCGCCGGCTCCGACGCGGCCACCGTGAACAGATCCTTCTGCGTCGTGCCCTTGCGCATGATCTCCATGGCGCGGCGCAGCTGGTTGTCGTCCTTGAGGTTGCGGCGGCGCACGAGCGTGTCGCCGAAGGCAATCTTGGCCACGCGATCCTCGAGGAACCGGTCAATGTCGCTGGCGCCGGCGTCCCACACCGCCTTGTCGATCTTCACCGTGTCGGCCTGCAGGCGACGGTACACCTCGTCACGCCACGCCGGGTCCACCGCGAAGTCGGGCTTCACCTTCCCCTTCTGCAGCTCGGCCACTGCCGCCGCGTGCGCCTGGTACTTGGCGTAGTGCGGCAGCAGCGCGCGCCGCAGCACCTGCTCGGCAGTGCTCAGCGTGTCCGGCTGCACGATGATGTCCGGCGTGATGGCGCCACCACCGTACACCGTGCGCCCCGCAGCGCTCTTGAACACCGGGCGCGCCTTGCGCACCGAGTCGGTTTCCATGCTGTCGGGGAGCACCTCGAGGAACTGGCCGTCGGCGTTGAGCTTGCGCTCCTTCTGAATGCTGCGGCCACTCGGCGTGTACCACTTGCCCGTGGTGATCTTGAGCGCGTAGCCGCCGTCGAGGTTGTACACGCTCTGCACGAGCCCCTTGCCGAAGCTGGTCGTGCCCAGCACGAGGGCGCGGTCGTAGTCCTGCAGCGCGCCGGCCACGATTTCGGAGGCCGACGCCGAACCGCCGTCGACGAGCACCGTGAGCGGCACGTCGGGCGCGAGCGGGTCCTGCTGCGATACGAACTTCTGGAACTCACCGCGGCCGCGCACCGACAGCAGCTCCTTGCCGCGCGGCAGGAAGAGGTTGGACATGCTGAACGCTTCCTCGAGGATGCCCCCGGGGTTGCCGCGCAGGTCGATGATGAACCCCTTCGCACCGCGCTTGCTGAGCGCCATGACGGCGTTGGCAATGTCCTCGGTGGTCTGCTCGGAGAAGCGCTCCAGGGGGATGTACCCCGTGCGCTCATCGAGCATCATGCTGTAGCGCACCGCCGGCACGTGGATCTCGGCGCGCTTGAAGCTCAGCTTGACCGGCTGCGCCACGCCCACGCGCAGGAACTGCACGGTGACCGGCGTGCCGATGGGCCCCAGCAGCTTGTTCTGCACCTGCTGCGTGTTGAAGCCGCGCGCGCTGGTGGTGTCGACCACGGCAATCTTGTCCCCTTCCAGCACGCCACCCTGCTCGGCCGGCGAGCCGGGGAAGACTTTGTTCACCGTTACGTAGTCGCCCACCTTCACGATTTCCATGCCGATGCCGGCATAGCGACCGTTGGTGTTGCGCGAGAACTCCTCGAGCTGCTTGGGGGTGAAGAGCTCGGTATAGGGATCCTTGAGCTCGTTCACGAGACCCCGGGCAGCCTTTTCATAGAGCTGCTGGGCGTCGAGCGTGTCCACGTAGCGCAGGGCCACGAAGGTCAGCACCTGGTCGAGGAGCTGGGCACCGCCTCGTGTGGAGCGCGCCTGCAGGGCGAAGCCCGAGGCGAGCAGAGGAACGAGCACGATGCTGGCCAGCGCGGCCTTGCGGATACGGGTCATGCGGGTCTCGCGAAAAGGGGACCAGAAAAGGTACTGCAAGACATACGCGCCAGGACCCCGGGCGTTCCGCGGGGAGGGATCGGACGGTCGGATGGTCGGATGATCGGACGGTCGGATGGTCGGATGGTCGGATGATCCGATGCCGGATGCCGGATGTCGGATCGAATGCCGGAGGTCAGAAGCCCGACCCCGGTCGGAAGTCCGAGGCCGGAGGTGTGGGGGCCACCACACGACGGCGGGGCGTCGCGCCCCCGGGAAAGCCACTTCCGGCCTCGGACCTCCGACAGCAGTCCCGACTCCGATATCGGGCATTCAATCCGACCTCGGACCTCCGACATCCGACCAATTCGATTAGTCCGATCCGTCTGCCTCAGCCTTCCTCGCGCGGCCGCGATCCCAAAACGTAGTCCACGTGCCACTGTCGGTCGTACTGCCTGATGGCGATGTCACGCACCAGCCCAGCCGACAGCAGCATCTCGTGCGCCGGCTGCAGCACCCGCTGCAGGTGGCTGGGGTAGCGCTGGGTCAGGGGCATCTGCTCGGCCAGCCGTTCCAGCGGCACCCGCCAGGAGAGCCGTCCGTCGGCGCGCGCCACCTCCATCATGCGGTACAGCCGGCGTGCCACCGGGCTCGACAGGGCGTGATACCGGCTGGCCGACAGGGTGACCACATGCCGAGCGGCCAGGTTGGCGCGCAGCGTGGCCGACAGCGTGACGCGGGCGTCGCCCGGTTCACCGGCGGCCAGGTTGCCAAACAGGTGCAGCTGCTCGCGGTCGGCCACCCGGCGCCGCTGCACGCTGACCGTGCTCAGCACGGTGAAGCTGATGTCGGCCGTACCCGACTGTGCCGACCAGTAGGCGCCCTCGGTGCTCTCGAGGGTGGTGCGCTCGAGGCGGGCGAGTGCGGCGCGCAGCTGCTCGTAGGTGCGCCCGTCGGCGCGGCGCCCCATGCTGCGCAGGAAAGCGTGCAGCGTGAAGGTGATGGCGCCGTCGGCGGGCGAGCCCCCCTCGTGGTAGCGGTGCAGCAGCTCCACGTACACGTCCTGATCGAAAGTGCCGGGGAGCCGGTCGCCGGGGGCGGGGATGACACGCCAACGCCCGCCGTTCTCGGTGGTGAACGAGACGGGCGCATCGTCGGCACTATCGCTGAGCCGGAAGAGGGGGAGTTCCTCGAGCGACCGGTCGAGAACCACCCCCCGCACGGCCGGACGCCTGCGGGCGGCGAGAGTCATCGCGCACAACTTGGCGGGACAGAGGGCATTTGCGCCAGCCACCCCCACTCATATGAGGCCGCTCGCTGCGCTCGCGGCAGCATTGAGACTTGAGGGGCAGACGGGAGCGGTGAGGCGGAGACGGTGAGAGTTGAGTCCGGAGAGCAGTGAAGTTGAGCACTCCAGCGGTGAGAGTCGAGCGCGCCCTCAATCTCACCGCTAGGACCCTCAACTCTCACCGCGATCCAGGCTCGGCTCTCGTGTCTCCATCTCAACTCTCCGTCTCACCGCCTCAAATCTGCTCCGGCTCCAGCACCTTCTCCGTCGCGCGTCCGTTGACCCGGTCCACGTAGTAGCACTTGGCGCCCACGCGCGCCGACACTACGCGCTTGAGGGTGGTCTCCTCGAAGTACAGCCCGGCGTCGTTGTCGCAGGCGTAGCCCGGCTTCATTTCGCCGTTGCCGATGAGCTTCTGGTAGAGCGGGCGGCGCCCCGGTTCGGCGTCGTAGTGCGGCGAGTGGCTGCCGGGGAGGAAGCCCAGGCACTTCACGATGGAGAGCACCTTGGGGCGCGAGTCGGTGGTGCCCTCCTCGAACCAGCAGAGCGAGCCCGCGCTGGCGCCGCCCAGCACGATGCCGCGGTCCCACGCCTGCCGCAAAATCACGTCGATCCCCTGCGCCTTCCAGATGGCCTGCTGATTGAGCGTGTTGCCGCCGCTCACCACGATGCCGTCGGCGCTGAGCAACACTTCATCCCAATCCTGCAGCTGCGACGTGCTGGCAATGAAGCTGCGCTGCACGAACGGCTCCACGTTGAGCGGCGCGCAGCTCTGGTAGAAGCTGATGATCCCCTGCTCGCTGTCGGCGCTGGCGGTGGGCAGGTACAGGATGCGCGGCCGCGCCTTGCCGCTGAGCTGCGCCATGAGGCCGATGAACTTGGTGCGGAACCCGCCGCCGGCGATGAGGATCTTGCGGGTGGCGCGGGTGGACGAATCGGTCATGTCGGAAAGCGCGGTGGGGGGAGCGGGCATGGCGTGCAGCGGGTTGGCGAAATCAGTCACCGCGGCGGCGGCGAGCGTGGTCCCTGCAGCTACGAAGTCGCGTCGGTTCATGAGGGCTCCTGATCGGGTTCGTCGTCGCCGCCCTCGGCCTCATCGGCGTAGAGCGTATCCGCCACAGTATGCCACCGCCGCGCCAGCTTCGCTTGAAACGCGGCATCGGAGAGTTGCGCGTCGGGCACCGGCAGCGTCAGCGACCACTCCGCCGCCAGTTCCGCCACGAACTGCTGGCCGTCGTGGTGGAGCAGCGTGTCCTCGTGCAGCCCCGCGAAGATGTGCACCCCTTCGGCTTCCAGCACGTAGGCACACACGAACTCGCTGGGGGAGATCGTGTGCGTGAGATCCGGTTCGTGCACGAACAGCGTGCGGCCGGTGAGCCGGTCGGTGAGGGTGGCGCCCACCCCCTCCTCCACCGTTTCGGCTTCCCAGATGCCCAGTCGCGCCCCCAGTCCCGCACGCACGAACGCCTGATCGTCGGCACCGGCGCGCTTCCCGGCGTCGTTCAGCCACCCGGCGGCCAGGGTAACGCCCAGCGTGGCGGGCGTGTACGCAAACAGCACCCACCCCGTGTAGAGGTCGGCCTCGAGGTCGCTGATGTCTTCATCGCGAGACAGCCCCCACGCATCGAGCGCGCCGTCGGTCCACTCGACGCCGAGCTTTTTCGTGGCCCAGTCGAGCACCTCCTGCCCAATGCGCTTCTGCCGCTGCAGCAGCACTTCGGCGCGCTGCCACTCCGCGCGCGACGCGGTGGGAAGCGCCGCCACCTCGGGGGGCACCGCGGCGCCGTGACACTTCTTGAACTTCTTGCCGGAGCCGCAGGGGCAGGGGTCGTTACGCATGGGGGAGACGCGGGGGAAAGGGAGGCGCGGGGAACGGCTCGTCGGAGACACGGAGCTGCGGAGGCACGGAGAACGGCTATCGAGGATACGTGAGCAAGGCGAGGGCAGCGTGCGGGGGCGGAACCTCAACCATTGGAAGTGCTCCGTGTCTCCGCGACTCCATGCCTCCGACGCGCTGTTCCGCTACTCCGCCAGCAGCGAACAGAAGGTGGCCGCGTCCACATTGCCGCCGCACACCACCACGCCCACCTGCTGGCCGGCGAGCCGGTCACGCAGTGGCCCCACCACCGCTGCCAGCGACGCCGCACCGGCGGGTTCGGTGACCAGCTTGGCGCTGCGATAGAGCAGCCGCATCGCGTCGCGAATCGCGTCGTCGCTCACCAGCACCACGTCGTCCACGTAGGCCTGGTTGAGCGCGAACGAATAGGGCTCGCAGCGCGGGGCGCCGAGGGAGTCGGCAATGGTGCGCACCTTGTCGATGCCCTGCGGCGTGCCGGCGGCGAAGCTGCGGTGCATCGTGTCGGCGCCTTCGGGTTCCACCACGAACAGCTGCGCCGCGGGCGCGAGGAGTTTCACCGCACAGGCCACGCCGCCGGTGAGCCCGCCGCCGCCGGCGGCCACCACCACGGCGTCGAGCTCCACGCCGTTGGCGCGGGTCTGCTCGATGAACTCGAGCCCCACCGTGGCCGTGCCTAGGGCGGTGAGCGGCCCCTCGTAGGGATGCACGAAGGTGCGCCCCTCGTCGCGTTCGATGGCGCGCGCCGTTTCGAACGCCTCGTGCACAGTCTCCACCAGCACCACCTCGGCGCCCAGTTCGGTGCACATGGCAATGCGATACGGGTTGGCGGTGCGGGGCATGACCACCTTGGCCGTGCTGCCCAGTTCGCGTGCGCTGTACGCCAGGGAGATGGCGTGGTTGCCCGCGGACACGCCCGTGACCCCGCGCGCGAGCTGCTCGGGGGTGAGGCTCATCATCACGGTGAGTGCGCCGCGCGGCTTGAAGCTGCCGGTGCGCTGGAAGAGCTCTTCCTTGAGCCAGAGCGCCGAGCCCGTCGGCAGCCGCGGGTCCAGCGCGTGGTCGCGGAGACGCCGCACCGAGGTGGTCTCCACCCGGTCGCCCAGGCGGTAACGGGCGGCGCGAATGGCGGGGAGGGTGGGGAAGGTGTGCATGAGGAGTGATGAGGGCGTGGTTCGGCACAAACTACAATGGCGACGTCCCCTCGCTCAGAATGCGCACGTACTCGGCGTAGCTGAACAGACGGTCGCGCTTCCTGCCCGTGAGTTCGGTGACGATGCCAAGGCTGCGCAGCTGCTCCAGCATACGATTCGTCGTGGGGAGACTCGCGCCGCTTCGCTCCGAGAGCATCGCCGCGGTACAGATGGGTCGTTCTCGCAACGCATCGAACACGCGGAGCAGCGAGTTCGCGGTACGCCCCGCCGAGGCGATCCGTTCGCGATCCCGCGCAAAGAGTGCGACCAGTCGCTGCGCCGTGTCGACGGCCGCGCTGGCCGTTTCGCGCACGCCGTCCGCAAAAAAGGCGATCCAGGCCTCCCAGTCTCCCGTTTCGCGGACCGCGGTGAGATGCGCGTAGTACTCGGCCCGATGCTCCTTGAAGTACAGGGACAGGTACAGCATCGGGTCCTTCAGCACGCCCTCGGCGCAGAGCAGGAGGGTGATGAGCAGACGCCCCACGCGACCGTTGCCGTCGAGGAACGGGTGAATCGTTTCGAACTGCACATGCGCGAGCGCCGCCTTCAGCACCGGCGAAGTGCGTACCGGATCGTTGTGGATGAACCGTTCGAGGGCACTGATGCACGGCGCGACCTCGGAAGGCGGCGGCGGGACGAAGGCCGCGTTTCCCGGCCGGGTCCCTCCAATCCAATTCTGTGAGCGCCGGAAATCGCCCGGGAGCTTGTCGGCCCCCCGGCCGCTGCTCAGCAGGCGGCCATGGATCCCGCGGAGCAGGCGACCGGAGATGGGAAATCCGCGGCGTATTTCGGCCATGCCCCATTCCAGAGCAGCGACGTAGTTCGACACCTCGGTCACATCGTCGAGGGGAACGCCCGGAGACTCGTCTGCCTCGAAGGTCAGCAGGTCGGACAGCGATGACTGCGTCCCCTCGATCTGCGAAGACAGTACGGCTTCCTTGCGCACGTAGGTGTAGAGAAAGAGTCTCGTGTCCGGCAGCAAGAGCGCGACACTATCAAGACGTCCAAGCGCCAGCAAAGAATCATCTACGATGCTTTGCGCAATGGCATCCAATTGCAGCGGCGGCACCGGCGGCAGCGGGGCGGGAATGAAGGCTCGCACCGCCTCGCCCGATGATGTCTCTGTTCGCCACGTGCCCGTTGGGCCCCGAAGCATCGGATGCTCCGTTAATTAAAGAAAGACGCTTTGTTTAATCAGCGCTGAACGCTATGCACAAACTTTAACTAGCGCAATCTGTTATTAAAGAAATAGTCGAAAAGCTTAATTAGCAGTCCTCCGTGCCCCCGTTCCCCCGTGGCCTCCGACGAGCTGTTCCCCCGCCGCCGGGCCTCAGGCCAGGGTGATGGTCTGCCCGCTCACGTTACGCGCCAGCGGGCTGGCCAAAAACGCCACCACGTCGGCCACGCTCTCCCGCTCCACGTAGTCGGCCTTGTCCCCCATGTCGGCCACGTTGGTGGTGGTGCGAATGGCCGTAGGGGCCACGGCATTGGCACGCACCCCATGGGCCTTTTCGTCCAGCGCCACGGTGCGCATGAGGCTCAGCACCCCGCTCTTGGCGGCGGCGTAGGCGGCCATGCCACGGCTGGAGCCCCCCGGCGTGGCGGCCACACTGCCGAAGTACACGAAGCTCCCCTTGGCCGCGCGCACACTGGGCAGGAATGCCCGTGTGGTGGCGAAGGCGGTCTCGAGGTTGATGGTGAACTGCTTTGCCCACGCTTCGGGGTCGCTTTCGTCGAGTGCGCCCGTAATGCCGAAGCCGCCGGCCACGCACACCACGGCGTGCACGCGGCCCACGTGCGTGTCTCTGTGCGCCCACGACACCTCGGCCGCCACGCGCTGTGCATCACCCGCATCGGCCAGGTTGGCCGTGTGCGCGCTCACGTGCGCCGCGCCGAGTGACGTGAGCGTGGCGGCGCGCTGCGGGTCCTGCTCGTTGAGGTCGATGAGTGCCAGCGAGGCGCCGCGCTGCGCGAAGCCGCGCGCGACGGCTTCGCCGACCTGCCCCTCACGGCCGACACCGGTGATGACGATGAGCTGATCGCAGAAGCTGAGGTCGGTGGACATGAGGCGTGAGGCGCGAGAGGTGAGGGAAACGCGTGAACACGGCGCTCACCGAGGGGGGTGAGGGCACCGAGAACTGCACATGCCACAATGGAAACTACGCTGTTCTCCATGCCCTCACCCTCCTCGGCGATCTCCGTGTGGGCGCGTTCCGCCCCCGCTCCGGAACGCCTCAGTGCGGGTGATAGAACCGCGGATCCTCCTCGCCGTGCGCGCTTGCCGCGCCGATGCTCCCCAGCTGCATCACGATGCGCTTGAGCTTCGCGGCGTCGTACAAACGGCCACCGCGCATCACCGTTTCCAGCTTCGACAGGTCGCTCAGTCGCTCCAGCGGATTGCCGTTCACCAGCAGCACGTCGGCCACCTTCCCCTCGGCCACACTACCGTACTCGCGCGCGTCGTTCATTACCCGCGCCGATTCGATGGTGGCCATCTGCAGAATCTTCGCGCGTGGAATGCCCGCCGCCTCGAACATCTGCAGTTCACGCGGATAGGTGGCGCTGCGGGCTTCGTCGGTGCCGGGCACCATCTGAATGCCCAGGTCGTGCATGCGCCGAATGAGCGTCACGTACGCGGAATCACTCTTGAGTCGCGCGGCGTTGTCGGTGATGCCCATGTTGCCGATCCAGATGCTGAAGGTACCGTCTACCACGGTGTTCTTCGCCCTGAGCGTTTCCAGCAGCTTCGTCATGGGCGCGCCGTTCACGTCGAAGGTGGGCGACACCGCGAACGCCACGCTGCTGTAGGCGCGCATCTGCGGCACGTACAGTGAATCCTGGAAGAAGTTGGAGAAGAAGAACGCGCCGTGCTGGATCTCGTCGTAGCCGAGGGCGATGGCGGCTTCCATACTCATGCCGCGTGGGATGTGCCCGCTGAGTCGCATGCCGCGGTTCTTCGCTTCGCTGGCGATGGTGGGGAGCAAGTCGGGGTGCACCACGTTGTACACCTTGATCTGTTTGTAGCCCAGCGAGTCGTAGCGGGCCACCCATTCGCGCGCCTGCGCTTCAGTGCTCACGAGTGACCCCGACGGGCCACGCCACTTGAGCGGCCCCTCCATGAAACCGGCGAGAATGTAGCGCGGCGCGGCGAGTGCGCCCTTCTTTTCACTGTCACGCAGCATGACCGCGAGATCGGGGTCGCTGGCCAGGTCGCGCGCGGTGGTGAGCCCTTGGCTCAGCTGCGCCACGCCGAACGGGGCGGCGAAGAGATGCGCGTGCATCTCCCACATGCCCGGCATGATGGTCTTGCCGGTGGCGTCGATCACCGTGGCGCCATCGGGCGTGGCCACGCTCGCCGCGGGCCCCACGCTGATAATGCGATCGTTGCGCGTAACCACGGTGGTGTTGGGCACCAGCACCCCCTTGTCGGCATCGAACAGACTGCCGTTACGGAACACCACCGTGCCCTTGTGCGGCGTGGTGACCTTGTCGGCCAGTTTCTTCGCCTCGGCCATGCGCCACCGCAGTTCGATGGTGCGCATGGCGGGCATGAACGGCACCGCGCGCGGCTGCACCGTCATGAACCACTGCACTTCGGTGGCGAACAGTTGGCCGCGTTCGTCGAGCCACGTGCCCGTGGGGAGGGCGCTGCTGTCGGTGGTGACCATCACCAAGCGCACGCGTTGGGTGGCGCCGTTGGCGCGCAGCAGCGTGTCGGCCACGACGTTCGCGCGTATGGTGCTATTGCCGTTCACCCTGGCCGAGCGGGTGGGGCGGGCGATGAGGGCGCGTGCCAGCGCTGCCTGTTCCCACGGCGTGCCACCGCGCAGGCGCACGAAGTCGGCGGCCGTGCGCGCGATGGTGCGCGTCATGCCGAGCGATGTGAAGCGCAGCGAGTCACCGGCGAGGGTGATGGACTCGTTCACCGGCCCCGTGCTGCCATCGGTGAGGACGGGGCGTGCCTCGGCACTCACCGGGAGCCCGTTGGTGCCCATGGCGTAGCGCGCTTCGGTGCGGGTGCCGCGCTGGCGGTCGGTGTACACCCAGCGGGCGGTGGCCGAGTCCCCGCGGGTGGTGACCACGAGCTCCCCGGCATCGGTGCCGTGGTTGAGGACGAGCCAGCGGGTGTTGGTTTGTGCGTGGGCCGCGGAGGCGGAGAGGGCTACCGTGAGGGCTGCGAGAAGAGATTGGCGCATGAGCATTGAGAGAGCCACGGAAGACGCGGATGGGTCACGGATTGCACACGGATACTACAGTCGTTCCTGTCGTCTCGTAGGATCCGTGCAGTTTCCGTGACCATCCGAGTTGTCCGTGGCTGTTCTCTATGCCCTCACCCTCCTCTGTGAGCTCCGTGCTCACGCGTGTCCCCGTCAACGAGACCGGCTGCGGCACCGAGAAGAGGGGCAGAAAGGGGGAGCTCGAGGTCACCGTGCGCATCGAGCGCGTGAGCGCGAGCGTGACGCCGGTGGACGTGATCGCCAAGAAGAACGTGGTGGCGTACGACCGCACGTTCGCGAAGCAGGTGCTGGACGCGATGGCGAAGTAGTAGCCGACCGGCGACAAGTCAGTCCAGTCGGGGGCCAAACAGCTGGCTGATGTGCGCTACTGACTGGCCAAGCCCCGCGTTGCGCAGCGTGTCCAGCACGTCGGCAAGTGACTGCGGCGGATTCTTCAGTCGTTCCACCTGCGTTACGGAAGCACTCGTCGAGGATCTGATCGGACCATCGTGCACGCACGATGCCGGTGCCGGCGATTCCGATCAACAGATCGCGCAGCGGTGCGGGATACAGCACGCACGCGTCGTACACGACGGTGAATGCCATATCCCGTCAGTATCCCATTCCGTGTTCTTGCGCGATCGCGGCGAGTTCGTCGAGTGCAGCAGACTGCCGTTGCGCGTCTGCCTTACGATACGCAAGCAGATCTTCGAATCGCACGCGCCGATGCGTGCCGACTTTCCGGAACGGGATTTGGCCGCGCTCCAGCAGGTCTACCAGGAACGGCCGTGACACGTTCAGAAAATCCGCGGCTTGTTGCGTGGTGAGCTCCGCCTGAATGGGGACGATGGTGACGGCATTGCCGTTGGCCATCTGCCCAAGAATTTCGAGCAGTAGGTCGAACGCCTCCTTTGGCACGATGGCGTGCTCATCCCCAGCGTGCACACGAACGGTGCGCGCACCGGCGATTCCTCCGGCAGGCGAAAGCGATCGAAGCGCACGCTTGGCCTCCTCGGCGGCTTCTGGGGTCGGAATCTGGGCGTTTGTGGCGGTCATACTCGAAATATCGACCAGATTCGAAATAAATGCAATAGTCGAAATAAGCGAAACCGTGGATCCAGGACAGTCCCCCAGCTACTCCGCCGCCACCCCCGCCCGTCGATACGCATCGAGCGTGGTATCATCGAAGCAGGCGAAGATGACGCGCTCCACGAGGCTCTGCCGGCCGGCCACGAAGGCGCGCACGGTGCTCACGGCAATGAGTGTGGCCTCGTCGAGCGGATAGCCGTAGATGCCCGTGCTGATGGCGGGGAAGGCGATCTGGCCGAGCCGGTGCGTTTCGCCCAGCTCCATCACGCTGTGGTATGCATTGGCGAGCAGCTCGGCTTCATGGTGATTGCCGCCCGCCCAGCGCGGCCCCACCGCGTGGATGACGTGGCGCGCCTTCAGGCGGAACCCCGGCGTGATGTGCGCCTCGCCGGTGGGACACGGCGCGACGGCAGCGCAGGCCTTGGCCAACTCGGGACCAGCCGCGCGATGAATGGCACCGCACACGCCGCCGCCCGGCGCGAGGCTGCTGTTGGCGGCGTTTACGATGGCGTCGACGGCGAGAGTCGTGATGTCGACGCGGCTGGCGATAAGGTGGGTAGAAGACATGCGCTACGATAGGGCCCGGGGGTGACAGTCGCGTGCGTCACTCGTTCGTGCTCGACTCTGATTCCGAACGAAATCCCCTGATTGCCATGCTTCGCCTCCCCAAACCGAACAAAGCTGCGACTCGCCGTTCTCGGTGTAAGTGACAGAGACGTTGTTCACAGAAAGCTGTTGTAGGTCAGGTAGGTCAGGTAGGTCGGTAAGGCGGCAGTGCGTCGGGCGGAGCGCCCGTAGGCGGTGGCGTAGGCCGCCATCCCCTTGGGGCTGCCTCCCGGGGTGGCGGCCACACTGCCGAAGCCGCCGGCCACGCACACCACAGCGTGCACGCGGCCCACGCGCGCAGCGCGGTTGGTGTTTGGGCGGTGGCCGGAGTTGAAGACGCGTGCACACAGAGCTCACGGAGAAGGGCGAGGACACGGAGACGTACCGCCAGCTACTGCCCGTGGTGGTTGTGGTGAACGCCGCCCCGCTGGCGCCGCCCCGCCCCTGGTCGAGCCTACGGTCGTGCCCGTGTGTGTCGTGCCCCTCTGTCGTGCCCGCACGATTGATGCAAGAGGATGCCGTAGCCCCGACCGCTGTGCTCCGTGTCCTCAGCCCCCTCTGTGCGCTCAGCGAGCACGCGCTACCGACCCCGACCATGACCCAGACTACGACCCCGACCCCGACCCCGACCCCGACCGCCATGTCCACATCCCGTGCACTTCTCGCCCTCACGCTCGCCGCGACCGTGCTCACCAGCAGCGGTTGTTTTCTGGTGGCCGCCGGCGCTGGAGCGGGCGCGGCCGTGGCCTACAACAATCGCGGGGCCACGGCGCAGCTGCCCGGCGGCGTGAACGCCACCTTCGACAAGGCCGTGGCGAGCTTCGGGCGCAACGGCATCAGCGAAACCGGGCGCGGCACGGAGAACAGCGGCACGCTGCGCACGCTCACCGGCACCAAGGGTGACCTCGAGGTGACGGTGGAGATGAAGCGCAAGAGCGACAACGTGACCGCGGTGGAGGTGGTGGCCAAGAAGAACCTGGTGGAGTACGACCGCGACTTCGCCAAGCGGGTGCTGGAGGAGATGGCGAAGTAGGGGGCAAGGCAACGCGGGGCATTGTCAGACCCCTCCGCGAGGTTGTGTGCAGCAGCCGAGTGGTGTGCTCGTGTCTGCGCAATGACCATCGCGGAGGTATGGAGCTATGTCCCCCTTGGCAGAACTGTCGGGCCGGCGCACTGGTGCCGGGTATGTGCAGCACATGCGTATGGCCGTATGTGCGGTGGTGGCAATGAGTGTGGCCGCCTGCGGAGGCGGTGGGGATGGTGGCGGCAGCAGCATCACCACGCCGCCCCCGGTGGCGGTGGGGAGCGTGGCAGTCACGCTGCCTGCGGCTCAGGTACAGGTGGGGGCGCAGCTTACCGCGCAGGCCGAGGTGCGCAGTGCGGCCGGGGCAGCGCTCAGTGACCGCGTGGTGGCGTGGAGCTCGAGCAACGGCGCCGTGGCCACGGTCACCGATGGCGGGGTGATTACGGGGGTGGCGCCGGGTACGGTGAGCATTACGGCCACCAGTGAGGGGCGCAGCGGAAGTACGTCGCTGACCGTGGTACCGGTGCCGGTGGCGTCCATCGTGGTGAGTGCACCCACCCCCAGTGTGGTGGTGGGGCAAACCCTGGCACTGTCCGTGAGCGTTCGTGCGGCCGACGGCAGTGTGCTCACCGGTCGCCCTGTGGAGTACAGCTCCAGCAGCACGGCCGTGGCCACGGTTTCCAACACCGGGGTCGTGACCGGTATCGCCCCCGGCGCGGTCACCATCACGGTACGTAGCGGAGCGGTTGAAGGCTCCATTGCCATCACGGTGCTGCCGGTTCCGGTGGCGAGCATCACGCTGAGTGCGCCGGCCACCACGCTTGAGACCCGACGCACGCTGGCCGTGTCCGCGACCCTGCGCGCCGCCGATGGGGCGGTGCTCACGGGCCGGTCCGTCGACTGGGAGTCGAGCAATACCGCCGTGGCCACCGTGTCCCCCGCCGGCGTGGTCACGGGCGTCGCACGCGGCACTGTGACCATTACCGCACGGAGTGGTTCGGTGAGCGGCAGTCTGCTGCTTACCGTGACGCCTCCGCCGGTGGCATCGGTGACCGTGACCTCGCCCATTACCACCATCGTGGTGGGTGGCACTACCCAGCTTCAGGCCACGTTGCGCGCCGCCGACGGTACGCTGCTGGAGGGGCGCGAGGTGCAGTGGGTATCCGGCACGGCAAGCGTTGCGACGGTGAACAACGGTGGTCTGGTCACGGCCATCGCACCGGGTACGGTGACCATCAGCGCCACCAGCGAAGGCCGTACTGGAGCGCTCGTGCTTACCGTGCAGCCTCCGGCACCGGCGTCGGTGGTGGTCACGCCCGGGTCGCTCAGTCTGCTCGTCGGCGGCTCGGCCGCGTTGACTGCGAGTGTGCGCGACGCGGGTGGCAACACGCTGCCGGGGGAGCGGGTGACCTGGACGACCTCCAATCCCGCCGTGGTGACTGCACAGCAGAACGGTACCATCACCGCCACCGGCACCGGCGTGGCCACGATCAGCGCCACCGCGGGCGGACGCACCGGGAGCGCCGTAATCACAGTGCAGAACGCGCCCGTGGCCTCGGTAAGCCTCAACTTTTCCGGGATCAACCTGCTGGTGGGCGACGTGCGGCTGCTGGTGGCCACGGCCCGTGACGCGGCCGGCAACGTGCTGACCGGTCGACCAGTGGCCTGGAATACCAGCAACTCGACGGTCGTGAACGGCCAGGTCTTTGGCGATACCGCGATCATCACGGGGGTATCCACCGGCAGCGCCACCGTCACTGCCACGGTGGAAGGCCGTTCGGCCAGTGTGCTGGTGGTGGTGGCGCCTGCCGGCCCGGTGAGTGTGTGCACCCTGATTGCCGGGGCGCTGCTGTTCGGTGATGACGGGCAGTACCTGGGGCGGTTCACCAACCGCTTCGACTCGCAGTCGGTTCTGAACGAGTTCGGTACGTACGGCAGCCGGTTCAGCTCCACCAGCACGAACAACGAATTCGGCACCTACGGGAGCAACTTCAGTTCGCTGTCAGCCTGGAACCCGTTCGCCTCACGTCCGCCGCTGATCGTCCGCAACGGTCAGTTCGTGGCGTACTATACCGTGAACACCGCCCGCACGCCGCGTGTCTCTCCGGCGGTGGCATTGTCGTGCAACTTTCCTTGAGCGCTGAGCTACAAAGGAGCGCAGCTTTCGTAACCGGTGGGTAGCCTTCCTAATGTGAGTCCTTAGGCGCACCCTCTGACTGCCGTAGCTGACAAGTGAAAACATTGCAAAGCTCTCCCTCCACACCAGACCAGTGCCACCACCATACAACGCCAGCGATCGCTCAGGGATCACCGGCATTGCAACTGGCGCGAAGTAGGCAAAAAACTCAAAAAAGCGAGGTCAAGGCCCTGGTACTCCCCGGGGCACAGGCACCAACGTGCGGCGGCTGAACTCAATCAACTGCAAATCGAGCCATAAGCCCTTCGATCGTCGCCGTGTACAGCACGGCCTCATCCGGAATGAGCAGATACCGCCAAGGCTTCCCACCGTGTACAGCGGCATGACCGTTGGCATGGCGACACCATTCAACGGCAGCCTGAGCCTTGGCTCGCACGTCCTTGTCGTCGATCTCTTCCGGGTCCTTGATCTCGACAATCAGGCGATGGGCTGAAGTCTCGACGATGAAGTCCGGCTGGTACTGACGATCGGCCTTCCAGTAGATGCGAATGTCGGCCTTTCCCGGACGGAACCAGCGCGTAGCAGCATCGGCTGAATCTTCGAGGAGCACGGCGAAGCGCCGCTCCCCGTCCGACTCAAACTGCACCTCCGGAAAGAGGCAGCGTGCCATTCCACCAAAACGCATCTGCCGGATACGCGCCTTGTTGGTTACAGGTTCACGGTAGCCGGCAATCGGCTCGTCTCTGGCCACCGTGCGCGAGCGTCCCTCGGGTTTGCTCCACCCGTGCGCCACGATCGGTTCGTAACCGGCAGGTTGTTCGTGACGATGCGCACGGAGATGTTCCGCGATCTGCGTGGCAATGCGCTTCGCATGGAAGGCGACAAGACCTTGAAGCTTCACGTCATGGGCCTCGTAGGCACGGATATGCTCGACGGCTTCCTCGGCCCGCTTGTACAGCAGATCGCCATGCACGTCGTAATCGATATCCGGCTCGTCAATGAGCGCGCGCACGATGTAGTTCTCGAGTCGAGACTCTGTGGCCGGCAGTCCTGCAGCAATGCGGAACTGTTCGCGCGACTGCAGCTCACGCACGACAATCTCCTGATCCGGTACCACAAACCGCATGCCGCCGTTGGGGAGCGGTACGTCGTCGTACGTGATGATGGTCTCGCCCTTCGGCTGAAGGAGAATGCGAGGGATGTCAATGACGGTACCCACGACGGCGGAGATCACCCGCGAGACTACCTGTTCCACGTTCACCGAGCTGGACGCTGTACTTTCGAGCTCCAGCTGTCCCTGGCTCAGAGTTTCCTTCACCTTTGCCGCAATAGCCGCCTGCTGGGTGGTATCCGCCAATCGCGTGCTGCTGGGCAGATTACGGAACTCATCGAGTGCTTCATACACCACTTTAGCCACGCGTGCTTCTTCGGCGGTGGCAAACAACGGCGTTGGCCGAGGGGCTGGTTCCGCGACGGTCGTCCATGATTGCGATTCTACCGCTGTCGCGGGGGGCGTTGAGGAATCGCTGGTTTCCGGAGCCTCGGTTCGCACCAGCGCCTCGAGCATCGCCTCAATCGTAGGCGCCACGCTAAGCGCCACCAGTGGCGCCGCGGCATTGCCGGCGCTCAAATCGATCCGGTCGATCTTGAATGGAGAATCGCCGCGCTCAGCCTCGTCCACGATCTCCTGGAAACGGTCATGCGCTACGATGGTGAGACGGTCGACGGCCGCGACACCGGTGAGCTTGCCGTATGGCAGGCGCAGTCCGCGCCCAATCGACTGTTCCACCAGCGTTCGCGAGTTGGCCGCTCGCAGCGGGACCACGGTGTACAGATTCGTAACGTCCCATCCTTCCTTGAGCATCTCCACGTGGATGACGATCTCGGTAGGCTCATCGGGATCCTCCACCCGAAGGAGTCGCTGAATGACTTCGTCCTTCTCGGCGCCACTGCGATTGGAGTGCACCGTGATCACCCGGCCGTTGTACAGCCCACTGTGGAAGTCGGGGGAAGACATCATGGCCTGCAAGCCTTCGGCATGAGTAGTGTCGCGTGCGATCACCAGAACGAACGGCTTCACCCGTCGTACGTCTTCACGGTCGGCGTAGGCAATGAGCTCGGCTTTCACCTGTTCGTGCAGTACCAGCGCATCTTCCAGCTTGATGCGATCGAGCGCAGCTTCATCGCTGATGTCCACCGGACTATTGCTACGGCCCGCTACCGCAGGCTTCTTGACGAAACCGTCGGCAATGGCGTTGGCGAGCCCGTATCGGTAGGCCACGTTGCTGAAGGGCTCGGCGCGCGACCCACGCTGCACCTGCGGTGTGGCGGTCAGTTCGATGCCCAGAAGCGGATTGAGGTCATTGAGCGCTGTCGCCGCGGCGGCAGCGCGATAGCGGTGCGACTCGTCCATGAGCAAAACCAGATCCGGGAGACCGGCCAGATACTCGAAGTAGCTGGTACCGATGGCCTCGTGCATGCGACGCATGCGGGCCCCGTCGTTGGAGTCGAACTTGGCGATGTTGAATAGGTTGACGTGGATACCCTGTTGAAAGAGATCGCCACTGGCCCCACGTACGCCGCGACCCGTGTCCCAGTCATCGCCGGTGATAAGCTGCGGTGGCTGGGCGGCATACTCCGGCAACCCCGCGAACACATACTTTGGCGTGTTGGGCGTAAAGTCACGCCGCAGCTTGTCGTAAATGGTGAGGTTGGGGGCTACCACGAAGAAATGCTGCACACCGTGCACGCGATGCAGATAGGCGATCTGCGCTCCCATCAGCCGCGTTTTGCCAACGCCCGTAGCCAGCGCGAAGGTGGCACTGGGAAACGCCCGGTCGAATGACGTGAGCGACGGTGCCACTGCCGTACAGGCGGCGCGCTGTGCGTCACGATAACCTGTCTTGATCGCAGTAAACGCACGACGGTCGGCGACAGCGGCCGGAAGATCGAGTGCGTTGGTCAGCTTTCCCAACGTGGTGAGCGCTTCGCGCTGCGGTGCGCGCAGCGAGAGGCGTTGCGCAATTTCGCGAACGGCGCGGTCGTTCATGCGTCGCTCCCGGACAGGAGGTCTGTCTGTGTGTCCGCGGGCGCTGCATCGCTCTTGCGCGCACGACCTTTTCGGCGGGCAGGAGTGGTGTTAGGTGTGGCAGCCGATGGTGCAGTGCTGTCCGTCTCCTCACCCTCGGACTCCGGTGCCGCCGGCAACGAGGCAATGCGCAACGAATAATCATCGCATCCGAACTCGCAGCGGCCGAGCACGGCATTGGGGATCTTCTTGAGGGTAAGATTGGGCCACGACTCCTCGCTTCCCAGCCACGCGCGACACAGCACCTTCAGTGAACGGTCAGGGCCCACGGACTCGCTGAGCCATTCCAGCTGGCGCACGTCGAGTGTCTGTGTGGTTACGTACAAGTAGTCCTGCTCGGTGCTCTTACCCTGCTGCCAGAACACCTGCGGGTTGGGTTCGTAGCGGAACCCTTCCAGCTTGCACACGGCCTCAGCGAGCATGGCCGCGTTGTATTCGCGACTCACCACCCAGTTGCCCCAGTGATCGCGCTCCAACAGTGACGGCGCGAGACGCAGGAAGCGGAACCCGCCGCCGCCCTTCCAGTTGGTTTGCTCAGTTATGCCGCCCGGATCGGCACCGTCGACGACCTTACGCAGACGTGGTACGCAATGCGTAACCGCGTGCTCGCCCAGCTCGATGCCGATCCAGCGGCGACCCATTTTGTGCGCGACTGCGGCGGTGGTGCCGGAGCCGAGGAAAGAGTCGAGGACGAGGTCGCCCGGTGATGTGCAGATCTCCAAGATTCTCGCGACCAAGGGCTCAGGCTTGGGTGTTGCGAATTGGTTCGATGCTCCCAGAAGTGCGGTCAGGTGTTGCTTCGCCTGGCGAGTCGTTTGTAGTTCTCTCCATATGGTGGGATGTGGACGCGTCGGATTCTCGGGTGCGTATTCCCTCGTATAGGGAATCCAATTCACCTTGTCCTTTTTCTTTCTCTCTTTCCAGATGATCTCATTGCTGTTCAGTCGACGGAACACCTCCGCTTTCCCCAACGCCCAGCATGCTTCACGCCCGTCATCGTGAATTGGCCAAACGCTTGTGCCGTCTGGCGCGCGGATTTCGAACCACATGGATGGGCGATCGGTTCGTAGGCTGTTCTTTCCATTCTTTCGAAGTAGCCTATCCCGATACAATCGACCATGCTCATCTCGGTTGCTATAAGCATCCAAGACACCAGGAGCGGACAGTGGCTTGAAGGAATGGATACCTGGCTCTCTTGTATAGCAGAGAATGAAGTCGTGATCGCTCGCTACTGGAACCTTGTTATCGCTGGGAGAGTCTGCAGACTGCCATGTAAAGGTGAATCGGAAGCAATCGCGGCCAAAGATCTCATCCATCAAAACCTTAAGATATGCTTGCTCGTAATCATCGCAGTGGAGGAAGATCGTTCCGTCGCTCGCGAGAAGAGATCGGAGAATCTCCAGTCGGTCCCTCATCAGGCTTAAGTACAGCGAGTGCTCCACGCCATCGTCATAGTGCTCGAATGCTTGGCCGGTGTTGAACGGCGGGTCGATGTACACGCACTTGATGGTCCCCGCGTGTTGCTGCTGAAGCGCCTTGAGCGCGAGTAGATTGTCCCCATGGATTAGCAGATTGTCGAACTGGTCATTCGCCGAAACGCGTGCCGATGCGTGATACGACAGCGTGGCATCTTCAACGAGAATGCGGGGTTCGAGGCGCGGACGTTCGTCTTTGCCTACCCACGTGAGTTCGAGCTTCTGAGATCGCGTCATGCGACGAATGTATGAAAGGTGTGCGACAGTGCAGTGCGGATGTTGCGCGGCAGATCAGGTGAAGATCAGCCGACTGCGACCGGTGAGTACATACTGCGTTGGCGAGCCCAGTGCCCGCGGAATGACTCTGACATAGCCGGCGCGGGTGAGCGCCGTGACCGCCTGCGACACGGCAGACTGTGAAATGCCCCACAGTATTCCAAGCGACTTCTGAGTGTGTATCGCCGACGCATCCTGCTGTCCCCATCCGGTGAGTTGTGCTACACGCGACGGCTCTACAAGGGTGTTCAACTCGGCGAGATATGCGCGCTGAAGGGTGGGTCGCAGATCGTCGAACGCCAGCGGGCCGAAGACGTGTGTCTCCGACTTCGGCAAGCTGGTTTGCGTGGGCACCAGCCCGATGTTCGGCGTCACGCCGTCTTCCAGCGCTTTGAGTACGCCGCGCAGATCGCCTTCAAAGAGTTCATATAAGGTGGCTACGGCCTGGTCGTTCACTGGCGTCACGAATGGTGCGGTCTTGTCGAGACGCATCCAGGCATAGCGTTCGCGAAGGAGTGCCTGCACCTCGGCGAGGTCGAGGGGCTCAAGGGTCAATACGCTGAACGTGGTGCGCACCTGGGCGTGCGTGAGTACCGTGGCCCGTATCGCCTCGACGGTGCCGACCAACACGACGTGCAGCCCGTTATGCATAAGCATGGGATCACGCAGATCACGAAGAATCACGCCGGCACGTTCCGCGTCGCTTTCGCTGAGATGCTCCAGATTATTGAGGTGCACGAGCACGCCGTGTGCATCGCTTTCACCCACGAGAGTCATGAGGTCCCGAAGCACACGCGGACCGTCCAGCAGCATGTCACGCGGGGCGGTGGTCACCATGCTCTGGCTCACCGAAGCGCCTACGCCAAACATCGATCCCCCGCCGCCCCGTATGCGTTCACGCGCGGCGCGCACCAGCACCTGCGCGGCTTGCATGGCGGGGTGGTCGACGATGTGCGGGCGATTCGCCAGCAGGATGTCATACACGCTGCCCAGCACGCGGCCGAACAGGGAATCGCTGGTGTCATCTGCGTAGATGGGCACCACGCTGTCGGTGGTGAGGAAGTCATTCGCCTGAGCCACCGCCTTGAACTGCTTGACCAACGTGGTCTTCCCAATGCCGAGTGAGCCGGCGATCGCTCGCCGGGAAGAGCTGGCTCCTGCGCCGTACAGCCCAGTGGTCAGCGTTTGCAGCTCCGCCTCTCGGCCCACGAAGAGACTCAGTGGATGAGCCTGATCCCCGTCGCCCAGCGGGTCCTGCCAAAATGGCGAAGCGCGTAAGTTAAAGACGCGCCATATGTTAGGGAGTATAGCGGGAGCCATATTACAGGGTGTTTGGCATTATCGGCGAACCGCTCGGAACTGCCAATAATATGAAGCTATTCGATGTATAGCAAATAAACTGGGTTTATCTGGCGCAATGGTGAAATGCAAGATAATGGTGCGGCAGTGCCTCTCACTTTACCGGTCGGGTGCTTCGGCCCTGTGTTGCCCGAGGTATTTCGGTCATACCAGACGCCATGATACCACGAATCGCTCGCTCCAGGATGTCTTGACACCCAACTGCCGTTCAACGGCGGCGATCAGCTCATCCCGCCGCTCAGCAATACGGTCCTGCGCGTCAAAAAGCTCACGCCGCGCGTTGTTCCTCCGCGTTTCGAGCGTCTTGAGCGTGCGTTGCGCCTCAAGCTTGGCGGCGAGCGTGTCCGCACCGCGCGCGTGTCCACGAGCCTCCATGATCTGCCTGTCGAGGTCCTTGAGTTCCCGCTCAAGAGACAGCCGTAAGTCATCGGCCCAGGTATCGAGCTTCGTCACTTCCTCGTCGTACCAGCCGGCGTTTCGCCGTTCTACTCCAGCGAGCACAAGTTGGCACGCTTGGTCGCGCGCGACCGCTAGCGTTGGCGCAACGACTTCGGGTGAGACAGAAAACTGCTGTACCACCTCGAGTGCAAGCAGCCGACGCGCTTGCTCGGCATCCAGTACGCGGCCATCATTGCAAACCGCAGCCAAGACGGGATGTGCCTCGGTCTGCAACGATTGTACGGTGAGTTGTCCACAGAGTAACCATCCGCTCGCTCCGGTGAACTCCACGAGCGCCGCAACCGCCGGCTGACGATGGCTGAGCTGTAGCGTAAGGTGTGCGTGTCCGAGTTCGCGACGGAGTGCGCGCTCGATGAGCGCAGCGGCAAGCGGATGATCCGGACGAAAGAACGTGTCGCCAAGTCGATCCGCCTCTG
The DNA here is from genome assembly GCF_021298855.1 of Gemmatimonas sp. Lineage (GTDB taxonomy): Bacteria > Gemmatimonadota > Gemmatimonadetes > Gemmatimonadales > Gemmatimonadaceae > Gemmatimonas. The sequence goes on from NZ_JAJTHI010000015.1 coordinate 63,169, forward strand.
GCCACTGCAACGCATACCACCCATGCGGTGCAAGCGGGCCGTGATAGCGGAAGCGCGGTACATCACTTGCGAAGTCCGCATCTCCGGACAACTCGTGTCGAGCTAACGACCAAAGCGCGCGCTGGTGGGACGCGAGTGCCTGCTGCGCCTGCTCACGATGCACATACAGACGCGATTGCACGTCGTCGTCGAAATGCTCCAGTACAGCTTGCCGCGTTCGCTCCATGCGGTCGGCAATTTCGGCCTCCAATTCCGCCTGCAGTGCATCAAAGGCTGTATGAATCTCGGCCGCTGTGCGGCAGGACTGATATACCATGGCAATACGCCGCTCGATATCAACCCCGCTTTCCAGTGCACCGAGCACACCGTCGGAGGCGCCAAAGACACCCTCAAAGAGACGGAACTTGGCAGAAAGCAATTCGTAAACGCGTCGATCTGCCGCGTTGGCGGTGTTGACAAGATTGAGCACCACGACGTCGTGCTGCTGCCCGTAGCGATGACAGCGGCCGATACGCTGCTCGATGCGCTGTGGGTTCCACGGCAAGTCGTAGTTCACCACAAGAGAGCAGAACTGCAGGTTCACGCCCTCGGCAGCCGCCTCGGTTGCCACCAGAATGGTGGCCGTGTGTCGGAACGCATTGATGATGGCCGCGCGCGTGTCGGCTGCTCGGGAGCCTGAGATTGTGTTGCTGCCAGCATGCGCCCGACGCCACGCTTCGTAGCGGGCACGGGATATCGGATCGCTATTCTGCCCGTTGAGGAACACGACCTGACCTGCGTAGCCATTGGCCTCGAGCAATCGAACGAGATACTCCTGCGTGCGCCGAGACTCCGTGAATACCACTGCCTTACGTGTTGCGCCAAGTGCAGTTGCCCGGCTGAGTGCGGTGTCGAGAGCCGAGAGCAGCGCCACTCCCTTGGCGTTGCTGTCGATCGACTCGGCGAGTGCCGCGTAGCGTCGCAGCTCGGCCAGCTCAGAGGCCGGATCGGGCGCGGATTCAATGGCTTCGTTGGGAACTGGTTGCGTGAACTCTTCGGTCAGGTCATCCAGGCAACCAAAATCATCGCCGATTGCGGCAGGGATTGGGTTAACGCTACTCGAAGGGGACGCCTCAGTGACTGCCTCGAGTCTTGAGGCAAGCGCGCGCAGTGTGCCGGAAACGGCGAAGGAGGACGACGCGAGCAAGCGTCGCAGCACGAGGGTGAGCAGTGCTCGCTGGCTTGGTGCAATGGCAACTAGATTGTCCCGCTGCAGATACGCGCTGACGAGATCGTAGAGCTGCTGCTCGGCCGCCGACGGTGTGAAGTCCTGTGTGAGTGGAATGCGGTTCGTGAAGCGCACGTACTCAAGCACCTGAGCGCGCAGGGTGCGCGTGAGCACACCACTCATTCTTTCACGAAGACGCGTGGCAGTAGCGGCATTGAGTGCAGCCCCGGTGCCGAAGCGCGCGCGAAAGGACGCTTCATCCCCGAAGCAGTGTGGGTCTACGAACGACGTGAGGCCGTACAGCTCCAAAAGCGAGTTCTGGAGTGGCGTCGCCGTAAGCAGCAGCTTCGGCGCGTGTGCTGTTGCATCCCGAAGCGCGCTGGCGATGCGGCTTCCGGGCTTGTACACATTGCGCAGGCGGTGCGCTTCGTCGAAGACGACCAGATCCCACGGTACACCAGCGACTGTTGCCGCCCGAGCAGCGGCAAACTGATAGGACGCGACCAACACCGTGTCGGAGCGGTCGGGCGATTGTGTTCGCTGATCGAAGATTTCGACTGGAAGACCGAACTTCTGCTGAAGCTCTTCCATCCACTGCTTCCGCAACGTCGCCGGCACAACAAGTAGTATACGGCGCCGGCGCTCCGCCCAGCGCTGTGCGATAACGAGGCCCGCCTCAATAGTCTTTCCAAGGCCGACCTCGTCGGCGAAAACTACGCCGCGCGTGAGCGGGGAGCGGAGTGCGAAGAGGGCCGCGTCGACCTGATGCGGATTGAGATCGACCTTGGCGTTGGCAATCGTGCGAGCAATGTCTGACGCGGTGCCCGTGGCTTCACTGGCAATGAGTTGCAGCGCCCACCACGCGGCGTGGTAGTCGGTGGAAAAGTGGTCATCAGGGCTCACAGGCATGCAAGAGGGGCAGACGCGTCAGGCGACAGGCCAGTAGATCTTGACGAGTGGCACTAACGTTCGGCCCTCTGCATCGAGCGTCTCGTAATGCTCGACCACGAGATCAGCGAAATCGTCCAGCCCGACCATTGTGAGAGGTATCGTAGCGCGATCCGCCTCATAACGTGCCTCGCGCGTGAAGCCTCCGGTGCTCACGTAGAGTCCGCAGTCACCACTGCGCAGCCCCCCGAGAAAGCTGCGGACCTGCTCTGGGCCCATCCGGTCGCGCGGGCGATGCTTAACCTCCGCGACGATCCGAGGTGTTCGAAAGCCAAGACCGTCCGGCGACGCGAAGACATCGCGCCCCCCGTCTGCGCTTTTCGGTGTCACGCGCGCCCTATAGCCCATGGCCCGCAGCAAGGAGGCAACGAGCAACTCCATGTCGTCGGGGGAAAGTCTGAGCAATCGGTCCTTAAGAAACTCTCTCGCTCTCGCGACAGCGTCGAGTCGAACTTCTACGAGCTCAGTGCTTTCCTCGTCCTCAGCTACGTGCGGTTCAGTTGGCTCAGATGTCCCTCTTAGCAGTGACTCAAGCTCAATGAGTGCCTCGTCGCTCGGCTGAAAGAGCGTAACAATGCTCCCTAGCGTGTTCTTGCTGCTAGCCGACAAACGGTCGCGATCTACTCGTCCATCCCACTTAATTGGACGAATATGCGGATAATCAGGGACGAGATCCGGCCTGAAGGCATACGGCCCCTGTACAGTCCCCAGCATATACTCTCGCGACGACGGATCGTAGGTGACCACGCGATCACCGGTTGCAATGATACCGCGAAACTTCATCAGAGTACTCCCCGAGATGATGACGTTCCCTGGTTTCGCATCCGGATACGCACGTGCGACGGCCGTGCGGAACTGTTCGACGGCGGTAAAGGTCGTGAGATCCCCAACAGCAGACCAACCTACCGCCACGAGTCTGAGGCGCTCGAAATCAGACACGAGTCTACCAGCGTCCCCAGCGCGCACCATCCAAAAAGCAGTCATTGGTGCTCTACGAGAGTTGAGGTTTCCTAGAAGGCAGTAACGGTTATCAACTTCTTTCCCTTCTTAGATTCGCGCCAGATCTCAACCTTGAACCGTTCTGGCGAAGGCGCCACCGGTTTCGGACGCGGTTCGAATGGCCGCTTCTTGGGGGCTCCACCCTCGGCTGGTTCAAGAAGCATCGCACGTGGCATTTCGAGTATCTCAATCGGTAGCATTAGTTGCTCCGGATGGAGACGGACTTCTCCGAGTGAGTCCTTGAGGGACTTCATAAATTCCGGCGATGATTCCGCCTCTGATCCGAGGATTTCTTCGACCACGCGAGTCGCTTGCTCAGCTGTCATCTCGCGCCGTTGAACCCTTACAAATAGATCCTGAACTTGGCCAAGGACTCCTCGGCGCTTACGGACGACTACTCGTCGGTTACCGCTGTTGAACGGAGCAACCGCTCGCTCAGACACGAAGTCAGAGACCGCCTGAACCTGCGACTCGATTCTTTTCACACCAGCGAAGAAGCCTTCGTAATTCGCAAGAGTAGCCATTACCACTCCGACTTTGGCGAGGATCTTCGCGCGTCCTTTGAGTGAGCCCTCCTCGACATCGAGCGAAAGTGCGTAATCTTCAAGGTCGAGGTTGGTCGCTGTTCTCAACGCCCATTGATCAAATAGATCATTGGAATATGCCTCAAGGTCAGGGCGAGGCAGTGGCGAAACATCAATAACGAAAGTTACCGAGCCGAGATCGATCAAGTCGTCACTCCGGCTACTATGCTTGATGATAATGTCCTTACGCTTTGTGGTGCACGAGCGCCCGTTAGCTTGAAGTGCCCCATGCCCACAGCCAGCTGAACCACGCAAAACTTCGTTCGCGGATCAGTTAACAACGGGGTTCGCTGTACGGCGACCGTGATCATTCGTAATCGAGCTCGCTCGATGAGAGTCGGAAAGTTGTCCGGATCCCGTTGACCAGACCGACCCCGCGCCGGAGGAGCGGAGCGACGACTGTAGGCGTTTCAGGACAGGTGCGAGCCTGCCGGCGTGAGATTCCGTAATTCGGCTCCGACTGCGTTCTGAGGTACTCGATCAGTTCTGTATGGTCAGCGTTCCATGCGAGTGCGAGCTCATATAGTCGATCCCGAAGCGTAACTGGCAGTTCCTGAATGGCGATGACCGTGGCGCGCTGCACGAGGTAACTCCGCTGCCGCGTGAAGTTTGCGTTGAAGAGTGACTCTCTCTCTGTATTGTTGGATACTGCGCCGAGAAGGACGATCGCCTGGGCTGCCACGGCATCTGATTCGTAACTGCCAGCGACCGCCTTCGCACGGGAAATCAGGATTTCTGGTAACGGGCGAGGCAGATAGAGAGCCAATCGCCATAGGTGGAACTTCTGCCAACTAAAGAGCGACTCGTTGGTTACTAGAAGGTCAACGACAGAATCTGTAACGGCTTGGCTAGCGGTTGCTGAAAGCAGGCGAACCCAGTAGTCCGTTCGATCCGGATGCGATCGAAGGCGAGGAATCACAAACTGCTCAAGTCTCGGGAGAATCGCTTCAGCGAGTGAGTCAAAAGCCGCAATATCTAGGAGCCGATTCGCAAATGCGCGAAACTTTCGATCGTCACCATTTGGTCCTGAGTGGAACGCTAGTCGCTCGAAGAGGACGCCGATGTTCCCGCGAAGGCTAATGCAGTCACTCGCGCGAATCTGCTCCTCGACTTCTGAGATGCGAATATCATCGCTAACGTCGAGAAGCGAATTGTATCGAGGCTGGTCTCTGTTTACGATCTCTGTCTTCTCTGTTGCAAGGAATAGCCGGCATTTCGCCAGAAGTCTTTGAAGAAAGTGAAGAGCTTGAATCGCTTCGTCATGTGAGGATGCAACAATGCGAATGTCGTCGACCCACCGAAAGTATCGGAATCCGCCTGCTATCATCTCGTGGTCAATTCCGTTTAGGTAAAGGCTACCGAAAAAGCTGCTCGGATCGTGGTTTTGTGGTATTCCGTGGCCGTCCGTACACCACATGCGAAGCAGTCGCTGAAGTGCGAGAAGCACTGCGTCGTCTTCCTCAGTCTTCGCCGGTCCAAGTAGCGACCCAATTCTTTCGCATAGCTGATCGCAGGAGATGTGATCATAGAATGCAGCTAGATCCGTAAGGACTACGACCTTAGCGCCAGGCTCCAATGCGGCAGTTCGGAAGTCATTGTGGAAAGTCTTCCAGCGTTCAATCCGGTGAGAGAACGGGTACTCGTCTCCATCGTCAGTTCTATCAAGGCGATACGAGTACGATGCAGACTGAAGCTGGCGGTCGAGCTTCGCGATGAAATGGCGAAGGATCGCGAGATACGCTACTCGATGTAGAGGGTGCAGAATCACTGCTTCGCGGAGAAGCCGGCTCCGCTTTGGGACGTAGTCAACCCAGTGGGCAGGGTTATCAAACTGCAGCCAACGGTGCTGCTGACGGACGGCATAGGCGCTCTCGCGCCCCCTCAAATCCGCTAAGGCTATTGAATCCGGAAAAAAGTCGTCAGCTGCGTCCTTGACTAGCCAACGGGTGGCTGTCTCAGGGCTTAACGCCCGCTTTAGCGTTTGATAATTCATTGGGCCGTGGAAACGGGGAACTCTCATCCTCGAGCCGCTGGCGCATAGTTACAGGGCTCGCGGGCCGTGCATTCGAGTTTCGAACAACACTCCTTTGATCAACGCCAACCGCGGACAGCGGAGGCCTCAGCACGACTACAATCGAAAAACAGTCCACCAATCGGCGAAACTTCTAGATCATTGGAGCTCCTGGAGTTGGCCAAAATGCGGTTAGAAGTGTAAGCGATCACGGCCAGCTCCACCGTAGGAACAACATGTGATTTGATCTCACTGGTAGATGTCTGAGCTGATGGCCGCGCTTCCACCAATCAGTCGAGCGTCCATCAAACATAGGTGGCCACGAATCCGGTGCTTGACGGCCAATCTGAACTATACCTCCTCCGTCAGGTCATTCTCGTCAGAATCTCGAACAACCGCGTGTTGATGTAGTAGTTCGTCCGCCCGGCGCGAATCTTTCGTAGCATACCATGATCCGCTAGGGCGTTGAGATACTTCGTCGCGGTTATTCTAGTCACGCCAATGTCCTGCTCCACGAACGAGACCTTCGTGTACGGATGCGTGAACAGATTGTTCAGCAGTCCTTGTGAATAGAACGGGAAGGCGCGGAGCTCGCGCTTTGTCGTGAGCAGAGCCTCGCGGATGGCGTTCACCGTGCCGATACCGTCACGGGCACTCTCCGATACTGCCGTAAGCATGTAGAGCACCCACGACTCCCAGTCACCGTCTTCTCGTACGCTCTGGAGCAGCCGGTAGTACGTTGGCTTGGTACGCACGATGTGGTGACTGAGATAAAGGACGGGCAGGTCGAGCAGCCCCTCCTTGAGCAGGAACAGCACGTTCAGAATGCGACCCGTACGGCCGTTCCCATCGTAGAACGGGTGGATGCTTTCGAAGCGATGATGCAGGATCGCCATGCGAACGAGGGGATCCATGGAGGCCGCGGGCTCATTCAGCTCGCGCTCGAGACTGCTCATCAGGTCGACGATGGCGCGCGCGTCCTGCGGCGGCGTGTAGATCACGCGGCCAGACTGGTCCTTGAGCACGGTACCGGGCACCTTCCGAAAGCCAGAGCGCGTCGGCTCGAGCGTGCCTTGGATCTGCTGGATATGGTTGCTGGTGAGCAGGCCATGGTGTCTTACGAGACTCCAGCCGACATCAAGCGCCTGCCGGTAGCGCAGCACCTCCTTCGCAGCGGGCGATTGCGCGAGATGTTCATCGGCGGCCGAGCGGAACAGATCGTCGTGCGTCGTGACGATGTTCTCGATGGCGGACGAGTCCTTGGCTTCCTGAAGCAACAGCGCACTCAGCAGTATTCGCTGATTGGGAATGGTCGCGACCACCCCTTTGAACTCACCTAGAAGCCTCGAGGATTCGGCGAGCTTTCGGTATACCGCGACTGTTTCCAGTTTCACGGTGTCCAGGGGCGTGAGCTCATCAAGGGTGGTCATGGACGTGTATAGAATATGTTCGTGGACTATACACGTCAGCCTTGTCGTGTATAAAAAAGCTAAAAAACTATACACGTCATGATTCAGGATAGATAGGGCACTTCGCTCGCCGCCCACCCATCCTCAGCGCAACTTAGGGCACCGTTCCCCTCTATATCCCGGTACCCATGCGCCTCCGCCCCCTCCTCCTCGCGCTCGCCCTCACGCCGACCGCGCTCTCCGCCCAACGCGCCCCCGCCAAACCGGCCGCCGCGCCGGCCCCCCTCCTCGACACCGCCTTCGTCAAAGTCCCCACCTGGCGGTTCGTGGGGCCCGATGGCAACCGCGTGATCGCGGTCGCGGGCGTGCCGGGCGAGTACAAGACCTACTACGCGGGCGCGGCTTCGGGCGGGCTGTTCAAGAGCACCAACGGCGGCATTCGCTGGGTGCCGGTGACCGACTCGCTGCGGGTCTCCAGCATAAGCGCCATCGCGGTGGCGCCGAGTGACCCCAACGTGGTGTGGTTCGGCACGGGGGAAACGTTCCTGCGCAGCAACATCTCCATTGGCGACGGCATCTACCGCAGCACCGACGCAGGCGGGCACTGGCAGCGCATGGGGCTCGAGAACACGGGGCGCATTGGGCGGGTGCTCATTCACCCCACCAACCCCGATGTGGTGTACGCCGCCGCCCAGGGGCACGGGTACGGGCCGCAGGCCGATCGCGGGCTGTGGCGCACCACCAACGGTGGCAAAGAGTGGAAGAAGGTGCTGTTCGTGAACGACAGCACGGGCATAATCGACGTGGCCATGGACCCCACCAACCCGCGCGTGCTCTTCGCGGCGAGCTGGCAGCAGTACATCGTGCCGTGGGACAAGAACAGCGGTGGCGCCGGCAGCGGCATATACATGTCGCGCGACGCAGGCGACACGTGGACACGCCTGGACGGCGGCCCCAGTGGACAGGGGTGGGGGCGCGGGCTGCCACGCACGGGCACCATGGGCAAGATCGGGCTGGGCATAGCGCGCAGTGACCCGCAGCGGGTGTACGCGCTCATTGAAATGAAGGAGCCGGCGTTCTACCGCAGCGACGACGGCGGCCGCAGCTGGCGCGCGGTGAACCGCGATCACGACCTGCTGGAGCGCCCGCAGTACTACACCCGCTTTGGGGTGAACCCGGCCAACGCGGACAATGTGTACTTCGTGGGGGTGCGCTTCGTGGGCACGCTCGACGGCGGGCTCACCAAGATGCCCAACCCGCCGCGCGCGGGCGGCGACCTGCACGACATCTGGTGGGACGTGCGCGACCCCGATCGCTTCGTGGTGGGTGACGACGGTGGCGTGGGCATCACCATTGACGGCGGCAAGAGCTTCACGCGCATCGCGCTCCCCAACGCGCAGATGTACCACGTGGCCACCGACACCAAGATTCCCTACAACCTGTACGGCAACCGGCAGGACGGGTACTCGTACGGTGGCCCCAGCAACTCGCGCGGCTCACGCAGCATTGGCGTGTGGAGCGCGGTGGGTGGCTGCGAAAGCGGGTGGGCCATTCCCGACACCATTAACGGGCGTACCGTATGGAGCGGCTGCTACGACGCGGGGCTCGAGCGCTTCGACCTGCAGACCAAAATGGCGCGCGCCGTGGAGCCGTGGCCGGAAGCGGGGTACGGGGTGCCTCCCAAGGATCTCAAGTACCGCTTCCAGTGGACCTTCCCCATTCACCTCTCCCCGCACGATCACAACACGGTGTACGTGGGCTCGCAGTACGTGCACAAGACCACCAACGGCGGGCAGAGCTGGACGCTCATCTCCCCCGACCTGTCCACCAACGACAGCACCAAGCAGCAGAGTAGTGGCGGCTTCGTGATAGACAACCTGTTCGTGGAGAACGTGACGGTGCTGTTTGCCATCGCCGAGTCGCCCCTGGAGAAGGGGGTGATCTGGGCGGGCACCATGGACGGGCTGGTGCACATCACCCGCAACGGCGGCACCACGTGGAGCAACCTCACCGCCAACCTGCCGGGGCTCCCCAAGTGGAGCACCATCACCAGCATCGAACCCAGCAAGTACGACGCGGGCACGGCGTACATTGGGGTGGACGCACATCTCATCAACGATCGCGACCCGTACATCTACAAGACCACCGACTACGGCCGCACGTTCACGCGCCTCGACGCCGACATTCCGCGCAGTGTGTTCAGTTACGTGCACGTGGTGCGTGAAGACCCGGTGCGGCGCGGCCTGCTGTACGCGGGCACCGAGAACGCGCTGTACGCGTCGCTCAACGACGGGAAGCAGTGGATAGAGCTGAACGGCGCGCCCGCCAACGGGCTGCCGCACGCGCCGGTGAGCTGGCTGCAAATTCAGGGGCACTTCCACGACCTGGTGGTGAGCACGTACGGGCGCGGCTTCTACATTGCCGACGACATTTCGTACCTGCGCGCCATGGCCGATTCGCTGGCCACCAAGCCCGCCACGCTGCTCCCCATGCGCGCGGCGTATCGCTTCAGAAAGGTGGCCACGCCGCTGGCGGCCACCAACTCGCTGGTGGGCGGCCAGGACCCGCCACTGGCGGCGACCATCAACTACACCATTGGCGGCAGCGCCAGGGATTCCCTGCCGCGCGACAGCGTGCGCTTCCTGGTGTACGACGCCGGTGGTGCGCTCATTCGCAAGTTTGCCGGCGCGCCGGCCAAACGTGGGCTCAACCGCGCGCTGTGGGACCTGCGCCACGAAGGGCCACGAAAGGCCAAGCTGCGCACCGCGCCGCCGGGGAACACGTTTTTGCGCGTAACCGATTCGCGGCCACTGGTGCCGTGGGACCTGGACCTGGTGGGCGGGCAGGTGGGGCCGCTGGTGGCGCCCGGTACGTACACGGTGGCGATGGTCTACAAGAGCGACACCCTCCGCCAGAAAGTGGAGGTGCGCCGCGACCCCAACAGCGAGGGCACTGATGCCGACATTGCCGCGCAGGTGGCGCTGGCGCTGCGCATTCGTGACGCCATGAACGAAACGGTGGCGCTCATTGACGAAAGCGAGTGGCAGCGGCGCGGCTTCGAGCAGATGCGCACCACGCTGCGCGAGAAGATCCGCGACGCCAGGGAATACGGTGCCAGCCCCGGCCCGGCGCTCAGGATTCCCGACGCCGA
>NZ_JAJTHI010000072.1 GCF_021298855.1 Gemmatimonas sp.
CCTCCCGCAAAGGAAATCGGGCGCGCCGCGAAGCGGCTGCGCCCGTATTGTCGTACCGCGTTCCTGCCGTCTGCTGTCTGTCGTTCCTGCCGTCTGCCGTCTGCTGTGCGACGACCACCCCAGACCTACTACAGCCCACTCGCCCCCGATGGCGCATCCGTCTTCGGCTTCGGCGCCGCCACCACGCCCTGCACGGGCGTTGGCGTCTGCCAGCTTACAGGCACCTGCACTTCGTTCACCCCGGTGCTGCTGGATGGGCTCCATTGGCCAGTGAATCCGCCCACCGTCGTACCGCCGAAACGGCCGAGCTTCACGCTGAGGCGCGAAACACCAATGCGGCTTTTGACCACGGCGCCCAACCCCACCGTGGCAACCGCCCAGGTAAACGCCACGGCGACGAGGCGGGTGATGGCGCCCAGTACGGCCACATTCGCGGCCAAGGCCGCGCCGAACCACACCAGTGACAGCGTCACCAGCCCTACCGCAAGGCCGCGCAGCGCCGCGCCGCGCTCGGACGTGGCCCGGCCACGCCCCGCGATGGCCCGCCCGATGACCATGGCCACCGCCAGAATGCCCAGCGTCACGGCACCGGCGAGCGCCAGCGCCCAGGCCAAGGCGGCCACCGGAATGGCCAGGATACCGATAATGGTGATCGCGCACGCCAGGAGCAGGACGACCAGCGCCGGCACGGCCAGCAGCTGGGTGAGCAGGCCCGCCCAGAAGCTGCCGCTCACATCGCGCGCCGCGCCCTTGGCCACGGCCAGCAGCGCCTCCTCGGCGGTCATGAGCACCACCAGCCCAATGACCAGGCCAATGCCGAAGGTACCGGCGACGGCAACGAGCGTGGTGGAGAGCATGTCCGGTTTCCGTGATTCAGCGGGTGCGTGATGACGAGGCGAGCGCCCGGATGCCCACGACGCCCATGCCGGCGACCGCCACGAATCCGCCCAGCGCGACGGCCATGACTTCGGGAGAACTGCCGCGCAGGGCGTCGAGCCCGGGCTGCCCCAGGACGGTCGAGGCCAGATCGCTACCCGCCGCCACCACCTGCTCACGGGAGCGCTCGAGCCCCAGCTGGGCCAGCAGCAGTCCCATGTCGGCGCGGGCCACGGCCCAGGTGGCCCCGGCCGTGGCCAGCCCGGCCCCCACCGCAGCCGCGAAGCCGGCCGCCAGACGGGCCGGACGGCTGGCGGGGATGAACTGCTCCACCGCGCGGGTGGCGGCCGCATGCCACGGCTCGAAGACCTGCACCTGGCTCATGACCCGGTCCGCAAACGCCGGAGAGGGGGCGAAGTCGGGGAGGGCGTCGAGCGCCAGCATGATCTCCTGCGCACTGGCCATTTCGGCCTGGCACACCGAACACGAAGCGGCGTGCGCCCGCAACTGGGCCACGCCGAAGCCCTCTTCCCCGTCGAGAAGGAGCTCGATTTCGTCTGGTCTGAGGTGGCGATCGATCATTGAGGTACCTCCATGCGGGGCCTACGTGCAGCAGCGGGGCGAAGTTTCAGGGACATCCAGCGGATTTCGGTACGGGGAAGGCCCGGCAGGCTGACGCCCGCCAAATCTTCCGGAAAGGCGGAGCCGCAGGTCACTGACGCAGGGGTTCGAGGGCCTTGCGGAGCTCATGCCGGGCGCGGTGGATGTACGTCTTCACCGTCCCCAGCGGGAGGTCGAGCGTGGCCGCGATTTCCTCGTAGGCGCGCCCCTCCACATGTCGCAGCATGATGCAGGCGCGATACTCCGGGCGCAGCGCGGCGATGGCCCGTTCGATGGCCGACCCCAGCTCCTTGGCCTCCATTTCGTCCAGCGCGCTCTCCTGCTCCGACACCAGCTCCAGCGACGACGCCTCCACCTCCGACGCCGTCGTCGCGTGCGGGCTGCCGTCCATGCTGATCGTGTCCAGCTTGCGGCGCCGCAGGTGATCGATGGCGACGTTGTTGGCGATCTTGAACAGCCAGCTCGAGAACTTGAACTCGGGGCTGTACTTGTCGATGTGATTGAGGACCTTCACGAAGGCGTCCTGCGCCAGGTCCTCGGCAGTTTCCCGGTCGCGCACCATGCGGAAGACGAGCGAAAACACGGGCCGCTCGTAGCGGCGCACGAGTTCGCGAAACGCGAGCTCGCGCCCCTGCTGGGCGAGGCGGACCACATCGGCGTCGGGGAGTGTTCCCAGCTCGTCGGGCATTGGCATGCGCAGGGGCCAAAGCTAGTCCAGCATCCCCGGCCGGACCAGCCACAGGGGCAATGATTCCGGACCGGCCCCGCGTCCCGTCGCCGCGCGAAAGCCGCGTTCCGGCGCTTGCTCGGCCTGCCTCGCCCCTCGATGTTTCGGGATGCCACGCATTCTGGACGCGCCTTCCGCCGCGTCGAGCCACCCGGGCGATGACCTGCAGGTCGCCGCCAGCGCCGCCCAGGGGGAAGGGAAGCGCGAGTATGTGCAGCGCATGTTCTCCGACATTGCGCCGCGCTACGACCTGCTCAACCACGTCCTCTCCCTCAACATCGACAAGCGCTGGCGCAAGCGGGCGCTGCGTGCGCTCGCCTGGAATGCGCGTCCCGCCGGCACCTACCTCGACCTGTGCGCCGGCACCCTCGACGTGGGGGCGCTGCTGGTGCGGCAGCCCGGCTTTCGCGGGTTCGTGGCCGGAGCCGACTTCGCGGTGCCCATGCTGCAGCACGGCAAGGGGAAGGCCCCGTATGCGGTGCTCACGCCCGTGGGCGCCGATGCCCTGCAACTGCCCTTTGCTTCCGGCAGCATCGATGGGGCCATCGTGGCCTTCGGCATCCGGAATGTGGCCGACCTCGACGCCGGCCTGCGTGAAGTCCGTCGTGTGCTGCGCCCGGGGGCGCGCTTCGTCATTCTCGAATTCTCCACGCCGCGCTTTGCGCTGGTCCGTGCGGCGTACCTCGCCTACTTCCACCACGTGCTCCCCTTCATCGGGCGACTCGTGAGCGGGCACAAGTCGGCGTACACGTATCTCCCCATGTCGGTGGCGAACTTCCCCACGGAGGAAACGCTGGCCGAGCGCATGCGCGCCGCCGGCTTCTCCACCGTGACGTGGGAGCGACTCACGCTCGGCATCGCGGCCATCCACACGGGCACCGTGTAACCAGCCCGTTCGCGGGCGACTCACTCACGCATGGCACTCGATACCCTTTCCGAATTCATCGACGCGATCGATCGCCTCGGCGAGCTGCATCGCATATCGCAGCCGGTGAAGGTGCATCTCGAACTCACCGAAATCGCCGACCGGGTCTCCAAGATGCCGGGTGGCGGCAAGGCGCTGCTCTTCGAGAAGCCGGTGCTGCGCGATGGCACCATCGCGCAGTATCCGGTGGCGATCAACCTCTTCGGCTCCATGAAGCGCATGGCGCTTGCGCTCGGCGTCGAGAGCCTCGACGACATCGGCGCGCGCATCACGCAGCTCATGGATCTCAAGGTGCCCGATGGCTTCCTTGGCAAGCTGTCGCTGCTGCCGCGTCTGCTGGAGGTGAGCAAGTTCCCGCCGCGCACCTCCCGCGTGCATCCGAGCTGCCAGGAAGTCGTGTGGCAGGGTGACGAGATCGACCTCGACCGCATCCCCGTGCTGCACTGCTGGCCCGAAGACGGTGGCCCGTACATCACCATGACCGCCGTGATTTCCAAGGACCCCGTGCGCGGCATCCGCAACGTGGGTATGTACCGCGTGCAGCAGTTGGGCAAGAAGCATGTGGCCATGCACTGGCAGCGCCACAAGACGGGCGCCGAGCACATGCGGCAGATGGCGGAGCGTGGCGAGAAGATGCCGGTGTGCATCGTGGTGGGGAGCGATCCTGCCAGCATGTTCAGCGCCAGCGCGCCGCTCCCGCCCAACATCGACGAGTTCCTCTTCGCCGGCTTCCTGCGGCGAAAGCCGGTTGCGCTCACCAAGGCGGTGTCCAACGATCTCGAAGTGCCCGCCGATGCGGAGTTCGTGATCGAGGGGTACATCGACCCGGCCGAAGCGCTGATCGTGGAGGGGCCATTTGGCGATCACACCGGCTTCTACAGCGAGGCAGATCTGTACCCGCGCGTGCACGTGACGGCGGTGACCATGCGCAAGAACCCGGTGTACGCCACCACCATCGTGGGCCGGCCGCCCATGGAAGATTTCTATCTCGGGCACGCCACCGAGCGCATCTTCCTGCCGCTGCTCAAGCTCACGACGCCGGAGATCGTGGACTACCACATGCCGGCCGAGGGCGGGTTCCACAACCTCGTGTTCGTGAGCATCGACAAGAAGTATCCCGGCCATGCCGACAAGGTGATGCACGCCTTGTGGGGGCAGGGGCTCATGTCGCTGGCCAAGGTGCTGGTGGTGGTGGACAAGGAGATCAATGTGCGCAACCCGGTGGAAGCCTGGTGGGTGGCGCTCAACAACATGGACCCGCAGCGCGACGTGCGCTTCACCATGGGGCCGGTGGACGTGCTCGATCATGCCAGCCGCGCCTTCACGTACGGCAGCAAGATGGGGATCGACGCCACGCGCAAATGGCCGGAGGAAGGCTTCACGCGGGCGTGGCCCAAGGTGATTGAAATGGATGCGGCCACGAAGCAGGCGGTCGATGCCAAGTGGGCGAGTCTCGGGTTGGGCCCGAGGCCGTGAGCCGCCGGTGACCACGCCCTCGAACATCGTGCCCCCCAAGGGCGCGCGTGACGGGCAGCTCATGCGTGGGCAGTCGCTCCCCGTGCGACTGGCCAACTTCGTGAAGCTGCCGCACACGGTGTTCGCCATGCCCTTCTCGCTCGTCGGCGTGATCTTCGCGAGCGTGGTGGCACCGGTGACACCGGCCATCGTGGGGTGGGTGCTGCTGGCGTTCACGAGCGCGCGATTCGCCGCCATGGCGTTCAACCGGCTCGTCGACCGCGATGTGGATGCACTCAACCCGCGCACGGCCATGCGCGAACTGCCGGCCGGCACGCTCACCGTGGGACAGGCGAAGCTGAGTATCGTGGCGAGCAGCGCCCTGTTCATTTTCGCCAGCTTCATGCTCAACCCGCTCTGCCTGGCGCTGTCACCGGTGGCGCTGCTGTGGGTACTGGGCTACAGCTACACCAAGCGATTCACCCGCTGGTCGCACCTGTGGTTGGGGCTCGGGCTGTCCATTGCCCCGGTGGGGGGCTATCTCGCCGTGACCGGCGCGTGGAGTCACCCGGTGTGGCTGCTGCTGGTCCTCGCCGCCGCGGTGGTGTGCTGGAGCGGTGGGTTCGACATGATCTATGCCCTGCAGGATGCGGAGTTCGACACGCGGCACGGCCTGCACAGTGTGCCCAGTACGTTCGGGGTGCACCGCGCGGTGGGCATTGCGCGCCTGCTCCACGTGCTGGCCGTGGGCTGTTTCGCCGCCGTGGTGGCGGCGCAGCCGCTTGGCACCGCGACACCACTCGTCCAGGGCATCCTGTGGGCGGCCGTGGTGGGCATCGCCCTCATGCTGCTCTGGGAACATCGGCTCGTGAAGGCCGACGACCTGAGTCGCATCGATGCGGCCTTCTTCACCATGAACGGACTCATTTCCCTCGGTTTTCTGGCGTTCGTGCTGACCGCCCGCCTTCTGCTGCCGGAGACTCCATGAGCGCCGTGCCGTTCCGCCATCCGGTGGTGTTGGCCATTACCGGGGCGTCGGGTGCTCCCTATGCGGTGCGGCTGCTGCAGGCGCTGGTGGAGCTGCGCGTCCCCACGTGGCTCATCGTGTCGAGCCATGGTTGGCGCCTGTTGCAGACGGAGAGCGGCCTCGGCGACCTTGCCGCGCTGCGGGCGCAGGTAGGGGCCGCGGCATTCGACGCCACGGTCACGGTCTTCGACGACAACGACCGGGGGGCCGCGCCGGCGAGCGGTTCAGCGCGCACCAGCGGCATGGTGGTCTGCCCGTGCAGCATGGGTACCGTGAGCGCCATTGCACACGGGACCTCGCGCTCGCTGGTGGAGCGCGCCGCCGATGTCGCACTCAAGGAGCGTCGTCCGCTCCTGCTCGTGCCACGGGAAACGCCGCTCTCGCTCATCCACCTGGAGAACCTGACGACCGTGACGCGTGCCGGTGCCACGGTCATTCCCGCGGCCCCCGGCTTCTATCACCAGCCCACGGCCATCGCCGAGTTGGTGGACTTCATGGTGGCGCGGGTGCTCGACCACCTGCAGCTCGAGCACACCGTGGGAAAGCGCTGGGGAGCGTCATCGTAGCCCCATGACGCTCGATCCGGTCCTCCTCGAGCGGCAGGTCGAGCGTCAGCGACGTGGCGATCGCCGCAATCAGGGCGTCGTGCTGCTGTACGCCTGGGTCGCCTTCGGTGCCGTCTCGTTCGTCTTCGCGTCGGTGGCGCGCGTGCCGTTTCCCACCCGGCTCTGGGTCGCGGCACTCGGCGGGGTCATTGGGGCCGTCGTCACCGTCGTCGGTGTGCGGGTCGTGCAGGCGGTCGGCGAACGCAGCATGATGGCGGTGCTCGAGCCGGGGGGGCGCGGCAGGGACACGGCCGTGTACTCACACGCCGAGGCGCTCGCCGCGCGGGGCGATCTCGCGGGGGCCTCGCAGGCATTTGCGCAGGTGCGCGCCGAACATGGCGATCGCGCGTCGCTGCTGCGGGCCGAGGCTGAAGTGCAGCTGCGGGCCGAGGGGGATCCGTCGAGCGCGCGCGAACTGCTCATGCGGCTGCGCAAGGCCCCCGATGCCACACGTGCCGACGAGCTGTATGCGACGCACCGGCTCGTGGACCTGTATCTTGGCCCGCTGGCCGACGAGGCGCGGGCCATGTCAGAGCTGCGCCGGTTGGCCGAACGCTTCCCCGGCACCCGCGACGCCGAGGGAGCCCGTGCCGAGCTCGAGCGCCGCCGCGCGCTGCGCCGGCATCCCGATTCGCCCTTGTCCTGAGTACCACCATGAAGCGCGCGACCATCATTGGTCTCATTTCCGATACGCACGGCCTCGTGCGCCCCGAAGTTTTCGAGGCGCTGCAGGGAGTGTCGCAAATCCTCCATGCCGGCGACGTGGGGCCCGCCGATGTCCTCACCGAACTGGCAACCATCGCTCCCGTCCGGGCGGTCTTCGGCAACACCGACGCCCCGGGGCGCCCCGACCTGGTGGAGCGTATCGAAGAGGTGATCGACGGCGTGCGTATCGTGGTCACGCACGGGCACGAGTTGGGCAGTCCCACGCCGCCCAAACTGGTGGGGGCATATCCCACCGCCGACGTGATCGTGTACGGACACACGCACCAGCAACTGGTCACGAAGGCCGCGCGGCGCCTTGTGGTGAACCCCGGCGCCGCCGGCCCGCGGCGCTTCAAGCTGCAACCCTGTGTCGCGAAGCTCTACATCTACCAGGGGCAGGCGGATGTCGAGCTCATTCCGCTGGGGATCGACGCGGAGTAGCGCGAGGCGAGAGGCGAAGAAAAGCTCGTCGGCGTACACGGAGCCACGGAGGCCACGGAGACCAACTGGTGAGGTAAAGCTCTCCGTGCCTTCGTGGCTCCGCGATCTCCGACGAACTGTTCACCCCCCTTGCCGCTCCGCGGCCAAGCCAGCGGATCGCACATGCGTCGCCAGCTTCTCCAGCGCTCCCACCACCGTGTCGGCCGCCAGCGCATCGGCGCCATTGCGCCCGCGAAACCACGACTCCACGAGTAGCAGCTCATCGAGCTGGTCCACCATGGCGCCGGTGGGAGCCTGTGCGGGCGCGCGCTCCATGGCCTGCAGCGCGTTGATCGCGTCGGGGTCGCTGCAGCGCGCTTCGGCCATGACCCGCCCGTGCCGCACGAGATACAGGCGGTCGTCGCCGTCACGTCCCGGCACCGCGTACACGAAGCTTGGCCGCGTGAGCGCTTCCCGCACCCGCGCCAGTTGCGCGTCGAACTCCTGCAGCGCGGTGAGTCGGTCGCGCAGCCATCCGGCACGCTCGTAGGAAAGCGCCGCGCTTGCCACCGTCATTTCGCGCACGAGGTGCTGGTGCGGCGTATCGTCGCGACCCTCGAGCACCGCTCTGGCGCGGGTGAGCTGGGCGCGGTACGCGTACTCGCTCGTGGCCCCAATGCACGGCCCCAGGCAGCGTCGGGTTTCGTACCGATGGCACCCGGGCGTACGCTGCAGCGCCGGGTGGGTCTGTTCGAACAGTTCCGCACTGTCGGTGGTGTGCATGCGGACGCGATCACCGCAGTCACGCAGCCCCAGCGCATCGTTCAGCACGCGCAGCGCGTCCTGCAGCGGACGCCGTGAGGCGAAGGGACCGATGACCTGCGCCACCTCACGCGAGCGGGCGGCGGCGCTGGCCCGTTGAATGCGTAGCCGTGGCGCCGGTCCCCTGCCAATGGTAATGACCCACCACTTGTCGAGCGGTCGCGCCGAGCGGACGTTGTAGCGGGGCAGGTGGGCACGAATGAGGCGCACCTCCCGCAGGAGCGCGGCGAACTCGCTGGGGTGCGGCTCCCACTCGATGCGCGAGGTCTCGCGCAGCAGGCGGGCGTGGCGATGCTCTGGCCACGGCAGGCGGAAGTACGACAACAGCCGCGTGCGCACCTGCGTGCTCTTGCCCACGTACAGCACTTCGCCATGCGCCCCTCGCATGAGGTACACGCCCGGCTCGTTGCGGGCCGTGTCGCGCACCTGCGCCTTGAGACGGGCGACGTCGGCGTCCGGGGTGCCAACCGCGAGGTCCAACTGGGTGGCGAGTGCGGGGCGCGGGCGGCGGCGGGAGAGCGGGAGGGCGGCGGCAAGCCCGCTGGCCAGCTCAGTACTGACACCCCGGGCAGAAGACCGTGCTGCGTCCGTCCACGGCGTGGGTACCGACCAGGCGCCGTCCACAGCGGCGACAGGGTGCCCCGGCGCGACCGTACGCGGCCAGCTGTTCGACAAACCGTCCCCGCTCACCGCGCGCATCCCGGTAGTCGCGAAAGCTGGTCCCACGTGCCGCAATGCTGGCTGAGAGCACGGCGCGCAACTCCGTGCGCAACCGTGAAAGCTCCTGGGGGCTGAGCGTGCATGCTTCGCGTGATGGATCGATTCCGGCGAGCCACAGGGCCTCGTTCGCGTAAATGTTGCCCACTCCGGCGAGCCGCTTCTGATCCATCAGCGCAATCTTGATAGCCTGACGCGACGCCCGAACACAACCCGAAAATGCAGCGTCGTCGGTCGCAGGGTCAAGGGGTTCGAGGCCGAGCGCTCCGGAGTACGCCACGAATCGCGGGGCATCCATGAGCGCCACGGTGCCCAGCCGCCGCACATCGCGGTAATGCAGGGCCCGCCCGTCGTGCAGGGCGAACGTCACACAGCGATAGGCGTGCTCCTCGGCCGGCATCGAACCATCGTCTACCACGAGCCCGCCGGTAAAGCGCGGTTGCACCACGATGCGCCATGCGGGCGCCGCGCCCGCCGCGTCCGGACGCGAGTCCACGTCCAGCACAATGAGCTTGGCCCGGCGCCACACCCGCCGTATCGATTGGCCGGCAAGCGCCTCGGTGAACCCGCGTGCGTCTGCCTCGCGCAGCACGTCGGGGCGGGGCACAGACACCCCGGAAACGACTGCGCCCACGACCATGTCGTGCAGGTCGCGGGCAATCGTTTCGGTTTCGGGGAGTTCAGGCATGCGGGATGGAGTATCGCGTGCGCTGAGGTCGAGAATGAGGCCGACGTCAACGCAAACGCGCGGGTCGAAGTCAGGGGAAACGCGAAATCGCAGAGTTCACCGAGGAGGCGGAGGGCACCGAGGAGCTGTGCGCGTTCCTGCTCGGCGGTGTGCACTGCGCCGTGTCCTCCACCATCGCTGTGAGCTCTGTGCGGGGGCGTTTCCAGAGCACGACGTCCCGCCAGCGCATCGGCGAGTCTAGCCCACCCGCGACGCTTCGCGCCAGCCGATATCCCGCCGGTACACCGCCCCCTCGAACTCGATGCGCGACGCCGCGTCGCGCGATGCCCGCTGTGCGGCGGCAAAACTGTCGGCGAGCGCGGTCACGGCGAAGACGCGGCCACCGCTCGTGAGCAGGTCACCGTTGTCCCCGCGCTTCGTGCCCGCATGGAACACGCGCACGGAGTCGCTGAAGCTCGGCAGATGCACCGGGAAGCCGGTGACCGGGGCATCGGGATAGCCGCCCGACGCCACCACGGTGGTCACGCTGGCGCCGCGGCGCCACTGAAACGGCGCCATGTTCCCGATGCGCGCACCACGTGAAACAGCGAGGAGGGGGTCGAGCAGGCTGCTCGTGAGCATCGGCAGGATGGCCTGGGTCTCGGGATCACCGAAACGACAGTTGAACTCCACCACCTTGGGCCCTTCGGGCGTGAGCATCAGCCCCGCGTACAGCAGGCCGGTGAATGGCGTGCCGCGCGTGCGCAGCGCGTGCAGCGTGGGCAGGAAGATGCGCTCCGTCACGTCATCCACGAGCGACGGGGTGGAGAAGGAGACGGGCGTGTAGGCCCCCATCCCGCCGGTATTCGGCCCCTCGTCCCCATCCAGCAGGCGCTTGTGGTCCTGCGCACCAATCATGGGCAGCACATCATGACCGTCGGCAATCGCGAAGAGCGAGAGCTCCTCGCCGGTCATGAAGGCTTCCACGAGACACTCGGCGCCCGCCTCGCCGAAAACCCGATCGTCGAGGATGCGATCGATCGCGTCGAACGCCTCGGCCTCCGTCTGGCAGACGATCACGCCCTTGCCCGCCGCCAAGCCACTGGCCTTGATCACCACCGGTGCGCCAAACCGGGTGCGGACCGCCTCCTTCGCCTCGCGCGCGAGGCGATGCGTCTCGGCATGGGCCGTGGGGATCCCGGCGGCCATCATGAGCGCCTTCGTGTCGGCCTTGCTGGTTTCCACCGTGGCGGCGCCCATCGTGGGGCCAAACGCCGGGATGCCGCGTTGCTGCAGGTGGTCCACCACCCCGGCGGCGAGCGGCGCCTCGGGGCCCACCACCACCAGCCCGACCTGCTCGGCTTCCGCCAGCGCCGCCACCTCGCGGGGGTCGTTGGCGTTGATCGACACGAGACGCGCCAGCTCCGCGATACCCGGGTTCCCCGGCGCCGCGATGAGGTCGACCGGCGTGTTCTCTCGGGACAGCGCGTCCGCGAGGGCATGTTCACGGCCGCCCGAGCCAAGGAGGAGGATCTTCATGGGCGGAAATCTATCCGGGGAGGGAACTGCTCGTCGAAGACACGGAGCCGCGGAGGCACGGTGAACAACAAAGCAAAAGGCACCCGATCATCATGTACGATCGAGTGCCCCCCGCGTCTCCGCAGCTTCATGTCTCCCACGAGCCGTTCAGGGTCCCGCCGGGCGATCTGGTGCCGGTGGCTCACTGGGCGGCGGCGGTGCACTCGGCGCGGCATCACTCATGCTCGCGGCGGCCTTGAACGCATCCCGGAAGGCATCTGCGGCGCGATTGATCACGCCGCCCACAGCGTCTGCCGCTTCCTTGGCCTTCTCCATGTAGTAATCCGAGGCGTCGCGCAGATCGTCGCGGAACGGACGCTCGGCCTCGCTGCCACGTCGGATGTAGTCGCCGCCAAGGACTGCACCGTACGCGCCCGACTGCTGCCACCGGTTCAGCTCACCGGCACGCACCGTGTGAAACGGGTGCTCACGCAGCGCGGTATTGAGCGCCTTGAGCACGCTGTCCCACGCCGAGCCTCCCATCTGGTACTCCTCGGCCTGCGCGAGATACGCGTCGAGATCGATGGTATCCCCGTCGGCCTTCCCCCCGGCGAGCTTCAGAAAGGTCATGAGGCTGCTGCGGGGATCCTGTGTGCCCAGCATGCCGGCGCGATCGGCGCTGAGCTCCGAGGTGCGGTACCACTCCAGCAGCGCCAGCTGGAAGGGCAGGAGCGCGATGCTGGCCAACAGGGGGAGCGCACTCATGCCGAAGAAGAGCACAATGAGCGCAATCGTCCGGTACGTGGTGCGGCCGGTCATGATGTGGCCAAGCTGCTGCGCCAGCACGAAGCGTTGTTCGTCGGCGGAGAGCAGTTCGAGCGTTCCTGAACTGATCACGATGAACGGCTGCTCGAACCCCACGGCGCCGGCGTTGGCGATCGGGGTTTGCGCCACGTAGAGTTGCGGCGCCGGCTGGCCGGCAGCCGGCCAGTCGAGGGTCTGCAGCACGTCGAGATACCGGGCATACAGGGCCGGGCGTTGCGTCGGCCCCACGAGGACCGCGTCGCCCAGGAACAGATTGCGGACGCCGCGTTCGCCAAAGGCGCCGGCGATCTTGCGCACGACCTCGTCGAAACCGGGGAGGGCCCGCAGGGCGCGCAACGCGGCCCGATCGGCGGGATGCTCCCAGGTCACGGAGCTGATCTGCGTGAGTTGGATGGCCATGGGGGACCGTACGGCAAGAGATCCGGAAAGGTTGCAGGGGGGGCACTCGCCACGCGAAACAGGCAACCCGTCACTCCCGCGGAGTTCCGAGTTGCCTGTTTCGAGTTATGGGAGCGAATCGTGATGCTGTGGGCGCGCCGCCTCAGATCCCCACCAGCGCCTGATCCAGATCCGCAATCAGGTCCTCGGCGTCCTCAATACCGCAGCTCAGCCGCACCATGCCCTCGGTAAGGCCCATGGCGTTCTTCACCTCGGCGGGCACCGAGCCGTGGGTCATCGTGTACGGGTGGTTCGTGAGGCTTTCCACGCCCCCCAAGGACTCGGCGAGGGAGAACACGCGAACCCGCTCCAGAAAGTGGCGGGCGTTGTCCTTCGAGCCGAGCTCCAGCGTCATCATGCCGCCGAAGGCCGACATCTGGCGTCTGGCGAGCTCATGCTGCGGGTGTGACGAAAGGCCCGGGTAGATGACCCGCTCGGCCCCCAGGCGCCCCACGAGAAAATCGGCGATCGCCCGCCCGTTGAGGTCATGCTGCTTCATGCGCAGCGGCAGCGTCTTCGTGCCGCGCAAGGCGAGCCAGGCGTCGAACGGCCCCGGCACGGCGCCCGCAGCATTGAGGATGAACTGCAACCGGTCGGCCAGCTCATCCTCAAGAACGACGGCGAGCCCGCCGATCATATCAGAGTGACCGTTGATGTACTTCGTGGTCGAATGCCAGACGATGTCGGCACCAAGTTCGAGGGGCCGCTGGTAGATCGGCGTGGCGAAGGTGTTGTCGACGATCAGCAGAGCCTGGTGACGCTTGGCGATCTCGCTCATGGCGCGCAGATCGGTGAGCCGCATGAGCGGGTTCGTGGGCGTCTCCACGAGCAGCGCGCGAGTGGTGGGTGTCATCGCGTCATCGACGCGCTGAGGCTCACTCGTGTCCACGTACGTGAACGACAGCCCCATATGCCGCAGAATCCGATCGAAGAGACGGAAGGTGCCGCCGTAGACATTTTCGGCGCATACAATGTGGTCGCCGGCCCGGAACAGCTTCATGATCGAATCGAGGCATCCCATGCCGCTGCCGAACGCGAAACCGTGGGTGCCGCCTTCGAGGGTGGCCACGTTCCGCTCCAGCGCCTGGCGCGTCGGATTCTTCCCGCGGGCGTACTCGTACCCCTTGTTGACGCCGATGCTCTCCTGCACGTAGGTGGAGGTGAGATACAGCGGGGTCATGATCGCGCCCGACACTGGGTCGGGGCGCTGACCGGCGTGAATGGCTCGAGTGGCGAAGCCACCCGTCAGGTCTTCGTCGAAAATGCGCGTCATGGGCTCCGGGTCGTCCGTGGGGAGATGGAGCGGGAAGCTAGTCGCACGACATCCGGCCGGCGAGCGTCCGGCGCCCGGCGCGCCGTCCGGCTCTCTGAGCGCGCGGCGCAGCCGCCCCTGGTGCAATGGCCCCGGTTCCCCAAGGACCCCAAGCCCGCCGCGTGATGCGCGGTGTCCACCCGTCCTGAGACGCCGCCGCTCCGGTTGTTGCAGGGGCCCGCCGGGTCCTCTACGTCACAACGTCACCGGCGTGCTCCAGGGGAATGGTGGCCCCCGCCAGCAACGGGGCCAGCAGCGCCGCCACGAGAACCGACGGTTCGTGCAGTGCGGCGCCGCGAGCGACGGGTGCCACCTGCGTGCCCCGGCGCGCCGAACCCGTGGCGCTCGCCTGCTGCAACAGCTCGCCATGAGACCGCCGCTTGCCGGTGGCAGCCTCCAGGTAACAGGTCTCCGTGGATCCGGCACTCTCCTCGCCCTCCTGCACCCCGACCAATTCCAGCGCAAAGTGGGAGCCGAGATCAACGGTGGCCACCTGCGTCTCCACGTGCAGTTGAGCCGCACGCGGGACCTGATCGAGCAGTACCCGTGGCACGTGCGGGGGGAGGCGCGACGCCAGCGCTGCGGTGGTGAAGACGGCGCCCACGTTGTGGGTCGCACAGAGACCGGCGAGAGCGTCGACGGACAACGCCGGATCGAGACCCACCAGGGCGCGTCCGTCACTGGCCGCGAAGGCCACCACCCACTGCTGCGGCTGCTCGAGCAGGGCTGCGGCCTGCTTCCCCGCCAACAGGCGCACGAGGCGCGCGGAGCGCTGGAGCAGGGTGAAGCCGGCGGCGGTGAGGGCATTGGCGGAGTGTGCACCGACGTGACCGCCGGCCGCCGCCAGCGCGTAAGGAAGCAAGGCCAGCGGATTCATGCATCGCAGCATAACGCGTTGCGCCGCCGCGTGCGCCCCGGGGCCAGCGGTGTAACGCCCCCGTGCGCCGCTCGTCATATCCGCGGACAGCGGACAGCAGAGTCGGTAACGGCCCTGTTGGTTGACCGCGTGGCAGGTACCTAGCTTTACGGATTGCGACTGAACGGGGCGCGCCCCGATGACCCGCCCGAGGAGCGACATGGCGTTCGATGGCTTGATGGTCAGTGTGTCCGGTGTGCGTGGCCGGGTTGGCGAGGCCCTGACGCCCGAGGTGGTGGCCACCTTCGCGGCGGCCTTCGGGGCGTGGGCGTCACGCCACGGCAACCGCCGGGTGGTGGTGGGGCGCGATAGTCGCGTGTCCGGACCCATGTTCACGCGCATCGTGCACGGCGCCCTCGAATCGGTCGGCTGCACCGTCATCGATATCGGCATGGTGCCCACCCCCACCATTCAGCTCGCGGTGGAACACCATCATGCCGCCGGGGGGCTTGGCATTACCGCCAGCCACAATCCCATTGAGTGGAACGCGCTCAAGTTCATTGGGCCCTCGGGCTTGTTCCTTTCGGCGGCCGAAGGGGCCGAGATGCGCGCCCTGCTGGACACCGGCATCCCCCGCGCCACCTGGGACCAGCTGGGGACGATCGAGCAGGATGATGAGGCGATTGCCCGTCACATTGCGCAGCTGCTGGCGCTGCCGTGGCTCGACGTGGAGGGCATTCGCGCGCGCCGCTTCCGGGTTGCCCTCGACTGCTGCCACGGTGCGGGCAGTGCGATCATGCCCCAGCTCCTCACGGAGCTCGGGTGCGAAGTGTACGCCATCAACATGGATGCCGATGGGCGCTTTCACCGGCCCCCGGAGCCGGTGGCCGAGAACCTTGGCGAGCTGGAAGCGCTCGTCAGGGCCACGCACGCCCACGTGGGCTTCGCCACGGACCCCGATGTGGATCGGCTCGCCCTCGTGCTCGATGACGGGCGGGCGCCAGGCGAGGACTACACGCTGGCCTTTGCCGCACGCACGGTGTTGCGGCATCGTCCGGGACCGGTGGTGACGAACCTCTCCACCAGCAAGGTGGTCTCCGATGTCGCGGCCGAAATGGGCGTGCCGTTTCATTTCGCCAAGGTGGGTGAGGTGAACGTGGCCCTCGCCATGCGAGAGGCCGGGGCCACCATTGGTGGCGAGGGCAACGGCGGCGTGATTCTCCCCGACATGCACCTGGGCCGTGACGCGCCGGTCGGCGCGGCACTCATGTTGCAGCTCATGCACGAAGAGAATCGGCCGCTCTCCGAACTCGTGGCGGCGCGCCCTCGCTACGTCATCGTGAAGGACAAGCTGGATCGACCGGACGCGGCGCTCGACGCCGTGTACGACGCGCTGCGCGGGGCTTTTCCCGATGCGAGCGCGGATACGCAGGATGGGCTGCGCCTCGACTGGGCGGACCGCTGGGTGCACCTGCGGCCGTCCGGCACCGAACCCATCGTGCGCGTCATCGCCGAAGCGCCGTCGGACCGCGAGGCCCGGGCGCTCATTGCCCAGGCACGCGCGCCGCTCGCCGCCCTGGCTTGAACCGCTCCCTGCTTCCCTGACCTGAACGCCCATGTGTGGAATCGTAGGATACGTTGGTGATCGCGTGGCGACGCCCATGCTGATCGAAGGACTGAAGCGGCTCGAGTATCGCGGCTATGACTCGGCCGGCGTGGCGATCATGAACGGCAAGGGCGTGGAAACCCGCCGGGCGGCCGGCAAGATCGCCCGGCTCGAGTCGGTCATCGCGGCCAGTCCGCCGCACGGGACGCTGGGCATTGCCCATACCCGCTGGGCCACGCACGGGCCGCCAACGGAGAACAACGCGCATCCGCACGTGAGTCAGAACGGCAAGATTGCCGTGGTGCACAACGGCATCATCGAGAACGCCACGGTCCTCAAGGCGGGACTCGAGGCGCGCGGGTACGTGTTCAAGTCCGACACCGACACGGAAGTGCTCGCGCATCTCATCGAAACCGCCTACGCCGGCAATCTCGAGGCCGCGGTCATCGAGGCGCTGCGTCAGGTCGATGGGACGTACGGCATTGCCGTCATCAGCAGCGACGAGAAGGACAAGATGGTGGCGGCCCGCAAGGGCAGTCCGCTGCTCGTCGGCATCGGGGAAGGCGAGAACTTCATCGCGTCCGACGCCTCGGCCATCCTCTCGCACACGCGGCATGTCGTGTATCTCGACGATGGCGACATCGCCGTCGTGACGAAGGATGGCTACCGGGTGCTCGATCTCGATTCCGTGATCCGGGAGAAGCCGGTCACCCGCATCGAATGGGACCTCGCGCAGATCGAGCGCGGCGGCTATCCGCACTTCATGCTCAAGGAGATCTTCGAGCAGCCCACCACGGTGGAGAACACCATGCGCGGGCGTCTCATTCTCGAGGAAGGCTTCTCCAAGCTTGGCGGGCTCAACATCTCCAAGGAAGACCTGCTCGCCGTCGACAACATCATCATCACCGCCTGCGGCACCAGCTGGCACTCGGCGCTCATTGGCGAGATGATGATCGAGGAGCTGTGCCGCATTCCCGTCGAGGTGGAGTACGCGTCGGAGTTCCGCTATCGCAACCCGATCGTCACGCCGCGCACGCTCTGCATCGTCATCTCGCAGTCGGGGGAAACGGCCGACACGCTGGCCGCCATGCGCGAGGCCAAGCGCCGCGGCGCCCGCACGCTGGGATTGGTGAACGTGGTGGGTTCCACCATTGCCCGTGAGGACGACGGCGGCATCTACCTGCACGCCGGTCCCGAGATCGGCGTGGCCAGCACCAAGGCCTTCACCAGCCAGGTGGTGGCGCTGGCGCTCTTTACCCTCAAGCTCGCGCGCCTGCGCGACCTGAGCGTGGCGCGGGGCCGCGAGATTGCCCAGGCGCTGGCCAACCTGCCGGCGCAGATCCAGAGCATTCTCGATCGGGCCGAGGAGATCGAGGCGCTGGCCGAGGAGTTCAAGCGCGCGTCCAACTTCCTGTACCTCGGCCGTGGCTACAATTTCCCGGCGGCGCTGGAAGGGGCGCTCAAGCTCAAGGAAATCTCGTACATCCACGCCGAGGGCTATCCGGCGGCCGAGATGAAGCACGGCCCCATTGCCCTCATCGACGAGATGATGCCGGTGGTGTGCATCGCGCCGCACGACGCGGTCTTCGACAAGATCACGTCGAACATCCAGGAGGTGAAGGCGCGCCGGGGCAAGGTCATTGCCATCACCACGCGCGACGAGCCCAGCCTGGCCGGCAAGATCGACTACGAGTTCCGCATCCCGGAGACGGTCGACCTGCTCAGCCCCATTCTGGCGAGCGTGCCATTGCAGCTGCTGGCGTACTACATCGCCGTGAAGCGCGGGTGCAACGTGGATCAGCCCCGCAACCTGGCCAAGTCGGTGACCGTGGAGTAGAGCCCCGGACCACGGGGCACTGCCCCGGGGAGCCGGTCGAAGATCTCGGAGGGAAGGGTGAAGGGGGGCATCGCGTGATGCCCCCCTTCTTCCGTCCCCCCTGTCCCCATCCTCCTGCTGCCACAGGCCATCGACCGCGGCTGCCGGTTGCTCCCCCTCACTATCTTAGGAAGATGTCCGACAGCCCCCCCGACATCGTCTCCACCGAAGCCGCTGCCACCGCGCCGCTCGATCATTCCCGCCTCGCGCGGGAGATTGCCCGCCGTCGCACGTTCGCGATCATTTCGCACCCCGACGCCGGCAAGACCACCCTCACCGAGAAGCTGCTGCTGTACGGTGGGGCCATCCACCTTGCGGGTTCGGTGAAGGCGCGGCGCGCCACGCGGCACGCGACGTCGGACTGGATGAAGCTCGAGCAGGAGCGCGGCATCTCCGTCACCAGTTCGGTGCTCCAGTTCGAGTTTCTCGGGTATCAGCTCAACCTGCTCGACACCCCGGGGCACGAGGACTTTTCCGAAGACACCTACCGCACACTCGTGGCCGCCGACAGCGCCATCATGCTGCTCGACAATCGCCGCGGGGTGGAAGAACGCACCCGGCAGCTGTTCGACGTGTGCAAGATGCGGCGGACGCCCATCTTCACGCTGGTCAACAAGTGCGACCGTCATGGTGAGGACCCGCTCAAGCTCATCCAGGATGTCGAGGCGGATCTTGGCATCGACTGCTACGCGGCCACGTGGCCGGTGTTCGAGAACGACGTGTTCGTGGGCGTGTACGATCGGCTCAAGCGCGAGGTGCACCTGTTTGAGCGCAGCGGTGATCGCGGTGCCACGCGGGCCGACGATACCATCGTGAGCATCGATGATCCCGCGCTGCTCGACGCGATGGGCGAGAGCGCGTTCGATCGCCTCATGCAGGACATCGAGCTGCTCGACGCCGCGGGACACGAGTACGAGCATGCCCGCGTCATCGATGGCTCACTCACCCCCGTGTTCTTCGGATCGGCCCTCACCAACTTCGGCATCGAGCCCTTCCTGCGTGAGTTCCTCGAGCTGGCGCCGTCACCCGGGCCGCGGGAGTCGAGCGTGGGCCCCATCGATCCGGCGCGTACGGACTTCACCGGGTTCGTGTTCAAGATCCAGGCGAATATGGACCCGAAGCACCGCGATCGGGTGGCCTTCCTGCGCGTGGTCAGCGGGCACTTCGAAGCCAACATGCAGGTGCTGCACCAGCGGTCGGGCAAACCCATTCGCCTCGCGGCCCCGCAGCAGTTCATGGCGCGCGACCGCGTGGCCATCGAGGAGGCGTGGCCTGGTGACGTGATCGGCGTCATGGATCGTGGCAACCTGCGCATCGGGGACACGCTGGGCGGCGACGGCAAGATGGAGTTTCAGGGCATTCCGCGATTCGCACCGGAGCACTTTGCGCGCGCCATGCCGGCCGACCCGATGAAGCGCAAGCAGTTCGACCAGGGGCTACGTCAGCTCACCGAGGAAGGCGCCGCGCAGGTGTTCTACGCGGAAACCAGCGCCGGGGCACAGCCCATCGTGGGGGCCGTGGGGCAGCTCCAGTTCGACGTCATGGCGTTCCGCCTCGAGTACGAGTATTCGGCGCCCTGCAAGTTCGAAAAGATGAGCTACCGCTGGCCCCGCTGGCTCACCGGGCCCAAGGCCGATGTCGAGCGCGTGGCGACCGGTCTCGGGCGCATGAAGGTGTACGATCACAAGGGGGCGATCGTCGTGCTCTTCCAGGATCAGTGGGCGCTGCGGCGCGCCTTGCAGCACGAGACGAATGTGCAGTTCCATGAGACGGCGCCGTGAGGGCAGGCGGCTCGCGGGATTGAGGGGCGTTCAACGGCAAACCGCAGGCGGCAGACGGCAGGAACTACAGCACGCAGTCGGGAGAAATGTGGTAGAACAACTCGGGAGCCGGCGCTTCGCGCGGCTCCCGGTATCCCTACCACAAAGGGAATCGGGGGCGCCGCGCTGCGGTCGCCCCCGTTTAGTTCTACAGAATTCCTGCGCGCTGCGTGCTGTAGTTCCTGCCGTCTGCCGTCTGCCGTTCACCAAGCCAGCCCACGCCCCTCACTTGCCTATCGTGTCGATCTGCCGCCCCACGTGACCAATCACGAAGCCGCCATCTTCCGTGCTGGCGAAGTAGATGCGCAGGCAGGTGGCCGGATTGCTCCCCTTGCGCAGCTGATCGGCGCACTCGACCTCGCGATCGCCATCCCGAAACACGTAGGGGGTCTTGCGCGAGGGATCGCTGGGACCGGGTGAGTAATCCACCCCCAAATCGGCAAAGACTTCGCCCAGGGGACGACCCAGGGCACGGTCCTGCCGACGGCGACCCACTTCGCCCAGCGCCTTCAGGTACGACCAGGCCGTGTCGGGATCAGGGAACTCCGATTCCTTCGACGACGTGAACGCCGACGGAAGAATGCGGATGGCGTCGCCGTACAGGGCCTGCGCACGCTCCACCGCCTCCAGCACCGACTGCGGGGCGTCGCTGGCCGGCTTCGCGATGGGCTGGCGCTCCTTGTGGGCGGCGAGCGTCGTGCGCAGCGCACGCGCCGAGGCGCGCTCCTGGTCGAGCTGCTGCCGTGTCTCGGAGAGACGCTCCCGCGTGCGACTCAACTCCCCTTCGGCGGCCCGGACCGCCTCTTCGAGCTGGCGCACGATGCCGATCAGCCGCCCCTTGTCCATCTCGACACCCGACTCCGCCGCAGCCAACGCCTCGGTGGCATCGGGCCGCGCGCCGTAGGACGCCGCGCGCAGGTCGCGCAACGTGTCGGCGATGGCGGGATCGGAGAAGGGACGCTGCACCGACACTTCGGCCAGCCGCTGCACGAGGCGACGACGTTCGCCCGGAAGCGCCAGCGCCCGGGCCAGCACGAGCGGATGCTGGAACGGATCCGATTCGAGCGTGAAGCCGGGCAGGTAGGCGCGTGCCGATCCGAGAAAGACCGAGCGCGCATGGCCCCCCACGGCATCGGACAGCGCGAACGTATCGGAGTGGCGCAGCTGGAAGCACAGCCCCAGCCCGAACATCTCGGCCGCAAACTGCTCGGGTGGCAGGACGTAGCCACCGTCCGGCAGTTCGGTGAGCAGCAGCACCGGCATGGTGCGCGCCGGATCGCAGAGTACGAAGCGCACGAAGGCGTCGAGCGTGCCAGCCTCGAGCTGCGTGGGGACGCGCTGCAGCGGCCCGTCGTTCGAAACCAGGGTGAACGCCGCGTCGAGCTCACTCAGCAGCCGCGGCGGGCGCACTGGCGGGGGCGCCCCGTTGGGTGCCCCCCCTTCCGTGCCCACGCGAATGTTCACCTGCCGCTGCTGGGTGCCGGAGGCCGACGTCGTGACCACATAGGTCACATGCGTGGACCACTGCAGCGAACGGTCGAGGGGATCGGGCGCGTGCACCACGATGTCGGCCAGCGCCGAGCCCTCGTGCCGATACGGCGCCCAGCGGAGAATGCGCCCACCGTCGAGCGTGTGATTCGAGGGCGTGTCCCAACTGAGCCGCTGGCCCTGATCCAACCCCAGCCACGCGACACACGCGGCAAGGAAGGCCGAGTCGGCATCGGTCGCCGCGTGGCGCGGCGTCAAATCGAAATGAAGCGCAAGACGTGGGTGCACGGGTCTGTTGATTTGCTTTGTCTCGATGGTCGGGCGGCGCGTGTTCGTCCAGCGGCTTTCGCGACGTGACCAGGGAGCCAATCTTGTTGCTATGCGAATACTGCTCCAACGCGTAAAACGCGCCGAAGTCCGCATTCGTGAGGGGTCGGACGGAGGGCCGCGCGAGCGACTCGCCGGGCGAATCGATGGCGGGTACCTGCTGCTGGTCGGCTTCACGCACTCGGACACCGATCGGGAGATCGAGTGGATGACCGAGAAGATTCTCACGTTGCGTCTGTTTCCAGACCACGAAGAGAAACTTAACCATGACATCGGGGAGCAGGGCGGCGCCCTGTTGGTCGTGTCACAGTTCACGCTCTACGGCGACACCCGCAAAGGGCGCCGACCCAGCTTTGTGGATGCGGCAAAACCAGATGCTGCCGCACCACTATATAACCGTTTCGTAATGCGATTGAAACAGCGAGGGGTGCACGTGGAGACCGGGGAGTTCGGTGCCATGATGGACGTCGAACTGGTCAATGACGGCCCCGTCACGTTCTGGCTGGAACGGGAGGCCGACTCCACCCGCTGACGTACAGGGCCGCCGAACTCAGCTATATCCTACACCCTGAACGGCAGCATGCACAGCCTGCAGTGGCAAGAAGCGATTCTCGTTAAGCCGAGTGGCTCAGTCGGCGAGCGCCTGCTCCAGATCGTCGATGATGTCACCCACATGTTCGAGCCCCACGCTGATGCGAATGAGACCATCGGTGATCGCCACGGCCGCGCGTTCTGCACCCGTGAGCTTGCTGTGTGTCGTGGATGCCGGGTGTGTGACGATCGTCCGGGTGTCCCCGAGATTGGCGGAATGGGAGGCCAGGCGCAGGCGATCGAGAAAACGCCCGCTGCGGGAGAGCCCACCGGCCAGTTCGAGCACCACGATCCCGCCCCCCTGTGTCATCTGGCGCCGCGCGAGCTCGTGCTGCGGGTGTGACGGCAGGTACGGGTAGCGCACCGCCTGCACGGCCGGATGGCCTTCGAAATGCCGGGCCACCGCCAACGCGTTGCTGCAGTGCCGGTCCATGCGCACCGCCAGGGTTTCCAGCGATTTGGAAAGCATCCAGGCATTGAACGCGCTCATGGCCGGCCCGGTATGCCGGGCAAAGAACCGGCAGTCGGCCATGAACGACCGATCGCCCACGATCACGCCGCCCAGCGCGCGCCCCTGTCCGTCCATGTATTTCGTCGCCGAGTGAATCACGGCGGTGGCACCGTGCGTGAGCGGACGCTGCAGGTAGGGTGTGGCAAAGCAGTTGTCGACCACGAGCGGGATTCCCCGCGCGCGCGCGAGCGATCCCAGCCAGGCGAGGTCCACCAGCTCGAGTCCCGGGTTCGACGGCGTCTCCACGTAGATGAGCTTCGTGGTGGGGCGCAGCAACCGCTCCCAGCTGGCCGGATCGGCGATGTCGGCGTAATCGCTCGTCACCCCCCACTTGGGAAGGACACGTGTGAACAGCTGGTGCGTGCTGCCGAAGATGGCGCGGGCCGACAGGACATGATCGCCGCTCGCGACGTGGGCGGCGATCGCCGTGAACACGGCCGACATCCCCGAGGCGGTGGCCACCCCGTCCTCGCCCCCCTCCAGCAGGCACACCTTGTTCACGAACTCGTCGGTGTTCGGATTGGCATAGCGGCTGTAGATGTTGCCGCTCATCTCCTCCGCAAACAGCGCGCGCGCATGCTCGGCATCGTCGAAGCGGAAGCTCGAGGTGAGGTACAGCGGCACCGAGTGTTCGCGCGCCGGCGTCACCGGTGCCTGCGCGCGAATGGCCAGCGTTTCGAAATGGGCAGCCGCCGGGCTGCCGGAGCCGCTCGAGGAGGTGTCGGACATGGCGAGGGGGAAGAGAGACACGGTAAACTTACCGCATGACTTCGCCAAACCGGACGCCCGTGCACGTCATCCTGGCTTCGCAATCTCCGCGCCGGCGGGAACTGCTGTCGCAGATCGGCATCGTCCACGACGTACGGCCGGCCGATATCGATGAGTCGGTGTGGCCCGGCGAGGAGCCGGTGGCGCACGCGGAACGGCTGGCCTGTACGAAGGCGCACACCCTGGCCCTCCAGCACCCCGACGCCGTGGTCATCGGCAGCGACACCATCGTGGTCATCGACGGCGCCATTCTGGGCAAGCCGGCGGACGCCAGCGAGGCGGTGGCCATGCTCGAGCGTCTGTCGGGGCGCGAGCATACCGTGGTCACCGCCGTGGCCGTGGCACACGAGGGGCGTACCCTCTCGGGCGTCGAGGCCGTGACGGTGCGCTTCCGCCCGCTCACGCGCCAGCAGATCACGCAGTACGTCGCCACCGGCGAGCCCATGGACAAGGCCGGTGCCTATGGCATTCAGGGCTTCGGTGCCACGCTGGTCGAACGCATTCACGGCGACTACTTCGCCGTCATGGGACTGCCGCTCGGTCGCCTCGTGGGGCTCATTCGCGAACTTGGCTACGAATACGCGTTCGGGCCGGTGTGTGTGTCGTAGGCGCTGGCCACCACGGGCCCACTACCCACCGCGCAGGCCGCGCGCCTCCAGCGCCGCGAGCCGCGCCTCGCGATAGCGTGTCTGCCACAGCGCCAGCTTCGCGGCCACGTCATCCACGGTAATGCGTTCGACCCGCCCCTCGCGGTACGTCATGTCGATGGGGTAGTCCTCACCCGGATCACCGTACGCGTCGATCATGAGATCGTGCGCGTAGTCGTACGGGCCCACCCGCTTGGGGTTGGTATACCCGAGCAGTGACACGACCGGCGTGCGCAGCGCCACGGCAAGGTGCAGCGGACCGGTGTCGGGTGACAACGCCACCGCAGCGCCATCCAGGATGGCCGCCAGCCGGCGCAGGCCACTGCCCAAGGCCGAGTGCGCCATGGGGGCCTCGCGCAGGATCACCGCTTCCGCCGCCACCTCGCGCGGCGACCGCCCGCCCACCAGCACGGGCTGGAGCCCATATTCATGCCACAGCAGGCGGCACACCGCCGCCCATCGATCGGGCATCCAGTCCTTGGCGGGCTTGCTGGTGGCCACCACAATGGGCGCAAGGGGGCGGTCGAACCGCGAGAGGAACTCGCGCTGCCAGCGCTGCTCTTCCTCGTTCCACGGGCCGAGCGTCCACGACGGTGTGCCGTGCGGAACGCCCAGCGCGTCGAGAAACTCGAAGTACTGCCCCTGCACATGCTGGCCGGCATGTGGCGCGATGCGGTGCGTGGTGAAGAGCCAGTTGGCATCTCGCGCCCGTGCCCGATCGAAGCCCAGCTTGACCGGGGCGCGCGTGAAGCCGGTAATCAGCCCCGCCTTGAAGTACACCTGCAGCGCCAGGACCACGTCGAATGCGCGGGTCGCCAGGGCCGCGCGCGTCTCGAGAAACGCCCGCCACCCGCGCGATCGGTCGAAGAGCACGATGTCATCCACCAGCGGGTGCCCGCGCACGAGCGTGGCCGGACCGGGCTGCAGGACCCAGGTGATGCGCGCCTGAGGCGCATGTGCCTTGAGCGCGTGAATCACCGGCATCACGTGCACGGCGTCGCCGACGGCGCTCATCATCACGATGCCGATGCGGTCGAGCCGTACCGGAGGGAGCGGGGGAGTGGTCGGCACGCCCGGCGTCTGGTGGGACGTCACGCCGCCTCCGCCGGCGTGCACGCGATCGCCGCCGCCGCAAACGCGGCAATGCGCTGCTCGGCCAGCTCACAGCCGAACTGCTGCTTCCACTTGCGCAGCGAGCGTACGAGTCGCGCCACGTTGCGCTCCATCGTTCGGCGCACGGACGTTGCGCCCAGCGTGACCACATCCACGTCAATCACCATCGCGCGAGCGGCACCCCCGGCCGGTGTTTCGAGCAGGATGTTCTTCACGTTGAGGTCGGGGTGCAGAACGCGGTGCCGGGCGAGCAGGGCAAGCAGAT
Source organism: Gemmatimonas sp. (assembly GCF_021298855.1). GTDB lineage: Bacteria > Gemmatimonadota > Gemmatimonadetes > Gemmatimonadales > Gemmatimonadaceae > Gemmatimonas. The sequence goes on from NZ_JAJTHI010000072.1 coordinate 25,529, forward strand.
CGAGCGTCGCGGCGAGCGCCGCGTCGCAGTCGATGGCCGGAGCGAGACCGGCGAGGACCATGCCCAGGTCGGCGGTGTCGCGCACGTAGCGCGTCACCACATCGACCCGGGCCAGTCCCATGGCGGCATCGTACAGGGCGAAGCCGATGACCTCGGTGGTGGGAACGCCCAGCTCGCGCAGGCGGCGCGAATTCGCCATCTCCACGGGCGCGCGGGTCGGACGTCGGAACACGTCCCGGGTCAGCGGCGACAGGAGCCCCCCGTGCCACGCATGCCGCACCACCACGCTGGGCCCCTCGGGGGGCAGCGGGGCCACATATACGGGGGCGCGTCCGCGCAATGCCCGCGGTTGCGGTTGGGACGCGGCCCACTCGTAAAGGGTGCCGTGCTGCTCGACGAGCGACACGAGTGGTGCCAGCCACGACGGCGCCGCGTGCACCGTGGCGCGCCGAGAGGGGATCACGCCAACCGCCGCGCTCTCCATGGTCATCGGGGGCACTCCACCTGCCAGACCGGGCTGTCGCTGCTGGTACGCCGGAGCACCCGGAGGTCGTCGCGCGAGCGGCAGTGCACCGGCAGGATACGCGAGCGACTGACATGCTCCACGACGGTTTCGCTCACGAGCACCTCGTCGGCCTGGGCCAGGCGGCACAGCCGGCTCGCCACATTGACCGTATCGCCAATGAGCGTGAACTCGAGGCGCCGGGGGGACCCGATGTTGCCCACGAAGGCGTCGCCATGATGGATGCCGATGCCGATGTGCAGTTCGGGGCGGCCTTCCTCGCGCCAGCGGGCATTCAGCGCCGCCAAGGCGCCCTGCATGTCGAATGCCGCCGCCACGGCGCCGTCGATATCGTCGTCCCGCGCCTCCGGCACGCCCCAATAGGCCATGATGGCATCGCCGATGAACTTGTCGAGCGCGCCGCCATGGCGGAACACGCATTCGACCATCACCGTGAAGTACTCGTTCAGCTGATTGGCCATCTGCATGGGCGGCAACGACTCCGCAATGGCGGTGAAGCCGCGGATGTCGGTGAACATGACCACGACGGGAAGCCGCGTGCCGCCGGGCTCCACCTGGTGGGTCGTGGCGGCGATCCGCTCGGCAATCTGCGGTGTGAAGTACCGCTCGAAATTCTCGCGCACCCGCGCGGCACGCGAGAGCTGTTCCGCGGCGGTTTCGCGCTCCACCGCCGCGGCGGCGATGGCGGCGAAGGCCACCAGCAGCGCCAGGTCGTCGTCATCGAACACCGCCCGGTCACGCAGGTGATCCACGTACAGCACGCCGAGCGTGGCCCGGTGTTCGCCAATGAGTGGCGCGGCCATCGCCGACTTCACCGACTGCTGCAGCACCGACTCGCCGGCCGTGCGCGCGTCGCTGGAGGCGTCGTTGGTCAGCAACGCCACCTGCCGCTCGGCGACACCGTGCGCAATCGCGCGCGGTACCGGCCGGGGAATCGCCCCGCGCCGATCGCGGGACACCCGCGTCTCGAGTAGGCCATCGCTGGCCGACAGCAGAATGGCCACGCGGTCGGCATCGAAGGTGTCGAAGAGCTCCGAGGCGATGGCCTCGAGCAGCCCGTCGAGGTCACCGAAGGCTCCCAGGCGTTGCGCGATGCGCACCAGCTGCGTGAGCCGTTGTGTGGCCCGCTCGGTGCCTTCGGTATCGCGCGCCACGTCGGCCAGCGCCTGGTCCCGCGAGGGCACCACGCGCTCGCGGAGCAGCGTGGTGCCGGGGTCGGACGACGACACGGCCGGTGTCGCGCGGACCGGGGTGGGCGCGCCCTCCTCGAGCGTGAAGGCCACCGTGCCGAAGGCGATGCGATCGCCGGGACGCAACACCCCGCGCGTGATGCGGGCGTTGTTGATCCAGGTGCCGTTACGGGAGCCGAAATCGGTGACATGGACCAGCGGCTCACGCGCATCGACGCGCAGCTCGGCGTGCCGTCGTGACACGGCCGGGTCGAGAATGGGCAAATCGCTGACGGGGTCGCGCCCCACCACCAGCGCCTGACGCCCGGCGAGAGAAAACCGGCGGTCTCCCGCGACCGACTGCAGCACGAGGCGCATGATCAGGGCGGCGACGCCGCACGGGCGCGTCCGATGGCGGTGAGCATCGCGCGGGCCTTGTTCTCGGTCTCGTCCCACTCCTTCTCAGGCACGGAATCGTGCACGATGCCGGCCCCCGCCTGCACCGACGCCACGCCGTCGGCGATCACGCAGGTGCGAATGGTGATGGCGAGGTCCATGCGCGTGTCGCCGGCGCCGATCACCCCCAGGGCGCCGGCATAGGCGCCGCGCCGCTCCGGCTCGAGCTCGTCAATGATCTGCATGGCGCGCACCTTCGGCGCCCCGGTCATGGTGCCGGCCGGGAATACGGCGCGGAAGGCATCGAGCGCGCTCGCCCCGGGGGGAAGCTGCCCCTCCACCTGGCTCACGATGTGAAACACGTGCGAGTACTGCTCGATGACCATGAGGTCGGTCACCTCCACCGTGCCGTAGCGCGCGAGGCGCCCCACATCGTTCCGCCCAAGGTCGACGAGCATCACGTGCTCGGCACGCTCCTTCTCGTCGTGCAGGAGTTCATCGGCGAGGGCGCGATCTTCCGCCTCGGTACGGCCACGTGGCCGCGTGCCGGCGATGGGGCGCACCGTGACCTTGCCATCGGCCACGCGCACCATCATCTCCGGTGAACTGCCCACCAGTTCGAGCCCATCCAGCTGGAGGTGGAACATGTACGGGCTGGGGTTGAGCGCGCGCAGCGTGCGGTACAGCGTGGTGGTGTCGAAGTCGAGGCGCACTTCCATGCGTCGCGCCAGCAACGCCTGGAAGACGTCGCCCGCGAGAATGTACTCCTTGATCCGGTCCACGTCGCGCAGGAAGTCGGCCCGCGCATAGGTGGAGCGCCCGACCGCCGGCAGGGCGTCCTCGTGCAGCGCCAGCGCCGGCAGTACCTCCGGTCCCTGCAGGCGAGCCGTGGTCTCCTCGAGCGTGTGCATCGCGCGCGCGTGCAATTGCGCCAGCTGCGCGTCGTTCGCACCGGCCGGGACGGGCACCGACACGATCACGCGTGCCTGGCCCCGCCAGTTGTCGATGACCACCAGCGCGTCCGTGAATACGAAGCAGGCATCGGGATACTCGAGTGCCCGGCGCGGCGCATGGGGCAGGTGCTCGATGTGCCGCACGGTGTCATAGCTGAAGAATCCGAACGCGCCGCTCCACAGTTCGCCAAGTTCGGGCGCGGCCACCGGGTTCATGGCGCGCACGATGTCCCGCAGGTCGCCCAGCGGATCGTCCGGCGAGCGGGCCCCATGCCAGCCCTGCTCGGCGCTCCAGTCGTGCACGATGCCATCCTTGAGGCGCCACGCCCCCCGCGGCTCCGTGCCCAGGTACGTGTAGCGTGACCACGCCTGACCGCGTGTCACGGCCGACTCGAGCAGGAACGCGAACGGGCCACGGCGCAGCTTCGCCAACGCGGACACGGGCGTGCAGAGGTCGAGCAGGCAGTCGCGCCATACCGGCACGAGGCCACCAGCGGCCGTGCAGGCGGCGGCACGTGCACGGAAATCTTCAAAGGCGGTCATCGCCACAAAGTTCGCCGCGACGCTCGCCGTGGGGAAGCCGATCGCCTAGCATTCGCGCATGGCAGAGAACACAACGCCGCGGGATGCACTCCAGGATGCCCAGCCCGTGGGGACCCGCGTCGATGTGCGGGTGGTGGATGTGGTGGTCCTGACTCCTGCACCGGAGGGCAGCACCGATCAGTGGCGCGTGCTGGCCATGCGCCGCGCGGCCGGTACCCGCTGCACGGGGGCGTGGGAGATCGTGCACGGGCGCATCGAGCGAGGTGAGCGTCCCGCCGACGCGGCCCGCCGCGAGGTGCAGGAGGAGACCGGACGGTCACCCGCGCGGCTCTACAGCATTACCGTGAACCCCTTCTATCTGCATCCGTACGACAGCGTGCAGCTGGCGGTCGTGTTTGCCGCCGTGATGGAGCCGAACCAGCCGGTCGTACCCGGCGTCGAACACGACGCCTGGGAGTGGCTCACGCCAGCCGAGGCCCTCCAGCGGCTGGCCTGGCCACGGGAGCATCAGGCCGTGCAGTACACGCTGCACCTGCTGCGCCACGGCGATGCCGGGCCGGTGGAAGACGTGCTGCGGGTGCCGTAGGCGCCGGAGGGGGTCAGCGCTTGGCCGCCGCCCGGGAGCGCACCAGCGCGCGCTCACGCTCCACCCGCTGCAGAATCGTGTTCCAGTCGGTCACGCTGGGCACGCTTTCCAGTTGGGCCGTGACGGGCTGATTGAGATCGATCTGCCCGTCGAACACCAGCAGCGCCGACTGGACCTCGCGCTGCTTCAGTCGGTACTCGCCAAACCCCGGCGTGAGCGGCACGATGTCCAGCGGTCGGAAATCGCGACCGGTGTTGGAGATGATGAATTCCTGCGGGGAGAAGCGGGTCTCACCCTGCTCGAGCGCGAAAAAGCTCACGTACCAGATGGAATACGACGGGAGGCGATTGCGCTCCTTCACCGCCAGCAGCGCCTGCGCCTTGCTGGCCTGCAGCTCCCGCAGTGATCGGTAGGAATCGGGAGAGAGCAACCGGATGAATCGCTCGTCCAGCGGAATGGCGCGGATCTGCAGGCCGTTGGCCGGCGATGACTTGAGCGCGATGTCGTCCTGCCGCAGGGTGCCGTACCCGGCAGGGACCCAGTTCGGATCAAGGGTGTCCCCGGGGACGCCCGCCTGACCTGCGGGTGGCACGCCGGTGGGCGGAACCTGCGCCGCCGCGGGCCCGGCACTCGCACAGGCCGACAGCGCCACGCACGCCAGCAGCGCGAGCGCCGGCTGCCGTACGAGGCGCGTCATGGCGCCTCCTTCCAGTGTGGCATGGCGAGCAAGGCCATGAGCGCGGACGCCAACTCGTCGCGCCCCTGTCCGGTCTGGGCACTGAAGGGCACGATCTGATCAGGATCGAGCCCAAGCTGTCGCGCCAGCGCCTGCACGCGCGGTGCCACCTCGGCGCGCCGCAGCTTGTCCACCTTGGTCACGGCGAAGATGGTGGGCACCCCCAGCTCGGCCAGGAAGTCGAGCATGACCATGTCGTCGTCGGTGGGATCGTGGCGCACGTCGAGCAGTTGCACCACGCCCCACAGCTTCGGGCTGTCGGTCAGGTACCCTTCAATGAGCGGGCGCCATTCGGCCTTGCGCGCCTTGCTGATGCGCGCGTAGCCGTACCCCGGCAGGTCGGCCAGCACGAACTGCCGGTTCACGTCGAAGAAATGAATCTCGCGGGTGCGCCCCGGCGTGTTGCTCACGCGCGCGAACGCCTTGCGCTTCATGAGCCTGTTCAGCAGCGACGACTTGCCCACGTTGGAGCGCCCCACGAAGGCCACTTCGGGATACGAGGGATCCGGGCGCCAGCCGTCGCGCGTGGACATGGGCCCCAGGTATTCGAGGTGCCGGATCACCAGGGGATCGGCCGCTGCCCCCGTGGCGGGCGTCGCGTCCTCGCTCATGCCACGATCTCGTCGCCCGTCGCCATGATCACGCGCTCCTCGTGCAGGGCCGGGACGTCCCCCCGCAGCGCGAGGGTGAGCACTTCATCCATGGACTTCACCGGGTGCCAGATGACGCCGTTGCGCACGTCCTCCGGCAGCTCCGCCAGATCCTTGCTGTTGCCGGCCGGCACGATCACATGCGCGATGCGGTGCCGGTGCGCGGCCACACCCTTCTCCCGCACCCCGCCAATGGGCAGGACCCGCCCGCGCAACGTGATCTCGCCCGTCATGGCGACATCGCCACGTACGGGAATACCCGTGAGCGCGCTCGTAAGTGCCGTGGCCAGCGCGATGCCGGCCGACGGGCCGTCCTTGGGCGTGGCACCCGCCGGCAGATGCACGTGGATGTCACGCGTCCGATGGAAATCGGGGGAAAGGCCCAGCGCTCCCGCCCGCCCGCGCACAAAGCTCAGCGCCGCCGCGGCCGACTCCTTGATAACGTCACCCAGCGTGCCGGTGAGTTGCAAGCGGCCGCGGCCGGGCACCACGCTCACTTCGATCTCCAGCAGTTCGCCCCCCGTGCTCGTGTAGGCGAGGCCGCTGGCCACGCCCACCTGATCCCGAAGTTCCGGGTCGTCGTCGCCATGCTGCGGCGTGCCCAGCATCTCCCGCAGCTGCGCGGCGGTGATCTTCACCGTACCACGGCCGCTCCAGTCGCGACGCGCCAGCTTGCGGGAAAGACGGGCAATGCGGCGCTCGAGATCGCGCACCCCGGCTTCGCGAGTGTACTGCCGGATGATCGTCGGCAGCACGTCGTCGGCGAGCGCGACCCGTTCGGCGGGTACGCCATTCGCCACCAGCTGTTTCGGCACGAGAAACTGCTTCGCAATGGCGAGCTTCTCCTGCTCGAGGTAGCCGGGCAGGCGAATGATCTCCATGCGATCCCGCAGCGCCTCGGGAATGCTGGACAGCGAGTTCGCGGTGGTCACGAAGAGCACCTGCGACAGGTCGTAGTCCACCTCGAGGAAGTGATCGGTGAACGCGTGGTTCTGCTCCGGATCGAGCACCTCGAGCAGCGCCGCGGCCGGGTCACCGCGCCAGTCAGCGCCCAGCTTGTCGATTTCGTCCAGCAGGATGACCGGATTCACGCTCTCCGCGCGGCGCATGGCCTGCAGGATGCGCCCGGGCATGGACCCGATGTAGGTGCGACGATGCCCGCGGATCTCCGCCTCGTCGCGCACCCCGCCAAGGGCCATGCGCACGAACTTGCGGCCGAGCGCGTGGGCGATGGAACGCCCCAGGGACGTCTTGCCCACGCCGGGCGGCCCGACCAGGCACAGGATGGGTCCGGCCAGCTTCCCGACCCGCGCCAGCACGGCGATGTGGTCGAGGATGCGCTCCTTCACCTCGGTGAGACCATGGTGGTCTCCCTCGAGGGAGGCCTGCGCGAGCGCCAGGTCGGTCGTGTCGGCCGTGCGTGCCTCCCAGGGAAGCGCCAGGACCCAGTCGAGCCACCCGCGGGCCACGGCCGCATCGGGACTGGTCGGCGAGCTGCGCTTGAGCCGGCGCAACTCACGCTGCGCGCGCGCCGCCACGGCCTCGGGGAGCCCCCGTGCTGCCAGTTGCCGCGCCAGCTCCTCGAACTCGTCTCCCTCTTCCTGCCCGAGCTCCTTGTGAATGGCGCGGAGCTGCTCCTGAAGAAAGAACTCGCGCTGGTTCTGGAAGAGGGATCCCCGGACCTGCTCGTCGATCTTCCGCTCCAGCTTGAGCAATTCGAGTTCGGCGCCCAGCATCTGCACCAGCTGTCCGGCCAGGTCGGCAAGACTGTTGGCCCCCAGCAGCGCCTGGCGCTGCTCAATGGGAATCTGCAGGTGGGCCGCCATGCCGAAGGCCATGCGTTCTTCGTCGTCGAGCCCCTGCAGGAGACCGATCACCTCGGGCGGCAAGCGGCGCTGCAGCCCTGCGTACTCCTCGAAGAGCGCCAGCGCGTGGCGAATGCGGGCGTGCGTGGTGTCACCGCCGGTCCGGCCGGTGCTCCGGCTCTTCTTGAGCGGCAGCGCCTCCACGCGTGCTTCGAGCATGGTGCCGGCCTTGAGCCCCCTGGTGCGGGTCATGGCCTTCACAGTGCCGAAGCGCGTCACCTTCACCCGTTCGAACCCGTCGACCAGGATGCGGGTGGTGCCGTTGGCCACGCGGGAGGCCTGCTGCACGCGTGCGCGCACGCCAATGCGGTACAGGTCGCTGCCCGCGGGCACGTTCACGTCGGCGTTGCGCTGGGTGACCAGCAGGATTTCCCGATTTCCCTCGAGCGCCGCGGTCACGGCCGCGAGCGAGGCGTCGCGCCCGATCAGGAGGGGCATGGCCACGTGGGGGAACAACACCACGTCGCGAAGCGGAAGGACCGGCAGCTTGGGGCCGCCGGTCCTCGAAGTGCGTTGCGTGCTCAGGCTTCCTTCTTCTGCCGCTTGGGCGCGATTTCGAGGAGGGGTGGGGCGCCGCTCGAGACGGCGTTTTCGGTCACCCGGACCTCCACGACGTCGTCGCGTGTCGGCAGTTCGAACATGGTGTCGAGGAGCGTTTCCTCGAGAATGGCGCGCAGTCCACGGGCACCCGTGCCGCGCTTGAGGGCCTTCTGGGCCACGGCGCGCAGCGCCGTCTCCTCGAAGGTGATCTTCACGTCTTCCAGGTCGAAGAGGCGCTGGTACTGCTTGGTGAGCGCGTTCTTGGGCTCCTTGAGGATGCTCACCAGCGCGTCCTCGTCGAGCGCCTCCAGAGGCACGCACACCGGCAGACGACCCACCAGTTCGGGGATGATGCCGAAGCGCAGCAGATCGTCGGGTTCGACTTCCGCGAAGGGCGTCTTGGGGGTGGTCTGCTTGATGGACACCACCTTGCTGTCGCCCTTCTTGCTGTCGAAGCCCAACTGGCGCTTGCCCGTCCGTGACTCGATGATCTTCTCGAGCCCGTCGAAGGCGCCGCCGCAGATGAACAGGATGTCCTTGGTGTTGATCTGGATGTATTCCTGCTGCGGATGCTTCCGGCCGCCCTGCGGCGGCACGCTGGCCACGGTGCCCTCGAGGATCTTGAGCAGCGCCTGCTGCACGCCCTCCCCCGACACGTCGCGCGTGATGCTCGGGTTCTCCGACTTGCGCGCGATCTTGTCGATCTCGTCGATATAGACGATGCCGCGCTCGCACTCGGCCACGTTGAAGTCGCCGGCCTGCAGCAGCCGCACCAGGATGTTCTCCACGTCCTCGCCCACGTATCCCGCCTCGGTGAGCGTGGTCGCGTCGGCAATGGTGAACGGGACGTCGAGAATGCGCGCCAGCGTCTGCGCGAGCAGCGTCTTGCCGGTGCCGGTGGGGCCGATGAGCAGGATGTTCGACTTGTCCAGCTCGACGTCGTCCTCCCGCGCCGTGCCCGCGGCATTGATGCGCTTGTAGTGGTTGTACACCGCCACCGACAGCGCCTTCTTGGCCTGCTCCTGCCCGATCACGTACTGATCGAGGATGTTCTTGATTTCACGCGGGGTGGGCACCTGCGTGATCGATTCGGCAACCTCGCGCTCCTCGTCCTCCGCCAGAATCTCGTTGCAGAGGGCGATGCACTCGTTGCAGATGTACACCGACGGGCCCGAAATGAACTTCCGGACGGCGTCCTTGGACTTTCCGCAGAAAGAGCAGCGCAGATGCTTGTCGTGGGACATAACGATCCGGTACAGTGGGCAAGTCGGGGACGAAATCCCCGCCCGGCAAAGAAATGCAAGGCACGGCTGGACCACGCCGTACCGCTGGAAGAGTTAAACCCCTGAGACAGGCAGGGTCAAGCGAAACGCCGTGGTGGAGAGTGTCGGCACCCTCCCGCCAAATCCCAACCGGCGCCAAGTTCCAGCAAACCCCGCCGGACCGCCGGTGGCTGGACCGTTTCCCCCGCTGATACCCCCGTCCCCGTCACAGGTACCCACCCGCCGCATGTGGCCCTTCGAAGGCTTCCTGTTCGTTCACATCGCCTGCGGGGCGGTGGGGCTGGTCCTGTTCTGGATCCCCACGCTCGGGCGCAAGGGAAGCCAGACCCACCGGAAGGTGGGGCACTGGTACGCCCGCCTGATGCTGGTCACGGCCAGCATGGCGATCGGCATGTCCATCACCACCCTGCTCGATCCGCTCACCACGCACCCCAAGCAGGTCGCGCTCGCCTGGCCGCAGTACCGCATCGAGGGGATCTTCGGCTGGATGATGCTGTACCTCGCCATCCTCACCATTCAGCTCGTCTGGCACGGCGTGGCGACCATTCGCAACAAGAAGAATCACCCGGCCAACCGGCATCCGGCGAACGTGGCGCTCAACGTGCTCACGATCGTGGCGGCCCTCTACTGCGCCTATCGGGGATGGCTCATCGACGAAAGGCTCATGGAGGCGTTCGCGATCGTGGGCGTGGCCTCGGGGCTCACGAACCTCTGGTTCATCTACAGTGCCGCACCCAGTCGCATCATGTACCAGCTGGAGCATGTGAAGGCCATCGTGGGGTCGGGCATCTCCGTGTACACCGCGTTCATGGCCTTCGGCTTCGTGCGCCTCAATCCCGGTCACGCGCTGAATCCCAAGATGTGGGCCATTCCACTGGCCGTGGGGCTGGTCATCATCATCTACCATCAGGCGCGCATCCGGCTGGCCTTCTACCGCACGCGACGGGGCCCAGGGCCCGCACCGGCTGCCGGAGCTGAGGCGTGACGGGCGCCGTCACGCTCTGGCGTCCCCCCGCCCCCACCCCCCGGCCACCGGTCCCGTCGCTGCTGCGCCTGCTCTGGCGTCGCGAGAAGGACCTGCTGAGCCTCCTCCCCGACCTCGCCTATCGCGAGATGATCACGCCGCTCGGCTACACGCGGCGGGGGATTCTGCTCGTCAACGACCCGGTCTGGGTGTCCCGCATCCTCACCGATCACGACACCTTCCCCAAGAACGATCTGTTCGTGGAGGCGCTCGAGGATCTGGTGGGCAACTCCATGTTCGTTACCAGCGGCGACACCTGGCGCCGACAGCGCAAAATGGTGGATCCGGCGTTCTCGCACATGCGGATCAACCGGGCCTTCGAGTTCATGGCGGCGGCCGTGGACGATTACGAGCAGCGCCTCACGTCGCAGGCCCGAAACGGGGAGACCTTCTCCCTCGACGCGGCCATGAGCCACCTCACCGCCGACGTCATCACGCGCACCATCTTCTCCGTCCCGCTGGAAGGGCAGACCTCGCACGACGTGTTCGAGGACTTCATGCGCTTCGAGCGACAGGTGGGGAGCATCGACATCAAGCGCCTGCTCTGGGACAAGCCGTGGTCGCCGGTCACGCAGCCCGAGGCGGTGCGGCAGGCGTGCGCCCGCATTCGCATGCACCTGGGGGCCATGCTGGATGCGCGTCTGCAGCATCCCGAGTACGACGACATTGCCGGGGCCATTCTGGAGGCGCGCGACAGCGACACCGGTGCCCCGTTCACGCGCGACGAACTCATCGACCAGCTCGGCGTGTTCTTCCTCGCCGGGCACGAAACCACGGCCAGTTCGCTCACCTGGGCGTTCTTCATCCTGTCGCAGCGCCCCGACGTGGTCGAGCGCATTCGCGACGAGGTGCGCGCCGTGGCCGGCGACGGCCCGGTACTGCTCGAGCACACGAAGCGGTTGCCCTACGTGCGCAACTTCTTTCGCGAGGTGCTGCGACTCTATCCGCCCATCACCTTCCTGCCGCGCGTGGCGGGCAAGGACACCGAGATTGCCGGGCGACGGGTGCCGCGGGGGACCATGCTCATGATTGCGCCGTGGTCGATTCACCGCCACGTGAAGTTGTGGAAGGATCCGGCGCTGTTCGATCCCGACCGGTTTCTCCCCGAGCGCGAGGCCGAGCAGGTGCCGGGCAGCTACCTGCCATTCGGCGCCGGACCGCGCATCTGCGTGGGGGCGGCGTTCGCCACCATCGAGACGGCGCTCATCATTGCCCGGTTGGCGCGACACTTCGATTTCGAGACGCTCCAGCCGGAGACGGTACGGCCCTATGCGCGGCTCACCACGCGTCCGGCCGTGGAGATCATGATGCGCGTCCGGGCGCGGTGAGCGCCGGCCGCGTGAGGCGCGGCGCGGGGGAGGCGCACGGCCTGCGGTAAACGCGAACGGAGGCACGAGGGATGTCCCCGTGCCTCCGTTGTTCGGTGGCTCCGCGCCACGGTCACTTGGCGGCGACGAGCTCCGCCTGATGCTGGATGACGTTGTCCACGAGGCCGTACACGCGGGCGTCCTCGGCGCTCATGAAGCGATCCCGGTCGGTGTCGCGCTCGATCTGCTCGATCGGGCGCCCGGAGTGCTTGGCCATGAGCTCGTTCATCTTGCTGCGGAGATAGAGGATCTCCTTGGCCTGGATTTCGATGTCCGAGGCCGAGCCGCCGCCGCCGTTCTGCGACGGCTGGTGGATCATGATGCGGCTGTGCGGCAGCGCACTGCGATGGCCGGCGGCGCCAGCGCAGAGCAGGAAGGCGCCCATCGAGGCGGCCATACCCATGCACGTGGTGTGCACCGGTGCCTTGATGAACTGCATGGTGTCGTACATCGCCAATCCGGCGGACACGGACCCGCCCGGCGAGTTGATGTACAGGTGGATGGGCTTCTCGGGGTTGTCGGCCTCGAGAAACAGCATCTGCGCGATGATGATGTTCGCGACGTCGTCGTTGATCGGCGACCCCAGGAACACGATGCGGTCCATCAACAGGCGCGAGAAGATGTCATACGTGCGCTCGCCACGGCTCGAGCGCTCGATGATGTACGGCATGTAGATCGATGCCATCACGTTCTCCATTCAGGTGACTACAAGACGGCGGCTCACGCCGTCGTCACGGGATTCTTCTCGAGCAACCAGGTGAACACCTTCTCCTCGGTGATCTCGCGCTCGATCTCCTGCAGGCGCCCCTGCTTCTGGAGCTGCGCGTACACCTGACCGGGATCGGCGTTCCGGGCCTTCGCCATCTCTTCCACGCGCGCATCGACCTCGGAGGCGCTGGCGGCGATCGACTCACGCTCGGCGATCGTATCCACGATCAGGTCGCGACGCACCTGATTCTCCGCCATCGGATAGAATTCCTTGGCGAAGGTCTGCTTCTGCGCGTCGGGGACCCCGTACATCTGCATATACCCCTCGACGAGCTGCATGACCCACGCCTTGGGCACGTCGAACGGGTTGGTTTCCACGATCTGCCGCACGAGCTGGCCGCGCAGGTCGGCCTCGGCCTCGCGGCGCGCATGCTCGCCCATGTCGGTCCGCACCGTGGCACGCAGCGCGTCGAGGGTGTCGAAGTCTCCGACCTCGCGCGCGAACGCATCGTCGAGCGCCGGCAGCGCCTTGCGCTTCACGTCCTTGACCACCACGCGCACGAGCTTGGAGACGCCGCGCTGCGTCTCATCGGGGAAATCGTCGGGCCAGCGCACCGACTTCTCGGCGGTGGCACCAGGCGCGGTTTCCATGATGAGTTCCTCGATGCCGGCGATCGCCTGGCCACCCCCCAGCACGAGCCGGTACTCCTTCCCTTCGGGCAGCGATCCGTCGGGCTCGGCGGTGGAGAGCAGCACGGTGACCATGTCCCCCTCGGCCGCCTTGTCCTCCACCGGCGACCACTCCGCCTTCTGTTCACGGATGCGTTCGATCTGCTCGTCGACGAGCTCGTCGGTTACGGCCGATTCGGTCCGCGTGAGCGTGTACCCTTCGAGCTTCTCCAGCGCCAGTTCCGGGCGCACTTCACAGTGCAGCTCGAACTCCAGCGGCTGCCCCGGGACGGCCTTGAGGTCGTGCACATGCGGCTGGGCGGCGAGCTTCAACCCTTCCCGCTCAATGGCCTCGCGGAACGCCTCGTTGATCACGAGTTCGATGGCTTCCTGACGCACCGCCTCGGGGAACTTCTTGCGTACCATGGACGGCGGAGCCTTGCCCGGGCGGAACCCCGGAAGGCGGACCTGCGTCGCGTACTTGCGCGCCGCCTGGTCCTCATAGGAGGCCACGGTATCGGCCGGCACCGTGATCTGCAGGCGCCGGGAGACGCCAGCGGTCTCGGTCGGAGTAATGGTGATGTTCATCCGGCCAAATCTAGCGGGGGAGGGGGGGAGACTGGAGGGGGAGACCCGAGAATCGAGCGCGCTCATGTCTCTGTCGCCGCCTCTCGACTCTCCTGCTCGGCGCCTGAGGACTCAGGGCCGAGGGACGAGGGGTCAGACCGGTGCCAGCGTGGGCGCCGGCGTTTTTGCTCCCTTGCGCGCGGGGGCGCCCCCGATGAGCTCCGCCACGATCTTCCCCGATGCGATGACCCCCGGCAGGCCGGCCCCCGGGTGCGTGCCCGCGCCGCAGAAGTACAGGTTGGGGATGTCCTTGCTCTGGTTGTGCGGCCGCATGTACGCCGACTGTGTCAGCACCGGCTGCGGACCGAAGGCACTCCCCAGGTAGCTGTTGAGCGTGTTCTCGAAGTACCGGGGATCGATGCGCCGTTCGGTGACGATGTGCTGCTGCAGGTCGGGCAGATACCGGTCTTCGAGGTACTGCATGATCCGGTCGCGATAGCGCTGACCCACCGCTTCCCAGTCGGTGCCGCTGCCCAGATGCGGCACGGGCGAGAGCACGTACCAGCAGTCGTGCCCCGGCGGGGCGAGCGAGGGATCGGTGGCGGTGGGGCGATGCAGATACAGCGAGAAGTCGTCGGACAGGATCTTGCGCTCGAAAATGTCCTCGAGCAACTCCTTGTAGCGCGGACCCATGATGATCTCGTGGTGCGCCGTGCCCGGGTACTGCTTGTTGGTGCCAAAGTAGATCACGAACAGCGACATGGAGTGCTGCAGGTTCTCCACCTTGCGGTTCGGCACACTGGGGCGCTTGTCGGGCGCGATGAGCGTGCGGTAGGCCTGCACCAGATCGCCGTTGCACACCACGGCGTCCGCGCGCAGCTGCTGCCCGTTCTTGAGGCGCACGCCAGTGGTGCGGCGGCTCTCGCCCACGAGGATTTCGTCCACCTCGCTGTTCAGCCGAAGTTCGCCGCCCAGATCTTCGAAGGCCTGGATGAGGGCCCGCACGAGCGCCCCCGTGCCGCCCATGGCAAAGAGCACTCCCCACTGCTGCTCGAGCTTGTGGATGAGCGCATACACGCTCGACGAGCGATACGGATTGCCACCCACGAGGAGCGGGTGGAAGGAGAAGACCTGCCGCAGGCGCTCGTCCCGGATGTACTTCTCGGCGAACCCGGCCACGGAGCGGTCGGCCCGCGTACGCACCAGGTCGGGGATCGCCTTCACCATGGAGCCCATGGTGAGGAACGGCTTGTCGATGAGCGGCATGCCGACGTTGAAGATCTCCCACGACTTCTCGCGGAAGCGACGATAGCCCTCCACGTCGCGGGGAGAGAACGCCTCGACCTGACGGAAGATGTCGTCCTTGTCGCCGTTGTAATGGAAGACGCTGCCATCCTCGAACCGGATGTTGTAGAACGGATCGAGCAGGACGAGCTTGATGTAGTCTTCCGTCTTGCGGCCGGTCAGGGCAAACAGTTCGTCGAGCACCCAGGGCGCCGTGACGATCGTCGGGCCCCCATCGAACGTGAACCCATCCTGCTCGAACACGTATGCGCGGCCACCCGGTTTGTCGAGCTTCTCGACAATGGTGACCTCGTGTCCCTGGGCTTGCAGACGGATGGCGGCGGCGATGCCGCCGAAGCCACTGCCAATGACAACGATGCGCATGGATCGGAAAGCTGGAGGATCGGGACGCCGCCGCCGCGTGGTCAGCGACGCAGCAGGACGGCGATGTGCCAGAGGTGAATGACCATGGCCGACAGCATGGCAATGGCAAACCCCTCCGGCGACGGGTCAGGACGCCGGTGGAAGATCATGGCTGCAACGAGAGACCCCCCCGCTCCGAGAAACGACACGATCCGCGCAACATTGGGCTTCCCCAATGCGGAGTCGGGCTTGCGCCGCTGCCAGATCACCAGCACCAGCGCCTCGAACACGATGAGAACGAGGATGCCGATCGGCAGGGCATCAGAGTCGAAAATGGGAACGAGGCGATCCATGTCGCAGTCCAGGAGGCTAACGCGGCAGCGGTGCGCGGTGTGCCCGGGAACCCCCTATGGCTGCGGCCGCCTTGCGCGAAATGTAGGGGAAAAGGAAACGGCCGGGCGAGTGGCCCGGCCGTTTCGCCCGAGGGGAGCCTCGGTCAGTGCGTACCGAGCGCGCGGTCGCGCACCGACCGCAGCGGGGCGGTCCCCAGACTCGTCACCGGCGCCGGATCGTTGCGCAGCGCCGCCCACAGGGGGATCACCATGGCGATCGTGCCCAGCACCCCCGCCGGCACCATGTCCCAGCGGAAGCAGATGGCCAGCGGCAGCAGCCCATTGATGGCGTAGAGCGCAATCGGCAACCGGTGCGGCGACACCTTGGCCACCCACTCCGACGGCGGCACGAAGGCCAGCATGACCCGCGCCACGAGGATGCCCGTGAGCAGCCAGCCGAGCCAATTGGTGATGGGCATGCCGAAGAAGATGGGCTTGCCGATGAACTGCTCGAAGGCACTCCGGTCGGACAGGTCGCCGATTTCCCAGATCCAATGCGTGGTCTTCACCATGGCCGGGTCCATGGAGACATCCCAAAGCGTGAGCACGACCCCGCCCACCAGCGACCACCACCACTTGGAGACGTTGTCGTCCTTCCCCTGCAGGAAGCGCCCGCACATGGCCAGCGAGGCCACCAGCATGTAGAACCACGAGGTCGGGATGTTGAACGGGACCTTACCGCCAATCTTGTAGCCCAGCTGGCTCGTGTACTCGTACGCACCGAACGGGTAATCCCAGCGGGTGCCCACGTACTCCGACGTGAGCGCCAGCACGAACGCCACGAGGAAGGTGATCACCGCCTTGCGCGTTCCCACGGCCCAGGCGAGGAACGCGAGCCCGGAGATGGCCCCCAGGGTGACGGTCGTGGCGCCGCCGTACGTGTAGCCAAGCGCCATCACCTTCTGGTTCTGCGGCGTCTGCAACCACTCCGGATACGGCGGCAGCAGGAACGTGGCAAAGGCGAATGCGGAAAACGCGCTGAAAAACAGATGCCCCAGCAAGGTGATCGACGCGATCTTGAAGAGCGTCGACCTCGTGCGGTCCTGTTGGTCCGTGTACAGGGTCATGCGAACTGCACCTCAGGCAAGACGGACAAGAGCATCGGCGTTGGACGATGCCGTGTTGGGTTCCCACACGATGCGCGGGCCATGGCCCAGCGCGGACAGATCGGGCGTGGGGGCGCGGTACCGCCACGCGTTCCAGAGAATGCCCACGCGCGCGAGCCGCCCAATGCGGGCTCGCGACGAAATGGTATCGTAGCCCTGGGCCTCGATGGCGGTCAGGATGCCGGCGTAGCCCGTGGCGCAGGCGGCCGCACACCGCTGGGCGTCGGCATCGAGCAGCGCAATGCCCGGCATCGCCGCCGCATACAAGGCGCGCGCCCGGCTCACCTCGAAGGCCATGAGCCTGGCCCACGACGCATGGCGCGCCAATGCGGGATCGCGCGCCAGCACGTCCTGCGCGGTCAGCCCGAAGCGCGCCATGTCCTCGGCCGGCAGGTAGCAGCGTCCGCGCCCCGCATCTTCACCCACATCCCGCAGGATGTTGGTGAGCTGCATGGCGGTACCCAGCGTGCGTGCGTACTGAATGGCCTTGACCCGCATGGCCGGACCAGCCGGCACGCCGAAGACGTAGGTGCACATCTCACCCACCGAACTCGCCACCCCCTCGCAGTACTGCTCGAGCTCGGGCCACGTGGCGTACGTGTGCGCCTCGAGATCGCGACCCACGCCATCGAGCAGCTCGAAGAGGGGGGCGGGGGACACCTCATACGCCCGCGTTACCCACGCCATCTCGCGGAAGATGGGGCCCGACGGACGCCCATCGAGCGCGGCCTGCAGCTGCTCGCGGTACGCGTCGAGCTGCAGGCGCAGCGCCACCAGATTGCCATGATCGGCCTGATCCACCAGGTCGTCGGCCACGCGGCAGAAGGCATAGAGCGCATAGGCCGCACGGCGCTTCTCCAGCGGCAGCAGCTTGCTGGCCAGGGAGAAGGTGCGCGCATGCGCCATCGTGATGCGCGCACACTCCGCCGCATCGGTGTGCGTGGCGGGTGCGATCATGCCACCGGACTCGGAAGACGCCGAGGTTTCATCGAAGCGATGTCAGGCAGGGATGACGAAGATGGCACAGACTGGCCCGGAAACCGCAGTGAGCCCCGGCAACATGTTAACGCAGGACGGGACAACGGGTTCCAGCCCCCTTGGGGGGCGAAAACGCGACGGCGCCGGAGATGACAATGAACCTGTGACCGCTTGGTCCAACTGTCAACATTTTGGTTACAGGACAGGTGTAACGGACCGCTGACACCCAAAGCGCCCCGGACATCAGGGTGATGACCGGGGCGCTCGGCCGCCTGGTGGGGACGCGAGGGACTACTCCCGACGTCCGGGGCCAACCTGGCCCCGTAACTCACCACCGGGATTCCGTCGCGTATGGATGTTGAGGTACGTCGATCCCGCCCGCATGCGCGTGATCACCGAGTCCCACGTGAACGGCGCGACCATGGTCAATGAGGCGCGTGACACACGGTTCTGGCGCAGTATGCCGCCCGATGTCCCGACGGAGATGTTGCCGACACCGGGCGCCCGGGAGGCCTCGGTCGGGACGAACCACGCCATGACCGGCCCATTCTGCCCGGCCACGTTGGCGTGGAAGTGTGCCATGGTGATCGAGTCGATGCCGGCAACATAGATCTCGTATTGGAGCGTGTTCGGATCCTCCAGCACCCAGTTGGCCCACCCGGTCGCGCTGGTGGTCACTGCCGGCACCTCGTTGGCGCCGCTCAGCGTCGTGGTGAAGTTCGTCTTCTCCGGCGCCGAGGCAGAAATGACCGCGTAGTTCTCGGAGCAGGCGGCGAGCCCGACGGCCGTCGCCAACGCGGCGACGGCCAATATGCGATGCGTCATGAGCCGTGGACTCCTCTTAAGCGTTGCGATCGATGCAGGCGACGAACTTGCTGTTGTTCGTCTCGATGAAGGGCACCGGGTAGTTCACATCAACTCCGTAGGTGCCGCCCTTGTGGAACACGCCAGTGGGGAACACCGCCTCGGCATTCCGTCCGTACTGGCGCACGAGCCGGCGGAGGTCACCGAGGCGATGTCCGGTCAGGAACATCCAGTAGGCGCGCTCCTTGAACACCTGGTCGACTTCCGCAGCCGTATTGGCACCGCGGGCCAGCGGGGGCAGCGCGGCGATCGCCGGGGGGTTGAACGCGGCCGGGAGCGCCGCGTTCGTGATCAATGTCGGCAGCGCAGCACGCAGGGTGTTGAGCGTAGCGACATAATCACCACCGGTCCGCTGCTGGTTTTCCGCCTCGATCAGACGGGCCTCGACGCCATCCGCCAGCACAACGGTTGCCGACCGATTCATGTACTTGGTCTGCACGTTCATCAACGTGATGTTGTCGGCGCCGACGCGCGGGAAGAAGGCCACCCCAGTGCCCCGTGGCGAGAACACGCGAGGATCGGTGGCCCCATCCGTGAAGAACGGTAGCCCGTTGATCCCTTCCCGGTCACCAACCGAAAAGCGGGGGAAGTTCTGCGTCGGCAAGAACACGCCGTTGTTCTGACGTCCGGAGTTTTCGGAGTGGAACAGGTTGTAGCGATAGCCTGTCGGCACGAGCGCGACCGCTGTGGCCGCATCGGCAAAGCGCCCGAGATTGAGGAGCGCCCGCCCGCGTCCAATCCGCGTCAGGTTCAGGATTCTGGTCTGCTCGGCCGTTGGTGTGGCCGGAGTGCCGATCAACGCCAATGCCGAGTCGAACTTCGCCACGGCGCGCGTATACAGCACCTGATTGGAGAGCGGCTCGCCCAGCTCGGGCGTCCCCGCGTCGACGTCGAACGTCGAGAGTGGAATGCCGTTGCAGTACATCTCGGCGAGCATGACATACGTGAATCCGGCAAGCGCCTGCACTTCCGCGCGCAACGGGTTCGTCGGCTGGACCCTGGCAAAGGTACGCTCAACGCGCTCGGCCGTGGCCCGGGCGCGCTGCAGCGACCGGTAGATACCATCGAGCGTGCCGTTGATTGGGTTGGTGGAACGCACATCCATCTCGAACCGCGTCGGGAAGGTCTCGGCCCAGATGAACTCGTCGGCCAAAAGACCGCCGAGCGTGATCACGCCATCTTCGCCACCGGCACCCATCGCCACCTGCAGGTCGGAAATGACCGAGGCGCGCAGCGTCGGCAGGACGGCCGGATCCGCCAGCGATTCGGGCGTGGCGACGTCGGGGTCTTCAACGGCCAACAGGCTGTCCTTCGAGCAGCCCGCGGTGGTCAGCAACGCTGCCCCGAGGGAAACCATCATCAGGTGGCGCAGGGAACGAGCCCGTGGCGCCGACCCAGGCATGGAAGTCGTCATGATAAGGGTCGGTGGAGTTAGAAGGTCAGGTTCAGGCGCGCCGTGATCCGGCGCACCGGCGGAGCGGTCAGGAAGTCCTGTGTGCCGAAGTTGGAGTTCGTGGCTGACAGCACTTCCGGGTCGAATCCGGTGTAGTTCGTCCACAGTGCCAGGTTGCGGGCGCCGATCGTCAGCGAAGCGCCAGCGGCGCGCATCTTCCGCGCCCACTGCACCGGCAACGTGTACGTGCCGGCGATCTCGCTCAACCGCACGAAGCTCGCGTCCTCGATGTAGCCGTCACTCGTGCCCATCGCGCGAGCGGTCGACTTCACCTGATCGCTGAGCGGGGCATTGCGATCCCAGAAATCGGGGCCGTTGGCAAAACCGCCGTTGTTCCGGAACTCGCGCGTGTTGTTGTACAGCTTGTTACCGCCGCGGTAATTCACGAGCGCCGTCAACTGCAGCGACTTGAACAGCGTGATGCTCGTGTTGAACGCCATTTCACGCGCCGGCAACGGCTGACCGATGTAGTCGAGCGAGTCGGACAGCACGATCTCGCAGCGGGGGCCTCCCACCAGCTGGGGATTGGCCAGGCCACCGTAGCTCGGGCAGTTGACCCGGCTGATGATCCCGTCGCCGTTGAGGTCGCTGTAGCTGAGGATGCGGCGCTGGAAGTATCCGCCCGCCGGGAAACCAGCCCGGAACTGCTGCGTGCCGAACACGATCGGCGCAATGACCTGTCCATCTGCCGTTCCCAGGTCGACGATGCGGTTCGCAAACGTCGTGAACGTGACGTTCTGCTCGAAGCGGATCTTGTCGTTGTCGATCGGTCGGACCGTGATCGATCCTTCCGCGCCGCGCGTGCGCATGAGCGACAGATTCACGAACTGATTGGCGGCGACACCGAGCGATGGCGCCAGCGTGCGCTGCACCAGCAGGTCCGTGGTGTTGCGCCGGAACCCGGTGAACTCGCCCGAGAGGCGCGCATTGAACGCGGAAAATTCGAAGCCGGCTTCCGTCTCCGCCGTGATTTCGGGGCTCAGGAAGGCATTGCCGACCGGGCCACCAATAGTGACCGCTGGCAGGTTGGCCGAGGCATCCGTGATGTTGACCGACACCGGATTGAAGAACGTCTGCGACTGGCGAAAGCCAGGACGCTGGCCGGCACGCCCGTACGCGGCGCGCAAGCGCAGCGTATTCAGCCAGTCCAATTTCGGGAACCAGTTCTCCTCGCTGATCACGTACGACGAGGTGATGCTGGGATAGTAGGTCCACCCGGCCGCCGAGTTGCCGAACACCGAGGCGTCGTCGAAGCGCAGCGCCGTCGTGAGGAACAGACGATCGTTCCACTCGAACCGCTGCTCCACGAATCCGGCCACCGTGACGATCTGCTGATTGACCTCGTTCACCGTGAAGCGAGCGCTCGCGCCATTCAACGACGACGTGCCCGGCAGCAGCACCGCGCCCGAGGCATCCGTCCGGCGCGTCTGCTCATTCAGATACTGACCGCCCGCCGTCGTCACCGAGCGAATGCCGTCGGTCAGGTTGAAGGTCCCGGTCAGCGACCCCGTGGCCGACAGCGACGGGATGTAGGACTTGGACTGAAAGCGCGACCCTTCGATCGACGCCGCGTTGAGGAAGACACGGCCCGGCGGCACCAGCGTCTGGTCGTCACGGCGGAGCAGGTCACCACCAACCCGCATCGTGCCCTTGAGCCAGCTCTTGGGCGTCCAATTCAGCGTACTCGCCAGCACCAGACGCTGGATGTTCTGCTGCTGCTGCTGCACGAAGTACTGCGTCACCGGCACGTTTGAAGTCACGTAGCCGCGGGAAAGGGAGTCGTTGTTGGCCGCGCACTCGACGATTCGGGTCCGAGTCGCCGGGTTGCAATCGAACGCGCCACCGAGCAGGCCGGCGGACAGCGTGCCGGCAAACAGGTTGTCGTTCAGCGGGAAGCCCGATGAACTGTTCAGGTACCCGATATTGACCACCGCCTGCAGGGAAGGCAGTACGTTGGCCGACACGTTCGCCCTGAAGTTGCGCCGGTACAGGTTGTTCGGCGCGAAGATGCCGCGGTCCTGTTCGATGTCCGCGGCGAGGTAGTACTGCGCATCCTGCCCGCCACCCGAGACGGAGAGGCCGTAGCTCTCATTGCCACCGGTGCGGAACGGATTTTCGTTGATGAAGGGGCTGTTCTTGTACAGCGTATCCGGCGTGACGCAGGTGCGCAGCACCTGGGCCTCACGCGAGCAGGCACCAACGCGCGCACCCGCCGCATTCCGCCCGACCTGACGGTAGTTGACCAGCAGCAACGCATCATTTGAGAGCGTGCCATTGCTTGACAGGTCCAGTAGCGTTTCCTGCTGGCCAAGTTCGCCATAGAAGTTCCACCGCGCCTTCCCCGCCTTGCCGCGCTTGGTGGTGATCTGAATGACGCCGTTGGCGGCGCCGGTGCCGTAGAGCGCGGTCGCCGCCGGCCCCTTGATCACCTGAATGTCCTCGATGTCTTCCGGGTTGATGTCATCGAAGCGCGACGCTTGCGCACCACCGACGCCGAACGTCAGTGAGCCCACGTTGTTGTTCGCGAAGACGCCGTCGATCACCAGCAACGGATCATTCGACAGGTTGATCGAGGTCACGCCACGCAACCGGATCCGGCTTCCCACGCCGCTGGTGCCGGCCCCCTGCTGCACCACGATACCCGGGGTGCGTGCAGCCAGCACCTGCGAGAAGTTGGCGACCGTCGCCGGATTGAAGGCGCCCGAGTCAATCCGGCTGATGGAGGCACCCACCTCGCGCTTGCGCTGCTGCTCACCGGTCGCCGAGATGGTGATCGCGTCGAGGTTCGTGGCGGCCACGCTGAGCGCGAAATTGGCCGTCACCGTGCCGCCTGTCGTCACCGTGACGCTGGCCACCCCTTGGGAATAGCCCAGCCGAATCGCACGGAGCGTATAGGTGCCGGCGGGGAGGCCGGTGATGCGATAGGTACCGTTGGCGTCCGAGCGGCCAGCGCTCACGCTGCCCACGACCTGCACCCGGACGTCTGACAGTGGTCCCTTGGTGCCGACGTCGGTCACCCTTCCAGTGACCGCGCCGGTTGCGGCTTGGCCCCCTGCACCCTGGCTGATGCCGGCGAGTGACAGCAGCAAGGCCACGACGCGCGTGACACGTGATCTAGTCAACTGCATGAAACAGCCTCCGGAGCGGGACGAGGGAGCAGGGCGTGCACTCGCGGTGCAAGACGCGCGTGGATGGGGCCAACCGCGCTGATAAACTGATGAGGCTCCCAAATGGTGCCCACGGGGCCAGCGAGGAGCGGATGCCGGTGTGAGGAAGTGCTGGACGGAACCGGTTGGCACTTCCGCAAAAAAAGAGAAAGGGAGGAGCCCGAAGGCTCCTCCCTGATCCGTCCTGCACACCACGCGCTGCTGGTTACGGCGTGCGCATGTTGGGATTGTTGTCACGCTCGACGAACGGAATCGGATAGCAGGTGTCCGTTCCCGTGTTGCCGATGCCGGGCTTGAAGTACGGCTGCCCGGTCGCCGTCACGCCCGCCGTGGCCGCCGGATCGCGGCGGAAGTCGGCCACGCGCTTGCCTTCGAGATAGAAGTCATAGCCGCGCTGCGTGAACAGCTCGCGCTTCACGCTCGCCGCGTCCTGCGGACCGCTGTACGGCACCAGGCCGGCCGCCGCCCGGCGGGCGTTGATCAGCGTCAGCTGCGTGGTCACGTTCCCCGACGCTTCGGCCGCGATGTAGTCGGCTTCCAGCTTGCTCGCGAGGCGGATGGGCGCCGCATAGCCGGGGAACTTGAACTGCTGGTGGAACCCACCAGGCACGGGATCCTGCGGCTGCGCCGTGGGCGCGGGCGTACCGCCCTGCACACGGTACGGCACGCGCGGATCGTTCGTGCGCCAGAACGGAGCCACACTGATCGACCCACGGTCGAAGCTGAAGAACCACAGGTCGTTCGACAGGCGGGCCCGATTACCCGGGTCGTCCGTGTAGCGCATGTTGAACTCGAACCCGGCCGGTACGGCCGCGGCATCCGCCGCCGCCCCGGCATTGTCCCGGCGCTGCAGGCGCGCACGGGCGCGGCCCACGAGCGCCAGGTTCGCCAGCGATGCGCCTTCCGCCGTCCCGTTGGCGCGCCCCACCTCGATACCGCGGGTGAGCCAGAAGGAGGCCGAATCGAGCATCTGATTTGTGTTGAGTTCCGGCCCCGACGAGAAGCTGCCGGTGCAGAAATCGCTGGCCATCTGCAGCATGGCAAAGCCACGGAACGTGGCCGCACGCGCCACGCTGATGTTGGTGTTCGGGTTCGGCAGCTCGAGGTCGAGCACCTGCTTGGCCGAGGCGATGGCGCGCGACAACGGCGCCCACACGTCGCCGTTCAGCGACCCGTTGAGCGGCGTGATGTTGCGGACGCCGAACTCGTTGCGCGTGGGGAACGTGTCGGACACGTTCGCCTCGCCGCTGAACCAGGCGCCGTACATCGCGAGCAGCCCGAACATGTCGACGAAGTTCTGCTGCGCCGACAGCGCCAGGGTGTTGCCGCTCGACACCGGGTCCACCGTGGAGGCGTCGATGACGTTGGGATTGGTCACGGTGACGAACTCGTCACCGCAGGCGGTCGCGCCGAGGGCGAGTACCGCACCCGCCGCCGTGCGCGAAACCGCGCGGACGATCTTCTTCATGGGATGGTTGCGGTCAGAAGTTGAGATTGAAACGGAGCACCGAGCGGCGCGGCAGCGGCGCCGTGAGGAAGTCTTCGCGCGCGAACGCACCCGTCTGCGAATTCACTTCCGGGTCGGCACCGGAGAAGTTGCTCCACAGGCGCACGTTCTGGAACGCCAGCGTCACCGAGGCGCCCTGCACGCGCTTGCCCAGCTTGTCCATCAGAAAGCGAGGCACATCGTACGTGGCGGACAGTTCGCGGAGGCGCACGAAGTCACCGCGCTCGATGTAGGGCTCGCGGGCGTCGTTCACCGGCACCGCCGACCCGTTGGCTTCCGACACGAACGGGCCGAACCGGCGCAGCCGCTCTTCGGCCGACAGGGCCGTGGGGTCGAGGCGCAGGTTCGAACGCACCAGCTGCGTCTCGCGGAAGAAGCGCGTGTTGTTGTACACCGCGAAGTCACGCTTCGCGTCGAGCAGCGCGGCAATGCGCAGATTCTTGAAGAGCGTCAGGGTGTTCGTGATGTTCCACTCGAGCGTCGGGAACAGGTTGCCCACCGGCTCGAGCGTATCGCTCACCACCACGCGGTTGGCTGCCACATCGACCGAGCGCACGCGCTTGGCCACCATCACGCCGAGCTGCTGACCCTCGAGGGCGCGACCCACGCCACCCAGCGCGAAGGGCGAAATGCCACCCAGGCTCGTCAGCTCGTTGCGCAGCGTGTTGGCCGCACCGCGGACGTCCCAGCGCACGTTGCGCTTGTTCACCGCCGTCACGTTCACCGCCACTTCCACACCCTGGTTCAGCACGGAGCCGAGATTGGCCAGCGGGTTGGCGTTGAAGCCAAGCGACGGCGGAATCGGACGGGCGATGATCAGGTCCTGCGTGGTCTTGCGGAAGAACGTGAGTTCCGTCGACACCTTGTTGTCGAAGAAGCCGGCATCGAGCCCCGCCTCGAACTCCGTGCCGCGTTCCGGCTTGAGGTCGGCGTTGCCGGGGTTGCCGAGCACGGCGCCGGCGAGCGTCGTGCCGGTGATGTTGTACGACGCCGCCGCCAGCGTGGTGAGCGCGTCACCCGGGTTCGGCGAGCGACCCGTGGTACCGTAGGCCGCGCGGAGGCGCAACGTGTTCACGAAGCGGCTCAGGGGGGAGAAGAAGCTTTCTTCGCTGATCGCCCACGAACCGCCGATCTTGGGGAGCACGAAGCTCGGCGCCTGGTCACCGAACGACGAGTTGCGGTCGATGCGCACGCCCACCTGCAGGAAGCGCTTGTTCTGGTTGCCGATCTGCAGCTGGCCGAGATAGCCGTACTGACGCTGCTCCGTGAAGCCGCCACCGCCCGTGGTCTGCGACCCCGAGCCGATCGAGTTGTTCGCGTTGGTCACGAAGCCGATGCCGGTGGCGTTCAGGTTCGTGTTGCGGGTCGAGATGACCTGGAGGCCGAACGAGAGGTTCGTTTCCCAGTCGCTCCCCCACTGCTTCTTCATGTTGCCGAGATAGTCGAACGTGTAGCGCTCCGCGCCGCGGCTGGTCTGGGCGTTGCTGCCGCCGTCGGTCAGCCCACCGTACCAGAGGCTGTCGTTGCGCGGGAAGAAGCTGGTCTGCAGGTCGTTCGCGAAGTCGAGACCGCCGGTGAACCGGTTGGTGAACCACTCGGTCGGCGCGTAGTTGGCCGTGATGCTCGACGTGACGCGCTTGGAGAGCAGCTGCCGATACACCGAGTTGATGGCGTTGAACTGGCGGTTGGAGAACCAGCCGTTGTTCGACAACCCGGCATTCGGCCCGTCATTGCGGGTGGCGGGGCTGCCCAGCAGGGCGCCGCCGAGCCAGCCGAAGATGTTGTTGTCGTTGTCCGGGAGGCGCGTCGCCGTCTGCACGAGGCCGAGGCCGATGTCGAAGTTGAGCTTCGAGTTGGCGATGTAGTTGGCGTTCGTACGGAGGTTGTAGCGGTTGAAGCTTTCGTTCGGCAGCGTGCCCGACGAGTTGTCCGAACCATAGTTGAGGGCGAAGCCGTAGTTCTGGCCGCCACCCCGGATGCCGTAGTTCACGAGCCGCTCGGTGCCGTCGCGGAAGGCGCCGACGCGCTCGAGCGGGTTGTCGCTCACCAGGTCGCCCACTGCGCGACCGCGGCAGAGCGGGTTGGTGCTCGTGGGGGCCACGGTCGCCGCCGTGCAATTGGCGAAGTTGTCGGGGATGTCCCAGTACGACACGCTCGACGTGCCCTGTTCGGCGCGCAGCGTCTGCTGGAAGTTGCCCGAGCCGGCCTTGCCCTTCTTCGTGATGATCTGGATCACGCCGGCCGATGCGTCGGCACCGTACAGCGTCGCGGCTGCGGGGCCCTTCACCACCTCGATGCTTTCGATTTCATCGGGGTTGAGGTCGTTGAAGCGGTCGTAGGCCTGACCCGACTGTCCGGACCCGATGATGCCTTCGTTCACGCGCACGCCGTCGATGAAGACGAGCGGCTGGTTCGACAGGTTGATCGAGGAGGCGCCGCGGATGCGGATCTGCGTGGCCGTACCCTTCGTGCCCGACTGCGAGCTGAGCGCCACACCGGGCACGCGCGACTGCAGCAGGTTGGCCACGTTCGTGACGGGCGCATCCTTGATGATGTCTGCCGCCGTGACGGAGGCGACGAGCGCCGACTGCGCCTTGCGCTCCTGGTTGCCGGCGGTGCCGGTCACGACGACTTCGGACAGGTTGATGGCCGACGTGGACATCTCGAAGTTGAGATTGGTCGTCGTGCCGGCGGTGACGGTGGCCGTCTGCGTGACCGACTTGTAGCCGATGCGCAGGGCGGCGACGGTGACGCTACCCGCCCGAACGTTCAGGAGGCGGTACTCACCGTCCTTGTTGGTGGGGGCGGCCAACATGGTTCCCACGAGGGAAATCCGAACATCCGAAATTGGCAGCTTGGTGGCGGCGTCGATCACCTTGCCGCTGATGGTTCCGGTGGGCGCCTGCTGCGCGCCCAACGATCCCGCCAGGACCAGGGAGGTTACCGCTGCTGCCCAACGGGTAATGCTCAACCGATGGGACATCAACTTCTCCAGAGAGTGGAACAGAGGAGGAGGGCCCCGCAGCGAAACGGGCGGGGCGAGGAGGGGAACGCGCCGTGAGCGAGGACGGGCCGGTTGGGGGGCCAGTCGCGCCGACACGGGACGAATATGGATGCTAACCGAAAAGTTTACAAAGAGTAGACAGTGGCCGCGGCTCGACCCACCGAATGCCGGCCGGGCGGTCAGGGATGGCCGGAGGCAACCGGCCGGGTTCGCGCAAGTTCCCGCTAATGGAACAACCAGGGCGCCGATGGCTCCTGCGCCTTGACGGGGGCTGGTACCGGGGTTCACGTTCGCGCATCCGTCAGAGTGTGTGGATCAGTCTGCCGGATGCTCCCCACCAGGGGCAGCGTTGCGCCCCGTCCTGCCCCCAGTCTCCACACAGGCTGCACTCCCCAGTGCCTGCTCGATGACGCCGTATCTCACATTTCTGCTCTACCTGACCGCCA
>NZ_JAJTHI010000017.1 GCF_021298855.1 Gemmatimonas sp.
CTCGCGTCGGAAGCAGATCTTCCTGCGCGATTGGGAGCAGAAGCTCGACGATTTCTTGCGCTTCAACGAGCGCGCGGTGCTCGCGGATGGGGGGAGCGTGTCGCGTGTGGAGGCCGACCAGCGCGCGGCCGCCGCGTACGACGTATTCGACGCGCGTCGCCGTGCCGAGTTGGAGGCCGCCGCGGAGCGGGACACCATGGCGGAGTTGGAGCGCACGGCGAAGGCGCTGCCGAAGCGCGAGAAGAATCGGGATGCACGGGAGGGGGAGTCATGAGCTTTCCGCGGTATCCCGAATACAAGAACAGCGGGGTGGAGTGGCTCGGGAAAGTGCCGGCGCACTGGGAGATCGCCGCCGTTAAACGGTTGTTTCACATCATTGGTGGCTCGACGCCCGCATCTGATGTCTCTCGTTTCTGGGATGGTGACGTGCTCTGGGCTACCCCGGCAGACCTAAGCGGATCAGGTCTCGAGCTCCAATCAACGCTAAGGACCATAACCGAGGCGGGTGTCGCCTCGTGCGGGACGACCGTCGCCCCCGTCGGCTCGATTATTCTCTCAACTCGTGCACCGATCGGATCATTGGCGATTGCCGCACGTCCAATGTGTACCAATCAGGGATGCAAGACACTCGTGCCTGGTTCGTTGGCAAGCTCTCGGTACTTCGCTTATGTGCTATCCGTCGCTTCGCCGGAACTTAATCTGCGCGGGCGGGGGTCTACGTTCCTCGAGCTATCCGGCGATGAACTCGGGAGGTTCGCCGTGGTATGTCCGCCCGTGCGCGAGCAGCACATTATCTCCCGCTTTCTGGACCACGAGACCGCCAAGATCGACGCGCTCGTGGCCGAGCAGGAGCGGCTGATCGCGCTGCTGAAGGAGAAGCGGCAGGCGGTGATCTCGCACGCGGTCACCAAGGGGCTAAACCCCGCCGCCTCGATGAAACACTCAGGAAGCGCGTGGCTTGGTCAGGTGCCGGCAAATTGGGGCGTAGCGCGCCTACGGTATGTCAGCCCACAGCTCACGGTTGGCATTGTTGTTGAGCCATCCAAATACTACAACGATCAGGGCGTACCCGCGCTGCGTTCTTTGAATATCCGTCCTGGGAAGATCATGCTGAACAACCTTGTCTATTTGTCAGAGGAATCAAACGAGTTGCTGGGAAAGTCGAGGCTCAATGCCGGTGACATAGTCGCCGTTCGCACTGGTCAGCCAGGTACTGCCGCAGTTATTCCGCAAGAACTTGATGGATGTAATTGCATCGACCTAATCATCATACGTCGGCCGAGTGTCGGCAGTTCGGAGTACCTGTGTAGGTACCTCGAGTCCGACTCCGCGGTTGCCCAGTTTGCGGATGGATCTGGAGGTGCGATTCAGCAGCACTTCAATGTGTCCGCAGCGCAAGACTTAGTTGTGCCGGTTCCGCCGCCGGAAGAGCAGCTCGCGATAAGCGAGTTTGTTCAGAACCAAGTGGAAGATATCGACAAACTGATCGAGGAGGTCCAGCGTGGGAAGGAGCTACTGCTCCTGAGACGCGGGGCGTTGATCACCGCCGCCGTCACCGGTCAGATCGACGTGCGGGGGCTCGCGTCCGCGGAGGCCGCGTGACAGCGCGCGCCAAGACTATCCAGATCTTACTCCCGGCCGGTGATCCCCGGGGCATCCGCATTGCTGAGATCACCACGCGCATCGTGCAGGTGATCGAGGTCCCGCGCAGTCTGCTGGCCGACTTTCTGGCCATGCCGGAGAGCACGCAGGTGGCTCTCTACTTCCTGGTGGGCGAGACGGAGGACGGCAGCGAGGACACGGTGTACGTGGGGCAGACCGGTGATCTCCGTGCCCGGCTCGCCGCGCACAACAAGGAGAAGGATTTCTGGGAACGGGCGTTGGTGCTTATCTCGCGCACGAATTCGCTGACGCAGACCCACGCGCTCTTCTTGGAGTGGTACTGCATTCAATCCATTCGCGCCGCAAAGCGATTCCGCGATGAGAACGCAACGAGTGGAAGCCGACCGTTTACGCCGGCTCCGCTCGAGGCGGACTGTCTCGAGATCTACGAGACGGGGCAGGCGCTGGTCTCGACGCTTGGGTTCCCGATGTTCGACGCGGTTGCTGGTGCGGTATCTGGTCCCGCGCGGGAGGAAGTCTTCTACTGCAAGCGGCGTGGGGCGGATGGCCGAGGCCTCTTCACCCCAGAGGGGTTCGTCGTGCTGGCCGGCTCGCGCGGGCCGCGAGAGATCACCCCGTCTATGGCCAACACGAGTGATGGTCGCATGCGTGACCCGCTGTTCGAGTCCGGTGTGCTCAAGGTCGATGGTGACGAAGTCGTATTCACACGTGACCATCTTTTCAAGACACCCAGTGGTGCGGCCTATGTCTTGATCGGGGCCAGTGCCAACGGCTGGATCGAGTGGAAGTCGAAGAGCGGGCAGACGCTGGATGCTCTCAAACGCCAGAAGGTCAGCGCGTGACCCTGCACAAGGAAATCAGCTTCGAGTCCGAGCTCAGCGCCCATCTCGCCGCCAACGGCTGGCTCTACGCCGACGGCGACGCCGCCCAGTACGACCGTGCCCGGGCGCTCTTCCCGGCCGACGTCGTCGCGTGGCTTCAGGCCACACAGCCGCAGGCGTGGGAGGCGCTGGTGAAGAACCACGGCGGCAATGCCGCCGACACGTTGCTCGACCGGCTGCGCGCGCAGATCGACCAGCGCGGCACCCTCGATGTGCTGCGCAACGGCATCGAGCTGGTGGGGCTCAAGGCAAAGCTGGTGCTCGCACAGTTCAAGCCGGCGTTCGGCCTCAATGAGGAGATCCTCGCGCGCTACGAGGCCAACCGGCTGCGCGTGGTGCGCCAGGTGCGCTACTCGCTGCACAACGAGAACGCCATCGATCTGGTGCTGTTCCTCAACGGCATCCCGGTCGCCACGGCGGAGCTCAAGACCGACTTCACGCAGCGCGTTGAAGACGCCATCGATCAGTACCGGTTCGACCGTGTGCCCAACCCCAAGGGGCAGGCGCCCGAGCCGCTGCTGAGTTTCCCCAATGGCGCGTTGGTGC
Organism: Gemmatimonas sp.; assembly: GCF_021298855.1. GTDB lineage: Bacteria > Gemmatimonadota > Gemmatimonadetes > Gemmatimonadales > Gemmatimonadaceae > Gemmatimonas. The sequence goes on from NZ_JAJTHI010000017.1 coordinate 3,051, forward strand.
ACTTCGCGGTGAGCAACAGCGAGGCGTTCATGACTACGCGCCTCTCCGGGCCGGCCACCACCTTCCTGCCGTTCAACAAGGGCGACGGGGGCGGCAAGGGCAATCCGCTCAATCCGCACGGCCATCGCACCGCGTACCTGTGGGAAGAAGTGTGGGCGCGCGACAGCTGGCTCGAAATCCTCGGCCGCTATCTCGTCACGGTGCGTGACGAGAAGAAGCAGCCCGTGGGCATGATCTTTCCGCGGTATCATCAGCTCGACGTAACGCGCAAGCTGCAGGCCGCCGTGCTCACCGACGGCTCCGGCACCAAGTACCTCGTGCAGCACAGCGCGGGCTCGGGGAAGACCAACTCCATTGCGTGGACGGCGCACTTTCTGGCCGAGTTGCACGACGCCGAGCACACGAAGCTGTTTCACACCGTGGTGGTGGTGTCCGACCGCAAGGTGATCGACGGGCAGCTACAGGACGCCATCTTCGACATGCAGCGCAAGACGGGCGTGGTGGCCGTCATCAAGGGGGAAGGAAAGCCCAAGAGCGAGCAGCTCGCCGAGGCGCTACAGGGCGACAAGAAGATTGTCGTCTGTACCATCCAGACGTTTCCCTTCGCGCTGGCCGCGGTACGCGAGCTTGCCGCGACGGAGGGCAAGCGCTTCGCTGTGTTGGCCGACGAAGCGCACTCGTCGCAGACCGGTGAGGCGGCGGCCAAGCTGAAGGAGCTGTTGAGCGCCGAGGAGCTGGCGGCGCTGCAGGACGGCGGCGAGGTGAGCACGGAAGATCTGCTCGCCGCGCAGATGGCGGCCCGGGCCGACGAGAAGAACATCACCTTCGTGGCGTTCACCGCCACGCCGAAGAACAAGACGCTGGAGCTGTTCGGCACACGCCCCGATGCTTCGCGCAAGCCGGCGCCGGACAACGTGCCGCAGCCATTTCACGTGTACAGTATGCGCCAGGCCATCGAGGAGGGGTTCATCCTCGACGTGCTGCAGAACTACACGAGCTACAAGGCGGCGTTCAATCTGGCGCACGGTGGTGCCGCGTTCGACGAGAAGGAAGTCGAGCGCAGCGCGGCCATGCGCGGCATCATGGGGTGGGTGCGTCTGCACCCCTACAATGTCGCGCAGAAGGTGCAGGTGATCGTGGAGCACTTCCGCACCACGGTGTCCCCGCTGCTGGGTGGCAAGGCCAAAGCGATGGTGGTGGTGGCGAGCCGCAAGGAAGCGGTGCGCTGGCAGCTCGCGTTGCAGAAGTACATCGCCGAGAAGGGCTATGCGCTGCAGTCGCTGGTGGCCTTCTCCGGCGAGGTCGTGGACGCCGACAGTGGGCCGGACCCGTTCACCGAGGCCACACCGTCGCTCAACCCCGGCCTCAAGGGGCGCGATATTCGCGTCGCGTTCAAGGGACCCGAGTATCAGATTCTGCTGGCCGCGAACAAATTCCAGGCGGGGTTCGATCAGCCACTGCTGTGCGCCATGTACGTAGACAAGCGGCTCGACGGCATTCAGGCCGTGCAGACGCTCTCGCGTCTCAATCGCGCGTATCCGGGCAAGGACACCACGTACGTGGTGGACTTCATGAACGAGCCGGACGACGTGCTGGCCGCGTTCAAGGTATACTACGAGACGGCAACGCTCGAGACGACCACCGATCCCAACCTCGTGTACAACCTGCGCGCGAAGCTCGACGCGACGGGGTACTACGACGACTTCGAGGTGGACCGCGTGGCGGCGGTGGACCTCAATCCGTCATCGAAGCAGAGCGACCTCATTCGCGCCGTGGAGCCCGTCGCCGACAGGCTCACCAAGAAGTTCAGTCTAGCGTTGGCGGCGTGGCGCATGGCCACCGAGAACGATGATGACGCGGCGGCGGAGGCGGCCAAGCACACCATGGATGCTCTCGTGCTGTTCAAGGGCGATCTCGGTGCTTTTGGGCGGCTCTACACGTTCCTCTCGCAGGTGTTCGACTACGGCAACACCGAGATCGAGAAGCGCGCGATCTTCTATCGTCATCTGCTGCGACTGCTCGACTTCGGGCGCGAGCGGGATGGTATCGACCTGTCCAAGCTGGAGCTCACGCACTACGCCCTGCGGTACAAGGGGACGCAGAAGCCAACGCTCGTGAAGGACAGCCCCGTGCCGTTGCCCCCCATCACCGAGGCGGGTGCCGGGGCGGTGCAGGACCGCGAAAAGGCGCGGCTGGCCGAGATCATCGAGAAGGTGAACGACCTGTTTACTGGCGAGCTCACGGAGACCGACCGGCTCACGTACGTGACCGGCGTGATCAAGGGCAAGCTCCTGGAGTCCGCCGTGCTGCGGAAGCAGGCCCTGTCGAACACCAAGGAGCAGTTCGCGGCGTCACCGGATCTCCCCAAGGCCAACCAGGATGCCATCATGGCGGCGCTCGATGCGCATACCGCCATGTCTTCGCAGGCGCTCAACTCGCCGGCGATTCAGAGGGCGATGCTGGATATTCTCATGACGTATGGAAAGCTGTACGAAGACCTGCGCGCCCTATCGGCCTAGCTGCCCATGACGGACGGGTTCCAGAATCGCGGGTCGTACAGCCATTTGCGGACCTTCCGCGTGGTGATCCGCCCGGCGTGTACATGCCGGGGGTTGATGAGCACATTGCTTTCCTCAGGCACGACCACCGAAGGCACCTCGGCCAGCAATGAATGGCCGTCCGTCAGCCACTGCTGGCCCCACGCTTTGGACACCAGCCCGGCAGGGATCGCGTCCCACCCGATGACGTTCGTATCGGTCGGTCGACACCGTGTGCGAGCACGCCAGGCGTCCGCAGGCACCGTGATCTCCACCAGATACCGGTTGAACGGGAAGGCCCCCGCTGGGGCGGTGTGCGCCAACGTCTCCAGGCACGCAAGGGCGCGCGAGGTCGAGGTATAGAGGAGCGGGGTACCTTTCGTATTCCATCGACCCGGCGCGAGTTCCGCGCCAATGCCTGATCGGTCGTCGGCCGTGTAGCTCGGGGTATCGGTCCCGATTCGGTAGAGCGTGATGTCGCTGCGGGCGCTCAGACGTACGCCCCCGATTCCATGGTGGCCAGCACTCCGTCCACCAGGAGGCGCCCGTCACTCGTGTCGAGCAGCGCCAGCGGGCGCTGTCCACCCAGTGCGGGATTCGGCGACGTCAGCCAGGTGCCGAGCCATGCAAATGGATCAAACCCGGCTGCCACAGCCTCGTCGCTTGGGGTCCACCGCGCCACCCGCTCGAGCAGCTGCGCAAGTCCCACCACCCGCTCGCTGTCCGCCGCATTCAGGGGCGTCTGCAAACGGCGGTTGCGACTGACGGTTTGCGGAGCCACACCGAGTCCCTTGAGCAGCCGCTCCTTGCCAACTCCGAGGGTCGTGTCCAGGTCATCGACCACCACGGGATCAACGCCGGCCCGAACGAGATCGATGCGGGCCATCGGCTCGAGTCCCAACAGCATGCGGAGGCGCGGCGCCTTCTTGCTCAGGTGCCTGTACACCACCTCCTGCTTGCCCATCCCCGGCGAGCCACGAACGATGGTCAACGTTTTCGGCGCACTGGCACGCTTGACGGCGGCCTTGCGCGACGCGGGCGGTGTGGCCAAAAGCGCTCCGTTCAAATGAGTAGGTAAGTTCGCTCATTTGAGCGCCTCTCGTCAACCGCCGCCTTGCCGCGAAGGCCCCCCCCGCGCCCGCCCTACGCCGGCAGCGACTTGCGCGAAACGCGCTTCTTTCGGGGGGCAACGGGGACGGCCGCCGCGTCGGCGCCGATTTCGGCCATCCCTTCGGCCGCCACAACCGGCGCCACGTCGGCGGCTACGGGCACGGCCAGCGTGACCTCGCGCTCCACCGGCGAGGTCGCCGCGCCCACCACATCCCCCAAAACGCCCCCGTCCACCGTGGTGGCATCGGCAGCGTCGGCATTGGCCACCGAGGCCGCCTCCCGCCGCACCGGCGCCGCAAACGGGTCGAGCGCCCAGAGGTCGTCGGCCAGTCCCGGCGATGACGCCAACGAGAAGGCCGGGCGCGGTGACACGGGGACCGATGGGTCGTGCACACCGCTCACCACGAGCGCAGCGGCGCGCCCGGCCTGCCCGGCGCGCGCCGGCTCGCTTACCCGGAAGGTGAGCCGCGTGCGGAAGCGCTCGAGCCGCGAGAAGTCGGTGGCGTCGGCAAAATCGGAGCGGCGGAAGTAGTAGTCGGCCCCGTCGTCGCCGCGTACGAAGCCGTAGCCGTTGGCGTGCACCTTGGTCACCACGCCGCTCAGTGCCTGCGTATCAGGCGCATCCGCATACGGCGAGTCGACCCGCCCCCCCGTGTACCCGCGCGCCGCCAGCGGATACGTCTCGTCGCCAACCCCGGGCACCTCAACTTCGTCTGTGAACTCGCCCGCACCCTCAGCGCCGGGGCCGGCGGCCAATTCACCGGTCGAGCGCACGGAGCGGGCGCCGGGGGAGACGATCTGCGGCCACAGCGCGTCGAGCCACAGCGGGTCGAAGTCGCGCACCCGCATGGGGTCGTTGGGATCGCTGAGCTCGCGCGAACAGCTGCCACGCGCGCTCACGATGGCCACGCGTTTGCCCAGCCGCCGTACCGCCTGCAGCGCCGGCACGAAGTCACGATCACCGCACACCACGATGGCAATGTCGTACGCCGACACCGCCGCCATTTCGAGCAGCGCGGTGGCCAGCCCCACATCCACCGCCTTTTCCTGCGGCACGAAGCCCTCCTCGCCGGGGGTGCGCCGCACGCGATGCCCCCGGTAGTCGGTCTCGTAGCGATACACCTCGTAGCGATGGTGACGCCGCAGACTGTCAAAGAACTCACTGCGCCGCTGCACCGCGTCCTGATCGACCGTGTCGAAATTGGTGGCAATGGAGCCGAAGTAATGCGTCCGCACGACATCGAGGCCGGTGGCGCTGGCCATTTGGGCCGCAATCGCTTGCGCACACACGCGCGGCAACGCGCCGAAGTCGAGCGGCCCCCCGGTACGCCCCTGCAGACCGTGCTGGTCGGCCAGGCGGTTGGCGGTCACGGCCAGCCACGACCCATCGATGAAGATCATTGCGCGCGTCGACATCCCAACTGCTCCATTGCCAGAGTAACGAAACCATACACCGGAACGTCGGCCAACGACGCCCGCGAACTGGGCGGCAATGTACCGCTCGCCCAGTCCGTCTGCATCATCATTTCACCATCAGCCTGATCATGTCGCGGCAGGCGCGACTACTTGACCGACCACTCCGTGCGCAGCAGCACCGTGCCCCACGCGATGGTGAGATCGCCCTTCTGCATCCCCGGCGCCGTGGAGGGCACGAAGGCCATGGTGAGGCTCTCCACCGGCTGTGACACGGTCGAGGCCGTCAGCGGAATGCGCGCGTAATCCTTGGCCTTGTCGTAGGCCGCCACATTCACCTGCGCCGCGCCGGTGGTCTCCTGCTGCAGAATGAGCGTCCACCCGCTCGGCTCAGGGAGCAGCTGGGCCACGTACCGTCCGGGAGCCACGGTCTTGCCACCCATGGTGAGTTCGACGTCGGTGGTGAGCAGCGTGGCCGCGTTGGCCCCCAGCCGCCACACGCGCCCCATGGGCACCAGGCTGTCGGTGAGCAACTTGCGGCCACGCAGGTGCGGTTGCCCGTAGTCGAGACGCACGAGCGCCGCCTTGCCCGCGGCGCGCTGCGCGGCGGTATCGGCCAGCGTGAGCGACAGCTCGGCGGTTGCCCGCGTGCTGGGCGCCGCGCGACGCGATTGGGCCAGGGCCGGGGAGGCAGCGAGAACGGACAACAGCGAAACGGCGCCGAGAACACGCAGGGTGCGCATGCAGGAAATCCGGAAAGGGAGTGAGCGGTGACGCCCTGGCAGTCATGCCCTGGCGCGCACGCGAGGAATGGCGATGCGGGAAGCTACCATGCCCCGGGCTACGGGCGCAGGGCCTCGCGCTGCAGCGCCAACTTCACGGCCGCGTAGGCATCGACGAGCCCACCGGTGCGCGACAGGGAGGCAAAGGGCACCTGCTGCCCCTCGCTGCCGGGCAACGCCACCGTGAGCCCCGGGAAGGTGCGCACCGACTGCACGATGATATCGCGCACGTCGGCCGGTGTGAGCGTCGGGAAGTAGGCAAGCAGCAGGGCGGCCACTCCCGACACCACGGGCGCCGCCATGCTGGTGCCGTCCTCCCGCTTCACGCCGCCGCCCGGCACGGTGCTGAGGATGTCTTCGCCCGGCGCGAAGAGATCGACCTGCTGCTGGCCGTAGTTGCTGAAGGCCGTGGCCAGCCGCGACGTGCCCTTCCACGAACTCGCGCCCACCTCGAGCCACAGCGTGGCGCGGGTGCCGTTCGAGAGGGCAGGCGTGGGGAAGGAGGGCACCACATCGTTGTTCTCGCCGTCGTTGCCGGCGGCGTGCACCAGCAGCACCCCCTTCGACTGCGCATAGCGCACCGCACTGTCCACCGCCGCCTTGTTGGGCGAGAACGCCTTGCCGAAGCTCATGTTCACGATCTGTGCGCCGTGGTCCACCGCGTAGCGGATGGCGCGTGCCACGTCTTCGTCACGCTCGTCGCCATCGGGCACCGCACGCAGCGCCATGAGGCGCACATTGGGGGCAATCCCCATCATTGCGTTGGCCGGGTTGCGCTCTGCCCCGATGATCCCCGCCACGTGGGTCCCGTGTCCCGCGTCGGGCCCCGTGACATCGGCGGAGCCGCGCGCGTTCACCGCCCGCGGGAAGTAGCTGCTGTCGAGTCCGTGGGTGGCCTGGCTTTCGTAGGCCTTTCTGGCGTCGGCAATGGACGCCGGGCCCAGCCCATTGGCATCGAGCTGCAGCCAGGTGCGCCTGGCCTGCTCCTGCTGGGCATTGGTGGGCACGAAGGCCTGCACCGTGCTGCGCGTCAGGGGCGCCCCCACCGGCCCTTCGAGTGCCGACGTCACCTGCGCGAGCACCCGTTCGATGCTGCGAATCTGGCCGAGGGTACCGGTTACCTCGTCCACCTTGTCGCGGTACGCCGTGGCGATGGTGTCGCAGCGGGCGGCCGAAGGACGCGCAAGGCCGCGGCCCGCGCCGGTGCCGCGGCACGCCGCGTACAGGCGCGTCAGTTCGAACGTTTCGGCCCCCACGGCCTGACCGCTGGGCGTGACCATGAAATTCCATCCCCACACATCGTCCGTGTATCCGTTGGCATCGTCGTCGCGGCCGTTCCCTGCCACCTCTCTGGCGTTGCGCCACAGGCGCCCGCGCAGGTACGTGTGGGCGGTGTCGATGCCCCCATCGATGACCGCCACGAGCACCTCACGCTGCGGCTGGCGCCCCGCGAGCAGCTCACGCAGGGCGCGCTCGGAGCCCACGCCCAGCACACGATCACTGTCGTAGTCGAGGCGATGCCAGTCGGTACGCGCCGTGTCGGCAGCGGCCGGCGCCGGGGGGGCGGCCGGCACCGGTGACACGGTGATGGGCGGCTGCACCACCGGCGCCGGCACCACCAGGGGCGGCGCAGCGGGTGCTGGCACGGGCGTGGGGGTGGCGCGAGCGCACGCCTGCAGCAGTACCGCGATCAGGATGGTCGCTGGGCGCCCGGCAATGAGTCGAACAGGGATCGGCATGGGGGTGAGGAACACGTGGAAGGCGTCACCGCACGGTTCGCCGGCGTCGGTTGGCGGGGCGAGGATGGATGGAGTCTGGCACGATCGTTCTCGCGGCGGTACTGACGGCCACCATGGTCGTGTTCGCCATGCGTCCACCTTGCGGGGCGCCGACCACTCGGCGAATAGTGAAGGGAAGGCCGGAACGCTCCCGGCCGACGAGGCACGGAGGTGCCCATGCCGACCCCAGCCGATCAGCGCCTCACCCTGCGCGCGTTCGAGTCCACTCGACGCGCGTCGTGGCGTGCCCTGGGGCAGCCGTCGGTGGGAATCGGGGCGGAGGCGCTGATTCTGGCGTGCTTCGCCCTCGCCGGTTGGCTGGAGCAGCGCGCGCGGGCGGCGGACCAATCGCGCGTCGACGAGTCGGTGCGCTTTCTGGCGCCCTTTCGGCGCGCCACGCCGCCGCCGTCGCAGGAACGCCTGTCGTTCGTGGGGCTCGACGGAGCCGCGCGCTCCAACACGGGGCAGCATGCCGTGCCCAGCGATCACGGGCGCCAGCCGGTGGCCCTCGCACCGGCCGGCTCGCAGCGGCTGGAAGAGAACCAGCCGGTGCAGCCTGAAAGCGACTCACCGCGGGCCATGACGGAGATCGAGGTGGATTCCACCGCCGCCCTCGACCCCACCGCCGAAGGGCCCGTGTACCCGCCCCCGCTCATGCAGGCTGGCGTGCAGGGGGTGGTGTACGCGCAGTTCGTGGTGGACAGCACCGGCTACGCCGACACGCTCACCATGCAGGTGCTCGACAAGGCGGACCCGCTCTTCGTGCAGGCGGTGCGAAACGCGCTGCCGCGCATGCGCTACAAGGCGGCGGTGTTCGCCGGCCGGCGCGTGAACCAGCTGGTGCAGCAGGCCTTCGTGTTCCGCATTCAGCCGCCCGGCGCGGCGCGCCCTGACACGGCGTCCATCGCGTCCTCTCGCCTTGAGGCGCTCCCGGGGAGATATTCGGCCGGTTCGCCGCCGCGGGACCTGCGGCGGCCCCCGGTCTCTCTCCCCACTGGAGCGCACGCGTGGACAGTACCCCGTTCGAATTCCTGGAGCACGCTGAAGCCGAGCTGATGGCGATGGAGCACGACGCCGCCGTTACCGGCGTCGAGCGTCGCGAATTCGTCTTCCGCTCGCTGGTGGCGGCAGCGGCCAGTACCCTCGGTGTGCGGTCGCTCGGCGCGCAATCACCGCAGGCCTACCTCGATGCAACGGCCGGGCTGATCGCCCGCCCGGCGCGGCGGCAGCCACCGGCGCAGGAACCGGTGGCGCTCGGCAACGGGGAGGCACCAGCGCTGCAGTTCATGCCGTACCCCGAGGGCACCGGCGCGCTCATGGAGCGCATGGTGGCCAGGCACGGCGTGAAGGCGTTCGCCCGCAGCCCGTTCACGGTGGAGCCGTGGGTGGGCGCCGCGCCCACATCGCCCGAGGATCTCGCCTTTCTGCCGGCGCATCGCCTGTCGGCGCTCATCAAGGCACGCAAGATCACGTCGCGGCAGATCACCGACATCTATCTTGATCGGCTCGAAAAGCTGAATCCCACGCTCAACTGCGTGGTCACGCTCATGAAGGAGTCGGCGCGCGCGGAAGCCGACGCCATGGATCGCGAGCTCGCCGCCGGCAAGTCGCGCGGGCCGCTGCATGGGGTGCCGTACGGTCTCAAGGATCTCTTTGCCACGAAGAACGCCCCCACCTCGTGGGGGACCGGTGACCTCAAGGATCAGCAGTTCGACTACGATGCCGAAATCGTCGTGCGGCTGCGCAATGCCGGCGCCGTGCTGCTGGCGAAGCTCTCCACCGGGCTGTTTGCGCAGAACGACTGGTGGTACGGGGGGCGTACCAACAATCCGTGGAATCCCACCATTGGCTCGAGTGGCTCCTCCGCCGGCCCCGGGTCGGCCACGGCGGCGGGGCTGGTGGCGTTTGCCATTGGCACGGAAACCCAGGGGTCCATCGTGTCGCCCAGTATTCGCAACGGCATTTCTGCCCTGCGTCCCACGTATGGTCGCGTGAGCCGTCACGGCGGCATGGTGCTGTCGTGGTCGCAGGACCGGGTGGGCCCCATGTGCCGTACCATCGAAGACTGTGCCATGGTGTTCAACGTGCTGCACGGCATGGACCCCAAGGACGCGAGCACGGTCACCACGCCCTTCACGTTCGAGCGCAACATTGCCCTCGCCAAACTGCGCATTGGCGTGGACCCGAATGCGCCGGCGGAACTGGTGGCGAAGCTCAAGGGGCTGGGCATGATCCCCAAGCCCATTGGGGCGCGTCCCACGGTGGCGGGCATGGGTGGAGGCGGGCTCAACGCCGAATACGCGGCGGCGTTCGACAGTTACGTGCAGCGCAAGGCGAAGGAGTTCAACCTCGACCTGAACGCGCTCCCGGCGCGCCCCGCCACGGGCCCCGGTGCCAACGGGCCATTCGGCAACACGCCGCCGCAGCGTCCCCGCGGCATCGGCGAAGGGGAGCCCAACCCCATGGCGCCGGCCGATTGGAATCCCCGCTTCCTCGGGGGGCGCAGCGTACGAGCCTTCGACTTCGTGAACAATCAGCGTCGCCGCCTGCTGCTGGTGCAGAAATGGGGCGAGTTCATGAAGGAGCTCGATGGCTTCATTGGCGCGCCCAACGCCGACGTGGGGCCCAACGCGCAAACCGGTCATCCGTGCGCCGTGCTGCCGTACAAGTTCGACGTGCCGCAGTTCGGCGGCGGTGGTCCACGTGGCAACGACAGCACCCCGGCGCCGGTGTACCAGGCGCAGCCCATCTGCGGCGTGATCACCGGCAACCTGTACGCCGACGACATCATCCTCTCGGTGGCGCACCAGTTCCAGAAAGCCACCGACTTCCACGCGCGGCGGCCGTCGCTGTAAGGGGGGGGCGTACCCGGCATGGCAGAATGGACAGGAGCATCGCAAGCGCATGAAACAGCAGGCGCCGTGAACGCGTAGCGCACCTATGCCCTCTCCTTACGCTCCCCTCCCCATTACGGAAGCGCGCCGTGACCGGGTCGTCCGGGTGCTCGCGGCGGCCTTTGCCAACGACCTGCTCACGATGGAGCAGCTCGACGGGCGACTGGCGGCCGCCTATCGCGTGCACACCCCGGCCGAGTTGCAGCAGCTGCTGGCCGACCCGGCCGATCCCTCGCGGTCGCTGGACGATTGGCAGCGCTACGTGACCACCGAAGCGCTCGTACCCGAGCGCGGCGCCGCGGTAGCCGTGGCCGGTGGGTTCGGCGTGAAGGGCGGGTGGCTGGTGCCACGCCAGCTCAAGGTGTGGACGGTGGCCGGCGGCGGAGAGCTCGACCTGCGGGAGGCGCGCTTTGCGCCCGGCACCACGGAGATCGAGGTGGTGGCGTTCATGGGGGGCGTTGATCTCGTCCTGCCCGAGGGCGTGCGCCTCGAGGTGGTGGGCGCCGCCTTCCTGGGCGGCTTCGAGTACAAGGCCGGTGCCGCCGTGGAGGACCCGGACGCGCCACTGGTGCGGGTGAGCGGCGCCGCGATCATGGGCGGCGTGGACATCTCGCGCGGGCGCCGTGAATACAAAAGTGAGCGGCAGTATCTGGCCGCCCTCGCGCGCGCCACCGAGATTCAGCGGGGCGGCTGACGTTTCACGGCCGCGTTCACCCTAGCGCGCCCATCATGTCCGAACCACAGCGTCCCAGTCGTCACGCCATGCAGGGTCCCGAGCGCGCACCGCATCGGGCGTTCTACTATGCCATGGGGCTCACCGAGGAGCAGGTGGCGCGCCCCCTCGTGGGCGTGGTGTCCAGCTGGAACGAGGCCGCGCCCTGCAACATCGCGCTCAAGCGACAGGCCGAAGTGGCCAAACGTGGCGTCATCGCCGGAGGCGGGACGCCGCGCGAGTTCTGCACCATCACGGTGACCGATGGCATCGCCATGGGGCATGCCGGCATGAAGGCGTCGCTGGTGAGCCGCGATGTGATCGCCGACAGCATCGAACTCACCGTGCGCGGACACTGCTACGATGCGCTCGTCGGCATTGCCGGGTGCGACAAGACGCTCCCGGGCATGATGATGGCCATGGTGCGCCTCGATGTGCCCAGTGTGTTCCTCTATGGCGGCTCCATTCTGCCGGGGCGGTATCGGGATCGCGACGTCACCGTGCTGGACGTGTTCGAGGCCGTGGGCGCCTATGCGGCCGGCACGATGTCGCTCGAGGAGTTGACGGCACTCGAGAAGGTGGCCTGTCCGGGTGCCGGGTCGTGCGGCGGCCAGTACACGGCCAACAGCATGGCGTACGTGAGCGAGGCCATTGGACTGGCGCTCCCCGGGTCGGCCAGTCCGCCGGCAGCGTACGAGACGCGCGATCGCTATGCCGAGGCGGCTGGCGAGGCGGTCATGCGGTTGCTGCGCGACGGGCTGCGCCCGCGGCAGATCGTGACACGACGCGCGCTCGAAAACGCTGCCGCAGTGGTGGCGGCCACCGGCGGCTCCACCAACGCCACGCTGCATCTGCCCGCCATGGCCCACGAATGCGGCATCGACTTCGACCTGTTCGATGTGGCCGAGGTGTTCAAGCGCACGCCGCTCATTGCCGACCTCAAGCCGGGCGGGCGCTATCTCGCGAAGGATGTGCACGACATCGGCGGAGCAGGGGTCGTCCTCAAGGCGCTGCTCGACGGGGGCTTCCTGCACGGCGACTGCATCACGGTCACGGGCAAGACCCTGGCCGAGAACCTGGCCGATGTGGTGGTGCCCGGTGACCAGCGCGTGGTGATGCCGGTGTCGCAGGCGCTGTCTCCCACAGGGGGGCTCGTGGGGCTGCGCGGCAACCTCGCCCCTGATGGCGCCATCGTGAAGGTGGCCGGGCTCGCCCATCTCGTGCACAGCGGCCCCGCGCGCGTATTCGACAGTGAGGAGGCGTGCTTTGCCGCCGTCATGGAGCGCCAGTACGAAAAGAACGACGTGCTCGTGATTCGCTACGAAGGGCCACGCGGTGGTCCGGGGATGCGCGAGATGCTCAGCACGACCAGCGCGATCTACGGGCAGGGCATGGGCGAGCACGTGGCGCTCATCACCGACGGCCGCTTCAGTGGGGCAACCCGCGGGCTCTGTGTCGGGCACGTGGGGCCGGAAGCCGCGGTGGGTGGCCCGTTGGCCCTGCTGCGCGACGGCGACATCATCGATATCGACGCCACGGCGGGCACACTGTCCGTGCGGCTGTCGGACGACGAACTGGCCGCCCGTCGCGCCACGTGGGAGCCGCGACAGACCGACTATCAGAGCGGCGCGATCTGGCGCTACGCCCAGACCGTGGGCCCGGCGCGCTACGGGGCGGTGACGCATCCCGGAGCGCGCGCCGAGACCCATGTGTACGCGGAGGCGTGAATGGCGAAGCGGGGACGGGGGCAGGGAGACGGGCCCAGGATGGCGGTGTCCCACTTGCGCGTCTGGGCCGGTCTTGCCTAAGCTCCACCCGTCGTCCCCGTTGCGCACGGCTCATCACGGTCGTCGCTCGCGCGGCATCACGGTCACACCCATCAGCGCTTTTCCGGTCACGCCACTCTGATGTTCCCCACGGTCTCGCGACTCCTCAGCCTCATTCCGGCCATCGGTACGGTAGTACTCGTATCGGTAGTACGCGTGCTTGTCGGCACGCGGGAAGGCCGCCGGGTCGCGATAGCGTAACGCGAACACCGCCGCCTCTCCCGCATGCGGGAGGGGCTGGCCTGGTCTGAAACGGACTCGAGGGCCCCCTCCGCACACGGTCGGAGGGGGCCCTTGTCCTTTCAGCCAGGCTCCCATGATCGACGGTCTGCCCAACACCCCATGCCACGGTGCTCCCGGTGCTTCGCCCGCGCGCGAAGTCACGGGCGCGCAGATCCTGTGCGAGGCGCTCATTCGCGAGGGCGTTGCCGTGCTGTTCGGCATTCCCGGCGGCTGCATCATGCCGTTCTATCACGCCCTGTGGGAGCACCGCAGCCGGCTGCGGCACGTGCTGGTGCGCCACGAACAGGGGGGCGGGCACGCCGCCGAGGGGTACGCCCGCGCCACCGGACGCGTGGGCGTGTGCATCGGCACCAGCGGCCCCGGCGCCACCAATCTCGTCACGCCCATCGCCGACGCCTGGATGGATGGAACGCCCCTGGTGGCCATCACCGGGCAGGTGCCCAGCCACCTGCTGGGGACCGACGCGTTTCAGGAGACCGATATCACGGGCATCACCGTGCCCATCACCAAGCACAATTACCTCGTCACGCGCGCGGCCGACATTCCGCGCGTGGTGCGCGAGGCCTTTCACATTGCCCAGACCGGACGACCGGGGCCGGTGCTCATCGACATCACCAAGGACGCGCAGCAGGAACGGTGCGTGCCCGACTGGGATGTGCGCATGGACCTGCCCGGCTATCACCCCGCAAGCCGACGTGCGGATGTCGCCGCGGTGCAGGCCATCGACGCCGCCGTCGGCGCGCTGCTGAGCGCGCGGCGTCCGCTGGTGCTGGCCGGCAACGGCGTGATGCAGGCGAATGCCGGTCACGCCCTGCGTCGCTTCGCCGAGCGTACCGGCATGCCGGTGGTCACGACGCTGCACGGCCTCGGGGCCATGCCGCACGACCACCCGCTCATGCTCGGCATGCCAGGCATGCACGGCTGGGTGCATGTGAACCGGGCCATCCAGCAGTGCGACCTGCTCTTCAACATCGGCAGCCGCTTCGACGATCGTGTGACGGGGAAGGTGTCGGCATTCGCACCTCAGGCGCGGGTGATTCATGTGGACATCGATGCCGCGGAGATCGGCAAGCTGGTCACCGCCCACATCGGGATACTCGGCGATGCCCGCGATGTGCTGGAAACCCTCACCCCGCGGATGCCCGTGCACCCCGAGCGGTACGCCGCGTGGCGCGCAGAGATTGCCGCGCTCAAGGCGGAGTACGCACCGCGGCAGCACTACCGCCGGAGTGAACGCACTGCACCACTCATGCCGCAGGACGTCTTCGCCGCCTTCAACGCCGTGGCGGATACACGCCGGGACTGGCGCGTCGTGACCGATGTGGGCCAGCACCAGATGTGGGCCGCCCAACTCATCGATTGGCAACGGGCCCGATCGCACATCACCAGCGGTGGTGCCGGCACCATGGGCTTTGCCGTGCCGGCGGCGCTGGGGGCGGCCATTGCCGATCCTTCACACACGGTGTGGGTCTTCTGCGGCGACGGCGGCTTCCAGATGACCGCCTGCGAGCTGGCCACCATTCGTCAGGAAGGACTTGGCAACGTGAAGGTGGCCGTGGTGAACAACGGCTACCTGGGCATGGTGCGGCAGTGGCAGCAACTGTTCGAGGGGCGCCGCTACAGCGAAACGCCGCTCTCCGGTCCCGACTTCGCGCTGCTCGCGCGGGCGCACGGGTGGCACGCCATCACCGTGGACGAGGCGGCCGCTGCCGAATCGGCGATCCACGAGGCATGGACACACGACGGGCCGGTGCTCATCGACTTCCGCGTGGAACGGGAAGCCAACGTGTTCCCCATGGTACCCGCCGGGCGCGCCATTCACGACATGGTGCACGACGAAGCGCACCACGACCAGCAGCAGCGCGAATCACGGCTTGGCCAACACCGCCTCACGCCAGGCGCAGCGTGGGCCACCCCTCACACCACGGAGCAGGCATGACCGTGCCGGTACATACCCTCATCGCCCTCGTGCACGACCGTCCCGGCGTGCTGCACCGCATCGTGACACTGCTGCGGCGGCGCGGCTACAACATCGTGTCGCTCGCCGTGGGGCGCAGCGAAACGCCGGGGATCTCCCGGCTTACCCTCGCGGTGAGCGTGGACGATGCCACCCAGGTGGTGAAGCAGCTCGACCGTCTCGTGGAGGTGATCGGCGTGGCCGATGCCACCGACGCCCCCACCGTGGTGCGGGAGACGGCGTTGCTCAAGGTGCGCGCGGCGAATGCCGCGCGCACGCACATCGCCGACGAAACGCTGGCCGCCGGCGGCCGCGTACTGGATCTCGGGCCGGACGACGTGATCGTGGAGATCACCGATGCCCCCGAGCGCGTGGAGCAGTTCGTGAGTGCGATGCGTCGCTTCGGCATCGCGGAACTCATGCGGACCGGCCGACTGGCCATGCTGCGCGGTCCTACGCCGCGTGTGCTCGAAGCACCCAACGACTACCGCGCGCAAGCCGACGGCGCGCCCACCGAGGAGGCTGCCTGAGATGACCCCGACCAACACGTCCAACACGACCCCCATGTGCGCCGCGCCGGTGCTGTACGACGGGGACGCCGAGCCGCAGCGCCTCCAGGGCCGCCGGATCGCCATCATCGGGTACGGCAGCCAGGGGCACGCTCACGCACGCAACCTGGCCGACCGCGGCATGAACGTGCGCGTGGGCCTGCGTGAGGGCAGCACGGGCTGGGCCGCGGCCGAAGCGGCGGGGCTGCGCGTGATGTCGGTTGCCGCCGCGGCCGCGGAGGCCGACGCCATCATGATGCTGACGCCGGACACCGAACAGCAGCGCATTTTCGATCGCGAGATCGCCCCCAGCATGCGCCCCGGCAAGACCCTCTGGTTCGCGCACGGCTTCAACGTGCACTTCAACCTGATCGCCCCTCCCGACGGGGTGGACGTGGCCCTCATCGCGCCCAAGAGTCCGGGGCATCGGGTGCGCGAGGTGTTCACGCAGGGGGGTGGTGTGCCGGGACTCATTGCCGTGGCGCAGGATGCCAGCGGCACGGCGCGCGAGGACGCGCTCGCCTATGCCTGGGCCATCGGCTGCACCCGCGCCGGCGTCATCGAGACCAGCTTCGCCGAGGAGACGGAAACGGATCTGTTCGGCGAGCAGGCGGTGCTGTGCGGCGGTGTCAGCGCGCTGGTGAAGGCCGGCTTCGAAACGCTCGTGGAAGCCGGCTACCGCCCGGAGATGGCCTATTTCGAGTGCCTGCACGAACTCAAGCTCATCGTGGACCTCATGTACCAGGGCGGGCTCAACTACATGCGCTACTCGGTGAGCGATACCGCCGAATACGGCGACTACATTGCCGGCCCGCGCATCGTGACCGCCCAGACCAGGGACGCCATGCGCCAACTGCTGGCCGACATTCGCAGCGGCGCGTTCGCGAAGACGTGGGTGGCCGAGAACCACGCGGGGCGTCCGCACTTCAACGCGGCCCGCGCGGCTGACATCGACCACCCCATCGAGCAGGTGGGGGTGCGACTTCGAGCGCTCATGCCATTTCTCGACGCCCGCGTCGCACGCCCCGATACGGGCGTGGCTGGTCTGGCGGAGGTCAGTCCCGCCGATCGGGGCGCTGCAGCCAGAGCGACGTGAGGAACAGCGCGATGGCGAGGAGGCTGAGCGCCATGGACAGCCACACGTCGCGGTCCTTGGCGGCGATCGAACCCATCACGGCGCTCAGGCCAAGCGGGAAGAACGCCTTCGCGCGGTCCGCGGGGCGCGTGCGCCAGATGCCCACCGCGACCACGACACACGCAGCCATGAGCCAGACCATGATCTCGCGCCTAGCCGATCGGCTTCTTGGGCACGAACACGTTCGGCACGCCCAGCCGCGACAGCAACGCGTTGAAGTCGCTCAACTCCTTGTCCTCGAGCCCCTGCAGCGTGCGCAACTGTACATCCAGCTTGCCGCCCAGGTCGCTCGTGATCTCCCCGTGTTGCTTCGTGGGCGGGTTGGTGCCCTCCAGCACCTGCGAGTTCAGCGAGATGAACATCTGGTAGAGCTTGATCGGGTAGTTCAGCGTCGCCTGATCGGCCTTGGTATAAACCTCGTAGATCTCGGCGCGCACCGCCTCGAGCTTGCGTCGCAGCGCCGTTGACGCCGCGCGAACCTCCGCCGCGTACGCCTGCGACCCCACCTGCCGCGCCCGCTCGTCGAGCTGGCGCTGCAGGTCCTGGATGCGTGCCACCGTCTCCGTGATGCTGGTGATGCGCGCCCCCACGGCATTGGCCGCATCGAACTGCGCCTTGTACTCGGCGGCCGTGAGTGACACGCGCGGGTCGGCGACTACGGTGAACGGCTGCGACAGCGTGTCCGTGCCCACGATCAGGCGCACGGCGTACTCCCCCGGCACGGCAGTGGGGCCGTCGGTGGTGCCGTCGTCGATGATGGCGCCGGGAATGGTCCTGGGCCCGGGATAGGCGAGATCCCACGTGAAGCGGTTGGCGCCTGCGCGCGCCTGCACCACCGAGTCGGCGGGTTCGTAGGCCAGCGCCTCCGCCCGCTGCTTCACGCGCACCAGCGAAGCGGCGGAGTCGGCGGCCGGGTTGCCGGTGCTGTCCTTCCTGGGCGCACTCGCGCTGCGGAAGGTGTGCACCACCGTGCCACCCGCCTCGAGGATCTGCAGCGCGATGGGCGCGGAGGGCGCGGCCTTGAGCCAGTAGTCGATGTTCACCCCAAACCGCGGGTTGCCGCCGGCCGTGAGCGACGCGCGTCCGCTGCCGCCGCCACTGACCCAGCGAATCGCGGGCGCCGGCGCGAAGAGGTGTACCGGCTTGGCGGTGATCGTCTCCCCGAGCGTGCGCAACGGCGAGATGTCGTCGAGCGACCAGAAGGAGCGGCCGTGCGTGGCCACAATCAGATCGTTGCCATGCACGCGCAGGTCACGAATCACCACGCGCGGCAGGTTGAGCTGCAGCGGTTCCCAGCTCGTGCCGTCGTTGAGCGACACATAGACCCCCGTTTCGGTGCCGGCGAAGAGCAGTCCCTTGCGCTTCGTGTCGCTGCGGATGGCGCGCGTGAAGGCGCCCTGCGGAATCCCCGCGTCGATGCGCGTCCAGCTGGCGCCGTAGTCGGTGGTCTTGAAGAGGTAGGGGGTGAAGTCGTCCTGCTGGTAGCGATTGGCCGCGAGGTAGGCGGTCCCCGCCTCGAAGGGTGACGCCTCGATGATGGACACGCGCGCGAATGCCCCGAACGCCTTCGGGGTCACGTTCGTCCAGGTGGCCCCGTTGTCACGCGACACATGCACGAGACCGTCGTCGCTCCCCGTCCACAGGACGCCCTTCGTGACCGGCGACTCGGCGAAGGCGAAGATCGTGGCATACCACTCCGTGCCGGTCATGTCGCCGGTCACGGGGCCGCCGCTGCGTTGCATGGTGGCCGGATCGTGCCGCGTGAGGTCACCCGAGATCTTCTCCCAGCTGCTCCCCTGGTTGCGCGACCGCCACACATACTGCGACGCCGTGTACAGCACGTCCGGATCGTGCGGCGAGAAGTGAATGGGGAAGGTCCACTGGAACCGCTGCGGCACGTCGGCCACGGCATAGCCGTCGTAGTTGCCGAGCCACACCGACACGTCGCGGCGCATGTTGGTGCGCGCATCATGGCGCGAGAGCTGGCCCATGTAGCAGCCGCCAAACGTCACGTTCGGATCGCGCGGGTCGATGGCGATGTAGGCGTTCTCGCAGCCGGCCACGGGGTACCAGTCACGCTCGGTCAGGCTGCCACGGTCGCTGCGGTGGGCGATGTTGACCGTGGTGTTGTCCTGCTGTGCGCCAAGGATGCGGTACGGCTGCGACTGGTCGGTGGTGACGTGGTAGAACTGCGACGTGGGTTGGTTGTTCTGGGTGCTCCAGGTGCGGCCGCCGTCGAGCGACACCGTGGCGCCGCCGTCGTTGCCGTTGATGAGGCGCTGCGGATTCTTCGGGTCCACCCACATGATGTGCGTGTCGCCGTGCGGCACGCGCACCGTGCTGAACGTGCGACCGCCGTCGATGCTGCGGCTGACCTGCAGGTTCATCACGTACACGGTGTTCTCATTCACCGGGTCGGCGGTGATGCTCATGTAGTAGAACGGACGCACCACGAACTTCTGGTCGCCGTTCGTGCGCGTCCACGAGGCGCCCCCGTCGTCGCTGCGGAACACGCCACCCAGCGAGTCCTGCGCCTCGATGTTGGCGTACACGCGCTGCCCGTTGGCCGGGGAAACGGCCACGCCGATCTTGCCGATCAGCCCCTTGGGCATGCCGGGGTTGAAGGTGAGCTCCGTCCACGTGTCACCGCCGTCGGTGCTCTTCCACAGGCCGCTGCGCCCGGCCCCGGCATTCATCCCCCACGGCGTGCGCTGGAACTTCCACAGGCTGGCGTAGAGGATGCGCGGGTTCGTCACGTCCATGGAGAGATCGGCCGCCCCGGTGCTGTCGTCCACGAAGAGGATCTTCTTCCAGGTGGCCCCGCCGTCGGTGGTGCGAAACACGCCGCGATCGGGGTTGGGGCCGAAGGCGTGGCCCAGTGCGGTCACATAGGCCACGTCGGGGTTGGTGGGGTGCACCCGGAGGCTGGTGATCTGGTGCGTGTTGGCCAGCCCCCGCGGGACCCAGCTCTCGCCACCGTCCGTGCTGCGGTACACGCCCGTCCCGTAGGTGATGTCTTCACGCGGCTTTCCTTCGCCGCTTCCCACCCAGATCACGTTCGGGTCACTGGGCGCCACGGTAATGGCTCCCACGCTCGACAGGTCGGTCTTGCCGTCGGTGATGTTCTCCCACGTCTGGCCGGCGTTGGTGGTCTTCCATACGCCGCCATTCACCGCGCCGAAGTAAAAGACGAGAGGGCGGGTGGGGTCGCCGGTGACCGCCGTGGAGCGGCCCCCGCGGAAGGGGCCGACCAGTCGCCAGCGCAACGACTTGAAGGCCCGCGCCGTGCGGCTGCCATCGCTGTAGAGGGTGGGGTCGTAGGCGGGGCGTGTGCCGCCGGCGGCGGCACCAGGGCGGGCGGAGGACTGGGCCTCAACGCCGGCGGGGACCAGCGCGGCGGAAGCGACGATCGTCGCACAGATGGCGCGCAGGCCACCACGGAGAGAGCGGTTCGGGAGCATTGAGAGACGTTGCTCGCCGGTCACCCCGGGTGCAAGATGGTGGCGCCCCCCATTCCCTCTTGCTGGAGTCCCACATCATGCCGGTTCGGTTGACCTTCGCGGGCCGCCCTTCGCGGACCCTCCCGCCCGTGCTGCTCTCCCTGCTCTCGGCCGCCGCGCTGCAGGCGCAGGGCGGGGCGGCCAAGCGCCCCATGACCTTCCTCGACGCCCAGTACCTGCGCAGCGCCGGGGCCCCCGCCGTCTCTCCTGACGGCAAGCAGCTGCTGTACACGGTCAACACGCCCGACTGGAAGGAGGCCACCAGCCAGTCCGACATTCACGTGGTGGCCACCGACCGCGGCGTGGCGAGTTCCCGGCAGCTCACCTTCACCACCACCAAGAACGAGGGGAGCCCGCGCTGGGCCCCCACCGGTGGGTGGTTCGTATTCACCTCCAATCGCGAAGCCCCGGCGGCCAGCGGCAGCCAGCAGCAGCTGTTCATGATGCGCGCCGATGGTGGCGAGGCGCGTCGCATCACGAACGCCGCGCAGGGGGTGTCCACCTTCGCCTTCACGAAGGACGGCCAGTGGCTGGTGTATCGCAGCGGCAAGGCCACCGAGGAGCAGCTGTACGCGCTGCCCGTGGCCACGCTCGCGGCCGGTACCCCGCTCGATTCGCTGGTGCCGGCACAGCTCACGAAGCACCGTACCGGCGTGGGGGAGTGGCGTGTGGCCCCCGACTCCAAGCGGATCTACTTCCTGTCGGCCGACACCGTGGACACCGATGAGCGCCTGCGCCGCGAGAAGCGCTTCACGGTGAACATCCGCAATCAGGAGGAACCCACGGTCTCGCTGTGGGCGATCGATCTCACCAGCCCCGCCTACCCCACGTCGCGGCTCACGCGCGACACCGGCATGGCGGTGACCGGCTTTACCGTGTCCCCCGACGGCCGCTGGATCGGCTTCAACGCCGTGCCCAACAACCGGTACAAGCGCAACATCACCGAAGAGGGGATCTACGCCGATGTCTTCCTGCTGGACACGCAGGGGAACGGCATCGAACGGCTGACGACCAATGACGAGAACGGCGAAAGTCCGCTGAGCTTCTCCCCCGACTCCCGCACCATCGCCTTCTCGGGGTCGGACGACCTCATGAAGTACAACATGAAGAATCGTCGCGTGTACGTCCGCGACGTGGCGGCCAAGGGGGCGCCATTCAGGAAGATCGGCGATCTCGACGGCGACGTCTCGGCCGAGTTCTGGTCGGCGGATGGCCGCACCATCTATTTCAACGAGGGGCTCAAGGCCACCCAGCAGCTCTTTGCCATGGACGTGGCCACGGGCAAGGTGAAGCCGGTCACGGCGGTGCAGGGGGTGGTGAGCGTGGCCCAGGACGCCGACACCAAGCGCCTGCTCATCAACTATCAGGACCCGGTCACGCCGCCGGCGCTTTACACGGTCGCGTCGCTGCTGGAGCTGCCGAAGAAGGCGGCGTGGGTGCAGCTCACCGATGTGAACCCCTGGGTGCGGGAGCAGATCGCCCTTGGCGAGGAAACCGAGGTCACCTGGACCAGCACCGATGGCAAGCCGGTGGGGGGCGTGCTGGTGAAGCCGGTGGGCTACGAGCCCGGAAAGAAGTACCCGCTGCTGGTGGCCATTCATGGCGGGCCGGCGGCTGCCGACCAGCTCAGCTTCAACGGCGGCTATGGCGCCCAGGTGTACGCGGGGCAGGGGTGGGCGGTGCTCATGCCCAACTATCGGGGCAGCACCAACTACGGCGAGGCGCACAAGAACGGCATCGTGGGCAACTACTTCGACCCCGGCTACCAGGACATCATGACGGGGGTCGACCATCTCATTGGCACGGGGCTGGTGGACAGCACGAAGATGGGGGTGCTGGGATGGAGCGCCGGTGGCCACTGGAGCAACTGGATTCTGACCCACACCACGCGCTTCAAGGCGATCTCCAGCGGGGCCGGCACCTCCAACTGGATCTCCATGTACGCCCAGTCGGACGTGCAGCGAAACCGCCAGCACTATCTCGGCGACAAGCTGCCGTACGACGACTTCGATGCCTACTGGCGGCAGTCACCCATCCAGTTCATCCGCAATGCGAGGACCCCCACGATGATTCACGTGGTGGAGGGGGACCCGCGCGTCCCCAGCCCGCAGAGCGTGGAGCTGCATATGGGGCTCAAGCGGGTGGGAGTGCCTACGGAGCTGTTCATGTACCCGGGGGCGTCCCACGGCATTCCCGACGCCCGCAACCGGCTGGTGAAGTCCATGTCGGAGATGGCGTGGATGGACTACTACGTTCTGGGCAAGGGGAACAAGTTCTCCTGGCGTCAGGTGCTGGAGACGCTGGAAGACCCGAAAGCCGAAAAGAAGGTCGATGTGAAGGGGAACAACTGAGGTCTGAGACCTGAGGTGCAGCCTGAGCGGTGAGAGGCTGAGCCGGAGAACTGAGCCGGGATAGCCGTGAGGCGGAGGGATCTAGCAGCGAGAGTTGAGGATTACGCCCTCGATTCTCACCGCTAGGACCCTCCGCCTCACTGCTAACCGGACTCAACTCTCAGCCTCAGCCTCTCAACTCCCAGGGCTCAGCGCTGAGCAGTCATCCCGCCATGGGTCGGGGGAACGGGCTCGGCGTCGCCAGCGCTTCCTGCGCGGCCGCGATGACCGACGCCGGCATGGGCCCCGTGCCGGCCCGCCGGGCTGCCTCCACCACCATCGAAAGCGCCCGGGCCTGTGCCGCATAGGCCGCAATGAGGGCGCCGCCGGCGCCAGGGGTGGTCATGATGTCGTGCGCCAGATGATCGAGGTGCTGGACCAGCGCCGCGCTCGGGGCTGGCACACTCGTCGCATCGGGACGATCGGCACGCGCGCCAAGGGCGCTCCCCTTTGGGGTCCCCTTGGAGGCGGCGCTCAGCCCCGGGAACTGGGAGGGCGCGAGCGCCTCCTGAATACGGCCATTGGTTGCGGCCAGTGCGGCCAACCGGCGACGTGCCACCTGCGACGACTCGAATCCCACGCGACTTCCTCGGAGAGGGCGGCTGGCAGGGCTGCGGCGGACAGAATCGCGACAGTACCCTTGACAGACACCGAGCTGTTACATAAATGCGACAGTGATGGCGATGCACAGCGTGCGGCTGAGCCGCATGCTGCTGTTGGTGCGCTGATTGGTGCTGGTGTTCCGGTGGTGCCGGCCGCGTTCCCGATTCCGGTCGCGCGGCCGTCGTACGCCGTCCGCAGTGACCGGCTGGTCGCTACGGTGTTCGTGCTCTCTTCCCCGCAGGACCCCGTTCGAGCTCTCCCCCTACGGAGGCTGGATGCCCGTCCTCACCCCGGCCGCAGATCGTGATCTCGCCGCGCGGGCCCTGGCCGAACTGGCCCGGACCACGCTCGATGAGCATTGGGCCGTCGCCGCCATTCCCGCCGAACGCCGTGCGCTGCTGCTCGAGCGCGCCGACGCCGCGGCCTTGCGCGACGGCGACGGACTCGGCGAACCGATTGCCGACGGGCTGGCCCTGCTGGGTACCGCCTACGAACTCGCGGCGCTCAGCCAACTCGACGCGGCCCTTCAGCCCACGCCCAGTGCCGCCAGGGATCTGGCGCAGGCGGTGCTGGCGCTGGGGGCGGCTCGTGCCTTTCGGTGCGCCGCAGCCCTGCGCCCACCGCTCGACGACGGGGAATCCGCCGTGAAGTGGGCGCTCAAGCTGGGGGCGCTGGCGCTCGTGAGCCGGCAAACCGACAGCTACGTACGCTGGTGGGAAGCCCGGGCCCACATCGCCGAGACCGTGCAGCGGCTGGCGCACCGGCTCGAACAGGAGCCGTGGGAGCCGTACGCGCGCGGTACCCTGTGGATGGCCTGGCTGGGACTCATGGGCGCGCCGGTGGCGGTGCTCCCCGAGAACGCGGCGGACGAACTCCCCATGCTCTCCGCCACCCGCTCCCGCCTGGCCGCGTTCCGCGAACGTCGGGCCGACCACGACGTGCCCGGCGACGGACCGGTGCACAATGCGGCGGCGCTGCGCGCGCGCATGACGGAGTTCGCCATCCGGCATCTGGCCGACGCCACCGAGCTGCTCACGGTAGCGGTGCTGAGACGGACGCTTCCCGATGTAAGTGCCGAATTCAAGCTGCATCTGAGTGCAGCCCGTTCGGCGATGGCGGGCGATCATGGGCAGGACGTCCTGCTGGCGTGGTTGCAGGCTGCCGGCGTTACGCTGGCAGGCGGCGTGACCGCGCAGCTCGAACTCCCAGGATTCTAGTCCGCGCCGTGCCGCCCTTGGCGGCACGCCAGACCCGATATACGCGACGACCGGTGCTGCCCACCGGGAACGCCACGCGCCCCCCACCCAAGGGGATGATGTCGGCCATGAGGGCGCCAAGGGCGCGCCGGGCCTCGAGAGAGGCCGCCGTAGCAGCCTCCACGTCCGTCTCCTGTTCGGCGTCGATGCGATACCAGGCGACGCCGTGGTCGCCCTCCGATCGCACTACGTAGCGGTCATCATCCGTCCAGAACGCACTGATTCGGTCCGCACGCTCTTGCGTGTGGATTGGCAGGCTTGTGATGGGCGCAAGCTCCATCGGACCGATTGGCGCGTCAATGGCGACGACGTGCATAGCTCTATTCCGTGAGGGGGCAGGAACGTGACCATCGATTTCCCGAAGTGAATCGCGTCGTCGATGGGCGGGGATGTTATGACGATCCAGGCGCCCACGCAATACGCCGCTTGCACCCTAACTTATTGACATTGTTGTAGATAGGTGTGGGAAAGCGTGTGGAAAACCACGTAAGTCGCTGTTTGGGCCACACCTGGGCGGCGTTCTGGTGTGGATAAACGGCTTCGTGATGCCTCGCCGTTTTTGGGCCGCGGGGGGCAGTTTGTCCACACATGAGCGGCTCACAAAACTGCTCTTTTCTTGTTTGCCAACACAAACTTTCCGTCACGGGGCTTGTGCCACTCCTGGCCCGTGGCGTAACGATCGAGTTCGCTCAACGGACACGTTCGGACCGCCGGGAATAGACTCAGGCCGCCTTTGTCACAGCACGTGCAGGGATCGCGCGGCAGTACCCGCGCTGCTGGCGGACGGCAGGGCTAGCCCCCATAGTGGCGATACTCACCCGTTCTGCCATTGGAGCCCTCATCGTGTCCATCGAACCGCGCATTGGATTGCTCGTCGGCCGGGAATGGTCCTTCCCGCCCGCCTTTCTCGACGCCGTCAACCGTCGCCAGAGCGGCGTCTCGGCCGACTACATCAAGCTCGACGCGACGCGCATGGGGCAGCCCGTGCCGTACACGCTCATCATTGACCGCATCAGCCACGAAGTGGGCTTCTACCGCACCTTCCTCAAGCATGCCACGCGCATGGGGGTAACGGTGGTGAACAACCCGTTCATGTGGTCGGCCGACGACAAGTTCTACGATGCCACGCTGGCCATCCAGCACGGGGTCGCCCACCCGAAGACGATGGTCCTGCCCAACAAGGACTACATCCCCGGGATCTCCCATACCGAATCGCTGCGCAACCTCTCGTATCCCCTCGACTGGCGCGGGGTGGCCGAGCACATCGGCTTTCCCTGTGTGCTCAAGGATGCGCACGGCGGCGGGTGGCGTGACGTGTACGTGTGCCATTCCATGGAAGAGCTGCTGCAGCACTACAACAGCAGCGGGCTGCTGACCATGGTGGTCCAGGAGTTCGTGAAGTGGGACGCCTACGTCCGCTGCATGGTGCTGGGGCGGGAGCACGTCCTGCCCATGCCCTACGATCCGGGGCAGCGCCGGTACATCCCCGACCCCGGGT
The DNA here is from genome assembly GCF_021298855.1 of Gemmatimonas sp. Classification (GTDB taxonomy): domain Bacteria; phylum Gemmatimonadota; class Gemmatimonadetes; order Gemmatimonadales; family Gemmatimonadaceae; genus Gemmatimonas. Next base: position 29,233 of record NZ_JAJTHI010000017.1, read on the forward strand.
ACCTGGGAAAGGAGCTGGAGGACCGGTGCGTGCGCGACGCCCTCACCCTGTGCCGGGCGCTGGGCTATGACATGAACACGGTCGAGTTCGCCGTGAAGGACGGCATTCCTTACGCGATCGACTTCATGAATCCGGCGCCGGACATGGACATCAACTCCCTGACCCCCAGCTACTTCGACTGGGTGGTGGATCATATGGCCGACCTGGCGATCCGTCTGGCCACGGCGCCGCGACCCGTTCTCGCCACCGCGGAAGGGGCTGGCCCCATCATCGGCGCTCCGCCCGCGCCTGCGCCTGCGCCCGCGCCTGCGACCGCCGCCTCCGCGGTGTCCACCGCCCCGGCATCGCGAATCACAGAATAGCAATGTCCACGGCAACTGTCGCGCGCTACCACGATACGCTCGCTGCCGGCACGCTCGCGGCCGACTCCGCAGCGGTGTTGACACAGCAGCTTCGTGATCAGGGGCTGTTCTTCGGCGAGCGGCCGCTCTGTGGCGTGCTGCGGCCGCGTTTCCTGTCGCTCGCCGAGTATCAGCTGCTGGGGCGGGCCTGCGCTCTGGTGGGGTCGGCCTTCGAGAAGGTGCGCGTGGCGGCCATGGCGGACGCGGCATTGCGGGCGCACTTCGGCCTGACCAGCTGGGAGGAACAGGTGATTCATGCCGATCCGGGCTTCCGGACGGCCAGCCCCACCTCGCGGTTGGACGCGTTTTTCGTGTCCGGGGCTGGGCCAACCGGCCTCAAGTTCACCGAGTACAACGCCGAGACGCCGGCGGGGGCCGCCTACAACGATGCGCTCTCGCGCGCCTTTCTGGCGTTGCCCGGTATGCAGGCGTTCACCCGTGAGCACATCGTGCTTCCTATTCCCGCCGCCGCCGGGGTGGTGGATGCGCTGCTGCAGGCGTGGGCAGAATGGCGGGGCACCCGGGAGCTCCCGCAGGTGTGCATTCTGGATTGGCGCGACGTGCCCACCTACAGTGAATTCGTGCTCTTCGAGCGGGAGTTCCAGGCGCGCGGGATCCCGGTCTTCATTGGCGATCCGCGTGACGCCGAGTATCGGAATGGGCAGCTCACGGTTGCCGGCCGGCCGGTCACGTTCATCTACAAGCGCGTCCTCATTGACGAGCTCGTTACCCGATGTGGCCTGGATTCGCCCGTCGTTCAGGCGGTGAGAGAGCGTGCGGTGTGCATGGTCAACTCCTTCCGTTGCAAGCTCTTGCACAAGAAAGCCTCACTCGCCGTGTTAAGTGATGAGCGGCAGGCTCGGCTTTTCACCGCCGACGAGCAGGCTGCGGTGCAGGCCCATGTTCCGTGGACCCGTGTGGTGGAGGCGCGGCACACGCAGTATCGCGACAGTGCGGGGGGGGAGCAGACGGTCGATCTGCTCCCGTTCATCGCGGCACGGCGGGAGTCCATGGTCCTCAAGCCCAACGATGAGTACGGCGGCAAGGGGATCGTACTGGGGTGGACAGTGGATGATGCCACCTGGCAGCGGGCCATCGAGACAGCCCTTGCCGAGCCGTATATCGTGCAGGAGCGGGTGGACGTGCCCAGCGAACTCTGGCCGGCGATGGTGGACGGGGCGCTGCACATTGGCGAGCGCATGCTCGACACGGCGCCGTTCCTCGCCAACGGCACCACGGTGAACGGGTGTCTGACCCGCATTGCCACGGATCCGCTCCTCAACGTCACGGCGGGGGGAGGTTCGAACGTCCCCACATTCCTGGTCGAGTCGCGCTGATGTCCGCTGATATTCCCTCGTACCGCCCCACGATCGGGCTGACCACGCAGACGCTGCATTCCATAGATGGCATTCCGCCGGCGCTCCCCTCCAGCTGGGTCATGAATCAGCGGTACTTCCACGCCGCCACGGCGGCCGGCGCCGTGCCGTGGATGATCCCGCTGCTCGATGACGATCTCCCCACGCTGCGTGCCATCTACGAGCGCCTCGACGGGGTGCTCATCCCCGGCGGCGTGGACATCAACCCCGCCGAGTACGGCGAGTCGGTGCGCCCGGAGTGTGGAAATCTCGATCCGGCACGTGACCTCGTGGAACTGCAGCTGGTGCGCTGGGCCATCGCCGAGGGCAAGCCGGTCCTCGGGCTCTGCCGCGGCCTGCAGATCATCAACGTCTCGCAGGGCGGGACCATGTGGCAGGATCTGGCCTCACAAAACTCTGCCTTCCACAAGCACGATTTCTTCCCTACCGCGGGTTTCGAGCGCGACCATATCGCGCACGAGGTGACCGTGGTGGAGGGGAGCCGGTTGTCGCAGATGCTCGACTGTGTCCGCTGCCCGGTAAACAGCATGCACCATCAGGGCATCAAGACGCTCGGCCGCGACCTGCTGGTATCCGCCACCGCCGACGATGGACTCATTGAGGCCATCGAAGGGCGGAACGATGGCTTCTGTATCGGGGTGCAATGGCACCCGGAGGTGTTCGAAATGACCGATCCGCAAACGCGGCAGCTGTTCGGCGCCTTCATCGACGCAGCGGCCACCTGGTCGGCTGCCAACCAGCCGATGTCCCATGCGCCCCGCGTGGGCGTGGGGGCGCCATGAAGGGACCTACCCTCACGGTCGGCATCGAGGAAGAGTACCAGATCATCGATCCGGTCACGCGCGACCTGTCGCCCGGTTTCGATTCGCTGGTGCAGAGTGCCTTTGCCACCGAAGCCGACGTCAAGGCCGAGCTGCACCAGTGCCAGGTGGAGATCGGCACCAAGCCGTGCGAATCCATTGCCGAACTGCGCCAGGAGCTGGTGAAGTTGCGCGGCCTGGTCATCCGCGCCGCCGGCGAGCAGGGACTGACCATCGCCTCGGCCGGCACGCACCCGTTCTCCAACTGGATGAACATGGAAATGACGCCGAAGGAGCGATACCTCGGCGTGAAGGCGGAGTTGCAGGATCTCGCGCACCGGCTGCTGATCTTCGGCACGCATGTGCACGTGGGGATCGAGGATCAGGAGTTCCGCATCGACTGCCTCAACGCGGCCCGGTACATCCTGCCGCACATCCTCTGCCTGTCCACCTCCTCGCCGTTCTGGTTCGGACGCAACACCGGGCTGCATTCCTACCGCAGCATCATCTTCAAGAACTTCCCGCGTACCGGCGTGCCGCGCATTCTCAATGGATGGAGCGACTACGCCGACCTCGTGGATACGCTCACGAAGACGCGTTCCATTCCCAACGGCTCGAAGATCTGGTGGGATGTGCGCCCCCACCATCTCTATCCCACGCTCGAGTTCCGCGTGTGCGACGTGAACACGCGCGTGGACGAGGCGGTGTGCATCGCCGCCATGCTGCAGGCCGTGGTCGCCAAGATGTGGAAGCTGCGCCGGGACAACATGACATTCCGCGTGTATGCCTCCGACCTCATCGAGGAAAACAAGTGGCGCGCCGTGCGGTATGGGCTGGGAGGCAAACTCATCGACTTCGGCAAGAAGACGGAGCTCGAGGCGCCGGTGCTCATTCGCGAGCTCATCGAATGGTTTCTGGATGACGTGCTCGACGAGCTCGGCACCCGCAAGGAGGTCGAGTATGCCTTCCGCATCATGGAGGAGGGGTCGAGCGCACAGCGGCAGTTGGCCACGTACGCGCGTACCGGGGACCTTCGCGCTGTGGTGGACCAGCTCATCCGCGAGACCGCCGAAGGCGTGTGCGAGCCAACGCTCGGTCCGCCGCTCGACACCTTCGAGCGGCCGGTGAAGGCCGTCTCGGCGGCGCGGCTCACGCCCGGGAGCAATCCGTCGGCACGGGGACAGTCGATTCCCTGACGGGATGAACCGCTCGCTATTGCACCGGAGTGCCGTTAGCGTCTCAGGATAGGCACCAACGCCACTCAAGGTGGCGGTCCCGTGCGCAGCTGCGGCACGATCCGCCGTCCAATCGCCCAACGGTACAAGATATGGTGGAACCGGTTGTTCCCCGCGCCACCGGCCGTGACGGGCAAGTGTCCGCTGCAAGCTTGCGGTTGCGCGCGCTGTCCACCCTGAGTGGATCGCTCACTGATGCGTTGACGCCGGAGATCGCTGCCAACCTCATCGAGCGGCAGGCGCTCACGGCGTTGGGGGCAACCGGCGCCGTCGTGGTCACGTTGGGCCACTTTCCCCCGCTCCCCGGACAGCCGCCAGCACGTCCCGGCCCAGCCGCTCGTCTGCACGTGGTACACTCCGTCGGGGTGGACACCGAGGTGAGTGACATGCTGGAGTGGCGAACGCTCGATTCCCCGTTGCCCTTCGCTCAGGTTGCCCGTACCGGCGAGCCCCTGTTCTTCGATGTCGACGAAGCGGAACGGCAGTTCCCGGAATGGGGGGCAAGTTTGCGTCGCGCCGGAGGCCAGGCTGCCGCCGTGGTGCCGGTGTGGGCGAATGGTGAACTGCGTGGGGTCCTGGGGCTGACGTGGCCCCATGTGCCCGTCTTCGACGAGGATGAACGGGCCTTCGTGACCACCCTCGGCATCATGTGTGCGCAAGCCATCATGCGCGCGCATCTCAAGGTGGCCGAGCGGGAGGCGCGGGAACGCGCCGAGAAAGCCAACCGCGACAAGGCCGAATTCGTGGCGAACGTAAGTCATGAACTCCGGTCACCCATCAGCGCCGTGATGAACTACGCGGAGGTGATCGCCCGCGGTGCCCAGGACGGAAGCACCGACGCCTCACAGCATCGGCTGAACCGCATGCACTCGTCGGGCCGGCATCTCATGTCGCTCATCGACGATCTGCTGGCGCAGGCACGTATCGATTCAGGCGTGGACCAGGTCCGACTGGAACGGGTGAACCTTGGCGAAGTGCTGAAGGAAGCCATTGCCATGACGCGTCCGCTCGCGGAGCAGGCGGGAATGGATGTGGTGTTCACGCCCGCGCCGGGCGCGGTGGTCCTGCAGACCGACCCCGGCAAGGTGACGCGGATTGTCGTGAACCTCATCACGAATGCCATCAAGTACGCCCACCGCGGCGTCGTGCATGTTGCGCTGGAGCGGCCTGACGCCCCGTCGCTGGCCCACGTGCGGGTAACCGTCCAGGACGAAGGGGACGGGCTGGCCCCCGCGGATCGGGAGCATTGCTTCGAGCCGTTCTGGCGCAAGAGCGCGCTGGTTGGGGAGAGGCCTCAGCCCGGGTCGGGGCTTGGGCTCAGCATTTCCCGGCAGCTGGCCCGACTCCTGGGCGGAGATCTCATCGTCGAGGATACTGGCCCCCTTCCGAGTACCACCTTCATTCTCACGCTTCCGTTTATCCCGCCAGCACCGCGTTCCGGCGCGTAAGCGGCCGTCGCCGCCGTCGCCGCTGCCGCGATCAGGGATCGGTGGCCAGCCCGCGCAGGTAGCTGCCGACCATCTCCGCCATACCCGGGCGGGTATAGACATCCGGTCGTCGATCGGTCATGACCTGCACGATCACTGCGGCCACTTCGTCGGCGCTTTGCGAATTGGGGAGCGTGTGCGAGTCGGGGCCGCCGTGCAGGGCGTTGCTGCCGAAGGCGGTGCGCACCACGCCCGGGCTCACCAGCGAAAACTGAATCTCCGGGTGCGTCTCCTGCACTTCGGCGCGCATGTTGGTGGTGAGCGCGTTGAGGAAGTGCTTCGAGGCGCTGTAGGCCGAACGGAAGGTGGCCGTGGGCACCCGCCCCAGCATGGACGACACGTTGATGACGTGGCCGCGTCCCACGAGACGGAAGTGCGGGAGCACCGCCTGCATGCCGTAGAGCGCGCTCTTCACGTTGACCCGCATCATGTCGTCGATGTCGGCATCGGTGAGTGCCGATGGCGCGCGCGTGATGCCACGCCCGACGTTGTTCACCCAGACGTCGAGGCGGCTGAAGCGGGCAAGGGTGGTGTCGACGATGTCGTCGACCTGCTGCCGTACGGTCACGTCGGCCGCGACGGTGACCACGTCCGGGGAGCCCAGCGTGCCGGCGAGGGCGCGGAGCGGCTCGGCGCGTCGGGCCACCAGCACGAGGTGGTGGGTGGGTGCCAGACGGGATGCCAGCGCCGCGCCAATGCCGGAGCTGGCGCCGGTGATGACGACCACGGGCCGGGCAGGAGGAGTGGGGGACATGCGCTCAATGTTAGGGGGGAGGGGAATACCCGAGGTTGCCCCTCGGACAATTACGAATGCCCCCCGCATGACCGCGTTGCTAGGATCGGTCATGCTGCTTTCCCGAACGATTCCGACGCCGCCGACTCTTGCCGGGACGGCGCAATCCCGCCGCCGACGGGCGCGCCATACCGTTGCCACGCTGGCGGCCTTGGCCACACTTACCGCCTGCGAAGGCGAAGCCGACCTCACCGGCCCGGGCAGTCTTGGTCGCGAGCCGGCCCTCAACGAAGTGGTCACGACCGCGCCGCTCAACGCCAGCAGCAACGACACGCTGGTGTACTTCAGCTTTGCCACCGGTGGGCTGGTGCCGCGCAGCACCGATTGGGACCTGGCGCTCCGCCGGTTCGAGGTACGGCTGGCCTCTCCCGCCACCGGTGCCAGCAAGACGGTGCTGGGCTTCACGCTGGCCAACAATCAGAACGCCACCGCGCCGCAGGTGCTGGCATTCACTCCGGCCAACACGCTCGCGGCGTTTGACGCGCTGCGTGACGCGCAGGTGCCAGCCGACAGCCTGTTCGTGACCGATCGCCTGGCCGACAATCCGCAGGGGCATATCGTGCTGGGTGGTGTTCCCGTGGCCAACGCGGGCCAGTTCTGGAAGATCCGCCTGGCCAACGGGCAGTTCGCGGTGTTCCGCAACGCCGCCATCGGGTTCAACCGCACGCGCGCCACCGACTCGGTGGTGTTCGAGTCGCGGCTGCAGACGGGGACGGCGCTTGGGGCCGTGCAGCGACTGGTCGTCGTGCCCGGAACGACCACACGGGCGATCAGCCTCTCCACCAACAGTGTCGTCACGCCCAACGGCTGCAACTGGGATTTCCAGTTCAACCCGGACCCGACGCGCCTGGCCATCACCGTGAACACGGCGTGCAACGTGGGCACCAACCCGGGTGGCGCGTCGCCAACCTTTGCGGCCGTGACGGTGGCCAACGACGCGCCGCAGTACGTGCCCTTCCTGTCGCAGCTGCTGGGCCCCATCCCCAACTCGATCCTCGATCCTCGCGCTCCGTTCCGCTACGACCTCACGGGGCAGCAGCGTCTGCACCCGGCATTCAATACGTACTTCGCCAAGGTCGGCACGCGGGTCTGGAAGTTCCAGCTCATCGACTACTACAGCGCCACGGGAGCCGCCGGATTCCCGACCATCCGCTACGCGCGCATCCGTTGAGTTTCGCTCGGTGAGTCGGTTTGGCGGGGGGCAGGTGCTGCGGGCGGTCGCCGTCGCGGCGGTGGGACTGGGGCTGGCCGCGCTGCCGGCTGCGGCCCAGGTCCGCGGCGTGGTCGTCTCGCGCGCCGACGGTGCCCCGGTTGCGTCGGCGGAGGTGCGTCAGCTGCGTGGGAACGTACGGCTGCGCAGCGACGGCGAAGGGCGATTCACCGTGCCCTCGCGCGCGGGCGACACGCTGCTCGTGCGGATGCTCGGCTACCGTGAGCAGCGCCTGGTGGTCACCCCGGAGCGCCTGGTGGGTGAATGGCGTATCGCGCTCGAGCCGCTGGCCACGGTCCTGCCGGTCTTCACCACCACCATGGGCCAGCGGGTCATCCGTGCCAGCGAATCACCACGCAGCGTCACGGTGGTCGATCGCCGGGAAATCGATGCGGTGGCGGCCGTGTCGGCCAACCAACTGCTGCGGCAACTGCCCGGCATGCAGGAACTGCCGGCGCCCCCCAGCAAGACGAGCATCTCCATTCGCGGCTTCGACGATTCGCGCGTGCTCGTGCTGGTGGATGGTGAGCCGGTGGCGGGCTCGCTCGTGGAAAGCCGCGACATCGGGCGGCTCAGCACCATTGCCGCCGAGCGGATCGAAGTCACGAAGGGCCCCAGCAGCGTGGAGTTTGGCAGCGACGCACTGGGCGGCGTGATCAACATCGTGCAGGCCGCCCCCACGCGCACGCTCACGGTGGACGGCGTGGCGCGACAGGGAGAACTCGGGCGCGAGGAGGCCTCGCTCGGCATCAGCAACACGTCGGGGCGGGTCGGCTATCGCGTGAACGGTGGCTGGCGACAGAGCGATCGGGTGACCGGCTACAATGCGGCCGGCTCCACGTTCAACCGCATCTTCGACGTGCGCAGCGATGTGCGTGTGGCACTCGGCTCGCAGTGGACCGCGCGGCTCGACGTGCAGGGCTCCCAGGAACGCCAGCGGTTTCCGCTCGATGCCAGCTTCAACGGCTTCATCGACAATCGCGGCGCGCAGGGATTCGCCGAGGCCCAGGGCCCGGCGCTGGGCGGCCACCTGCGCGTGCGGTCGTTCCAGCAGCGCTTCCGCTACCAGTACCGTCAGGCCCGCGGGCTGCTGCCCATTCGCGGCTCTGCCGATTCGGTGGAGCAGCAGGAGCGGCAGCAGCGGTACCTGGTGGCGTATACCACGGTGGTCGGGCGTCATGCCCTCGACCTCGGGGTGCAGCATTCGCGGCGCACGCTGGTGGCTCCCGACAAGGTCGATGGTGACAGCGCGCGGGAAAACATCAGCGAAGTGTTCGTGCGCGATTCATGGACGATGGGCAACGTGCTGCTCACCGCCGGCGCGCGGTACACCGCGAGCACCTTGTGGGGGAGCACGGCCAATCCGTCGGTGGGGCTGGCGTGGCAGGCCACCCCGGCCCTGCGCTTTCGCAGCAATGTGGCGCGCGGCTTCCGGGCGCCCGGCTTCAAGGAGATTCGCTACACGTTCTTCAACCCGGCAGGGGGGTACGAGATCGTGGGCAATCCCGATCTGCGTCCCGAAAGCTCGGTGAGCGGCAGTGCCGGCGGGACGTGGGCGCCGTCGCGGCGCTGGTCGCTGGATGTGGAAGCCTACCGCAACGACGTGAAGGATCTCGTCGATTGGAGCTATCGTGGTGACAACGCCGCCGGCTTCCAGACCTACGCCAACGTGAACGTGGCCCGCGCGCGCACCCAGGGTATCGAGACCAACGCGCGGGTGAATCTGCTGGGGGCCGAGTTCAGCGTGGGGTACGACTACCTGCGGGCGCGCAACCTGTCCAGCGGGCTCCCCCTCAATCGTCGGGCCAGCCATACGGCGCGCTTCCGTGCGTCGCGCGAGTTCGGGGTGCTGCAGGGGCTCGCCGGCGATGTCTCGGTGCGCTACACCGGCGGGGCGCCGCTCGTGGGGATCCCCGCCGGCGCCCCCATCACCGGGCCGTTCTCCACGGCGCCCGGGGTCATCGGCCGCCAGGGCGCCCTGCTTTCGGTGGATGCCCAGTGGCGGTTGCGCATCACTCCCACCGCCACCTTGTCCGTGGGCGGCAACAATCTGCTGAACCAACGGCCGGCGCTGTGGACGCCGGCGTTCGACCGGCAGCTCTTTGCCGGTCTGCATATTCACTGGGCCGCGCTCAACTGATTCGCCGCCGCGCGTGGCGCTGCCGTGCGCCGCAGCCTGCGTGTCGCCGGGCGGTTACAACGGCGCCAGCAGGGCGTGATCGCTGTCGGTGCGCAGGGTGAGCACCGCACGCGCCAACGGTTCGGGGAACTCGTGTGGACGCACCTCCTCCGGTGCCTCGTTCGGCACGTCGGCGTTGAACAGCCGGACGACCAGCGAGGGGCCCTCGCCTTCGACCGTGCCGCGAAAGGACGCGGTGGCACCGGTACGCCGGTGCGTGGTGCGCACCTGCCACTCCGGTTCCCCAGCAGTCACCTGCACGTCGAACGTTCCCACACGTGATGGGGCACCGGACACGGTGGCGCTGGCCGCGGCCATGGCCCCGGCGGCCACGCACAGCGTGGGATCGCGGTGCGGGAGCGCCTCCCGCACGAACACATCGCCGGCACTCGGCGCGTCGGGACGGCCGTTGGTGGCGGGGGCCAGCCACTGCACGAACTCCGGGGTGAGTCGCGCCGCGGCGCCACTCAGCTCGAGGCAGCGCGCGGCATAGCGCAGGACCTGACGCACCTCGATGCGATCCACCTCGTCGAAGAACCAGGCACACGAGGTGAACAGTCGCAGCGCCGCACGCTGCAGTTCCAGCAGTTCACGACCGCGCCGCACCTCCGCCGCGGTCGCCCCGGCGCGCATGACCTGTTTGGCGAAGGTCTCCAGCAGGGGGCCGTCGGCGGCCACCACAGTGCCGTACCGGTCGCGCACGCTCCACGGATCGTCGACGAACAGCGTCGCGCCCTCGTGCTCGAATACGGCATGCATCTGGGCGGCCAACTGCTCGAGCGCGGCGCGCAGGGGCCCGCGCCACTGCTGCAGCGGCGGCTTGCCGCCGTCCAGACGACAGCCGCAGTTGCTGCGCCAGCGCTCCACGCCATGCGCGCAGCTCCACGCCGACGGGGAGACGAGCTGCACGTCGTGTATCGGCGCGTGGTTGGCCACCAGGGTGGCGGCGTTGGTGAGCCGGGTGCCCGACTGTCGCGAAATGAGCGCCAGCGCTTCCAGCAGCACCGAGTCGCCCGACTTGTGATGATGCCCGAACGTCTCGCCGTCGGTGGCGAGCGTCGTGCCGCGCGGCGCCTCCAGCGTCTGACCGCGATAGGGCATGAAGCGTTCCGCGAGCGCATACGCATTGCGCAGCAGGCCGCCAAACGCCACGTCACCGGCCAATGAGCCGTCGTACGGCACAATGGTGAGTGCACGCCCGGACGCGCCGCGTCCGGTGGTGGCGCGCCAACGGACCGGCATGCCCTCCCCCTGATGCCCGTGCAGCTGATACGGCGCCAGAATCGTGAAGGCGATGCCTTCGGCGGCCACCGCTTCCAGCGTGGCCTCATCGGCCGCACACTCCGGCAGCCACATCCCCTCCGGCTCACGGCCGAAGCGCCGCCGGAAGTCGCGAATACCCCAGCGGATTTCCGTCAGCCGGTCCCGTGGCGAGGCGAGGGGCAGGATGACATGGTGATACGGTGCCGCCATGGCATTGCCGTGGCCCCAGCGTTGCACGCTCGCGGCATCGCCGGCGATCATGGCCTGCATGGTGTCGGGGGCCTCGCTGTCGAGCCATTCGCACAGCGTGGCCCCCGCATCGAACGAGCACCACGCATAGAGATTCACCACGCGGGCCAGCCCGGAACGGGCGTCGGCATCGCGGGCCACGGCGCGCGGATCACGACGAAACGCCTCGGCACGCCCGAGTCGCGCGTAGCACTCGCGATTGATGCGGCTGTTCCAGTCGTGGTCGGGAGCGGCCGACGGTTCGCCCGGCACCAGTTCCAGCCACGGATCTTCACGCGGCGGCTGGTAGAGGTGCTGGTGCACGATGAGGTGGTGCGCGGCCTCGCTCATGCGCGGTGACGCGCGAGGTCGGTGGCGCGACGATAGACCTCGGCGTAGCGCTCGGCCGAGCGTTGCCAGCTGAAGTCGCGGCGCATGGCCGCCTGCATGCGCGGACGCCACGCGGCCGGATCGTGGAAGCGCGCGAGCGCCCGCGAGATGGCCCGATCGAAGGCCGCGGGTTCGAACGCGTCGAAGAGGAACCCGGTGGCATCATCCTCGACGGTGTCGGCAATGCCCCCGACACGTCGGCCAATGGGCAGTGCCCCGTAGCGCTGGGCCCGCAACTGCGTGAGGCCGCACGGTTCGTACTGCGACGGCATGAGGAACATGTCGGCACCCGCCATGAGTCGGTGCTCGAGCCGGTCGGTGAAGTCGAGTTGCACCCCCACGTGGCGCGGACGGGCGCGCGCGAGGGCAGTGAGCGCCTGTTCGTATCGCGGTTCGCCGGCTCCGAGGAACACGAACTGGGCATCCAGCGTCCACACGAGGTGCGAGTTGAGCATCAGGTCGAGTCCCTTCTGCTTCACCATGCGTCCCGTGAAGCCGAAGAGCGGCGTGCGCTTGCGCTGCGGCAGCCCGAAACTGCGCTGCAGCGCCGCCTTGCAGCGCGCCTTGTCCGTCGGATCGACATCGCTGTACGGCGCCGTGATCTGGTCATCGGCTGCCGGATTCCATACGGCCTGATCGATCCCGTTCACGATGCCGGTGAAGCGGTTGCCCAGCCACAGGAAGACCTCGTGCAGGCCGAAGCCACCGTCGGCCGTGCGCAGTTCCGTGGCGTGGTTGGGGCTGACCGTCACCACCATGTCCGCGTGCGTGAGCCCCGCCTTGAGGAAGTTCACCTGGCCGTACCATTCGGCGTGGCGGAAGGTGAACAGCTCCGGAGGAATGCCGCAGTCGTTGAGCGCAGTCGGGGGGAAGTGCCCCTGATAGCCGCCGTTGTGCACGGTGAGCACCGTGGGCGTGCCGGCAAATCGCTCCCGCAACTCCGCATAGTGGCGCAGGTAGAGCAGGGCGAGCGAGGCGTGCCAGTCGTGCGCGTGCACGAGCACGGGTCCCGCAACGAGCCGGGGAATGGCGTCGAGCACCGCGCGCGAGTAGAGCGCGAAGCGGCGGGCATTGTCGGCGTAGTCGCGTCCGCCTTCGCCGTACAATCCGCTCCGCGAGAAGGCGGACGGAATGTCGACGAACACCACCTTGGGCCCCTTGGGCGCGTGGACCTCGCGGAAGAAGCGCACCTCCTCGCGGCGGAAGCCGAGGTCGACGGCAAGGGGGCGGCCAAGCGGCGCGAGATCGGGCGCGAAATCGCGCACGGTGCGGTAGAGCGGCAGGAAGACCACGACATTCGCGCCGCCCTGCACCTGGACATTGGCCAGTCCCATGACCGCCTCGGCCAGGCCGCCGGAGCGGGCGAAGGGGCTGTACTCCGCCGTGAGGTGCACGATGGTGGGCGCTCCCGATTCCGGAGCGCGCACCAGTGGCGAGCCCCAACTGGGCGTGGGCTTCATGGGGGAGGTCATCGATCTATTCTAGCAGAATCCCGCGCCGATTCCCGGAACTGGTGGTGAATCGACGCGGGAACGCACATCAGGCCACGGTCTCGGTCGTCACGACGCCGGGTCAGGCGAGTGGCGGATCGTCGGGGAGGGAATCCCCAAGGATGGCGGGGGCGTAGTAGGCGCGCGCGTACTGCTCCACCATGCGCCGCGCCGTGAACTGCTGGCCGCCCACACGAATGGCGTGCTTCATCATCGTGAGCCAACGCCGGGGCAGCTCGTTCTTGTCGCGATCGTAAAAGCGCGGGACCACGTCCTGTTCGAGCAGTTCGTAGAGACGATTGGCCGTGTTCATGCCGCTGTCGTCGTCCACGTCGGGCTCGATGGCCCAGCCGTTGTTCCCCTCGAAGCCCTCCTCCCACCAGCCGTCCACGGTGGAGAGCTGCGGCACGCCGTTGAGCGCGGCCTTCATGCCGCTGGTTCCCGACGCCTCGAGCGGCACCCGCGGCAGGTTCATCCACAGGTCCACGCCCTGCACCAGCAGGTGGGCCAGGTGCATGCCGTAATCCTCCACGAACGCCACACGCCCCTCGAACTGCGGGTCACGCGTGAACTGGTACACGTTCTGCAGCACCTGCTTGCCCGGAGTGTCGGCCGGGTGCGCCTTGCCGGCGAAGACGATCTGCACCGGCCGCTGCGTATTGGTCACGAGGCGCCGCAGCCGCTCGACGTCACGGAAGATGAGGTTGGCGCGCTTGTACGTGGCGAAGCGCCGCGCAAAGCCGATGGTGAGCGTGTTGGGGTCGAGCAGCGTGCCGGCGCCCACGAGCTGCGTGGTTTCCATCTGCCGCGCTGCAAAGGCTCGCCGCGCCTCTTCCCGCACCATGCGCATCAGCGTGTTCTTGAGGCGCGAGTGCGTATACCAGAGCGTTTCGTCGTCGAGCGTGAGCACCTGCTCCCACAGCGCCGGATCGTTGCTGTGTCCCCACGCCGGCCCGAGATGCTCATCGAGCATCTTCATGATCGGGGTCGCCATCCACGTGGCCAGGTGCACACCGTTGGTCACGTGCCCCACGGGAATCGACTCCGTGTCGCGGTTGGGCCAAAGCGAGCGGCTCATCTCGCGCGTCACGATCCCGTGACGGCGCGACACCGCGTTGACCCGCCGCGACAGCCGCACGCTCGCCGCCGTCATGTGGTACACGCCCGATCCGGATTCCGGGTGGAAGCCGATGCGCAGGAACGTCTCGGCGTCGATCCCCATCTCGGTCCAATACTCGTTGGCGCACTGCCGCACTTCGTCCACCGAGAAGTGGTCGTGCCCCGCCGGCACCGGGGTGTGCGTGGTGAACACGCTCGCATTGCGCACCTGCTTGACCGCCTCCCGGTACGCCGTGCCACCCGCACACAGCTCACGCACGCGCTCGACCATCATGAAGGCTGCATGGCCTTCGTTGGCGTGCCACGCCGCCGGGTCGATGCCCAGGGCACGGAGCGCGCGCACGCCGCCCACCCCCAGCAGCCATTCCTGACGGAGGCGCATGGCCGGTCCTCCGGAATACAGCTTGGAGAGCAGGGGCCGGTCCTCGGGATGATTCACCTCGAGGTCTGAATCGAGCAGGTACACCGGCACGCGTCCCACCTGCATCTTCCACACGCGAATGTGAATGTCGCGTCCGAACGTGTTGACGGTGACCAGGTGGCGCGCGCCGTCGCGGCCGGGGAGCGGTACCAGCGGCACCCCGTCGAACTCGATGCGCGCGTCGCTGTCCTCCTGCCAGCCATCCACCCGGATGCGCTGGTCGAAGTACCCGTTGCGGTAGAGAATGCCCACGGCCACGAGCGGGACGCCAAGATCCGACGCCGTCTTGAGGTGGTCGCCGGCCAGCACCCCCAACCCACCGGAATAGATGGGGACCGAATTGTGGATACCGAATTCGGCACAGAAGTACGCCACCGGCCTGCCCCGGAGTTCGGGGAACGTTCGGGCGTACCACGTGTGCTCGTCCGAACGCTCGGCCGCCAGCCACTGCATGGCGCGGTCGTAGCGGGCGCAGAACACCGGGTCGGTCGCGAGCTCGTCCAATCGGCCGGGCTGGACCAGCTGCAGCAGCCGGATCGGATTGTGGCGGGTCCGGTTCCACAGCGACTCGTCGATGGACTTGAACAGCGAGCGGGCGTCGCGGTTCCAGCTCCAGGCGAGGTTCTGAGCGAGCTGGGCCAGGCCGGCAAGGCGACCGGGGAGGGTGCCCGGTGTCTGCACGAAGGGAATCTGGGGCGCGTCGACGAGGAGTGTCATGAGCGGTAGTCTTTGTTTCTGAAAACGGGGCCTGTGCAGTTTAGCACCCCTGCACCGGAATAGTATGCCCTGTACGCAGGGTGTGGACAGGCACACCGGGCGCGGCTAGTGTCGGAACGAACCCGTGACACAGGGCATCCCGTCTTCTCCGAGCCCATGCCAGCACGCCCCGCGCCTCCCTCCCGTTCGTCTCGTGTCGCCTCCTCCGGCCGGAGAAAGGCTGTCGATGTCTTCAAGTTCGGCGGGGCGTCGCTGGCCGATGCCGCTGCGGTCCGGCACGCCATCGACCTTATTCTGACGCCGCGCCCCTCCCCCGTGGTCACCGTCGTGTCGGCGCTGGCGGGGGTAACGGACGCCCTGCTGGCCATGGCCGAGTCTGCCCGTACCGGCGACTTCCGGGCAGCCGATGCTGCGGTGGACCGTCTCGAGGCCCGGCATGTCGCCGTGGCGGAGGGCATCATTCCCACCCGGCGCGCCCGCGCCGCGCTGGTGAAGGAGCTGGAGGAGGCGTTCGCCGAGCTGCGGACCCTCGCGCACGGCGTCGCCAGCCTGCGCGAGCTTACCCCGCGCACCCGGGACTTTCTCGTGGCGCGGGGGGAGCAGCTGTCCGCACGGCTGGTGGTGGCCGGGATGCAGGCCCGACGCGCCAAGGCCCAGTATGTCGAGGCGGCGGAGCTCATCGTCACCGACGGCGTCTTCGGCAACGCCTTCCCCGATCTGGCCGCAACCGACCGGCGGGTGCGCGACCGCCTGGCCCCGCTGCTGCGCCGGCGCGTCATGCCCGTGGTGCCGGGCTTCGTGGGGGCGAGTCCCGACGGCGCCCTCGTCACGCTGGGGCGCGGGGGCAGCGACCTCACGGCCACCGTCCTCGGGCGGGCCCTCAAGGCACAGCGCATCACGCTCTGGAAGGATGTGCCCGGGCTGATGACTACCGACCCGCGCCTCGTACCGAGTGCCCGTATCGTGCCGCAGCTCAACGTGCGTGAGGCGGCCGAGCTGGCCTACTACGGCGCCAAGGTGCTGCACCCGCGCGCCCTCATTCCGCTGGCGCGCATTCAGGTGCCGGTGTTCGTGCGCCCGTTTGCCGAGCCGGACGCCCCCGGCACCGAAATCAGCACGCGGCACACGTTGCAGCGCTATCCGGTGAAGGCGCTCAGCATCGTGCGCGGCCAGGCCCTCGTAACCGTCACCGGCAACGGCATGCTCGGCGTGCCGGGTATTGCGGCGCGCACCTTCGCGGCGCTCCAGCAGGCGGGCATCAGCGTGACCCTCATTACGCAGGCCAGCTCCGAGCACAGCATCTCGTTGTGCGTGCCGGCAGAACGTGGGGCGCAGGCCCGCACCGCACTGGAGGACGCCTTCGCGCTCGAAGTGGCGCGTCGCGAACTCGAGGGCGTGGAGGTGCAGGGCGGAATGGCCACGCTGGCCGTCGTCGGCCTTGGCATGGCGGGCTCACCGGGCATTGCCTCGCGCATGTTCTCGTCGCTCTCCGGTGCCCGTGTGAACATCGTGGCCATTGCCCAGGGGTCGAGTGAGCTCAACATCTCCGTCGTCATCACCGAAAAGGACGCCGAACAGGCGGCGCGCGCGGTGCACGACGAGTTCCAGCTCGACAAGATTGGCGGCGGCGGCGTACGCCATGACGATCGCCTCGATGTGGTGCTGCTGGGAGTCGGACAGATCGGTCGCGAGCTGCTGCGCATCCTGCCGCGCACGCGCCGTCGCGTGAAGCCCACCATTGTGGGACTCATCGATCGCAGCGGGTACCTCTTCAACGCCGATGGCCTCTCGGCCAGGCAGCTGCTCAACGCGGTGACGCTGAAGGAACAGGGGGCATCGCTCATGGCCATCCCCGGCGCCACCAAGGCCACCGCCCCCGAGGCGGTGTCGCAGATTGCGCGGCACGCGCTGTCGCGTCCCGTGCTGGTGGACCTGACCGCCGATCAGACGTTACCGGCCATCCGGAAGGCCATCACGGCCGAATGGGACGTGGTGCTGGCCAACAAGAAGCCGCTCTCCGCATCCCGCGTGGAGGTGGAGGCGCTGCGGGCGCTGGCCACCCAGCACGGTGCCCGCATCCTGCACGAAACCACCGTGGGCGCCGGGCTGCCCGTCATGGACAGCTACGCCAAGCTCGTGGAGACCGGCGACAAGGTGCTGCGCATCGAAGGGTGCACCAGCGGCACCCTTGGCTTCCTGCTCACGGAGATTGGCAAGGGGCGCCCCTTCAGCGAGGCGCTGCGCGACGCCATGGCCCGCGGCTACACCGAACCCGATCCGCGCGACGACCTGAGCGGCATGGACGTGGCGCGCAAGGCGCTCATTCTCGCGAGGCTCATCGGTTTTGCCGGTGATCTGTCCGATGTCACCGTGGAGAGCCTCGTGCCCGAGGCCTTCCGCGCCATGCCGGTGGCCCGCTTCAAGGCCACGCTGGCTGATCAGGACGCGGCGTGGGCCGCGCGGCAGGCCGCGGCCACGCGGCAGGGGCGTGTGCTCCGCTACGTGCTGCGGGCAACACGCACCAGGGTGCAGGTGGGGTTGCAGGCGGTCCCCCCGTCACATCCGCTGGCCGGACTGCGCGGCACCGACAATCAGATCGTGTTCACCACGATGCGTTATCGCGAGCATCCCCTCGTGATCACCGGCCCCGGGGCAGGTCCTGCGGTGACCGCCGCCGGGGTGCTCAACGACATCCTCCAGCTTACCCCGGCCTGACGATGGCGGCGAACGACTCGATCTTTCTGGGCGCGCACGAAGCGCCCGGGCAGCACAGCGTGCAGCGCTGCGACGCGTGCGGGGCCGACTGGCACGAACTCGACGCCAGTCCCGCCTGTCCGCACTGCGGCGGCCTGCTTGCCATCATTCATCGGGCGCCGCTGGACAGCATGGGCGCGCCCGCCGCACCGGCGGCCTTGCAGCATGCCTTCGCGCAGCACTGCTGTGCGCGCCCGTCGGGACACCCCTCCGGGGTCTGGCGCTTCGAGCAGGTGGTCATGCCCGCGGCCGGTGCGGCCATCACCAGCCATCCCGAAGGCAATACGCCGCTGCTCTCCCGGGCGCGCGTGAGCGCCTGGGCCGGATGTGATGGCCTGCTGCTCAAGCACGAGGGGTACAATCCCACCGGCTCGTTCAAGGATCGCGGCATGACCGTGGGCACCACGCAGGCCGTGCGCACGGGGGCCACGGCCGTGGCGTGTGCCAGTACGGGCAACACGAGCGCCTCGCTGGCGAGCTACGCGGCCCAGGCCGGGATTCCCGGGTTGGTGTTCGTACCGGCCGGCAAGGTGGCTCTCGGCAAGATGGCGCAGACGCTCGCCTACGGCGCCACTACCCTGCTGGTGCGCGGGGACTTCGACGACTGCCTGCGTCTCGTGCAGGATGCGTCGCGCGAGTTGGGCATCTACCTCCTGAACTCCATCAATCCGTGGCGGGTGGAGGGGCAGAAGACCATCGTGCTGGAGTTGCTGCAGCAGATGGACTGGCACGTCCCCGACTTCCTTGTGCTCCCCGCCGGCAACCTTGGCAACACGGCGGCCTTCGGCAAGGCGCTGCGCGAAGCGCATGCGCTGGGACTCATCCACCGGATGCCGCGTCTGGTAAGCGTGCAGGCCGCCGGCGCGGCGCCCTTTGCCACGGCGTTTCGCGACAGCTTCCGGGAGCGCCTCCGCGTGCAGGCCGAGACCATCGCCACCGCCATTCGCATTGGCGATCCGGCCAGCTGGGATCGGGCCGTGCGGGCCATTCGCGATACCGATGGCCTCGTGCTCAGCGTGACCGACGAGGAGATCATCGACGCCAAGGTGCAGGTGGATGCGGCCGGCGTCGGGTGTGAACCGGCCAGTGCCGCCAGTGTGGCCGGCGTCCGACAGCTGGTCCGCAGCGGGGTGATCCGCTCGGGCGATCGCGTGGTGGCGGTGCTCACCGGACACGTCCTCAAGGATCCCGGCATGCTCGTGGAGCTGCATCAGCAGCGCGACGATTTCGCCCACGCCAACCGGCCCGTGGAGATCGAAGTCTCGGTGCGGGCCGTGGCCGATGTCCTCGCCCGTCGCACCCGGGAGGGGGCATGAACGCGGCCAGTCCGCGCCGCACGCTCGTGACCGGTGCCTCGCGGCCACTGGGCGTCGAGTTCGTGCGCCAGAGTCTCATTCGCGGCGATCGCGTATATGCCTGCTGCCGCAATCCCGCGCGCGTCCCCATTCTGGCCGACCTGCGTGCGGAGTTTGGCGGGCTGGAACTGCTGCCACTCGATCCGGCCGACGCGTCGAGCGTGGCCGATGTGGTGCCGGTGCTGGAGGGACTGACCGATTCGCTGGACCTCGTGGTCATCGGCCCGGCGGAACCCGGGCCGCACGAGACGCTCGCCAGCACCGAGCGCGATGAGCATCTGCAGACGCTCACCGGCAGCGGACTCACCGAGCATCTGCGCCGTCATGCCGTGGCGCCGCTGCTGCTGGTGCGCACGCTGCTGCCCTGGCTGGCGCGCGGCGACCGCGCGCGCGTGCTCGCCGTGAGCACCTGGCTGGGCTCCCTCGAGGGCAAGTCGCAAGGGGCCGACTACGCCACGTGCACCAGCGCGGCGGCGTTGCACATGTACATGCGCACACTCGCCCACGACCTGGCCGAGGAGCGCATCGCCGTGCTGATCGGCAACCCGGGCAACTACGCCACGACTCCCGATGGTCCGGCCTTCAAGGTGCCCATCAACGATGCCGCGCTCGGGCTGCTCATGCAGGTCGATCGCCTCCCGCTCGATCGGACGGGGGCGTTTCTCGACTGGACCGGGGCGGAACGGCGCTGGTAGCCCTCGCCGTGTCCCAATCGCGTGACGCCGTGCGGTGGCAGTGCCCATGAGCCGGCGCGGCAATCGCACACGCTGTCTGGCGTTGGCCTCGCTCGTGCTCGCGGGCGCCTGCGCACGCGCCGCTGCGCCGCCCTCCGGCGCCGCCTCACCGCAATCACTCCCGGCCAGCCCTGTCGCCGTGCGCACGGTGCCCGCTCCCGCTCCCTCGGCGGGGGCCGCGGGGGGCGGGGAACTGGCGGTGGTGCCGGTAAAGGTCACGTACGTGTTGCGGGCGCTCGTGCCATCGCTCGACTCGCTCTTTCCGGCGCGCGACTCACTCACCGCCGCGCGCTGCGCCAACGCCGGCGGGTTGGTGTGTCATCAGTACGTGTACCGGCGGGAGCCCCTGCGCGTCCGTGGCAATGGCAACCGGCTGCTCATCGACACCGATCTGGCGTTTCGCGCGCGCCTCGGCGTGATGGGCGGGGCGCGCGTGGCCAGCTGCGGGTACGCGCCGGAAGCGATGCGCCGCGCCACCCTGTCCATGAGTACGGCACTCTACTGGCGACGTGACTGGCGCATTGGCGCGCAGGACAGCCGGCTCGCGGCCACGCTGCAGGATCCGTGTCTGGTCACGGCGTTCGGTGTGGACGCGTCGAACACGCTGCAGGGAATCGTCGATCGACAGCTGAGTGTCTTTGCCGCTCAGGCTGACAGTACCATTCCGCTCGTGGCCGATTTCCGGCCGCTGGCAGACTCGCTCTGGCGCAGCTTTCTCGAGCCCACCGCGCTCGACACGGCATCCAGTCTCTGGCTGCAACTCGAGCCCGAAGCGGTGCGGGTCACCCCGTTCATGGGGGCGGACCTGAACATCACCACCACGTTGGTCCTGTACGCACGTCCGCGCGTGGTGGCCGGTGGCAAGCCCATGGTGCGCGCGCGTCCGCTCCCGCCTCTGGCACTCGGCACGGCGCCGGCGGAGTTCTCTGTTCCGGTGACCGTGGAATTGCCCTTCGCGGAGCTGGCGCGCCGGGCCACGGTCTTGCTCACCGAGGATACCCGCAACGAGAGTGTGCGGGTGGACAGTGTGTTCGTGCGCGGTCAGGGCGATACCGTGCTCGTGGACCTCGCGGTGTCGGGCGCGTTGCGCGGCCGTCTCGGACTCGTCTCGCGACCTCGATGGGATGCCGCCACGCGCGAGCTGCGTCTCGATGATCTGGACTGGACGCTGCAGAGCCGTGGAGCACTGTCGCGCGTGAAGGCCACCCTGGCCGCGCCGCTTGTGGCCTTTGCCGTACGGCGCGCCACCGGCGGTGGCCGGGTGCCCCTGGGGGCGCAGCTCGATTCGGCGCGTACGGAGTTGCTCACCAAACTGAATGGTACGCTCGCCCCGGGTGTGGTCATGGGCAGCAGTGTGCGCGACGTGCAGATCATGACCGTGAGTACCACGCCCACCGGCATTGTGGTGCGGGCGCGACTCACGGGGCAAAGTGGGGTATGGATTCAATGACCCCGCGCCCTCACCATCCCACCCCCGTTGCCGTGTCGTTCCGCGCGTCCTGTTCCTTCCTGCTGGCAGCCGCCCTCGCTGCCGCGCCACTCGCCCCGGCGCCACTCGCCGGGCAGCCCTTCCCGCCGCCCAGCGATTCCGTCACGTCTGCCATCATGCACCGCCTGTCCGTTCTGGCGGCCGACAGTATGGAGGGGCGCCGCACCGGTACGCCCGGCAGCGCCAGGGCGCGCGCGTACCTCGTGCAGCAGCTCACCGCCATCGGGGTGCGTCCCGTTGGGGCAAGCTTCGAACACCCCTTCCGCTTTCGCGCCCGTGGCGCCGCCGCGGCCGACAGCATGGCCGGCGTGAACCTCGTGGCCCGCATTCCCGGACGCTCCGGCTCGGGGCGCGCCCTGGTACTCAGCGCGCACTACGATCACCTCGGCGTGCGCAACGGGGAGATCTTCAACGGGGCCGACGACGACGCGAGTGGCTGTGTGGCGCTGCTCACGGTGGCGGAACGGCTCATGCGCACGCCCCCGCAGCATGACGTCGTGCTGGTGTTCTTCGATGCCGAGGAAATGGGGCTGCAGGGCGCCCGCGCCTTCGTGAGCGCACCGCCCATTCCGCTGGAGAGCATCGCGGCGAACATCAACCTCGACATGGTGGCGCGTCAGGATGCCGGTGCGCTCTGGGTCGCCGGTACCTCGCATTATCCGTTTCTCAAGCCGCTGGCCGAGGCGGCGGCGGCGGCCTCCAAGGTCACCGTACGTTTCGGGCACGACACCAGGGATCTCAAGCCGGGCGATGACTGGACGGGGTCGTCGGACCACGGCGCCTTCCACGCCAAGGGGATCCCCTTTCTGTATCTGGGGGTCGAGGATCACCCCGATTATCACAAGCCGGGCGACGATGTCGACAAGGTGGATCCGGCCTTCTATCGCCGCAGCGTGGAGTTTGCCGCCGCGCTCGTGCGCCAGCTCGACGGGGCGTTGGGAACGATCAGGCGCTGACGGGGGAGAGGGGCCTGCTGTGTGCCTCCCCAACTCTGCGCCTCCCCACCTCCGCGCCTCCCCACCTCCGCGCCTCCGGTTACCCCGCAACGACGAAGGGCCGCCCGTTCGAAAACGGGACGGCCCTTCATGATTTCCCTGCCGGCTCGAGGAGACCCTGAACCGGAAGAACCCGTGTTACCGGGCGCCGATCAGGAGATCCGCTGCCCAGGACGAGCCGGCAAAGGGACAGGAACTAGACAAATGATCACCTCCTCGAGTAAGTGTGGAACATCGGGCGTGAACTACCACCGATTTGCTGCGCCGCCCCTGCGAATCGGCACACCGGCTGGCTGCCGGGGACGAAATTTCGGGTCGGTTACGCGGCCGCTCCTCCGCGATGCCGAACATCCTACGACGGATCACACGGAAGGGCAATAGTGAAGCGGCCCCGATGTCACATTCCTGCCCTTTGTGATCTGTCGCACAAATGCTGATGGGCTGGGGAGTTGACCGGGGAACCTCAACCGTGTCGGGGAGGCATGGCGCTACGGCGGAGCAGGCGCCGCGTACCGGGCAGGGGTGTCGTCACGACGGCAAACGGGCGAAGATAGGAGGCCTCCCACTGTTCGGCTTCCTTCCCTACAGCCATGCCTACCGGACGCCAACTCCGCCCCTGGCGCAGCGCCGTCGCCCTCGCGCTCGCCCCTCAACTGCTCCTCCTCCCGGCCGCGCTGACGGCCCAGACCACTCCGCGCGGCGGCGCCGCGGCGACCACCACGCCCCTGCCCAAGGGGCCGCGCGCCATGATGCTCGGCGACTGGTACCGCGTGGTGAACGTCGGTGCGCCCGCCGTGTCCCCCGACGGTAAACGGATCGCCATGACGGTCACCAAGGCCGTCGAGAACGAGAACCGCCGTCACAGCGAAGTGTGGGTGGTGAACACCGCCGGCGGGGAGCCGCAGCGCTGGACCTCGCCCGGCACCGAAAGCAGCAACCCGCGCTGGAGCCCGGACGGCACGTACCTGTTCTTCACGTCGTCGCGCAGCGGCGGCACCGGCAACACGTGGGCCATCCGGCTCGACCAGCCCAGCGGGGAGGCCATTCAGGTGCCCAGCTACCCCACCAGCGGTACCATGCCGGCCAACGGCGCGTTCGCCGTGTTCGCCGAGGCGGCCACGCCGGCGCCGCAGGTGCCTGCCGGCGACCCATTCGCGCAGCAGCAGCCCATGGCGCGCCCGCCGTTCGATGCCATCACGCGCCCCGCCGTGCCGACGCGCTTCGACGGCCGCCACGTGGTGGACATGGCCTACAAGAACAACGCCACCGGCTTCGTGCCTGGCCGCCGTGTGGCGCGCACGTGGCGTCCGCAGCAGCTCTTCAAGCAGACCGTGGGCGACACCGCAAAGAAGCAGATCACGAATGTGGCGTATTCACACCGAAGCCCGGTGGTGAGCCCCGACGGCAAGTGGGTGGCGTTCGTGGCCGATGCGCGCCTGCGGCCGGACAGCGTGGTGGAGCTCGAGCGTGACTCGCTGGCCAGGCTGCCCTACGACAAGGTGCGTGACGAGGCCGAACGCAACGATGCCGACATCTACCTGCTGAGCGTGGACGGGGGGGCGCCGCGCAAGGTGGCCGACTGGATGGGGGCGGAGTCGGACCTGACGTGGTCTCCCGACGGCAAGCAGTTGGCCTTCATTGGCCGCCCCGGCCGCACGAAGAGTGCGCGCATCTTCGTCGTCGATGTGAACGGTGGCTCGCCGCGCAACCTGCTGGGCGACTGGCAGTTCGAGCCGAGTGGCATGGACTGGCTGCGCACGGGCATCCAGTTCACCGCCGACATCGGCGGGCGCTCGGCGGTCCTGCGCGCCGACCTCACCGGCAAGGGCGCGCCGAAGGAACTCGTGGGCGGTCGCCGGCAGATCCGCGGCACGAGCTACGATGCCGCCGGCAAGGTGCTCGCGTTCGTGGCAACGAGCATGACGAAGCCCACGGAGCTGTTCGTCGCCAATGCCGACGGCACGGGCGAGCGCAAGCTCACCGGCTTCAATGACGCCGTGAACGCCGACGTGGTGTGGAGCGACGCCGAGCGCTTCACCTACAAGAGCGTGGGCAACGTGGAGATCGAAGGCTGGCTCATGAAGCCCTACGGATACGAGGCAGGGAAGAAGTATCCCATGGTGATCTACATCCACGGCGGCCCGCACTCCGCCTACGGCGAAGGGTGGTTCGACGAGTTCCAGAACCTCGCCGCGCAGGGGATGTTCGTGCTGTTCACCAACCCGCGTGGTTCGAGCGGCTACGGCGCCGACTTCACGTACAGCACGCGCGGCCGTTGGGGCATGGAAGACTACGAGGACCTCATGAAGGCCGTGGACATCGTGGCCGCCCGGCCCGACGTGGACGCCACGAAGCTCGGCGCCACCGGGGGGTCGTACGGTGGGTTCATGACCACCTGGATGGCCACCAAGACCAATCGGTTCGCGGCCATCCAGACCGACCGCACGATCACTGACTGGACGTACTGGTACGGCTCCAGCGACGCGCAGGGGCTCACCGAGTTCGAATTCTACGGCAAGCCATGGGACAACCAGGCGCTGTACGACACGCTCTCGCCCATCCGCTACGTGCAGAAGGTGAAGACGCCCATGCTCATCGTGCAGAGCGAGGAGGACCACCGCACGCCCATGGGGAGCGCGGAGATGTGGTTCATGTCGCTCAAGAAGCAGGGCGTGCCAGTGGAACTGGTGCGGTATCCTCGCTCCAATCACGACCTGAGCCGCACGGGTGAACCGTGGCTGCTGGTGGACCGGCTGGGGCGACTCCGGCAGTGGTTCGGCTACTGGCTCCAGGGGCAGAAGCCGGGTACGTCGGCCAACTGATTCACCCGCAGACGGCAGACGGCAGGAACGACAGTCCGCAGACGGCAGGGATGTGGTCGAACAAAACGGGCGCCACTGCTTCGCAGGGCGCCCGATTTCCTTTGCGGTTGGGAGATCGGCGGCGGCGCGCAGCGCACGCCGCCGAGTGGTTCTTCCGCTTCCC